>DIVG01000079.1:99488-125466 GCA_002422425.1 Akkermansiaceae bacterium UBA6138 | reverse complement strand
ACGATGAGCTTGCAGGTCTGGGCATCGACCCCGGTGGTCATCAACTTCGACGTGGTGGCGATCACGGGGTAAAGTTCGCTCGGACTGATGAAGTCGTCGAGGTGGCGTTTGCCCTCCTCATTGTCTCCGGTGATCTGCATCACATATTTGCTGTTTGTGGCGACGAGATCGGCGTTGGCATTCGCCAGGGCGGTTCGCATTCCCTCGGCGTGCTCGATGTCCACACAGAAGACGATGGTCTTGGAAAAGCGGCCGCTCCCTTTGAGGAATTCGGTGATTTTCTCCGCCACGATCTGACGGCGCTCATCAACGACGAGATGGCGATCAAAGTCGGTGCGGTTGTAGAGGCGATCCTCGACCTCTTTGCCATCCTTGTCCTTGAATCCCTTTGCCGGACGCCAGCCCTCGGCGTCAATGTCGAGCGTGATCTTGATGACTTTGTAAGGGGCGAGGAAGCCGTCATCGATGCCCTGTTTGAGCGAGTAGGTGTAAAGCGGGTCACCGAAATACTCGGAGCTGGAAATTTCCTTCGTCTCTTTGGGCGTGGCTGTCAGGCCGATATGAGTCGCGCCCTTGAAGTATTCCAGGATCTCGCGCCATTTACTGTCCTCGCGGGCGCTGCCGCGATGGCACTCGTCCACGATGATGAGGTCGAAGAATTCGGGGCTGAACTGCTTGTAGGCGTCGGTGTCGTTGCTATCGGACAAGCCCTGATAGAGCGCGAGGTAGATATTGTAGGCGGTGTCGATCTGCTTGTGCTTGATCACGGTCATCGCCTCCTTGAAATGGCGAAAGTCGCCACGCACCGTCTGATCGATCAGCGCGGTGCGATCGGCGAGGAAGAGGATGCGTTTTTTCAGGCCACTTTTCCACAGCCTGTAGATGATCTGGAAGGCGGTGTAGGTTTTCCCGGTGCCGGTCGCCATGACGAGGAGGTGACGATTGTTTCCCTCGTTTCTGGCCACCGCTTCGACGGTGCGGTTGATCGCGATCTGCTGGTAGTAGCGGGGCGAGCGCGGCGATCCGTCGGAGAAATAATCCTGCGCCACGACGGACTCGACCTCGTCTGTGATGCCTTTGAAGTCTTTGTATTTTTCCCAAAGCTGCCCGGGAGAAGGAAAGTCTCCCAGTGAAATCCCGGTCTCTATCGGACCCGATTTCACCGTCTTATCGTGGAAGAGAAAGCCGTCACCATTGCTGCTGAAGACAAACGGCACGTCGAGCGGCTTTGCGTAGCCGAGCGCCTGCTGCATGCCGGATCCGACGGTGTGGCTATTGTCCTTCGCCTCGATGATCGCGAGGGGAATATTAGGCTTGTAGTAGAGGATGTAGTCGACCCGCTTTTGCGCTCCGCGCGCATGAATCTTCCCCCGCACGTAAATTCGACCATCGGTGAAGCCGACTTCCTCCCGAATCTGAGTGTCGAGGTCCCAGCCACTCGCCACAAGGCTTGGCGTAATGAACTTTGTGCAGATGTCGCGTTCGCTGAGGGCTTTTTTGTTCATGCGTAACGGCTGCGGTAATGTTCAAGGCGAGGACCCGCGCCGGGAAAAGCAGCCAATAGGCATACCAGAGGAGCACTTAACCAAGCAAGAATCATCCGTGGACACTAACCACTCCGAACCTTTCCGGCAACTCCGCTTTGCCCTGCCGATCCGCCACTCCCCTTCACCCCCCAAACACCCCGCGCAAGTACTCCGCATCGTAGCGGACATCCTCCTCCACGCCGTTCGGGAGCTGGGTGCCTTCGATGTGGACCCAGGCGTCGTGCCAGCCGATGTCGCGCATGGCGTCGCGCATCTTGTTGAAGTCGATGTTGCCCTGGCCGTAGAGGCCTTCGAAATCTTTGGCGTGGAATTCGCAGATGCGCTCTTTGCCGAGGCGTCGGATGGCTTCGCCGTAGTCTTCGCCTTCTTTGTCCATGTTGGCGACGTCGTACCAGACCTGGATGGAGGGCGAATTCACTTCGTCGAGGATCGTTTCGAGGACGGGCACCTTGAGGGTGGACTCGATGCCATAGATGAGGCCCGCCTCTTCGGCGAGGGGAGCGAGTTTTTTGAGGATGCCGGTGACTTTTGCAATCCCGGGCTCGTCGCCGGCGAGGCTGCCTTTTCCAAAGAAGGCGAGGAGAACGCAGCGCGACTTGAGGCGTTGGGCGACCTTGGGACTCGCGAGGACCCACTTTTCAGCTTCGGGGTCGCTCTTGAGCGGCACTCCGTTGAGCACGGCGAGGGCGAGCGAGGGGACCGAGATCCCTAGCTCGGCGGATTTGGCGAGGTAGGTGTCCTGCAGTTTTTCGTCGAAGAGCGGCAGCCATCCGGCGGCATCGGGGGTGCTCCCGAAATCGACCTGGACGCCGTCGAGTCCGATGTGCTTCGCGAGATCAAGGGCGGCCGGCTGCGCGGCGAGTTTCATGGTCCAGTCACAGGCTCCGATTTTGACCTGCATGCCGGCGGTGGCGGCGCGGAGGGCGTCGACCTGACTGGCGAGGGTGGCGAGGGCGGTGGTGTGGAGGAAGGTGCGGCGTTTCATGATGAGATCCGGAATGTAACAGTTTTCGTCACCTGGAGCGATCAGGAACCGGTCCGACCGTAAATCATCTGTTCCCCGGGCAAAGTGCCTCTTGTGCCGCGTTCGCGGGAGTGAAGAAAGGCATGGAAATTGGTATACTCCGCGCACTCATCCTAACACCATGTTTTTTCCCCGAGTCCTCCGCCCTGTCTTCACGTTCCTCGCCGCCGGTCTCGTTCAGACCGGCGCGGTCACAGGGGCGGAGCCGGAACCGTTCGAGGCTTTCCTCAAGACGCATTGCCTCAGTTGTCACGGGCCGGAAAAGGAGAAGGGTAATTTGCGCATCGACCAGCTCTCGCGCGATTTCAAATCGGGCCTCGACACGCACCTCTGGCACGAAGTGATCGAGCGCATCAATTCCGGGGAGATGCCTCCGGAGGACGAGCCCCAGCCGTCGCAGGAGGAGATCGCCGCCTTTATTCCTAAGCTCGACGTCCTCATGAAGGAGGGCAAGTCGGCGCGGATGGCGGCGCGCCCGGCGGTGTCTCATTACCGGCTGAGCCGGAAGGAGTATCAGAACACGGTCTATGACCTGCTCGGCGTGCGCTATGATCCGGCGAAGCCGGGTGAGTTGAACGAGGACACCCTCTGGCACGGCTTTGAGCGGATCGGGTCGGAGCTCTCGCTCTCGCCTTCGCACGTGGACCGCTATTACCGCGCGGCGGAGCTGGTGCTCGATCGGGCTTTCCCCGCTGCTGCATCGGGTGAGGCTCGCAAGGTCCGCAAGACCGCGGCGGAACTGCGCTACGGCGGCGGAAAGGATCAGCAGGCGGCCCTGGACCGTTTCGGGATCAAGCGACCGCTGCGTCATCTCCTGTATCCCGGCAACACCCGGCAGGCGCTCGCACCGAATTGGTTCGGAAAGACGGGGCCCGAACATAGCGGGCTTTACAAGCTGCGCCTCCAGGCCAGCGGCGTTCGTCCGATTGGTGGCCAGACTGCCCACCTGAGCATTGGAGCGCGCACGGGTGAGGAGACGGTGGACGGGCTCATCGAGTTCGACATCACGGCTCCGGAGGACAAGCCGCAGGTCTATGAGTTCGAGGTCTTCCTTGAAATGCCCGCGACTCTCGATTTCTGCGTGGTGGCCACGGACGTGGTCGATCGTCGGGCCGGCGCGGCTTTCCGTAATGCGCTCGGCAGCAATAGTTACGTTTTCACGCACAGCAGTGAGACCTATCTGCTGAATCCGAACGCGCCGCAGATGTTCGACGACAAGGGGAACGGGCTTTTCTCCACGGTGATCCTCGATTGGGTCGAGTGGGAAGGCCCGCTCGTGTCGGAAGAGGAAAAAGCGCGCCGCGAAGCGGTGGTGCCTCCCGATGACGCGACGCCCGGGGTGGTGGCGGAGCATCTCCAGCGCTTTGCCGAACGCGCCTGGCGTCGTCCGGTGAAGGCGGAGGAACTGGAGCAGTATTTGAACTCGTATCGAGAAGAACTCGAGGCGGGGGAGAAGCCGGCCGATGCCTATCGCGTGGCCTTGCAGGGCGTGCTGACTTCGCGGCACTTCATTTATCTCGTCGAGGGTGATCCGGTCGCCCGCGAACATCTCACGGACACGGAACTCGCCACGCGGCTCTCGTATTTCCTGTGGAGCTCGATGCCGGATGACGCGCTCTTCACTGCAGCCAAAGGCGCGGCCCTGAATGGCGATGGCTTGAAGAGGGAGGTCGACCGCCTCCTCGCCGATGGAAAAGCCGAGCGCTTTATCGACGATTTCTCGCGTCAGTGGATGCAACTGCACCGCGTCGGGATGTTCCCGCCGGACAGGACGCTCTACCCGACCTACGACGCGTGGCTGGAGGATAGCATGCGCGCCGAGCCGGTGGAATTTTTCCGCGAGATGTTCGCCAAAAACCTGCCTCTCGATAGCTTCATCGATTCCGACTGGACCGTGGCCAATGCGCGGCTCAGTGAGTTCTACGGACTGCCCGAGTCCGGTTCGGGTGGCTTCGAGCGTGTCGCGCTGAAGCCTGAGGATAAGCGCGGCGGTCTCCTTACGATGGGCGCGGTCCTCGGGCTCACCTCAGACGGCACGCGCCATCGCCCGGTGCATCGGGGCGTATGGCTCAGTGAGGTGATCCTCGGGAAGACGCCGCCGCCGCCTCCTGCCAACGTCCCCGCGATCGAACCCAATCCGCCCACCGACCCGAAGGCCACCCTGCGGGACAAACTGGCCGCGCATGCGAGCGATGCGAACTGCGCCGCCTGCCACGCGAAGCTGGACCCACTTGGCCTCGCCTGGGAAAACTACGACGCCATCGGCCAGTGGCGCACCCGGGAGAAAGTCCCGACGGGAGTCGGCGAAGACCCCCCCGTCAATCCCGCCGGTAAAATGCCCGATGGGCGTGCCTTCAACGACGCCGACGAGTTCAAGCAACGTCTCCTCGAAGACCGCGACAAGGTCGCCCGGGCCTTCATCGAGCATCTCTGCACCTACGGACTGCGTCGCGTGCTCACCTTCGATGACCAGGACGATGTCAATGCTATCGCCGCCGAGGCGAAGAAGAGCGAATATCGCATCAAGGACATGGTCCGGGCGGTCGCGATGTCGGAACTGATGCGGAAGAGGTGAAGCGGTTAGCGGTTAGCGGTTAGCGGTTAGCGATTAGCGATTAGCGATTAGCGATTAGCGATCTCGGGAAACTCACAAAACTCCGCGCCATACCACTAAACCCCAACAACTAACANNAGCTAATGAAAAACTTTCGGAAATTGCAGATTTGGGAACGGTCACACAAAATCACTCTTGAGGTTTATCGACTTACGCGAGAATTTCCAAAATCTGAAACGTACGGCCTTGTAAGTCAGATGCGCCGATCGGTTTCGTCGATTCCAACCAATATTGCGGAAGGCTGCGGAAGAAACACTGAGAAGGATTTTGCGAGATTCCTCGACAACGCCATGGGCTCGGCTTCCGAGCTCGAATATCAACTTATCCTTGCTCATGATCTTGAATACATATCCCTGGAAGCCTACGAAACCACGAACCGGGAACTCACCGAAATCAGACGCATGCTCAACGCCTTCATTCAAAAGCTAAGGACCTCAGAAAAAACTAAAAGCTAAAAGCTAAAAGCTAAAAGCTAACCACTAACCGCTACTCGCCCCTTCCATGAACATCCAAACCCAATCCTGGCTCATCGATCGCCGCCACGCCCTCAAAGCGCTCGGCAGTTTTGTCTCCTTGCCCCTGCTCGACTGCATGATTCCACTGCGGGCTTCTGAGAAGACCACGGCCACGCCAAAGCGCAGTGCCTTCATCTACCTCGCGAACGGCGTTCATTCGCTGAACTACCAGATCATGAAGCCCGGCAGGGATTACGAATTTTCCCGGTCGCTCAAACCTCTGGAGAAACACCGTGAAGTCATCACGCCGATCAGCGGGCTCCATCATCCCGGGGCACTCGGCCACCATCACAACTGCATCAATGTCTTCCTCACCGGCGGTAAGTTGGGCCCCTCGGATCGTAACACTATTTCGGTCGACCAGAAAATGGCTGAGATCACGGCGCCTCACACGCGTTATCCCTCGATGGAAGTTGCCCTCACGCAGGGATCGCTCGCCTGGACGGCGGACGGGGTGCAACTGCCTGCGCTGCGTCGTTGCAGCGAGATCTTCGCCTCGCTCTTCGAGGAACCGAAGGGCGGGAAAGAGGCCCAGCGCCGGGCTCTGCGCCGCAAGGGCAGCGTGCTCGACGCCAATCTCGCCGAGGTGCGCCGGCTGGAGCAAAAGATGGGCACGGAGGACAAAGGCCGCATGGAGCAGTATCTCACCTCTGTCCGTGAGGCGGAGATCCGCACGACCCGTGCCGATGCGTGGCTCGACACGCCGCTGCCGGCTGTCTCCGAAGCCGACCGCACCCGCACCAATCGCGATGTCCCCCAAACGATGGCGGGCGATTATTTCCGCACTGTCTACGACCTCATGGTGCTCGCCTTCCAGACGGATGTGACCCGTGTCGCCACCTTCAGCCTCGGTGGGGAAGGGGACGCCTTCGCCATTCCCGAGATCGGCATCACCGAGTCGCGCCACCAGCTCAGCCATCACGGCGGTGATGCCGGCTACATGGAGAAGCTCACCAATTACGACACCTTCGCGATCGAGCAGTTCAGCTACTTCCTCACGCGGCTCACGGAAACGAAAGACCTCGACGGCAAGTCACTCATCGGCTCGACCATGGCGCTTTTCGGCAGCGGGATGTGCTACGGCCACAGTCACGGCAACGCGAACCTGCCGCTCGTGCTCGCGGGAGGCTCGGACCTCGGTCTGAAACACGGCAGCCATCTCGATCTCAATCAGGAAGCCAAAGGTTTCGAAGGCTATGCCCTCGGTCCCGAAGGCACCCTCACCACCGCGCACTACCAACTCTGCAGCCGCCCCGTCAACACTGACGCTCACATGAGCAACCTGCTTCTCCTCATGGCCCAGCGCATGGGAGTTGAGACGGATCAGTTCGGCGACAGCAACCGGGTTGTCGCGATCTGATCTGATTGGTGATTTCCAGCAGATTGACTCCGTCTGACTCGCCAGCTCGGCTCAGGGAGGCCAGCCGATTACTTCTTCAGAATGTAGTTCAAAACCATATTTTAATCTGCTGGCTTCCCTGAATCTGCTGGAGACAAAAAACATGATTAAAGAAGTGCGCTTTATGGTCTTTTGCCTGGGTATCTTTCTGCCCGCGCTCAGCGCAGCCGAACCCTTTCGCCCCGAACCGGGCAAGTTCCCTCCTTTGGAAAAAGCGCACGCCTACCGTGGTGAACTCGTCTTCGTGGATCATGCGAACCGGCGCGGGAGCCTTCGCGTGGAGGGAAAGGGCGTGTTTCGCATGAATGATCCGCATCCTTTCGCGATGCTTCCCTACGGCTTGGTCCGGTATCACGGCGCACCGGCGGATCTGCGCGACATCCCGCTCGGCACCGTGTTGCACGTCCGCGCCTTTCTGCCACCGGACCCGAAAACTTCCGTCGTCCCCGTGCTGCCGGCTAACCATAAGGAAAAAGACGCGAATCATCGCCGTGGCATCGGCATCTTCCCTGCCGAGAATCACGTGCTCCTCCTCGAAGATGAACCCAGCTATTGCCGGCGTGAGGGGTTGATCTGGAAACTCACGGAGGTGGAGATCAATGGCCGTGGAGGCAGCCTCATCGCCAGTCGTGAACCCGAAGAGGGTGCCGGTGGCGAGGCATCCGAGGAAACGCTGACCTTCGATGCCGCCACCCGCGTCTGGCGTGGCCGCGAGTGGATCCGCATTGGGAATCTCATCTCCGAGGGCACCTGGCCCGCCGAAGGGAAAAAGGCGCTCGGCGGCCAGCCGGTGCATCTCGGTATCACCTGGAGGCCTACGCCCGGTGATGTGTTCAGCCGCTTTCACCTTTCCGACATCTGGCTCGACGACGAAGCGATGCAAAACGCCATGCAGCATCAGAGCGAGACGCACCGGGCCTTCATCCGCAGCCGCTGGATGCCAGCGTGGGTTGATGCCGTCGAGTATGGCCAGTTCGGTCGCGCCACCGTGACCGCGACCTTGTTTGGCGGCATGGATCCTGCCCTCTATGCCGAGTTCAGAACGGGTATCCCTGCTTTGATGAATGGTGTCGAGAACACTTTGAAACACACGGAAGGCGGCACCGCCGGCCCTACGCAAATGGCCGCGCGCGGCACGCTTCTCGACGTCGCGAAGTTGCCGGGCGACGCCCCGATGGGCAGCAGCGGCATCCGGATCCGTTTTGAAACGGATCTCATCACCGAAGGCATGCGCCCCGCGCGCATCGTCAAAGTCCGCCCTGCCAGCTGGCCGGATGTCCACCTGCCGCGCGAGGAGTATCTCGGTAACGGAGCCTCCAGCATCGACGAGCGTTTCCCCAGCCCGGCCGTCTTTCCGAAGTATTGACCGCCTTATGAAGCAGTTCCTGAATCTTCGTTCCTCGTTCCTGGTTCCCCGTTTGGGGTGGTTGGCACTCGGGGGTGCGTGGGTCACTCTGGCCTTCGCCAGCGACGAGCCGGGAACCGGTGCAGCCGAACCCTTCCGCCCCGAAGCCGGCCAATTCCCTCCTTTGGAAAAAGCTCACACCTACCGTGGTGAACTCGTCTTCGTCGATCATGCGAACCGCCGCGGGAGCCTTCGCGTGGAGGGGACGGGCAAATTTTACCGCAACGACCCGCATCCCTTCGCCCTGCTGCCCTATGGCATGGTGCGCTATCACGGCGCACCGGCGGATCTGCGCGACATCCCGCTCGGCACGGTGCTGCATGCCAGCGCCTTCCTCCCGCCCGATCCGAAAACTTCCGTCGTCCCCGTGCTGCCGGCTGACAGCAAGTCGAAGGACGCCGGCCATTATCGCGGCATCGGGATCTTCCCCGCCGAAAACCACGTCCTCCTCCTCGAAGACGAACCAAGTCACTGCCTGCGCACGGGCAAAACCTGGGCGCTCAAGGAAGTGGAACTCAAGGATAACACCGGGACGATCATCGCCACCCGCGAACCGAAGGCCGGCGGCGACGGCAAAGGCGGGGAAGAGAAAATGACCTTCGACGCCGGGACCCGCCTCTGGCGCGGACGCGAACGGCTCGCCGTGGCGAACCTGGTCGAAGAGGGCGTGTGGCCCGCCGACGGGAAGAAAAGCCTCGGTGGGCAATCCGTCCTGCTCGGGATCACCTGGAAGCCCGCCCCCGGCGACGGGTTGAGCGGCGCTTTCACCCAGTTTCACCTCTCGGACATCTGGCTGGACGACGCCGCCATCGAAAACGCCGCGCAGTTTCAGACCGAGGCGCACAAAGCCTTCATCCGCAGCCGCTGGATGCCGGCCTCGGTTGATGCCGTCGAGTATGGGCAGTTCGGCCGCGCCACCGTCACCGCGACCCTGTTCGGGGGCATGGATGACTCCCTCTACGCCGATTTCAAAAAAGACGTTCAGGCGCAGATCAACGGAGCGGGGAGCACCTTGAAGCACGCCGCCGGCCACTACGGCCCTGGTCACATCGCCTCCAGTGGCAAAATTGTCGCGGTCACCACTGCGAGCGGAGAAGTCCCCCTTGGAAGCAGTGGCATTCAGGTCCAGTTTGAGACCGACCTCATCATCGAAGGCATCCGTCCCGGGAGAGTCGTCCGCATCCGCCCGGAAAGCTGGCCAAAGACGCAAATCCCCCGCGAAGAATACGACAACAGCAACCTCGACGAGCGCTTCCCGACCCCGGCCATTTTTCCCAGATACTGATCTAAACTAGGCGCCGCCATGATATTTATTTCCAGCAGATTGACTCCGTCTGACTCGGCAGCTCGGCGTCAGGGAGGCCAGCAGATTACCTTTTTAGAATGAATGCCCCACTCAAAACCCAGTCTGTTGGCCTCCCTGAATCTGCTGGAGACAACCAATACAACCAACGAAATCGCGTGTTCAAAGAACTCCACCTGACGACCTTTTGCCTCGGAGTCTTGCTTCTCACAGCCGTTGGAGCCATCGCCGCCGACAACGAACCAGGCACCGGGAGTCAGGAATCAGGAGCCGAGCCCTTCCGTCCCGAGCCGGGAAAGTTTCCGCCCCTCGAAAAAGCGCATTCCTACCGCGGCGAACTCGTCTTCGTGGACCATGCGAACCGTCGCGGCAGCATCCGGCTGGAGGGATCGGGCATGTTTTTCCGGAACGACCCGCATCCTTTCGCGATGCTCCCCTATGGCATGGTTCGTTATCACGGGGCTCCGGCTGATCTTCGTGACATCCCGCTGGGGACGGTGCTGCACGTCCGGGCCTTTCTCCCGCCCGATCCGAAGACTTCCGCCGTGCCGGTGTTGCCGGTCGACAACAGAACGAAGGACGCGAACCACAATCGCGGAGCCGGCATTGCTCCCGCCGAGAATCATGTCCTTCTCCTCGAAGACGAACCGAGCCGCTGCCGGCGCGAGGGACTGGTCTGGAAGCTGGGAGAAGTGGAACTCGCGAATCTCGAGGGCAGGATCACCGCGACCCTCCAGCCGAAAGAGGGAGACGATGAAAAGGCCGTTGCGGAGACGATGACCTTCGATGCCGCCACCCGCGTCTGGCGCGGGCGCGAACGTCTCGGCATCGACGAACTCATCGCCGAAGGAGCCTGGCCTGCGGAAGGGAAGAAATCACTCGACGGACAAGTCGTTCAGCTCGGCATCACCTGGAAGCCCACACCCGACGGTGTCTTTACCCGCTTTCACCTCTCGGATATCTGGCTCGACGACGAGGCCATGCAGCGGGCCGCCCGTCAGCAGACCGGGACGCACAAGGCCTTTATCCGGAGCCGCTGGATGCCCGCCTCGATCGATACGGTCGAGTATGGTCAATTCGGTCGCGCTACGGTGACGGCGACCTTGTTCGGCGGGATGGATGACTCGCTCTACGCCGATTTCAAAAAAGACAGCCCCGCGATGATGAATGCGGTCGAGAACACCCTGAAGCACGCGCACGGCGCCTACGGCCCGGCCCACATGGCTTCGCGCGGGACCATCCTCGAGGTCATGAAGGCGGCGGCCCCGGCCCCTCCGGGAAGCAGCGGCATTCAGATCCGCTTCGAGACCGACCTCATCATCGAAGGGATCCGCCCCGGCCGGACGGTCCGCCTCCGGCCGAACAGTTGGCCCCAGGTTCAGGTGCCACGGGAGGAATACCTTAACGGCGACCTTGAAGAGCGCTTCCCGACCCCTGATATGTTTCCGAAATACTGAGCTGATTCCGCCGGGCCTTGCCCATCGCGCGTAATGTCTTGCGGGAGGGTTGAAAAAGTTGTATCTTCGCCTTCGCGATGATGAAGGCTACGACGAAATATGTTGCTCTGGGAGTGCTTCTGGCGACGACCCTGACGAGCGGACTACGGGCGCAGTTCCACGCAAAAACGCCGAGCGGGCAGACCGGGGTCAACCAGCAGGCGGTGAATTCGGTTCGCCAGCAGGCGGCGGGGTTTCCCGGCAGCGGTGACGGTGGCGGTGGTGGGATCGGCGGCGGCGACATGATTCTTCCCGAAGCTCAGCGGCAGGCCTTGAGTCAGTATGGGGTGAAGCTCAGTCAGATGAACGGCAAGGCCGTCGATATTTGGGGGCGGGCCATTCATCACTCCGACGGATCTTTCACGGAGTCGAAGCAGGACATGCTGACGAACACGCTGGAGCAGGTCACCAAAAGCAAAAACGGAACCCGTCTGCAGCGCCGCATGATCTCCCTGGACAGTGTCGGTCGCCCCTCCGAGGCGATGATTTACGACGGGCGCGACCAGTTTAAATACCGGGGTCTGCAGCTGTATGATCAGCTCGGGCGTTTTTCGGAAGAGCAAATCTATGACGCGGCGGGGACCCTGATTCGCCGCAAGGTCCAGGAATACACGGCCCGGGGCGAGAAGCTCCCGGTGCGGAGCTGGGACTACGTGGCGAATGTCCCTGATGATCTCAAGTTTATTATCACCCGGGAGGATGAGTCGGGTGGCACGGCGCCTCCCCCGGCCCCTGCGAAAGTAAAGTCGGGCATTTTCAACGTGGCGGCAAAGCCGGTTCCCGGTGCCGCTCCTGCGGCGGGCGAGGGCGCTCCGACCGCTGCGCCCCGGACGAACGGCGCGTCCCCCGAAGCGAAGAAGGGCCCGAACCTTGGCCGTTTTTTCAGCGGCAAGAAAGCGGAGTAACCCCGCCCCTTTTTCTCTCGTGAAGTCACTCACTCCGGCGCAATCCCTGGTCCTGCTCCTCCTCGCGGGGCTGTCGATTTCCGGGTGGCTTTACGGCCTTCACTGGAAGCGGGTCGCCTCGGGCGATTTATTTTCCAGTGACGAAAAGTTAATGATCCGCCTGCAGGATCAGATCCGCTCTCTCACGGAGACCAACGCGAGCCTCAGTGAGCGTCTCAAGGGCTATGCCGGTGAGTCTCCTGAAGAGGCCGAAGGGCCGGTCCCGGGGCAGGATCCCGCTTCGCCTCTCCGGGGAGACGGGATGCCGGAGCCGGAGTCACCGGGGCAGGTCCCGTTGCTACCCTCCCGTCCGCAGAAGATCGAGACCCATTGACCGACTTTAATGGCAGGTGAATCGGTGGCGGGGACAGGTTTTTTCTCTTCCCCTGCGGGCATCTTTGACCTCTTTCCTTGATCCGCGCGCCCGTCGGGTGGACAGGTGTGAACTGTCATGATCCGTCCTTCTTCCCCTCTGGTGCCGGCGCTGCTTGTTTTGTGCTGTTTTTTCATCGGGGGCTTTTCCCGCAGTGAGGCGGAGGAGGCTTCCGCCGCAGGGTGGAAAAAACCGGCGTTCACCGGCCAGCCGCTTGAGGGCCTGCGCGTCGCCCTCGATGTGGGACACAGCCGACTCACTCCCGGGGCGATCAGTGCGCGGGGAAGGGGAGAGTTTCTTTTTAACGTCTCGACCGCCCGCGTCATCGCCGGTGTTCTCGAGAAAGCGGGGGCGAAGGTCATCCTCATCAACGCCGACGGCGCCATCACCGGTCTCGCCGATCGGGCGGTCCTCGCGGGAAAGGAAAAGGCGGACTGCTTCATCTCGGTCCACCACGATTCGGTCAACGACAAGTATCTCCGGAGCTGGGTTCACGAAGGGGTCAGCCGCCCTTATGCTGATAATTTCCGCGGCTACAGCGTCTTCGCCTCGAGTAAAAATGCGAAGGCGGATCGCAGCCGCGAGATCGGGCTCGCCGTCGGGGCAGCCCTGTTTGAAGCGGGCCTGAAACCGACCCTCCATCACAATGAACCGATCAAGGGCGAAAACCGCCCTCTTCTCGACGCGCGCACGGGTGTCTACGAGTTCACCGATCTCGTCGTCCTGAAGTCGGCGGAGATGCCCGCGATCCTGCTCGAGTGCGGCGTTATCATTCACCGTGAGGAGGAGCTCCTCGTGCAGGATCCGGCCTATCAGGACCTCATCGCCCATGCCGTGGTGAAGGCGCTCTCGACCGTCTTTCCGCGCGAGAAAAAGAAGGGCCTCTTCAAGCTCTTCGGGACGGAGTGATTTGGATGTCGGAAGGGTGATTGACCCACGGCTCTCAATCGATAACCTGGTGCCATAAACTTGGCTCCTGCCGACCCGCTTCGCGAGTCGCATCCACTTTCTCCGCCCCGACCCTTGGCCGAAGAAAAAACACGCGGCCCGTCGGCAGCTGTGCCAGTTGCTCTTCCTGCGCCCGCTCCACGGGCTGCTTGGAGGGGGCGGGGAGCTGCTCTTCCTCACCGATGATCGTCCCTATTTCGACGAAGCGCTTGAGGTGCAGCGCGGGTGCGATTTTTTTTGCGGAAGAATCGTGGGGTGAAGACGATTTCTTTTATGCGAGGACCGACTTTTAACACCAATGGCTCGCCGAGGGCAGGACGATGAATCGCCTGAGCCTGCGGTGCGTGTGAGCGGGGTTGCCGGGTCGGGAGGCTTGCCGAGGTCGATCCCGAGCGTCGCTCGACCCGCTAAGATGATCGCCCAAAACAGGATGGGATTTTAGATATTCATCTGAACTGTTTTCATGATAACTGTTCTAACGAATAGTTATCATGCCATCTATCTACCGCCCGCGCCGTCCCCGAGCCTCGCCCCTCTGGCAAGTCGTCCACTACTGCTGGTCCGACTTCGAATCCGGTTATGAGAAACGCCACCGCCCCATTCACGGCCCGCTGCGACGCGACGCCGTTGACGTCGTTCGCCAGTTCCACCGCTGCGGAGACCTCGCCGCCGGATTCACGCGGCTCCAGTGTCCCGACTGCGGCCACGAGCGCCTCCTCGCCTTCACCTGCAAGACGCGCCACTTCTGCCCGAGCTGCCATCAGCGCAAAGTCCGCCAGACCGGCGACTGGATCGCCCGAGTCCTCCGCTTCGAGGTGCCGTACCGCCAGTTCGTGTTTACGATGCCGAAACCCCTTCGCGGCATCTTCCGCAAGCGCCGCAAGCTCCTCGATCATCTCTTCAGCACAGCCATCGAAAGCCTCCGGGCTTGGATGCGGGCGAGACTCGAGCTGCCTGATGGACAACTTGCCGCCGTCGCCGCCGTGCAGACTTTCGGGGACTACCTGAACTTCCATCCTCACCTCCACGTGCTCGCCGCCTCCGGGCTGGTGGATCGGGAGGGGCGCTTCCATGTCCTGCCTGTCGAAAGCATCGAACCGCTCGCTGAACTTTTCCGCCATCGCTTCCTTGCCCTGCTGCGCCAGAAAAAGCTCATTAGCGAGAGCAAGCTCCGCCAACTCCTCGCCTGGACTCACAGCGGATTCAGTTTGGACGCGAGTGAAAAACCCGTCGCGCCGCACGATGTCGAGGGCAGGAAGCGATTGGCGGAATACTTGCTCCGCGCCCCCTTCTCGCTCGAAAAAATCACCTGGAACGAATCGACCGGCAAGGTCATCTACCGTTCCAAGCGGAGTTGGCACACCAAACGCAACTTCCAGATCTTCGAGGCCGTCGATTTTTTGGCCGCGACGGTGGAGCACATCCCTCCGAAGGGACAGCAAACGGTACGCTACTACGGGCTCTATTCGAACAAGAGCCGGGGAATGGCGGCGAAGAACGGGAGAAAGAGACCGGAAATGGCGGATGCGAAGAGGCCGGAGGGTGCAGCGATCACTCCACCGGGAACGCTTTTCATCCTGCCTGCGCCTGAACCAAGGAGCGGGCGAGCTTTGCGTCCCTTGTGGCGGGATCTCATCATGCGCGTCTGGGGCGAGGATCCACACAAGTGTCCCTGCTGCCCCGGAACGATGAAGGTCGTAGGGACGATGATTCGGCGGAGTGAAGTTGAGTTCTTTCTTCGATTGCACGGGCTTTGGGAAGGCGTCATTGCCCTGCCGCCTCCGCCGGAGCCGCCCTTCGACATCGAGACGATGGAGCCGATCGAGGCGCCGCCTCATGCAATCTGGCGGGACGACTTCGAGGAGTTCGGACCAGATCGGTGGACGGAGGCAGACCCCGCCTGGGCCGCACCCGAGCTAGATCTCGGCGATGGACGCTGCCTCATCTTGGACGCGCCCGCTCCGTTCGCCGAGGAGGAGTGGGCGGTCTCCGGGGCGAACTGAGCGGTCCTGGCACGCCACAACTCGGTAACTCGCTTGGTTTCAAAGCCGGAATCAAGCGGGAGCGGCTACCCGTACCCAGTGGGGGCGATTTCTCGACGGGCTCACGAGCGAAGGGAGATTCTTCGGAGAAAATCGTTGACTCATCCGGCCAAATCGGGCGATTCTAGTCTGCGATGGCCCTGAACGCCCCCTACCTCCCCCTGAANNAAAAAGGAAATTCCTAGCAGTTGAAAAAGGAAATTCCTAGCAGTCAGTCAGGGATACTAGTGAGGTATCGAAAACAGCTTTTACTTCAATCCATGGAATGGAACCAATCTCTTCGACTCCGGCTTTTCCCGGGTGATCGAGGACAACCTCGTTCCAGACTGCTTCGGGAACAACGAGACTACTAAAAAGGTCGCGTAGAAGGGAGCGCTTACCGATGCGACAAAGGGCGATTAAAGGGGAAGAATCCGCCACGACAATCATGTCTCATTTCACGGGGTCAGAGCAGACAAGACCCGCGCATCTTCGATTGCTTCGTCGATCCCGTAATGGGGACCAATTTGCCGCGATGCTAAATGGCTTTGGAAAGTTCCCACCGGGAGACAGGCGAATTCAGCTGCTTTTCCCATGGAAAGACGATCCAGGTTGAACAAAGCGATAGCCAACTCGAGCCTCATTTCCTCAATCGTCATGCGAGCGCTATCGAGTATTTCCAGAGGGACATCCAACGTCGGGGTCGCGTTCATCCTGAAAGGATACCTCCCGAAGCTCCAACTTTCAATGGCGACTCCACGAACGATTCCATTCCCCAAACCGGAATCCCCCATTCAATAATGACAAATCCATTTCCACAGCGATCTTCTCCCACCCTCATGCTCACCGTCACCTGCCTCATCCTCGCCGACCCCGGGGGTTGTGTCCTCGCGACGCGGCGACCTCCCGACAAGGCGCTGGGCGGTCTTTGGGAATTCCCGGGCGGGAAGGTGGAGGCCGGTGAGTCGGCCGGGGAAGCCCTGCGTCGAGAGATTCGCGAGGAACTGATCCTTGAACTCGGTCCGCTCGAGTCGCTCACGCCGGTCGAGCATCTCTACGATTTCGGCAGGATCAGGCTGCTGCCCTTTCTCGCCCGCTGTCCGGAGCGTCCGGCGATTCATCTTGTCGAGCACACAGACGCCCGCTGGCTCGCGCCGGAGGATTTTGAGAGTCTGGAGTGGGCTCCCGCCGATGTGCCGATTTTGGGAGAGATCGGGCGACTTTTGCGTGGTGTTTGAATGGAAACCGGGCAAGCTCATCCGATGTTACCCGAGGGAATCTACGAACGACTGCTCGACGAAGAATTGCACGATCTCCTCGCCGCGCATCCCGAGCTCGCGCCGACCTTTGAAAAACTCGACGACGAAGCCGAGCCGCACACTTTCAGCCAGTTCGTCAGTCAGGTGCTGCTGCAAGCGCTGCCCGCCTGCAAACCGGGACAACGACGTCTCCTTGTCAATCGCCTGCTCGAATTGCTGAGCGCGGTCGACGGCCTCGATTACACGCTGAAGAAGCAACTCCTCGATCAGCCGAAGTCCCTGCTGCGACAACTGCGGAGCGTCAATCAACCTCAGTCCTTTCCCCGTCCGGTCACGTCGTTGAGCGTGAGCAGCCTCCTCACCGGCGCGGGCGACGACCCTCAGCTCGAGCGCGAGCTGCGCATGGAAATGATGACGGCCGATCGGGTCGACATCCTCGTTTCCTTTATCAAAGAGTCGGGACTCCAACTTCTGAAGCCGGCTTTTGAATCTCTCGCGGAACGAAAGGTCCCCGTGCGCATCATCACCACGTCCTACATGGGCGCATCCGACCCCGGGGCGGTCGAGTGGCTCGCTGCCTTTCCCCACTTTTCGGTCAGGGTTTCCTACGACACGGAGCGGACCCGACTCCATGCAAAGGCCTATCACTTCATCAGGCACACCGGCTACTCCACCGCCTACATCGGCTCAGCCAACATGAGTCGACCGGCCATGACGAGCGGACTTGAATGGACGGTCAAAGTCACGGCACAGGACATGCCGCACATCCTTGAGCGATTCGAAGCCGAATTCGAGACCTACTGGTCGCGCGAAGAATTCGCGCCCTACGACCGCACCGCGCCGGAGCGTTTCCGCGAAGCGATCGCCTTTGCGAATCGTTCAAGCGACGAAAGCGGTCCCCGCTTTTTTGCCGACATCCGGCCGCATTCGTATCAGGAGCGCATCCTGGACGCCCTCGCCGCCGAACGGGATGAAGATTCCTTCAGGAATCTCGTCGTGGCCGCCACAGGCACGGGAAAGACGGTCATCGCCGCCTTCGACTACGCTCGATTCCGGCGTGAGAACCCCTCATCCTCGCGGTTGCTCTTCGTCGTGCATCGGAAGGAAATCCTCCAGCAGGCCCGGGACTGCTTTCGCTCGGTGCTGCGCGATTTCAATTTCGGCGAGATGCTTGTCGATGGAAAAGTGCCGACAAATTGGGATCACGTCTTCGCCTCGGTCCAGAGCCTCACGACCCGCTCGCCGTGGAAGGATCTAGGAGCGGGTCATTTCGATTTTGTCATCGTCGATGAAGCCCATCATGGGACGGCGGGCAGTTACCGTCCACTTTTTGATCATTTAAATCCGACCGTGCTTCTCGGGCTCACCGCCACACCTGAGCGGATGGACAACACTTCCATCCTGCCGGATTTCAACAATCGCTTTGCCGCCGAGATCCGCCTGCCCGAGGCGCTCGAGGAAAAGCTGCTCTGTCCCTTCCACTACTTCGGCGTGACCGATCCGGTCTCTGTCTCCGACGAACGTTTCTGGCGGAACGGCAAGTATGACGTCAACGAACTCGAGGCGGTTTACACCGGCGACGACATCCGTGCGCGTGACCGGCTCAATGCCGTCCTTCAGGCGATCGGGCGATATCATCCCAATCTCAAAACGATCCGTGCGATCGGTTTTTGTGTGAGCGTCAGGCACGCGGAGTTCATGGCGGAGAAATTCCGCGAGGCTGGACTTCTCGCGGAGGTGGTCGTCGGAGAAACGACTGCCAACGTGCGCGACGAACGGGTGAGGGATTTTCGGAGCGGGAAGCTCCCCTTTCTTTTTACCGTCGATGTTTTCAGCGAGGGCGTCGATATCCCCGAGATCAATCTTGTCCTTTTTCTGCGACCGACGGAGAGTCTCACCGTTTTTCTCCAGCAACTCGGACGCGGGCTCCGGCATGCTCCGGAGAAGGACTGCCTCACCGTGCTGGACTTCGTCGGGCAGGCACACCGGAAGTATCGGGCCGACCGCAAGTTCAGTGCACTCCTGCGGCATTCGCGCCGGCAGATCGACAAGGAGATCGAGAACGATTTCCCGAACCTGCCGCCGGGATGCAATATTCACCTCGAACGGGTCGCGCGGGAGCACATCCTCGCCAACATCCGCCAGACGCTCGGCAATTTGAATTCCTTCATTCCCGAGGCCATTCGCACTTTTAAAGCGGAGACGGGAAAAGAGCTGAACTTTGGCGACTTTGTCAGGGAGACCCAACTTTCACCGCTCGCCATTCTGAAGAACCGGACCTGGTCCGAGTGGAAGGACCTCGCCGCTGGCACGAAGACCGTCGTCGATCCGGATCTCCGCGATGCGCGACAGGCGCTTAGTCGCATCTGCCTGCGCACCGACCCGGCTTTCCTCGAAAAAGTGGAGCGACTCTCGTCAGCAAAGGTGGCGGAGGATCCGGCCGCCTACGGATTGTCGGAATCGGAGGCAAACAGTCTCCATTACACGCTCTGGTCAAAAAAGGGGGCGGATCTCGGTGTCACGAACCATCGCGAATCCTTTGCCCACTGGCTCCGCAACACGAGTGCCGCCGCCGATCTCGTCGAGATCGCACAATGGCGGCGCAGTCTCCATCCTTTCCCCACGAGCGGGATCGACCTTGGATATCCCTGCTCCCTCCGTCTCCACGCCGCCTACGGCTACCGCGAGATCACTGCGGCCTTCGGCAAAGCGACCCTCGCCACAAGCGGACCGGCCGGTGTCGGCGTGATCCATATCGAAGAACACAAGACCTACCTTCATTTCGTGACCTTTCGAAAAGAGGAAAAGGATTTCGCCCCGACGACCCGATACAAGGACTATCCCATCAGCCGCAGCCGCCTCCACTGGGAATCGCAGGCCGGGACAACCCGGGCATCGGCGACCGGTCGGAACTACCTCCATTTTCGCGTGCGGGGTTATACGATCCTCTTTTTCGCTCGACTCGAGAAGCAAACCGAGGGCCGCACCTCGCCCTTCCTCTTCCTCGGCCCTGCATCGGATCTGCTTTCGGCTGAAGGCGACCGCCCCGTCAAAATGGTCTGGGACCTCGCTCATCCCATGCCGGCCGAGCTTTATGAGACGGCGCGAACCGTTTGATCGCATTGCCACCCCCTGCGCACTTTACCCCAGCCGGAATCCGGATTAAAAACGATCATGACCCGATTGATCGTCCTGCTCTTTGCTCTCGCCGGCAGTCTCCCCGCAGCCGCTGCGGAGTATGAAGGAACGGTGGGAAAGATGAAGGCGGTCTTTTCCCTCGACTGGCAGGACGACGGCACCGTCACGGGGACCTATGCCTATCCCGACAGACCCGGCACGGTCTACACGCTGCGCGGAAAAAACGCCGCCGAAGGCGAACTCTATCTCGAGGAATACACCGGTGACGAGTTCACAGCGCGCTGCTACCTCGGCAAAGTCATCACCGATGGAGTCATCATCTGGCGCGGTGAAATGCGGAACAGCGACGGACGCGCTTTCCCGATGGAGTTCTCCCGTTGCCGCGAGAGGGCCGCGCCAGCCGCCCCCGCCGTGCCGCCGTCCGATGCGACGCACTACACGGGGCGGGTCGGGCGACTCGCGGCCACCTTTGCCCTGACCTGGCACGAGGGCGGGGCGGTCACGGGAACCTACACTTACCCGGATCGGCCCGGTACAACCTACGGTCTCGAGGGGACCAACCCGCGCGAGGGAGAACTCTACCTCGCCGAGTACTGAACCCCCACCGACCCCGGGCCTTCGGCGGGAAGGGAGCCGAAGGGATGAAAAAGGAAATTCCTAGCAGTTAAGCTGGCGGGACTGGGGTCTGGGTTTCCGGGCCGTAGTCAATTTCCCTCCCTAACTAGGGGGCACAGCTACTAAGCACGCGGACCGCGCCGGAAGAGGCCGTTTCCTTGCACACAATGAACTCACTTTTTGGACTGTCGATATACCGATGAAGAACGCCCTCTACCTCCTCGTGATTGTCGTTGGTCTTGCGGTGATCGCCGCGAAGCTGGGGTGGGTCGAAATCCCGTGGCTGAGCGAACGACTCGTAAAGGCTCCTGCAGCGGAGGAGTCTGCCGAGCCCGGCGAACCGCCCATGCCAGCGTTTGTGGAGCCCGTTCCGGAAGAAGAGCCCAAGCCCGAAATCGCCGAAACGAAGCCCGACCCGCAGCCCGCTCCCGAAGTCGCCGAGGCCAAGTCCGCGCCCGAGCCCGCGCCTGCTCCCGCGCCCGTTGAACCTGCCGTCCCCGAACCAGCGCCCGTCCCCGCGCCGTCCGGCCCCGTCCCGCCCGATGAGGTCGTCGCCGACCTGCATACCAAATACGAAGCCGCCCTCGCAAGCCAAGCTATCGAGCCCTTTGAAACGGGGAGCGAAAAGCTCACAAACAGTTACCTCGGCGCACTCGAGCGGGAGGGTGCGGCGGCGCAGGCCGCCGCCGAGCTGGATGCGCTGCTCTTCTGGCGCATTGAGCGCCTGCGCCTCGAAGGGAAGCCGCCCGCAGGCGAACCACGGGGCGGGCCGCCCGTGAAGCTCGTCGAGATGCGCCGGCTCTACGAGGCCGAGACCGCCAAGCTGAGCGAAGCCCGTGACGTGAAGGAGGCGGAACTCAAGACCACCTACGACGGCGCCCTCGCCGCGTACGAGAAGAGCCTGACTCAGGCCTTGAAGGTGGACGAGGCCCTCGCGGTGCGGCAATGGCGCGAGCCCTATCGCGAGGTGGCAGCCGCTGAAACCGACGTCGCATCCCCCGGCTCCCCCGCCCCAGGAACCTCGGTCCGGCGTCTCACCCTCGCCGAGATCGATCGGGGCGAGGTGGGCAACGAACTGGAGATCGTGCTACCTGGTGGTATTCCAATGGTTTTCTGCTGGTGTCCGCCCGGGAAGTTCCTGATGGGCAGCCCGCCCGATGAGGTAGGGCGGGAGACTGACGAAACCCAGCACCTCGTTGAGTTGACGAAAGGCTACTGGCTGGGCAAATACGAGGTGACGCAGGCTCAGTGGACCGCGTTGATGGAAACCACGGTGGAAGAGCAGCACGCTCTGGTGCCAGGCCACGATACCCAGCCGTGGTTGCGCCTCATCGGGATTAGTCCCGACCACCCGATGTATTTTGTGAACTGGGAGGGAAGTGAAGCCTTCTGCACGAAACTGGGCCGGACCTTTCGCTTACCCCGGCCATGGAAGTTTGCTCTGCCGACCGAAGCGCAGTGGGAGTATGCGTGCCGGGCAGGGACAACCGGGCCCTACGGAGGAACGGGAGTGATTGAAGAGATGGGCCGGACTGCGGAAAATAGCGGAGGCACGACGCATCCGGTGGGCCAAAAAACGCCGAACGCGTGGGGTTTGCACGACATGCATGGAAACGTGTGGGAATGGTGCGCGGGGTCGTATGAAGATTACCCGCGCAGCGCCGTGATTGATCCCGTACTACCTGGTTGGGGAACGCACCGCGTGATACGCGGAGGCTGTATCGGCAGTTCCGCCGAGCGCTGCCGGTCGGCGCTCCGCAACTCGTTCTTCGCAGGCAACCGGTTCAAAAACGTAGGCTTCCGCGTGGCCATGAGTTCCACTCCGTAAAGGCGGTAATCCCACTACCCATCGCGCGTAATGTCTTGCGGGTGAGTTCAAAAAGTCGTATCTTCACCTTCGCGATGAAAAGGGCCATGACGAAACATTTTGCCTGGGGGTGCTCCTGGTATCGACACTGACGAGCGGACTGCACGCGCAGTTTCACGCGAAGACCCAGACGGGTCAGACCGGTGTCAATGAGCAGGCGGTTAACTCGTTCACGGGGGTCAGTCCTATCACGGGGGTCAGTCCTAGAATTTAGAATTTGTTTCTGATTTTCCCGGCATCACTTTCCCCTGATGCTGCGATCCCCACGATCGAACACGATGACGCCGACTACGGCGTCATGGACCAGGACAATTGGCCGCCAGGAAACCGTCTTCTCCGACTCCAACCGCGTGCTTCTCACGAAAACGCCGGCCGAGGCCTGCGCTCTGGCGCAAAGTGGCGACCGCCTGACCGATCAGCGAGCCAGCCACGATTACGATAAGCCGAAGCAAGAGCGGGCTTGGGAGAAGAGATGGACGAATTCTAAATTCTAGGACCGACCCCCGATTGCGAGCGGACTGCCTTGCCGCGCAAGCGGTTGGAAATTCGCGAAGCCAAACCGCAGAGATTTGCGATAGCGAATCAATTGAGGTGGACGTAGTCGATGACTTCACTGAGGTAGTCGCGCTGCCACCGCCCCGTGTAGCCGACCGCACTGAGGTTACCTTCGATAAGGATCGCTTTATATCGGCCGCCGAACAGATGGCCCCAGAGTCGATTGCGGGCATTGATGCGTCGGGTGAAGGCATTCTGAAACCAGGTCATGCCCTCGACAAGGTTGGCTCTGGGCGTTTCGAGAAGCTAATAGTAGTGATTATCCATTAGGACCCACGCGTAGGTTTTGAATTTTGCCAGAGAGCAAGCCTCGGCCAGAGTTTCTGCGAAAAGTAAGCGATCGGCATCGGAGAAAACGATTTCCTGACGATGATTCCCGCGCGCCATGACGTGGTAGGCGGCGTTTTCGTACTCGATCCGTGGTGCTCTCGGCATGGAGGGAAGGTAATGGCGGGGATTCAGGCGCAAATTCTAAATTCTAGGACTGACCCCTTTCATGTTCACGAGGATGGATGGCCTCGTATTTTGCCGAAGTCGCGAGCCAGAAGGGCATCAGGAACTTGTTGGCCATCTCCCGCTGCCACTGGCTGGCCACCGAGGCGGGAGAGGCGATGAGGATGCGTTTGGCCAAGCCCGAGAGATAGAGTTGAACCCCCACCGACCCCGGGCCTTCGGCGGGAAGGGAGCCGAAGGGATGAAAAAGGAAATTCCTAGCAGTCTAATACACGTCCCCTTTTTGGGCACAGGACGTCCCCGTTTTGGGGACGTTTTTTGCTTTTCTGGACAAGGCACCGTCCCCCTTTCTGGCACATCCTTAATCACCATACCCACATGCCAGAAGAACGATGCAGAGGGAGGCGCCAACCGAGGTGGCGTTGCCAGACGAGCGTCTCAAGGGTCTCCCATCGGTGTTCTGTATTTTGTGGGAGGCATTCGAACGATACCCACAGGCCGCCGTATCATTCATCCAGAATATCGCGTTTATGATAAGTTTTCTTGACTAGTATCACAACTGCGATAATCCATTTCATTGAGCATTGCTTATTTCGCAACCGAACCAGCTCAATTCAGCTCGAGAACAGTCTTCAAGGCTACGCCCTATAAAAAGGAAACCTCCCGCGCTTGGGTGGGTGGCTTCTGCATGGTTCCTTCGCACACGTTCACTCTGGAGTTCTCCTTAAATGCGCACCAGCATTTCTCACCCACTTCAAATAGCCGAGGTTCAGCTCTTCGATGGCGCAGGGCGGATCGGTATTACCTTCTGCCCGGGCAAGGTTCAGCCCGGCGCCATGTCCGGCAGTTGGAACCGTGACCTTGGTCTTGATCTCGATGCGATTGCTAAATGGAATGCAGTGGCGGTTGTGACACTGGTCGAGGATCACGAACTCGAAACCCTCAAAGTGAACACCATGGGCGATGAGGTCCGGGCACGCCACATGACGTGGCATCACCTCCCGATCCCTGACGTGTCAACGCCAGACACGAAATTTGAAAAAGATTGGGAGAAAATCGGCGCAGGTTTGAGGGCTCAGTTGCGCTCGGGCTTCAATATTCTGGTTCACTGCAAGGGTGGCCTTGGCAGAGCAGGAACCATTGCCGCTCGGCTGTTGACCGAGCTTGGCCTGGCACCAGAGGCGGCAGTCTCAGCGGTGCGGCAAGCCCGGCCCGGCGCGATCCAGACTGCCGCGCAACTGGCCTACGTGAGGGGCCTGAAAGCCGTTCCAGAGGATCGACCCGCGACAACGGCACAGGCCATCTCAGATCGCGCCACAGGGGCGCTGTTTGGCCTTGCTGTGGGCGATGCAGTGGGCACAACGTTGGAGTTCAAAGCCCGTGACACCTATCCGCGCCTGACGGACATGACAGGTGGCGGTCCTTTCGGGCTGAAACCGGGAGAGTGGACAGACGACACAGCCATGGCTCTGGCCCTTGCCGACAGCCTGACTGTCGACCCACACCTCGATGAGAAAGACCTCATGGACCGCTTCGTTGCGTGGCATGAGAAAGGCACCTACTCCTGCACAGGCACGTGTTTTGATATCGGCATCACGACGCGGCAGGCACTGGCGCGTTGGAAGACGTCAGGAGATCGCTTTGCCGGATCAACAGACCCGCAGACGGCGGGCAATGGCAGCCTGATGCGGCTTGCCCCGGTTGCGATCCGCCATTTCAGCAATCACCCCCTCCTGCGCGATGTGGCCGCACGGCAGAGCCGCACGACACATGCAGCCCCTGAGGCCATAGACGCCTGTGTAGCCTTTGCAGAGGCCCTTGCAGACGCCATAGAGGGCGCCACGCGCAGCGAGGTGCTTCGGGCACGGCTCGAGCCCTACGCAGGCGCTATCGGCCCGATCATGGCTGGCCGCTGGCGCGGAAAGCCGCGCGATGCCATTCGCGCCTCTGGCTACGTTGCGCATTCGTTGGAGGCCTCTCTCTGGAGCGTAGGTCGCACTGGCGACTTCAAGGAGGCCGTTCTGCTCGCCGCCAATCTTGGCGAGGATGCAGACACAACGGCTGCCATCACAGGGCAGTTGGCTGGCGCGCTCTACGGCGCATCAGCAATCCCCGACAACTGGCAGCGCACGGTGGCATGGGGTCCACGCATCAAAGGCATGGCGCAAGCGTTGACCTGACCCTGAAGCGCGCCCAGACGCATCCGCCCATAAAGTTGGGATTGCCCGCTATCGCATCAGCCGATAGCGTGCCAACATTCAACTTTTAGGAGCAGAACGAGATGCTGAATGGCACCATCCGAACCCAGATTGACCAGATATGGAACGCCTTTTGGTCTGGTGGTGTGTCCAACCCTCTGTCCGTCATCGAACAGCTGACCTTCCTCCTTTTCATCAAGCGCCTCGACGAGTTGCACACGAACGAAGAAAACAAAGCCGAGATGCTGGGCATCAACATGGAGCGCCGGATTTTCCCCGAAGCATCGAACCCCCACCGACCCCG
>DIVG01000079.1:69620-99458 GCA_002422425.1 Akkermansiaceae bacterium UBA6138 | reverse complement strand
AAAAAGGGAATTCCTAGCACTAACGCTATGCCTACAGTGCCTTTGGGGTGAGGCGCATCATGGCAGCAGACTTCTCGCCGAGGGCCGACTCAGACTTCGAATGGGACTTCCGCTTCCAGGGGCAGTTCCGGGATGTCGAGACCGGGTGGTATAATTACGGCTACCGCTTCTACGTGCCAGAATTGAGTTTAATGAGTTTAAGGGACAGACAATCAGTAAGATTCCGCTTGCCAAAATCACCCTCCCGCCGCATCATTCATTGAATGAGAACCTCACGACTCCTCGGCGAAGGCCGTTCCTTTTACCATGTCATGTCACGGGTCGTGGACCGGCGAATGGTCTTCAAAGCCAGGGAGAAGGAGGTCTTTCGCAAGATCCTGCGTAATCAGGAAGCTTTTACGGGGGTTCGGGTGGTCACTTATTGTCTGATGTCCAATCACTTCCATCTCCTTCTCGAAGTGCCGGACCGGGAGGCGCTCGCTCCGCTCGATGAAGCGGGACTGCTGGCGGTGCTTCCACTGCTCCACGACGAAATCGTCGTCGAAGGGGTGCGGCAGGAGCTGGAACGGGCCCGGGAGGCAGGAGACGAGCGTTGGCACCGGGAAATTCTCGATCGCTACGAACGCCGCCGCGGCGATCTCTCGCTCTTTCTCAAAGAGCTGAAACTGCGGGTGACCTTTTACATGAACAAACGCCTCGGGCGCACCGGGACCCTCTGGGAAGGCCGCTACAAGAGCGTATTGGTCGAGGACTGCGAACGGGCCCTGCTAACGATCTCGGCTTACATCGATCTGAATCCGGTGCGGGCGGGGATCGTCACGAACCCGGAAGACTACCGCTGGTGCGGCTACGCGGAAGCACTTTCGGGAAGACGAGGTGCAAAGAAGGCCCGTGCGGGACTTGGCCTGATGCTGAGCGAGGCCCTGCAGGATCCTGATTTCAAAAGCGATTGGCGACGAACCTCGGCGCGGTATCGGCTCTTTTTGTACGAGGAAGGGCAGGAAGTGGCTCCTGACCCGGAGCGCGGGGAGCGCGGACGCCGCGGGTTTGCAGAGGCGGAAGTAGAGGCGGTCCGGGAGACTGAGGGGGTGATGCCTGTGCAGAAGGTCCTGCGTCACCGGGTGCGTTATTTTTGCGACGGAGCGGTTCTGGGCACGGCGGAGTTCGTCAACAGAGTCTTCGAGCGGGAACAGGAACGGCAAAGGCGTTTCGGCGAAAAGCGAAAGTCCGGCGCGAGGCGGATGCGGGGAGCGGAATGGGGCGAGTTGCGGGTGCTGCGCGATTTACAGAAGGATGTAATCGGGACGTAGATTGCTCGCGTACTCTTTTACGGCGAATGAAATCGGTTCGCACCGTTGATGTGAATACCCGTCACCTGCGCCTCCCAACCCCGCGGCTAGCGCTGCAATCGAACCCCCTCCGACCCCGGGGCTTCGGCGGGAAGGGAGTTGATGGGTTGGAAAAGGAAATTGCTAGCAGCCAGCAGCCAGCAGTCGGACAGACGGAGTGATTTGGATTGACCGCGACCCGCGCCCCGGAGGATAGTGGAAAAAAATCATGAAACTCTCCCCGATTCTCCTCGTGGCCCTCTTCGGGCTGACTTTGCAATACACCGAAGCCCGTGAGAGGCGCACCCTGACGAACGCGGACGGGAAAAAGATCGAGGCAGAACTGCTCTCGATGAAGGACGGCAAGGTCCGCATCATGGCGAACCGCCGGGTCTTTGAGGTGCCGGTGGAGAGTCTCTCGAAGGAGGATCAGGAATTTCTCGCGACCTGGAAACCGGCCGGGCTTGGGAATGGAGAGGCGGATGAGGCGGAGGAGTCCTTTTACACCGAGCTCATCTTCGAAGATGACTTTTCCAAAGACGGCTTCGGCGAGCAGTGGACCCATTACAAGAGCGAGAGTGTCGTGAAGGACGGCGTCCTCATCGGCAAGACGATCGATATCAAGGATCACGCCGGGGTCGACGCGATTCGCTTCGAAGGGAAGCAGGACCTCGAGGTCTCGGTGAAGTTCAACTTCATGGGCGAATCGGCCGAGCGCTTCAACGTCTGGCTCGATGACAAGGATTACAAAGGCTCGCACGCCGGTCATATCAGCAGCATCATGATCACCCCGACGAACGGGTCCATCTCCGATGCGAAGACGGGGAATTTTGAAAATACGATCTACGCTAGACGCAAGGACGGGGGCACGCTCGACGAGGCGACCCTGGAGATGCTCAAGACCAAGACGGCGAATTTCCCCCTCAAGCTCGACCGCGAGGAGTGGCATACCCTTCTCATTCAAACCAAAGGCGACGAGGTCGTCGTCTCGGTGAACGGGTATGAGGTCGGGAAGCTGAAGTCCGAAGGGCTCGCTCATCCGACAAAGTCGCTCGTGAGCCTGACGACGAACATCAATGATGTGCACTACGATGACTTCTCCGTGCGTGCCGCGAAGGGCGGGGTAGCGACCGAGTGAAGTCTCTTTCCCATTTTTCCGACTCATGAGATTCCGAATCGTTCGCGCTGTTGCCGTCGTTTTCCTTTTCGTCACGGTTGGCTCCGGCGAGGCTGCGGAAGCAGAGGCAAAACGTCCGCCCCGACCGAAGCCGATCGTCTCTCCGATCATCGAAGAGGGTGGCAAGGTCACTTTTCAAATCAAAGCGCCGGCGGCGAAGGAGGTCGCCGTGACCGGGCAGATGGTGTCGGGTAAACTCGAACTCGCCCGTGACGCGGCGGGACTCTGGTCGGGCACGCTGGAGTCGGTCGCGCCGGGGATCTACGAATACAGCTTCACGATCGACGGAGTGAAAATGGTCGATCCAGGCAATCCGCGGCTGAAGCCGCAGCGTTCGCCGAACACGAGCCTCCTGCATCTCCCGGGCGAGGCGCTCTTTGATTTCAAAGATGTCCCCCACGGCACCGTCCATTACCATGCCTACGAATCCGCCCCCATCGGGCGTTTCCGCGAGATGCAGGTCTACACGCCGCCGGGCTACGAGAAGGGCGAGGGGGATTACCCGCTCCTTGTCCTCCAGCACGGGCACAGCGACGGCTTCGCGACCTGGGTGGCGCATGGGAAGGCCCACTGGATCCTCGACAATCTCATCGCCGCCGGAAAGGCCGGGCCGATGATCGTGATGATGCTCGACGGGCACCCCATCCCCGAGTCCTACGGGGACGGGCGCTCCCCGGCGAACACGGAAGAGCTGCGACGCGATCTCCTTGAGGCCGCTCTCCCGATGGTGGAGGATCTCTACCGGGTCCGTCCCGGTCGGGAAAACCGCGCCATTGCCGGCCTTTCCATGGGCGGGCTCCACGCCCTCACGATAGGGCTGAACTCGCTCGAGACCTTTTCCGTGATCGGAGCCTTCAGCGCGGCGATTCCCGAGGCGGCGGCGATTGATGCGGCACTTTCCGATGTGGCGGGCACGAATGCAAAGCTCAAGCTGCTCTGGATTGCCTGCGGCAAAGATGATTTTCTCCTCGGGGAAAACGAGCAGTTGACGGCCCTGCTGAAGGAGAAAACCGTCACTCATGAATGGCATCTCACCGAGGGGGATCACAGCTGGCCGGTCTGGCGCGGTTATCTCGCCGACTTTGTCCCGAGGCTCTTTCGCTAAAATCGGGATCGTCCGGGTGCTGGCCGGGCTCCTTTTTCTTGCGACTTTCCCCGCTGTCGTTCGCGGCGGCACGGTCGAGGAAGTTATCGCTGAAGTGGAAAAAATCGCGGGGGAGACAGGTCTGAAGACGGCCCTCGTCGGCTTTTGTCTCATTCCACTCGATGCCGAGCCGTCGGCTGCGGCGGGTTATCGGATGGACTCGGGCCTTGTCCCCGCCTCCACGATGAAGGTCATCTCGACGGCCACGGCGAATGAATGGCTCGGGCCGGACTACCGCTTCGTGACGGCGTTGCAGACGACGGGGGAACTGGGTGAGGACGGCGCTTTGAGCGGAGACGTCGTCATCCGCGGGGGAGGCGATCCGACCCTCGGGGCGGCTTCGGCGACGCAGCCCTTTGCCGGGTGGAAAGCGGCGCTGGACAAAGCCGGCGTGAAAAAGGTCGAGGGATCTGTCATCGGCGATGCCTCGATTTTCGGGACGACCCTCACGCCCGACACCTGGCAGTGGAATGACATGGGAAACTACTACGGAGCCGGGGCAAGCGGGCTGACGATCTACCAGAATCTCTTTTATTGCACCTTCCGGACGCCTTCGGTCGGGGCAAGAGCGCCCCACTCCGGAACCGAGCCGAAGCTCCCCGGGATCGAGTTCGTCAACGAAATGCGGGTCGGGGCCGCCGGATCGGGCGACCGGGGGTTTATCTACGGCGACCCCTACGGGAAGCTCTTTTATCTGCGCGGGACCGTGCCGGCCGGGCGCGGTTCCTTCACCATCAAAGGCGCCTTGCCTGATCCCGCCTTTTTCTGTGCCCGCACCTTCAGCGAGTACCTGAACAAAAACGGGATCCCCGTCGCCGGCGAGCCGACCACGGACCGGCTTCTCGGCATCGCCGGAAAGGAAATCGGCGCGCGCCGGACGATTCACGAGCAGTCGTCCGATTCCCTCGCCTCCCTCCTCACGGTGACGAATCACCAATCCGACAACCTCCGCGCCGAGGCGATTCACCGGCTCATCGGCATCGCCGCCGGGAAAAAGGGCACGACCGTCGACGCGTCCGAGGCGACCTATGCCCACTGGGCCGGGAAGGGCATCGACATGACCGGCTTTTTCATGGGAGACGGATGCGGTCTCTCCCGCGCCAACACGGTGACGCCCCGGCAGATGACAATGATGCTCTATCACGCGAGCCAGGCGGAGCACTTTGACACGTTTTATCAATCCCTCCCGACGGCCGGCCAGTCCGGCACCTTACGCAGCATCGGGGGCGGCACCGCTGCCGAGGGGCGCATTCGCGCAAAGAGCGGGACCCTCGACCGCATCCGCAACTACGCGGGCTACGTCAATACCCGCTCGGGAAAGCGCTACGCCTTCACCCTTTTCGTCAACAACTACACGGGTGATCTCGGGTCCGTGAAATCCAAAATCGTTCGTGTCTGGACGAAGATGGTGGCGCTCTAGCCGGGCCTTGCTTCAATCGCGTCTCTGCGCTTCGTTCGGGACTTCTCCGATGCCCTCCTACTTCACCATTCTCTCGGCAACGCTGCCCGTCTTTATCCTCATCGCGGTGGGGTTTCTCTTCCACCGGCGCGGGTGGCTCAATGCCGAAACGGAGACCGGGATGATGAAGATCGGGCTCAATCTCCTGACGCCCTGTCTCATCCTTTACCTCATCCCGGGAAATCCGGCTCTCGCCACGGTCTCTTCGGCGGCCTGGGCGATCGGCCTGGGATTCTTCGTGACTCTGGCGGGGTTCCTCATCGCGTGGCTTGCGGGCCTGGGCGGCGGAATGCGGGTGGGAAGCGGGTTGCGGACGTTCACGATCAGCACCGGCATCCAGAATTACGGGTTTCTCCCGCTCCCCCTCCTCGTGGCGCTTTTCCCGGGCAATCCGGGGCCATCGGGGCTCGTTTTTGTCTTCGGGGTCGGGGTGGAATTTGCCATGTGGACGGTGGGAATGGCAATCCTGACGGGCAAAGCGGGGTTGAAATCGGTCATTAACGGCCCGTTTTTGGCTCTGATGTTTGCCCTCGTCCTGAACTACACCGGGGCCTATCAGTTTGTCCCCGGGGTCCTCACGACAAGTTTTGAGATGCTCGGGCGGTGTGCCGTGCCGATGTCGATTTTTATGATCGGGGCCACCATGAGTCACTTTTTCAAAGCGGGAATCTTCAACGATGCCTTCAGGGTGGGCCTCGTCAGTGTGTTCGTCCGTCTCGGGCTGCATGCCGCTGTGATTCTTCTGGTCGTGCTCTCGTTCCCCATCGCGCCGGACCTGCAGCGTCTTCTCGTTGTCCAGGCGGCGATGCCGACGGCGATTTTCCCCATCGTTCTGGCCCGGCTTTTCGGGGGGCAGCCCCAGGTCGCGATCCAGGTGGTGATGATCACTTCAATCGTGAGTCTCGTCACGGCTCCACTTGTCATTGCATGGGGGCTGCACGCGGCAAATTTATAAAATTGAGGAATCGAACGATTCATGAAGCGAGAGCTTGACAATCGCCGGGGAAAAAGTTCCTTACGGACCGCTTTTGTGGACGGCAGGATAGCTCAGGGGTAGAGCAGAGGACTCATAAGCCTTTGGTCGGCGGTTCAAATCCGCCTCCTGCTACTGCAAGGCGACGGCTCTCCGGGATATGCCCGCAGAGGTCTCTATCAAATTTCTCTGATTCGCCCCGTTTTCCGGCGTTTCAGTCCCGGATTTTAAAATCCGGGAGGTCGAGATGCTGTTTTCCAAACTTTTGAAACAAATTCCTCTTGCGGTCAGGCCAAGACCGCCTATATTCCCGCCCCCCGCTCAGTATTGGCGTCCTGTGAGCGGGCTGTTGACTTGTCTCCTCCGCGGAGCTGAAAAACAGAGCCTGAAGGACGCTGTGAATTTTCTAAACTGACGGAAACGTTATGCCCACGATTAACCAACTAGTACGCAAGGGAAGACAGGATAAGCCTGTGAAGTCCAAGTCTCCCGCGCTTGATGATTGCCCGCAGCGCCGCGGGGTCTGTCTTCAGGTTTATACCCGTACGCCGAAGAAGCCGAACTCAGCTCTTCGTAAGGTGGCCAAAGTAAGGCTCACTAACGGTCAGGAAGTCATCGCCTACATCGGTGGTGAGGGTCACAACCTGCAGGAGCACTCCATCGTGCTCGTGCGTGGCGGCCGTGTGAAAGATTTGCCGGGTGTTCGCTACCACATCGTTCGTGGTGCGCTCGACACGCTCGGTGTGAACAAGCGTATGCAGTCGCGTTCCAAGTATGGAACGAAGCGACCTAAAAAGGGGTGATAGTTTGACCTAGGTCAGATTATCTCTCCGGCGATACGAATGTTTTAGCATTTGACTGAAATAATCCTATGTCCCGAAGAAAAAGAGTCTACAGCAAGCCTGAGCGGCGTGACGCTCGCTACGACAGTCCTGTCGTTTCGAAGCTCGTGTCCAAAGTGATGCATCAGGGGAAGCGCGCTCTCGCTGAGCGCATCGTCTACGCGGCGATTGACCGTGCCAATGAAGGTGCAGAGTCAGTGGACCCTGTTGAAGTCCTCAATCGCGCCGTCGAAAACGCCAAGCCCCGCGTGGAAGTGAAGAGTCGCCGTGTCGGTGGAGCTACCTACCAGGTGCCGCTCGAAGTTTCCCTGGATCGTCAGGAAGCGCTCGCGATGCGCTGGATCGTCAATGCCGCCCGCAGCCGCCGCGGCACGCCGATGCACATCGCTCTCGCGAATGAGATTCGCGACGCCAGCACCAATCAGGGTGTGGTGGTCCGCAAGCGCGACGAAACTCACAAAATGGCGCAGGCAAACCGCGCCTTTGCTCACTTCCGCTGGTAAAATTTAGTGCCTGCTGCCCTACAGACTGCTTCCGCACCCGGTAAGATGAGTGTTGGTCCTAACTCTCCTGATCGCGCGTTTCCGCTTGAGCGGACCCGCAACATCGGGATTGCCGCGCACATTGATGCGGGGAAGACCACGCTTACCGAGCGGATTCTGTTTTACACGGGCATGATCCACAAGATCGGCGAAGTCCACGACGGACAAGCGACGACCGACTGGATGGAGCAGGAGCGCGCCCGCGGCATCACGATCACCTCCGCTGCTGTTACTTGTGAGTGGATGCAGACCGAAGAGGCGGGTGTCTATAAGGCCTACCTCGGCGAAAAGCAGCGCGTCAATATCATCGACACCCCCGGTCACGTGGACTTCACGGCCGAGGTGGAGCGTTCGCTCCGTGTTCTTGATGGTGCCATCGTCGTTTTCTGCGGTGTTGCTGGTGTGCAGCCTCAGTCCGAGACGGTCTGGCGCCAGGCGAACAAATACGGAGTTCCTCGCATCGTCTTCGTTAACAAGATGGATCGTGTCGGAGCCAACTTCGCCGCCGTCGTCGAAGATGTCCGTTCCAAGCTCGGGGCGAACGCGCACCCGGTCCTTATCCCGATGGGTTCGGAAGATGAGCTCAAGGGGCAGATCGACGTCATCAATCTCAAGGCGGTTCTCTACTCGGACAATGACCTCCTCGGTTCCACCTACGAGGTGACCGAGCTCACTGACGAGCAGCTCGAGCTCGCTCTCGAGGCTCGCGCTTCTCTTCTCGAGGCTCTCGCCGATGTGGATGAGGAAGTCGGGATGAAGTTCATCGACGAATCCGAGATCCTCCCTTCGGACATCAAGGCTGGCCTTCGTCGCGCCACTCTCGCCAATGCCATCGTGCCGGTCGTCGGTGGTTCCGCTTTCAAGAACAAGGGCATTCAGTATCTCCTTGATGCGGTCGTGGATTACCTCCCGAGTCCTCTTGAGATCCCGGCTGCCCAGGGCATGCAGGTGGATGACGAGTCCATTCTCCTCGAGGCCCCGGCCAATGACAGCGGCAAGTTCTGCGCCCTCGCGTTCAAGCTCTGGTCTGACAAATTTGTCGGAAAACTGGTCTTCATCCGCGTTTACTCCGGTAAAGTCTCGAAGGGTGACAAGGTTTTCAATTCCCGCACCGGTCGTGCCGAGCGGGTGGGGCGCCTCATCCAGATCCAGTCGAACGATCACAAGGATATCGACACCTGTTACGCCGGTGACATTGCCGCCATCGTCGGGCCGAAGAACGCCCGCACCGGTGACACGCTTCATGCCGAAGGCTTCGACATCATGCTCGAGCCGCCCGCGTTCCCGGATCCGGTGATCTCGATGGCGGTTGAGCCCAAGACTACCGCCGATTCCGACAAGCTTTCTGAAGCGCTCCAGCGCCTCGCCGAGGAAGATCCGACTTTCGTCGTTTCCATCAACGAGGAGACCGGCCAGACCATCATCGCCGGCATGGGTGAGCTCCATCTTGAGATCATCCAGTCCCGGCTCCTTTCTGAATTTGCCGTGCGCACCAATGCCGGCAAGCCGCAGATTGCCTATCGTGAGGCGATCGCAAAGTCCGCCGATGGGGAATACAAGCTGATCAAGCAGACCGGCGGCAAGGGGCAGTATGCTCACGTCATTTTGCGCGTCTCTCCGAACGAGCGCGGCAGGGGATTCACGCTCAACAATCGCATCAGCGGTGGTGAGATTCCGAAAGAATTCATCGCCGCCTGCGAAAACGGCATCCGCGAGTCCATGAGCAATGGGGTCATCCTCGGCTACCCGGTGGTCGACGTGCACGTCGATCTCGTGGGCGGATCAAGCCACGACGTGGACTCGAACGAGCATACTTTCAAAATTGCTGCCATCCTCGCGGTGCGCGAAGCGTTTACCGCTGCCGGTCCGATGCTCCTCGAACCGGTCATGCAGGTGGCAGTCGATGTGCCGGACGATTGTTCCGGTGACATCATTGGTGATCTGAATCGTCGTCGTGGGCGCATCTCCGAGGTGGACACGAGAAACGGTCTCAGCCACATCAAGTCCGAGGTGCCGATGGCCGAGATGTTCGGTTACGCCACGGACATGAGAAGTCTTTCAAAGGGTCGCGCGAGTTTCTCCATGGAACCGCTGCGGTTTGAAGAGGTGCCAGCCGCCATTCTGGAGCGGATGACAGAGCAGTATGTGTGACGCTAAATCATTTAATTTAAACGAGTAAACTGAAATGCAGGGACAAAGTATTCGAATCAGGCTGCGGGCATACGACTCCAGGCTTCTTGACAAGTCGACCATGGACATCGTCGAAACCGCCAAGCGTACCGGTGCCCGCGTCGCCGGACCGATCCCGCTTCCGACCCGCATCGAGAAGTTCAGTGTGAACCGTTCCCCTCACGTCAATAAGAAGTCGGCTGAGCAGTTCGAAATCAGGACACACAAGCGCCTTCTTGACATTGTTGAGCCTACCTCCCGCACGGTCGATGAACTCAAGAAGTTGAATCTCCCCGCCGGTGTCGACATCACCATCAAGATCTAAGTGGTCTGAACCCCGTTAAACTTTAAGTAAGGACGACTGCAATGAGCATCGGATTAATTGGAAAAAAAATAGGGATGACCCGCGTCTTCAACGAAGAGGGTGTGGCCGTCGCGGTGACTGTTATTGACATCAGCGACAACGTTTTCCTCCAGAAAAAGACTTCGGAAAAGGATGGCTATACTGCCGTTCAGGTTGGTTTCGGGGAGCAGAAAGAGTCCCGTCTCAACCGCGCCAAACTCGGTCACCTCAAGGCCAACGGTTCGGCTCCGAAGAAGAAGATCCTCGAGTTTCGTCTCGAGAACGACGATCAGCTTCCCGAAGTGGCTCACCCCGGCCTCGACCTTTTTGACGAAGGCCAGTGGGTCGACGTCATCGGCACGAGCAAAGGCAAGGGCTTCCAAGGTGTCATGCGTCGTCACAACTTCCATGGCCAGCCCCAGGCTCACGGTCACATGATGCACCGCCGGACGGGCGGCATCGGTGCGGGCACCGACCCCGGCCGTGTCTGGAAAGGCAAGGCGATGCCTGGTCGTCAGGGAACCGATCACAAGACGATTCAGAATCTCAAGATCGTGCAGAAGCGCCCCGACGATAATGTGATCCTCGTGAGCGGTGCTGTTCCGGGTGCCAACGGCGGATACGTCGTGATTCGCCCCGCCAAGAAGAAAGAGGGCCCGGTGCAGAATCTCAAGGCCGGTGCCGCCAAGGCGTCCGAGCCTGCCGCCGCGGAGGAAACCACCGAGAGCTGATCCACGCACCACGGACCCCGAATAGATAGAAGGAATATTTACAATGGCAGCTAAGACTCTCAATCTCGAAGGCGCGAAGAGCGCGAGCATCACCCTCGTGGAAGATGCCGGACGCGGCCTCCAGGCCGTGCACGACGTCATCGTGGCGATGCATGCGAACCGCCGCAGCGGTACCGCCCACACCAAGACTCGTGGCGAAGTTTCCGCCACCGGCAAGAAGCCGTTCAAGCAAAAGGGAACCGGCCGCGCCCGTCAGGGTGGTAACGCCTCTCCCGTTCATCGCGGTGGTGGTATCGTCTTCGGCCCGCGTCATCGCGACTACTCGAAGAAGGTGAATCGTGCGACCCGTCGCCTCGCTTTCTCCAAGGTGCTCACCGAGCGCATTGCGGAGGGGGATGTCCTCACCGTGGCTGACTTCGCCATCGCCGACGGCAAGACCGCGAGCTTTGTGAAAGAGGTGAACGGTCTCGCTGGTGACGTGAAGCGTGTCCTTATTGTGGGCAACGAGTTCACCGAGGAAACCAAAAGAGCGGCCCGCAACTGCCAGTCCGCGCTCCTCATTTCTGCACACGAGGTCAATACCGAGCAGCTTCTTCACTACAGCAAGATCGTTGTGGTGGAGTCCGCTCTAGAAACCCTGGCCGCCCGGACCGCCAACTGAACCGAAGGAAGGCAAGCCCTATGAAAGATATTTTTCAAGTCATCGATACCATTCAGCTGAGCGAGAAAGCCACGCTGCTCACCGAGACGAACAACGAGTACGTCTTCAAAGTGAACCGCCACGCCAACAAGCTGGAGATCCGCCAGGCCGTCGAAAAGCTCTTCGGCAAGAAGGTCGCCGCCGTTCGCACCGCCAACTACAGCGGTAAGAAGAAGCGCGAACGTCGTGCCGATTTCGGTCGCACCAAAGCCTGGAAAAAAGCCTTCGTTCGTCTCGAGGAGGGCGAGTCCATCGAATTTGTCTAACCGTTAACGCTTAAAAAGCCATGGGTTTAAAATCTTACAGACCAATCACGCCGTCCAATCGGTACAAGCTGCTCCCCGACTTTGAAGAGGTGACCACCTCCAAGCCGGAGAAAGGTCTCTGCCGTCCCCTTAAGAAATCGGGCGGACGAAACAACACCGGTCGCATCACCTGCCGTCACAAGGGCGGTGGCCACAAGCGCAAGTATCGTCTCATCGACTTCAAGCGTTCCCGTCGTGACGAGATCGCGAAGGTCATCTCGATCGAATACGACCCCAATCGCAGTGCTCGTATTGCCCTGATTGAGTATCCCGACAGCCAGCGTTCTTATATCATCGCCCCCAAGGGCCTTGAGGTGAATGCCGAGGTTTCCGCCGGGGAGAAGGCTCCGATCAAGCCGGGTTGTGCGCTTCCGCTCGGAAGTATTCCGACCGGTTCGACCATTCACAACGTGGAGCTCACCCCCGGCCGTGGCGGTCAGATCGCCCGAAGCGCCGGGCAGGGCTGCATCCTTTCCAACCGCGAAGGTAACTACGCCCTCATCAAGCTCCCTTCAGGTGAGATCCGCAAGATTCACACCAGTTGTTACGCCACGATCGGCAGCGTCGGGAACGGCCAGCACGAGCAGGTCGTCAGCGCCAAGGCAGGTCGCTCACGCTGGCTCGGCATTCGCCCAACCGTCCGCGGTATGTGTATGAACCCCGTCGATCACCCGAATGGTGGTGGTGAGGGCAAGTCGAAGTCGGGCGGTGGTCGCCAGCACCTTAAGAGCCCGTGGGGCCATGCCAAGGGCCAGCGTACCCGTCAGAAGCACAAGGGCAGTGATCAGTTCATCATTGAGCGCCGCAAGACGAAAAAGCGTCGCCGTTAATCCAGTTTGAATTCAGAGAAAAGTTATTATGGGTCGTTCACTTAAAAAAGGACCGTTTATCGATCACAAGTTGCTGATCAAGATCGACGACATGAATGAGGCCGGGCAGAAACGCCCGATCAAGACATGGTCGCGTCGTTCGATGATCACGCCCGACTTCGTGGGTCACACCTTTCTGGTTCACAACGGGAAAGAATTTAACTCTGTCTTTGTGACCGAAAATATGGTCGGGCACAAGCTCGGCGAGTTTTCCTTCACCCGGAAGTTTGGAGGCCACAGCGGTCACAATCCCAAGATTAAAGGTTAAAGGCTAATCCGGCCCTCCCTTCGCCCTCTTACCAGAGATATGAACCATTTCCGCCCCCTCTTCAGACAAAACGCCACCGCCTTTGCGGTTGTCGCGGCGTGCCTGTTGGCCGGGGGAAGGCTGGAAGCCCAGGATGGCGGTGGGGCGGCCGAGTCGGTCGAGGTTCGGGAGCTCAAGGCAGCTCTCCGCCTTTCCCAGGATCAGCTCGTCGCGGAGCAGCGCCGTGCCGGCGAGATTGAGGCCCAACGAAGGTTGCTTGTGGAGAGCCTGTCCGAGGCGGTTCGGGTGAGCGAGGAGCAGATGGTGGCCTCGAGAGAGACCCAGCTGAAACTTCAAGCCTTCGGAGTTGATCTCTTCACTCAGGATGACAACAGCCTTGAGCAACGCCTCCTGAAGGCGGTGCGTGATCTTGATATCGCCCAGCAGGAAATCGAGCGCCAGTCCGGAGCGATAGCCCGGTTGAGCGAGTCCTTCCTGAAATTCCTCAAATCGGCTCCGCAGCTCTCTGATGAGGCCAGGGCCGAGGCGGAGGCGGCGATTGCCGCAGCCGGGGCGGGGATTGCCAGGGAATCCGGCGGAACTGTGGATGGGGGTAATTTTTCCCATGCGCGGGTCGTCAGTATTGATAGCGGGGTCGGACTCGTCGTTTTTGACGCGGGGCGTCGCAGTGGGGTCAGAGTGGGCACCCCTGTCACCGTCCTTCGCGGGGAAAGGCCGATTTACACTGCGATGATCGTGGATGTAAGAGATTCCATTTCAGGAGCCGTCCTTCAGGACAGGATGGCCGACGGGGGAGAAGTCGAGGTCGGTGACGGCATACGGCTCCTCCCGGGGCAGAAAACTTTATAAGAGATAATTACTACTAGAACCATGGACGTCACTTCGACATACAAATTTGCCAGAATCTCCGCGCGCAAGGCTCGCGACGTGGCCAGAGAGATTCAGGGGCTCTCCGCTTCGGACGCTCTTGACATCCTGAATTTCACTCCCCGAAAAGGAGCCGAGCTTTTCAGCAAAACGATGAAGGCGGCTCTCGCCGATGCGGAGAATAATTTCGAGATTTCAGTCGACGGTCTTTTCGTGAAGAGCGCCGTGGTCGGGGAAGGGCCCACTTTCAAGCGTTTTAAGGCACGGGCAAGGGGTTCGGCGGCTTCGATTCGCAAGCGCACCAGCCACCTTACTGTGATTCTCTCGGACGAGGGCGGCCCGGAGGAGAAGGCCCCTAGATCGGCCAGGGCGGTTGCGGCGAAAAGCGGGGAAAAGACCAGTGCGTCTGTCGTGGCGGGAAAGGAAAAAGCGCCTTCAAGCGCAGCAAGGGTTGACGAAGCCCGCGGAATGGTCTATGACTCCGCCCCCGCCGAATTCGACAATCTCGAAGTGATCAGCGGAGTTGGTCCTGTTCTCGCGGAGAAGCTCAATTCCCTTGGTGTCTATCGTTTCGAGCAGATCGCAAGCTGGACCGAAAGGAACGTGCAGGAATTTGACGAGCTCATCTCGTCCGAAGGTCGCATCGAGAGGGAAGAATGGGTCGCGCAGGCGAAGGCTTTGCACGAAGAGAAGTACGGTAAGTAATTCACGATCAAACCTGAAATTTTATATGGGACAGAAAGTACATCCGATCGGTTTCCGACTTGCTGTGAGCAAGGACTGGCAGTCCAAGTGGTACGCGCCGCAGGGCGAATATGCCGAGCAACTGCATGCTGACCTTAAGGTCCGCCGTTACCTTGAGAGCAGACTCCAGAAAGGTGCTGTTTCCCGAGTGGTTATCGAGCGTGCCTGGAACAGTGTCCGTGTCACCCTCCACACTTCACGTCCCGGGCTCATCATTGGCAAGCGCGGTCAGGAGATCGAAGTTATGACGGCTGATATCAGCCGGATGTGCAAGGGTTCCCAGGTGAAGATTGACATTTTTGAGATCCGCCAGCCGGAGCTCGATTCTTCCTGGGTGGCTGCGCAGGTGGCGACTCAGCTTGAGCGCCGGGTTTCTTTCCGCCGCGCCATGAAGCGCGCGATTCAGACGGCCATGGATTTTGGTGCCGAAGGGATCCGGATTCGTGCGGCCGGCCGTCTCGGGGGGGCCGACATCGCCCGTGCCGAGGCTTACCGCGAAGGCAAGGTGCCGCTTCAGACGCTGCGGGTCCCGATTGACTACGGGTTTGCCGAGGCGGAAACGACCTGGGGTATTATCGGGGTCAAGGTTTGGATTAACAAGAAAGAGGAAGTGCCGGGTGAAGCGCCGAAGCGTCCCCGCCGTGATAACAACGGGCGTGGTCCGGGCGGTGGCGGCGGTCGCCCCCAACGGCGCGATCACAACGGTTGATCGGTGGCATTCCTCAAGTGAACCAGTTTAAAAAAGAAGGAGACAAGTCATGCCTTTGATACCTAAAAGAGTTAAGTTTCGTAAGACCCACCGCGGGAGCCGCGCGGGGAATGCGTCTCGCGGAACAAAAGTCAGTTTCGGTGAGTTCGGGCTCCAGTGCCTGGGCCGCGGGTGGATAACAAACCGCCAGATTGAGGCGTGCCGTATCTCGATCAACCGTTATCTCAAGCGCAAGGGGAAGGTCTGGATCCGCATTTTCCCTCACAAGCCAGTTACGGCCCGCCCCCCGGAGACCCGGATGGGTAAGGGTAAGGGGCCTGTTGAGCATTGGGTGGCCGTGGTTCGACCCGGCACGATGATGTTTGAGATCTCCGGCGTTTCGGAGACTGCTGCCAAGGAGGCGCTTCGCCTCGCTTCGAATAAACTCGGGATTCGCTGCCGCTTTGTGCGCCGTTCCGACCAGTAACCATTTACACCACGAGGAGAATCACGATGTCTAAATCCATAAAAGAACTGCGCGAACTGAGTGTCGACGAACTGGCCACGCGCCGTCGCGAGCTCAAAGAGGAGTCTCTCATGCTCCGGGTCCAGAAAGAGGCCGGTCAGCTTGAGAACCCGTCGAGAATTCGTCAGGCTCGCCGCGAAGTGGCGAAGATTGAGACGCTCCTTACCCAGAAGCGGGATGCTTCGAGGGTCTGAGAGCGGGGATTCCGTGTTATCCGAACCATTTCTAGAATTACTAATGAGCGAGTCAGAGAATCAAAGTGAAACCGGTTTGCGCAAAACGCGCGTCGGAGTGGTGACGTCAGACGCCATGGACAAGACCATCGTGGTCGAGGTCCGCCGTCGCGTTCCCCACCCGCGCTTTAAGAAAATCGTGAAGCGTACTTCCACCTTTTTCGCTCACGACGAATCCGGCGAAGCCAAGGTCGGGGATCGTGTCCTCATCGAGGAAACTCGCCCCATGAGCAAGCGTAAGTGCTGGAAGCTCAAAGAAGTCCTCTCTCATTAATCCGGCCGTCGGCCAGAACTTTCGCGGTAAACTCTTATTTTATATACTCATGATTCAGATGGAATCCAAGGTGCAGGTGGCGGATAATACCGGTGCCCGCGTCGCCAAAATGATCGGCGTCCTCGGGACTCGCTCCCGCCATGCCCATGTCGGTGATATCATCACCGCGCACATTCGCGAGTCGATCCCGACGGCTAACGTGAAAAAAGGGGACGTCGTGCGTGCGGTAGTGGTAAGGACGGCTGCTCCGATCCGCCGGAGCGACGGTTCCGTTCTGCGCTTCGACAACAACGCGATCGTGATTATCGACAAGGACAAGAATCCCAAGGGTACCCGTATTTTCGGCCCCGTTGCACGCGAGTTGCGTGAGAAAAATTTCATGAAGATCGTCTCGCTCGCGCCGGAGGTCTTGTAATTTAAAGTATCGTTTTCGAAAGGGTATCAGCATGGCTAAGCGAGTAAAGACACACGTTAAAAAGAACGACCAGGTCGTCGTGATCACCGGTAACCACAAAGGGGACGCGGGCCGCGTCCTCCAGGTATTTCCTGAGAAGTCCCAGGTAATCGTCGAAGGTGTCCGCATGATTAAGAAGCATGCCAAGCCGACCCAGGATCGTCCCGAGGGCGGTATTATTGAAAAAGAGGGGCCGATCCACATCTCGAATGTGAAACTGGTCACCAAGTAATTCTAAAGCAGTCAGGTATAAAGGTCATGGAACCAGCTCTCAAGACAGTTTACAAACAGAAGGTAGCCTCCTCACTTAAGGAGAAGTTCGCCTACGATAACATTCACCGTATTCCGACGATTGAAAAAGTCGTCCTCAATGTCGGTTTCGGGAAGGCTGAGGACCGCAAGGCAGCATCCGAGGCGGTCATCGAGGATCTCGGTAAGATCACCGGACAGCGGGCCGTTCCGACCAAGGCACGCAATGCTATTTCGAACTTCAAACTCCGCATTGGTGACACTATCGGTGCCCGTGTCACGCTTCGAGGTGCCCGCATGTGGGAATTTCTTGACCGTTTCATCAACGTGGCGGCGCCCACCATCCGTGACTTTCGCGGGCTCTCCCCGAAGTCCTTCGATGGTCGTGGCAATTACACCTGCGGTATTGCCGATCACACTATCTTTCCCGAGATCGAACTGGATAAGGTGACCCGCACGATCGGCTTTGACATGACAATAGTCACCACCGCAGGGACCGATAATGAGGCCCGTGAACTCCTTACCCTCCTGGGTATCCCTTTCCGCAAACCCGGGTCGGCCGCCTAACGGTCAAATTTTACTTTTCCAACTTAACTTACCGGTACCATGGCTGTCGTCAGTGATCCCATTTCAGATTTTCTCTCCCGCTTCAAGAACGCCACGATGGCGCAGAAGGAGGATTTCTCCGCTCCCTACTCCAAAGTGAAGGAGGAGATTGCCCGCATTCTCAAGGAAGAGGGTTATCTCTGGTCCTATCAAAAGGTAGGAGAGGGAGTTCATGCGGAAATCAAGGCCAAGCCCCGTTATTCGGGACAAACCCCGGCCCTTAAGAATCTTAAGCGAGTCAGTCGTCCGGGGCTTCGGCGGTATGTCGGTTGTGAGGAGATCCCCAAGGTCCTGGGCGGTATGGGCATCGCCATCGTCTCGACCTCCCGGGGAATAATGGCAGGTCATACCGCCCGAAAGCAGAATATCGGCGGCGAGCTTCTTGCGCTCGTCTGGTGAGCAGCGCCAAAATTTCGGAAATTCAATATACGAACAGTCATGTCGCGGATAGGTAGAAAGCAAATCAGTCTCCCCGAGAAAGTGGAGATCAAAGTTCAGGACGGTACAAACGTTCTGGTAGAGGGCCCGAAGGGCTCTCTCCATTGGACGCTCCCGAGCGGGCTCGCCATTGAGCAGGAGGACGGCACTCTCGTCGTCACGCGCAGCTCCGAGGACCGCACGGTCCGGGCGATGCACGGCACTGCCCGCAGCCTCATCGCGAATATGATCGAAGGAGTCGTGAGTGGTTTCACCCGGCAGCTTGAGATTATCGGGGTGGGTTTCAGGGCGGCGGTGAAGGGTAGTGATCTTGATCTCAGCCTGGGTTTTTCCCATCCGGTGCTCCATCCTATCCCGGCTGGACTGACTGTGACGGTTGAAGGCAACACGAACATCAGGATCGAGGGGATCGATAAGCAGCTTGTCGGCCAGTTCGCCGCCGATGTGCGGTCCTATTACCCGCCCGAGCCCTACAAGGGCAAAGGGGTCCGTTACAAGGGCGAGAAAGTTCGCCGCAAGCAGGGTAAGAGCGTGAAGCGCTAAAATATTTTTCAGAGGAGAACCAACACATGAGTCTTTATATTCGCAAGCAGGCCCGCGCCAAGGTCAGGCGCCGTATTCGGAAGAAAATTTCCGGCACCGCCGAGCGTCCCCGCCTCGCCATTCATTTCTCGAATCAAAACGTGTATGCCCAGCTCATCGATGATGTGGCGGGTCGCACGCTAGCGGCCGCTTCGACTCTCGATAAGGGGCTCGCGACCAAGGGGGCGAACAAGGAGGCTGCGGCAAAGGTCGGTGAAGCAGTTGCGAAGAAGGCCAAGAGTGTCAGCATTGAGACGGTGGTTTTCGACCGCGGTGGTTTTCAGTATCACGGCAAGGTCAAAGCCCTCGCGGACGCCGCTCGGGAAGCCGGCCTGAATTTCTAATTTTGATTGTAATGAGCGACGAAACCGTTAACGAAAATACGCCCGAAGAGGAAATCACCGACGAGGTGATCGCTTCGACTGAAGCTGGTGCCGGTGAGGAGGTCCTGGCCGTGGTTGAGGACGACATCGAACTGCTGGTTGAGGAGATTATCGCGGATCCGGGTGAGGTCCGGTTCGACAAGCTCAAGAGGGCCGAGGAAATCCTGCGGTCGAGCGCACCACAGTCTTCACGGGACGATTCCGAGAACTCGTTCGAGAAGGTGGTGCACATCAACCGCTGTGCCAAGGTCGTCAAAGGGGGGCGTCGCTTCAGTTTCAGCGCCCTTGTCGTAAGCGGGGACCGCGACGGGAAGGTCGGGTTCGGCTTCGGCAAGGCCCAGGAGGTGGCCGAGTGCATTAAGAAGGCGAGCGAAGCCTCCAGAAAGTTCATGGTTCCTGTGAACATTACCAGCAATACGATCCCTCACCCGGTGATTGGTGAGCATGGCGGCGGTCGTGTGATGCTCCTTCCGGCTTCACCGGGAACGGGTCTGATTGCCGGCGGTGGCGTCCGGGCGGTGGTAGAGGCGGCCGGGATCAAGGATATCCTCGCGAAGTCGATGGGCTCGAACAACCAGGCGAACGTCGTCAAGGCCACGATTAACGCGCTGGAGCAGCTCCGCACCAAAGAACAGATTTATGCCGTCCGCGGGAAGCGTATGGCGGAAAAAAGGGCCCTTTAACTTTCTGATTGGAGATACGACTCATGAGACTTCACGACTTAAAACCCACTCCCGGTTCGAAGCACCGCCGTCGCCGTGTCGGTCGCGGCGAGAGCTCCGGGCTCGGTAAAACCAGCGGTAAGGGGAACAAGGGGCAGAAGGCCCGTTCCGGTGCCTCGATTCGACCCGGTTTTGAGGGCGGTCAGATGCCCCTGGCCCGTCGTCTTCCGAAAAAGGGTTTCAACAACGCCCAGTTCAAGACCCAGTATGCCATCGTCAATCTTGTCGATCTTGAGATCAAGTTCGCCGATGGTGACGAGGTGAACGAGCAGACGCTTCGCAACGTCGGCCTCATCAAGGGAACCTTTGACGGAGTCAAGGTGCTCGCGAACGGCGAACTCTCGAAAAAGCTCACGGTGGCTGTTGAAAAGGTTTCCGCGACCGCGAAAGAGAAGATTGAAAAGGCGGGCGGTTCCGTCGCCGGGGTTTAGGGGCCTCTTCCGATAAGCCCTTTTTGACCCTCGCTACCACCTTTTGGAGCCCGTTTTCCCAGACGTGTCCCGTTTCCGACCTCTCCAATGATCTCCGCTTTTGCCAATACCTTCAAGATCCCGGAACTGCGCTCGAGGATCCTTTTTACTCTCCTTGTCGTTGTCATCGTGCGCCTCGGGGCCGTGATCACTCTCCCCGGGGTCGATGCGAATGTGCTTCAGGATTGGTACGGGCAGGTCGAAGAACAGTCGAGTGAGAGCCGCGGCCTTACGGCGGTGCTCGCGCTGATGAATGTCTTCAGTGGGGGCGGTTTGCAAAATTCGGCTCTGTTTGCGCTGGGTATCATGCCTTACATCAGCGCCTCGATCATGATGCAGCTGCTTACGGCCGTGGTTCCGTCCCTCGGGAAGCTTTCCCGAGAGGAGGGCGGCAGGCAGAAGATCAGTCTCTACACGAGGGTTCTGACGATTGTGCTCTGCCTGTTCCAGGGCTGGATGCTGGCGAAGTCGCTCGTCACTCCCGAGGCGAACCCGTTTCTTCGCGATATCGCGAGCAGCTCGACGCGGGAACTCGTGCCTGATGCCGGTCTCGACTTTATCCTTAAAACAGTGATGATCATCACGGCGGGAACGATGTTCCTCATGTGGCTCGGTGATCAGATCACCGAGAGGGGGATCGGAAACGGCGTTTCCATCATCATCACGGTGAACATCATTTATGCTCTGCCGGGGGCGCTCTTTCAGGTTTATAACACTTACGTGGCGAGCGCCGGTGACAATCTGTTGCGCCCGTTCCAGTTGGTCGCTTTGCTTGCCTTTCTCTTCTTCGTGGTGGCGGCTGTTATTTCAATCACGCAGGCGCAGCGTCGCGTCCCCATCAATTACGCGAAGCAGGTCCGCGGAGGCAAAATGTATGGCGGTCAGTCCCAGCACATGCCCTTAAAGGTAAATTACGCCGGCGTGATGCCCATTATTTTCGCGCAGGCCATTCTCATGTTTCCCTCACAGATCATCGGGTGGACTTTTCCGAACGAGGTCTGGGCACAGAATCTTTCCCTCACCCTTGGCGGCGGAGGAAGCGGTTTTGTCTTCTATGCCCTCACCGGTCTGATGATCTTTTTCTTCAGCTATTTCTGGGTGGCGACGATGTTCCAGCCGAATCAGATCGCGGACGATCTCAAGAAGAACGGCGGTTATATTCCCGGTGTGCGCCCCGGCAAGCCCACCGCCGAGTTTCTTGATCGTACGATGAGCCGTTTGACTTTCGCCGGGGCGATCTTCCTGACGGTGGTGGCGATCCTTCCTCCGATTCTCACGGCGCTCATGGGCGTTCCGCCCCTTGCCGCCCAGTTTTTCGGCGGTACCGGGCTCCTCATTATGGTGGGCGTTCTCCTTGATGTGATGCGCCAGGTTGAGACTCACCTCATCCAGCGGCATTATGACGGTTTCCTCCGGAAGGGGAAAATACGCGGCCGTTATGACCGCGCCGGGGTGAAGGGTGCTCCGGTAGGCGGCAACCAGATGCTTTGGCTCCTCGTGATCGTGGCCGTTCTCGTTATCGCAGGCATCGTTTACTACGAGGTCGCTTCGCAGTAGCAGCTCCGGTTTGTTCATGGCCAAGAGGAAGTCTAGAATCCAGCTCCGTTCCGGGAGCGACCTCGATGGCTTGCGGGAGGCCGGAGCGATCGCCGCTGAGGTGCTCAGGGTCTCTTGCGAACTTGTCAGGGCTGGCGTCACGACCGGAGAGATCGACCGGGCCGCGAGTGCGTTGATGGCGGAACGCTCCTGCACCAGCGCATTCCTGGGATACAAGGGATTTCCGGGTCATATTTGTATTTCGGTTAACGAGGAGGTGGTGCATGGCATCGGGGGAACGCGTGTCCTCGCGGACGGAGATGTCGTCAAAATTGATGTCGGAATCCAAACGAGGAAGGGCTGGATTGGGGACAATGCCAAGAGTGTGCATGTCGGGTCCCTTTCCGCGGATGCGGCGAGGTTGCTTGCAGCCACCGAGGAATCCCTCTATGCCGCGATCAGTCATGCCCGTGAGGGAGAGTTACTCTCCTCGGTTTGTGGCGCGGTGGAGGCTCATGTCAGCCGGTTCGGCTACACCGTGGTGAAGCAGTTTGTCGGGCACGGTGTCGGTCGAAAATTGCACGAGGAACCTCAGGTGCCGAATTACTGGGATCCTGCGGAGATGAGTGCCAGACATTTTAAAAATCCCCGTCTTGAGGCGGGCATGGTCCTTGCGATCGAGCCGATGGTGAATGCGGGTAGCGAGGATGTCCTCATTCTTGACGACGCCTGGACGGTCATCACCGCTGACAGGGCTCTCTCGGCCCATTACGAACACATGGTTCTGATCACGGCGGACGAACCTGAAATTCTCACCTGGCGGGAACGGAGCTTTCCTCCGGCAACCGCCTGATCCAAACGGTTTCCCCCGAGCTTTCAAAAAAACTTTTCAAAAATTCAAACATTCAGAGAAACACTGGTTGCGAGACTTAAAAACTGTAGTACACATTCCGTCCCCGCGACCAAAATCCTGCGGGAGGTCATTTCAGGGGCCTGAGTAAAGTTCAGCCCCCTCGTTCGTGACCAACGAACCCCTTTTTGTCCCATGAAAGTCAGGCCTTCTGTTAAACGTCTTTGTAGTGAGTGTCGCATCATCAAGCGGCAGGGTGTCCTTCGTGTCATTTGCACGAATCCCCGTCACAAGCAGCGTCAGGGATAATACACCAACACCCCTACTTAAGTTATGGCACGTCTACTCGGAGTCGAGATCCCCAACGATAAACGCATCGAAGCGTCTCTCCCTTACATTTTTGGTGTTGGCCCGACAACGGCCGCCAAAATTCTTGATGAAGCGGGTGTGGACCCGAACATCCGCACCGGTGAGTTATCCGATGAGCAGATGAGCCGAATCGCCAACGCCATCACTGGCGGTGGTGTCATGATCGAGGGTGATCTTCGTCGTGAGCTCCAGGGGCACCTCAAGCGGCTCACCTCAATCAACTGTTACCGCGGGTATCGCCATCGCCGGAATCTTCCGGTGCGCGGTCAGCGGACCTCCACCAACGCAAGAACGCGCAAAGGTCGTCGTAAGACGGTGGGCGTGATCCGTAAGTAATTTTCACAAGGTAAAGCACGATGGCTGAAGAAGAGAATAACCAGGAAGTGATCGAGGCGGCGGCAGAAGTGCCGGTCAAGGTCGAGGCTCCCACGCCTGAAGTGCGTAAGGAGAAGGAGAGGCCCCGCACCGCCGAGGATATCTTCCTTGAGATGGAAGGTGCCGAGGGTGCGGAGAAGCCTAAGATTCTCAAGGCCAAGGGTAGCAAGAATGTGCACGCCGGGGTTGTCCATGTGGCGGCTACTTTCAATAATACGATCGTTTCGGTTTCGGATCAGAGCGGTAATGTTATCGGGTGGTCCAGTTCCGGTAAGATGGGTTTCCGGGGTTCTCGCAAAAGCACGGCCTATGCCGCGCAGTTGGTCGCCCAGGACGCGTGCCGTCAGGCGATGGCGCACGGGCTCAAGCAGGCGGAGGTTCGGGTCAAGGGGCCCGGTGCCGGTCGTGAATCTGCGGTCCGTGCGGTCCAGGGGCTTGGGATTGATGTTCTTAAGATTTCGGACGTCACGCCGGTCCCGCACAACGGCTGCCGTCCGAAGAAGGCCCGTCGGGTCTAAGCGTCGAGAGGCGATTTATTTACTTTTTTTAAAATCGAGACATGGCTAGAGACACAGGTCCTACAGATAGAATCAGCCGCCGCTACGGTGTGGCGCTTTTCGGTCCTTCCAAGGCGCTTGAGCGCCGTCCGTATCCCCCGGGACAGCACGGAGCTCGCGGGGCGCGGCGCAAGAAGAGTGACTACGCGGTTGCTCTCGGTGAAAAGCAGAAGCTTCGTCTCCAGTACGGAATCATGGAGAAGCAGTTCAGGCGTTATTTTGCCGAAGCTCAGCGTCGTCGCGGGATCACCGGTGATATCCTCGTGCAGCTCCTTGAGACCCGGTTGGACAACGTTTGCTATCGACTCGGTTTCGGGAGCACGCGTCGCGGTGCCCGCCAACTGGTCGGTCACGGACACATTCGGGTGAATGGTCGCCGTGTCGATATCCCTTCCTTCAATGTGCGTCCGGGCGACGTGATCTCCGTCTGTGAGAACGCCCGTTCGGTTCAACTGGCGACCCGGTCGGTGGATCAGACTTCCACACGCCCGGTGATGGACTGGCTTTCTTTCGACAAGGAAAAGCTTACGGGAGTCCTTAATCGCCTCCCTGAAGCCGATGAAATCGACACGATGGTGAATGTCCGTCTCGTGGTAGAGCTCTACTCCCGCTAGTCGGTTCAGGCTTTCTGATGTGGCTTTCGGCGCTCCTTGGATCACCGGAAGTCACATTTTTGTTTCAGGGGAGAATTAGCTTTCAGTTACGGATGAGAGTAGCTAGAATCTCCCCCCTCCTTCCGGCGTACCAGTAAGACAAACCCTCCTTCAATGAAACATTCTTCACGGTTCCTCAATCTTTCGCTTTTTGCTGTTCTCTCGGTGTCTGTTGGTGTTTCCGCGCAGGAGACGGTTGAGCAGCAGGCCAGGAAGCTGCTTGAACAGCACAAATCGTCCCTCGTCGTCGTAACCGCCAAGGGAATGCTTAAGGCAAAGACGACGGGCGAGCCTCTTCCTGACCGGGATCAGCAGCGCCGCACTCTCGGAGTCACGATTGGGGACGACGGGCTCCTTGTGGTGTCGAATTCCGCGATTGATGCCAGTGTCGGGCTTGAGGGGCAGCAGGCGAAGATGGATGAGAATATCGTTACGATTCAGTCGGCCGAGACCGTGTTTTCCGAAGTGGAGATCAGCTACGGGGATTCAACGCTTCTCAAGGGAAAGGTTCTCCGCCAGGACCTGGAGGCGGATGTGGCCTTCATTCTTCCCGATCAGGAGGCAGCTAAGGCGGCCAATAAGGTTTTTGACCGGGTCGATCTTTCTCAATTCGCGGCGACGGCCGAGGCGGCCGATCAAGTCGTTGGTCTTTCCCGCTCCTCTGCGGTTTACGGTTACATGCCGACGCTCGTGATGGGCCGTATCACCGGTGTCTTCAAGGGCGACCGGACCTTCTTTGTGACGGATGCGGGGACGGCTCAGGGTATTCCGGTTTTCACGCTCGACGGTCGTCCGGTCGGTGTAACGGTCGTGCGCATCATCGAGGGGAAACCATCGGGTGTGCTGGGAACTCTTTCGGCAGGTTCAATTCAGGTGATGGCCAACCTTGCCCGCGAGGCGATTAAGTAGAACGCTGCGGAGCCAGTGCCGGGATGGACCGGGAGCCCGCGAATTAATCCTGCCCGATGTCGTACGACAGACTCCACGCACTCGGAAAAGAGCTCCAACTGGTCTCCGATGCGGGAGCGCTTCTCAGTTGGGATCAGGAGGTTCTCATGCCGGGGAAGGGCGTAGGCTACCGCGCCGAACAGATGGCGTGGTTCAGCGGGTATCTGCACGAACGACTCACTTCGCCAGAAGTGGGAGATTGGATCGCTCTCGCGGAGGGCGACGCTGAGTCGGCGAGTGACCCTTTTGCGGAGGCGAACCTGCGGGAATGGCGGCGTCAGTATACCCGTGCCACCTGCCTTCCGAAGAGGCTGGTGGAAGTTTTCGCGGAGTCCAGTGCCCTCGCCAAAGCGGCCTGGGCCGAAGCAAGGCAAAAGTCGGACTTCACCCTCTTCGCTCCGCATCTCGAAAAACTGGTCTCGCTTTCGCGGGAGCATGCCGAGTGCTGGGGCTACGAGGAACATCTCTACGACGCTCTTCTCGATCAATATGAGCAGGGATCATCGACACGTCGGCTCATTGATACTCTCGGGGCTTTGCGGGAGTCACTGCTCCCCGTGGTGCTTGAGGCGACCGCGCAGACGCCGTTTGACCGCAAGAAATTCATCGCTCATTATCCCCGGGAAAAGCAGGAGGCCTTCAATCGCGAGGTCGCGGAGTCGATCGGGTTCGATTTCGGAGCCGGGCGAATCGACACCGCCGTCCATCCCTTTTGTTCGGGAATGGCCCCTTATGACACGCGCCTGACGACGCGTTATGACGAGAGTAACTTCCTTAGTTCGCTCTTCGGGGTGCTTCATGAAGCCGGGCATGGGCTTTACGAGCAGGGGCTGGAGCGGGAGCGGCGCGGGGAGCCGGTCGGGGCGGCGGTCTCGCTGGGGGTTCATGAGTCGCAGTCGCGGCTTTGGGAGAATCACGTGGGGCGCAGCCGCGCGTTCTGGGAGAAATGGCTCCCCCGGGCGGCCGAGTATTTTCCAAATCTGGCGTCGCTTACGGTCGACGAGATCGATGAGGCGGTGAATCAGGCTGCGCTGAGTCCCATTCGGGTCGAGTCCGACGAAGTCACCTACGATCTCCATATTCTTCTTCGGTTTGAGATGGAGAGAGAGATTTTTGCCGGAAATCTTGCGATTAAGGATGTGCCGGCGGAGTGGAACAGCCGCTTTGAGTCCCTTTTCGGCTTGAAGGTGGAATCTGATGCGCAGGGATGCCTCCAAGACATACACTGGAGTATCGGGATTTTTGGTTATTTTCCGACTTACAGCCTCGGTAATATTAATGCCGCCCATCTTGTCGCGGCGGCGCGCCGACAGGATTCCGTCCTTGCCGCGCAAATGGACAGGGCTGACTATTCCGGATTGCTTGCCTGGATGAAAACCCGGATTCATCGTCCCGGAAGTCTCTACCTGCCCGACGAGCTCGTGACGCGGGCGGCGGGGAGTCCCGCCACGGCGGATGCCCTTGTCGAGCACCTCCGGTCCCGTTACCTTCGCCGTCGGCGGGGCTGAGGCTTGGCTTCTTTTCCTTTGGCGAACCGGGTGTGAAGCCGGGATCGCGAAGGGTGGGAAAAGTAGGGATTTACAACGCTGTGGATTTTGTTACCCTCGATTTTGACGCCCCTCCTGGCCGTATGTGATGGAATTTTCAAACACCGCCCCGATCAAGCCTCTAAACCAACGAGCGAGGATTGAGCCCGCCACGATGGAGGATCTGCCCCGCCTCGTTGATCTTACGATGGCTTTGTTCGAGCTGGAAGAGGACTTCAATCCGGACTGCAAGAAGCAGGAGCGGGGGCTGCGGTCCATCCTTGAACAGCCGAGTCGCGGCCGGATCTTTGTGGTTCGGACCGACTACGAAATTATCGGGATGGTGAACGTGCTCTTCACGATCAGCACGGCAATGGGAGGATTTGTCATCCTTCTCGAGGATGTTATTATTCATCCTGATTTCCGTCGCCAGGGCTACGGATCGCAGCTGGTCGAGTACGTGATTGACTTTGCGAAGCGCAAGGATTTTAAACGTATTACTCTCCTCACTGACAAGATCAGCGCAGAGAGCCAGCGCTTCTTTGAGAGGATGGACTTTCACTATTCCCGCATGATCCCGATGCGTTTAACCTTTGAGGATTAAGGGTTGATCTTTCCGAATTTCCCGCGATGACGGTTCGTGAGCGTCAGGAACTCCTCGTTAGCGATTACGGGGTCATTGAAAATTCTTTCGAGCGTTTTCAGATCATCGTTGATACGGCGCATCTCGGCCTTGGATCTTTCCCGGGGGAACTTCGCACGGATGACAGGCTTGTAGCGGGTTGTCTTTCGCGGGTCTGGGTGGCGGCACGTGAGACCGGCGACGGGACTTTCGAAGTGTTGATCGATTCGGAAGCGCCTGCGCTCAAGAGCCTGGGGGCGCTTTTCTGTCGTATCTATTCAGGCGGGACCGTTGCCGAGATCGTGGAGACCGCGCCGGAGTTTATCGAAAAGTTATCTCTCGACCGGCACCTCACGCCGACTCGCCTGCGAGGCTTGCATGAGATCCGGAAACGACTGGTCTGGCTCGTCGGTGAGGAAAGGTGAATGATAGACTGTCATCTCCATTTGCACGATGTGTGTCCCGGTGATGCGGGTGAGGTAATCGGAGCTGTTCGCCGTGAGAACATTTCCTGTCTCGTGACAAACGGAACTCATCCCGGAGATTGGGAAAAGGTCGCCGATCTTGCCCGCCGCTATCCCGAGGTGATTCCCTGCTTCGGGGTCCACCCCTGGAAAGTGAATGGGATCGAAAGCGACTGGGAGGAGAAGCTGGGCGAATGGCTGGGGGAATTCCCCCTTTCAGGTGTGGGAGAGGTCGGGCTCGACCGCTGGATCACGGGCCATCATCCCTCGGTGCAAAAGGAGATTTTTCAGGCCCAGTTAAAGACGGCATCGACTTTGCGCCGGCCACTCTCGGTACATTGTCTGCGCGCCTGGGGGACTCTCTTCGAGTGTCTGCGGGAGGCTGATCTTTCGGCCGGATGTCTTCTTCATTCCTATGGGGGCCCGGTCGAAATGGTCAAAGACTTTGCTGATCTGGGGGTGTATTTTTCCCTGTCAGGGTATTTTTTCAAAGAGGGAAAAGAGGAAAAGTTGCGTGTCTTCGAGGAAATCCCGGCAGACAGGCACCTTTTGGAAAGCGACGCGCCGGACATGATGCCTCCGCCGGGCTTTGTTCGAATCGAGCTTCCGGAGTCGGGTGGCAGGCCGGTCAATCATCCCGCGAATCTGGTCTCTCTCTACGAGGCTTATTCCGCCTGGCAGGGGATTCGAACAGCGGAAACGGTTTCCCGTATGAGGCGGAATTTTGCCGGGTGGTTTTTCCGCGGTGACCGGTCCCGCTTCCTCTCCCGCTTCCCGTTTCTCACAGCCCGGTAGCCGCTTCCATTACTTCGGAAAGCGAAGCCATCGAGTAGGGCTTGGGCAGAATGGCGGCGAAATCTTCGGTGCTGCCCCCGGCGAGATTTCCTTCATCGAAATACCCGCTTGTGGCAACGATGCGGGCAAGGGAGTCGAATCGGCGGATTTCTTTTGCGACCTCCATTCCCGAGAGCCCCCCGGGTAAGGTCATATCCAGAAGAATAACGTCTATGGGCTCCGACGAGTCAAGGTGCTCCCGATAGGTGGCGATAGCTTCTTCCCCGGTAGCGGAATGGAGGCTCTCGTAACCGAGATGTTTGAGCAAGCCGCGTGTGGCGCGGGCGACATCGACCTGGTCCTCGACGATGAGGACACGGCTGCCTCTCCCGCCCGCCCGTCCCGCTGAGGCGGGAACTACCGGAGACCGGGGGGAGGAAAAGACGGCACCGGGGGTGGCAGTCATATCGGTCGAGGGCAGGAAAACAAGAAACTCCGTCCCCACGCCCACTTTTGAGGCGACCCGGATCGCGCCGCCGTGGCGGGTGACGATCGCCTGGCAAGAGGCGAGACCGAAGCCGCTGCCGTCAGCTTTAGTGGTGAAGTCAGGCTCAAATATGCGCGGGAGCACCTCCGGGGGGATGCCGCACCCGCGGTCTTTTACCGAGGCGACGGTATAGTGTCCGGCAGGCATTCCGAAAGGGTTGTCCGGGGTGAGGTTCGCGTTACCTGCGGTGAGGTTGATGGTGCCGCCACTGGGCATGGCCTGATTCGCATTGATGACAAGATTGTGGAATACCTGATAGATCTGAGTCGGGTCGCCCTCGACGCAGCGCAGGGCGCCCGGAAGATAAAGTTTACATCGAACCCCTGACCCTGCAGAACAAAGTCTTGAAACCCGCGTGAGAAGATCACTGATTGAAAAGACCCGCTTTGCCTGACTTTCACCGCGGGTGAAGGCGAGCATCTGATGCGCGAGGATCTCGGCGTCGCCGAGCGCCAGTTGCGCCTCGTTTAGAAAGGTCTGCACACGGTCGCCCGAAGGGCTGTTGAAAACCGCGAGTTCGAGGTTCGACTT
>DIVG01000079.1:0-69599 GCA_002422425.1 Akkermansiaceae bacterium UBA6138 | reverse complement strand
GCCGTTTCGGCAGGAGCAGGAGCAGGAGCAGGAGCAGGAGCAGGAGCAGGAGCAGGAGCAGGAATGCGGGGTGTTGAGGTAGCCGCTTTAATTTTTTTAGGTCCGCTCTTCGGCGTGCGTGCCGACATGTTGGAAGGGCCCGGCACCACGATCGGCTTGACCGTGAGTGTGAAAAACCCGCGGCTGTCTCCTTCGCGGGTGGTCGATCGTATCGTCCAGCGGCAGGGACGGCGGGACCCTCCATTCCGCATCAGCGCCCGATCCATATAACAGTGGGTCGGGCGCCCGGCGATTATGGGAAGTTTTTCGATGAGCGCGGGAAGGTCCGCCCGGTCGTAGAGAAGCCCGAGAGGTGACCCGATAAGCGAGGTCATTTCGTAGCCGGAGAGCCGGGCCATTCGCTCGTTGGCATAGACAATCTTGGGGCCCAACGGGGTGGTGGTCCGCGACTCAATGACAAGAACGCCGACGCTCGTCTCAGTGGCGACGGAAGGTGGTGGCTCGGTTTTTTCTACCAAACTCATCGGGATTGTGGGACGGGAAAGCAAATCTCCGGAGGAAGAACAACCACTTCTTTACGCGAGGAAATTTAATTAAGAAAGCTTAATTTCATCAATCGTTAATTTACATAAAAAAAGACCCGGAGTTTCCTCCGGGCCTTTTTTGTGAGGCGCTTCGCTCGCCCGATCTCAGGAAAAGAGTTCCATGATCGGGTGGCCTTCGGTGACAATCCCGTCCGTTTTGGGGTCGCGAGTGTGACCGGCCACAAGGAAGGGTCGGCCGGAGGGCGCGTAAATGACTTTATTCAGGTCGAGCCCCATCGCGTGCGCGATAGTGGCGTTGAAGTCCTTCGCTTCCACGGGATTCTCCTTCACGGCGATGCCCTTGTCATCTGAAGCACCGTAGACCTGACCGCCTTTGATGCCGCCGCCGGCGAACATTGTCGAGAAAACTCGGGGGTGGTGGTCGCGGCCTCCGTTGGCATTGATGATGGGGGTGCGTCCGAATTCAGTTCCGACAACAATAAGGGTCTTCTCGAAAAGCCCTTCCGCCTTGAGATCGTCGATGAGGGAACCGAGGGCCTGGTCAAGCTGACCTCCGGTCGTCGGGATCGCATCCCACAGATCATTGTGCATGTCCCACCCGCCGGAGACCACTTCGACGAAGCGCACCCCGGAGCTGACGAGGCGCTTGGCGAGCATGGCACCTTTACCGACCCGGGTATTCCCGTAGCGGGCCGCCTTTTCCTCGTACTTTTCCTCAAGGGAAAGGTCGAAGGTTGCGAGATCTTCGCTCTTCATGAGCTTGAGCGTTTCCTCGTAAAACTGTGTGTAGGCTTTTACCTCGTCGGTCTGGAACTTGCGACGGAAGGAATCGTCGAAGGTATTCATGAGATCGAGGCGTTTCTCGAAGAGGTCGTTGCTCACCCCGTTGTATGGGGCGGAGTTCTGGACTCCTTTGTCGGGATCGCCGATCGGAAGCGGGGCCAGGGCGGGGCCGAAGAAGCCGGCCCCCGGGTGTTCGCCGCCACCTCCGATAACAACGGAGTCGGGAAGGGTGTCGTGCTTTTTACCGAGGAGCGTCTGTGCCCAGGGGCCCATGGAGGGGTGAATAATGGTGGCGCGTGGCTCGTAGCTGGTCCGCATCCAATAGGCACCGCCGCGGTGATCTCCTGTCTTCTGCGTCATCGAGCGCACCACCGCGATGTCGCTGAAACGCTGCGCCAGCTGGGGCATGTACTCGGCGAGTTCGATCCCCGCCACGCCGGTCGAGATCCCTTTGGTCTTGCCACCGGTCTCGGCCCCCGGCTTCGGATCAAACGTTTCCATGTGGGTCATGCCGCCCGACATGTAGAAGAAGATACAATGCTCGGCCTTGCCGCCGCCGGCGGCAAGGAGGCGATTCGCCCCGGCGATTGGAAGGATGCTCACCCCGAGGGCGGTTTTGGCAGCGCGGGCCACGAACTGGCGGCGGCTGAGCTGATCGAGTTTATTCAGTTGGTCTTTCATGATTTTTGAAGGGAATAGGGATTGAGAAAAGGAACAGGTTTACTGGATGAACATAAATTCACGGGTGTTGACGAGCGCCCAGATGACGTTGCCGATCGCCTGAGCTTCGATTTTCAGCTTTTCTGCCTCGCTCATGTCGCGGTCGGTCTTGGCCCGCATTCCCGACTGGGCGGCGGTCTTCTCCTGGGCAGTGGGGTAACGGGAGAGCACGCTGAGGAAGATCTTGTCCACATTATCGCGCTTTGAGCCCTTGCCGAAGGCGATCTCCTTGATGAGATAAGCATCGGGGCTGGTGAGGACGGCGTTGGTGATCGAGCCGTTAAGCAGTGCCATGACCTGAGGCGCGGACCCGGTGGTGAACTGGTTTTCAATCAGCTGCTTGTCGGACTGGCCGAACATCCTCAGGAAGTGATCCGCCGGCATGGGCTGCCGCAATTCGGACGCGCGGAACATTTGTGCCCCGCCGACGTTATCTTCGCGCGAAACAACTTCGCCGCTGTATTTCTGCAGTTTGCTGGCATTACGGAAATCCTCTTTCCATTTTAAAATCTCGTCGGCCGTTTTCAGCGAGGCAGGATCGACACTCATGACCTGTTTGTATTCGTCGGCTCCACGGCGCACGACGGATTCGGGGTCCGCAGTGGTGAGAGCAACAAGCGAGTCCCAGATCTGCTCGGCGGTCATGCGGCGAAGGACGGGGCCGGGAAAGTGATAGGTACCCTTGTCTACCTGGGTGAGACTGGGGGTGTGGGTTTCGGCTTCGCGCTGGTAGGCGGCAGTATTGTAAATAACCCGGAAAAAGTCCTTCACGCTGAAGTCGAGGTCTTTCATCATTTCCTCAAGGAAGGTGAGCAGCTCGTAATTCTGGGCCTGGCCGTCGAGGTGCCCGGGGATGTTGTAGACGGGCTCGATCTGAGCGAGGCCGAAGGCCATTTTCCAGAATCGGTTCACCGCGTTAATCGTGAAACGGGGATTGCCGGGAGAAACAACCCAGTCGGCGAACGCTTCGCGGGGTGTCTCGTATTTGGAAAGGTCGGTCTTGTCACCGAAGTAGGTTCCGGGATCGACTTTCATCTCCGGCTCGCCGTCGTCGTATTTGTAGTCGTGGGGGAGCTTCACTACGTTGGATTCCGTATCGACGACCTGAGTGCGGTGAGTGCCGAACCACTGGCCGAGATCCTGATCCTGGGTCTGGTTGGGGCGAAGCTTGCCCGCGTCGAGGAGCACCTTGTTCATGCGGTCAATCTCGGCACGGTAGTCACCGCTCCCCATCATCATCATCGCGTCACCGCCGCGCGCCGTGGTCTCGGTGGTGCCCATGAAGGCCGCCATCTTATAGAAGTCCATCTGGTAAACTTCTTCAAAGGGGTGGTCGTGACACTGGGCACAGGTGATTTCAGTGCCCATAAAAATAGTGAAGGTGTTGGAGAGGTTGCAGAGACGCATTCCCTGGTCAGCGATCAAATAGCCCACGGCAGGTTCCTCCCAGACTTTGCCCTTGGCGGTGAGGAGCTCCCGCACGAGGACATCATAGGGCTTGTCTTCGCGGATGCTCGCCTTGATGTATTCCATGTAGGGGTCCGCCTTGAGGTCTCCGTTCCCCATCATCGTGATGCCTTCGCGGATGCGGAGGATGTCGGCATAGTAGGTATACATCCGCATCACGAAGCCCTCTGAATCAAGAAGTTTGTCGATGAGGAGAGCCCGCTTGTTCGGAGCGCGGTCGTTCAGGAAGGCCTCGGCTTCGTCAAACGTCGGGATCCGCCCCGCGACGTCCAGATAGATGCGTCGAAGAAACTGATTGTCATTCGTCGGCTCATTCGGCACGCACATGAGCATTTCCTTCTCAATCTCCTCTTTGCGTTTGACCTTCTCCGCAGGAGTGAGATCCGCTTTCTGCGGCAGAGCGGCAAGTTCATCCCGGAGCCCGTAGTAACTCTCTCTGAGTTTATTGAGGACAAGCTTGTCGATCTCGGAAGCGAGGGCTGCGGGGTCAGTCGGCAGATTGCCCTTGACGAAGAGCCGGTCCGCCTCGCTCAACTTGGCGACGGGGTAGTCGATCGTCGAGCCGTCCGCGAGTTTTAACTTCACGACGGCATTGGCACCGGCTCCGGCGGTTCCGGCGAAATCCGCCTGCAACGTTTTCCCGTCAGCGGAGGTCCAGGTGCGCATTTCCGCCTGCACGGAGGCTGTCGTGAGAACGAGCCCACCGAAGAGGGTAAACAACAGGTTTTTCAGGGTTCGGGTAGTCATGTGGAGTTTTAATCAAAAGGAATTGCACAGAGTATAGCGGGGCGAGCGAGGGTTGTGACAGGAAAAGATTGAACGCGGTGACGTTTTTAACAGATAAGCGATTTGGGGGGAGTCAGTTGCCGAGGTGCTGGATGGTCAGTGTTGAGATCGCTTCGCGGTAGAAAGCCAGCTCGTCAATCCAGCCCTGGAACCCCTCGTTTTCACTGCCTCCGAGGCGGAGGTTCCCCGCCCGTCCCGCTCGCATTTCCCCGGAAAACGAATCGCTCAGCGTCTCGGGTTTGCCGTCGACAAAAAGCTGCAGGTGCGAGGTGACGTCGCTGGCGCTGCCGCCGATAAACCGATAGGCGACGTGGTGCCAGTTTCCGTCGGCGAGATCCGTGCTCCCGATGACGTGGCCGCCGGGACAGGCCACTTTTAGAGCGCCGCGCACGCCTCGACCGGATTCGAGATTGCAGCTAACTTTCCAACTGAGGCCTTCGCGTCCGTATTCCAGGATTTGCTCCCGGCTATTCTGGCCTATGGCCGGCGGCAGTTTGATCCAGAAAGCGACAGTGTGGGGGGATTCGAGTCGAAAATCACGGGAGAGCGCCACATCGAGGATCTCTCCCGGACGGAAGACAAGCCCGCCGCCTTTTTTCCCTGGACCCCGGCGCGGGGATCGATCAAGCTCCCCGCTGGCGATGATGGGCACATCAAAAAGCGGGATGGTGCCCGAATCCTCCACGATGGCTCCCGGGGATTCATCAAAGTTGTAACGGAGTGCCGGCTGGGGCACGGTTAGGCTGCCGAGTTGCAGCTTAAAGTGATCCCCGGCGTAGGGGACGGGTTTTAACTCATTGCGCGTGCGGCTGTCTGCGCGGAGGGCGACGCCTTCACGGACCAGGGTCGTGACAGAGTTTCCGCTTGTGCGGCTGACTTCGACTTCACCCTCCATCACATGGAGTTCGGAATCCCCGTTGCCCTCGACGGTCACGCCGAAGCGGGTGCCGATATCGATGGCGTTGAGGCGCGGGGTGTTTACGGTAAAACCGGAAGCCGCCGGGGGCACTTCCGCCGTGAGTCTGCCAACCCGGAGGAACAGGCGGTTCCCCGATTCGATACTGAGTTCGGCGGGACCTTCCACGAGGGCGGTGGCTCCGGAATTGAAGGCGATGAGAAGTGAGCCGGATTCCAGCTTGAGGAGGCCGGTGGAGAGCCAGCCGTCTTCGCGGATACGGTTTACGGTGTTCCCGGACCAGACGACATCCTCACCTCTTTCGATGCGGGCGGCGAAAATCAAGGGGGAAACGGGCTCGACGGCACCGGCAGTCGGGGCGGATGCCTTGTTAAAAATGATCGTTTGCAGGAGGAGGAGCAGGCCGATCGACGCCGCCGCAGAGATTAATCCCGTTTTTACGAGGAGGGGCCAGCGCAGCGGCCTGAGCCCCTCGCGTTCCTCGACAATCTCGGTGAGGACGGACTTGGCAAACCCGCGGTTGTCGCCCGCCCCCTCCGAACGGAGCCGGGCGAGGACGCTTTGATTAAAAGCCGCTGCTCCGTCCTTTCCGGCGCCCCCGAGAAGGATCCGCAGCCCCTCACCCATTTGCGCCTGCGCCACAAAGCTCGCGCACAGATCGCGGTCGTGGCGGAGGGCACGCTCCACCTGACGACGTCCCGCTGCGTCAAGTTCGTCTGCCAGGTATGCTTCGAGGTGTTCCGAGTCCAAAAGAGAGGGTGGGGTTAAAGTAGCTCGGGCGAGCTCTGCAATTTTTGTTCGATACAATGGCGCAGGGCCGTGCGGATGCGGCACAGGGTAGTGCGGACCCATGCCTCGCTCTGTCCGAAAGCATCGGCGATTTCGCGGGACGACTCGGATCGTGTATACTTGTGTTCAAGCAGCCTGCGCTGCTGTTCGGGGAGGCGGTTGAGGCATTCTTCGAGAAAATTAACGAGGGGAAGCTCGGGAGAAAAGTCTCCCCTCACGGACTGCTGCACGAGGTGGTGCTCAAGAAATTTGTCATGATTTTTGGCGAGTCGCTGGTGGCGCAGAGTCTCCTTCCGAATCAGATTGAACGCGATCGCCCGAAGCCATTTCCCGAAATCGGTTCCCGCTTTGAAGTCCATGATGTGGCGGTGGGAAAAGACGAAGGTCTCGTGGGCGATCTCGTCGATGAGGTGAGGAATGGGAAGTTTCATCGCGACGAAAGCCCGCAAAGGCGAGCTGTGGAGATCGAGGAGCCGTTCAAAGGCGCTTAGATCCCCTTTTTGCACGCGGACGACGAGCTCGTCTTCATTCACCGTTTCGTTCACGGAGAGGTATATCCCCGGCACGGGTTGTCGTGACAGCATTTTTTCAGCGCGGTCGAGACCGCGGGACGATCCCGACAAAGTTCCGGACGGTTTTGTAGGGTTCGACGAGGAAGGGTTGCCCGGCGCGACCGCGTTCGTAATAGAGCCCGGAGGAGGTGCCTCCATCCAGGTTGAGAGCCCGGTGGATTCGGCGCGAGGGGGAAAAATCCGGTCGGGCGAGGAGGATGCCCAGCTCAGCAAGGGTGAGGGCGTCGGAAAGGCCGAGGGCGAACCATTTGCCGCCGTCGTGAAGGATGAAGGTCCGTCGTCGCGAGTTCTCCGGCGAGAGCCCTTTCACCGTGGTTCCCTGATCGACGAGGAAGGGCCCCGCCTGGATCAGGTCGGTGGCCTTGTATTTTGCCGAGTCATACTCGGCCCGTCTCAGGAGATACGGATTGTGGTTGCCGCTTGAGAGGAGGACTCCGCTGAGGAGCGCTCCTTTGCCGAAGGAGCCCTGGGCGGTCCCGGCGGCGATCATGAGACCGGAGGGAGAGTGGTCTTTCAGAAAAAATCCGCCATTGCTTCCCGCAAGGCATCCGTGTGAAAGCATCGCCGCCCCGAGGCCCGCGTAGCGGGGTCTATCGGCTGGACCGTTGTCAATGATTTTCAGGGTGAAGGCAGAGGCGTTGAACCAGACCAGGTCAATCCGGCGGGTGGTGAGAGAGCCGGTCTGACCGGCCCGGCTGAGAACCTTCCTCTCGGTAACAAGCGATGCATCCGGGCTTTGGGCAGGGGATTCGTCCGTGATCTTCCAATCAGCGTATGCCGGGGTTGCCAGCGCCACCGTCAGCAATATCACATGAAGGAAACGGGGCCGGAGGGATGGAGAAATAGGGGGCACGGTGGGGCCGGGATGGGTAAGGAGGCGAACTCTGCGCCGGTTCGGAGGCTGACCCCGAGCCGGAGGCTTAAGCTACGATTATTTTTGCGCCAGCGCCATTACTGTCTGGAAATACGGCGGGTCGGGCTCGCGGTCCACGGCCGAGATCTCGATCTCGCGGAAGCCGCTTTTTTTGAGGAAACGCGAGATATCCAGCTCGGAAAATCCCAGCCAGATGTCCGCGTAGAGATCGCGGGCGTCTTCGAACTGATGCTTCAGAAGGTCGAGGATGATGATGCGCCCGCCCGGCTTCAGAATGCGATGGGCCGCGGCGATCGCGAGATCGGGGTGCTCGGCATGGTGGAGCGACTGGCTGAAGAAGGCGAGGTCCACGGTCCCGTCCTCAATGGGCGGGGACTCGATCTCGCCAAGGCGATATTCGAGATTCAGGTAGCCGTTCTCCCGGGCGACCGAGGCGCCGTATTCGACCATTTTTTCCGAGTTGTCGACCGCGATGACCTTTTCCGCGCGCTGGGCGAGGAGCTGCGAAAAGGTGCCTTCTCCGGCCCCGAGGTCGGCGATGACCATGGGCGGCATGAGCTTCAAGAGGGTCTCGGCGAGGGCCTTCCAAGAGCGCCCGGGACAGTAGGTGCGGCCGAATTTCCCCGCCAGCGCGTCGAAATAGGCCCGCGCCTTGTCCTTGCGTCTCGCGAGGGTGAGATCGAGCGAGGCGCAGTCGTCGGCGATTTCCCCGATGTCCGACATGGCCAGGTCGAGAGCCTGGAGGAGTCTCTCGTCGATCGCGGTCGTGTCGTTCCCGAAGGTGTAGATGATGTTTTTTCCCGAGCGACGGTCCGTCACCAGCTTCGCGAGCCGCAACTGCGAGAGCTGGGAAGAGATCCGGGACTGACCCATTCCGAGGATGTCCTGCAACTCGACGACCGAAAGATCTTCCCGTCGCAGAAGATTCAGAATTCTGAGGCGGGTCGGATCGGCGATCAATCGCAGTGATTTTAAAATTGACGACATGAACGGCGGGATTATTCTATCAACGAATCAAGATTTGTAAATACGACATGGCAAACTCCTATATTTTTTCGTCCGAGTCAGTAACCGAAGGGCATCCTGATAAAGTGTGCGACACCATCTCTGACTCGATTGTTGATGCGTGTTTTGAGCAGGATTCCTCCTCCCGGGTCGCCTGTGAAACGATGGTGAAAGACAACGTTGTCGTCCTCGGCGGTGAGATCACGACCGGTGCGAAGTTCGACTACCGCGAGGTCGTCAAGGCCGCCATGGTGGAGATCGGCTACACCAATCCTGACTGCAAGTTTAATGCCGATACCTTTTTCTTTCTCAACGCGCTCGGGCAGCAGTCGCCCGATATCGCCCAGGGCGTCGACGCCGCCGCTGCGGACGGTAAAGAGACCGCCGAGCAGGGTGCCGGTGACCAGGGCATCATGTTCGGTTACGCCGTGCGTGAAACGCCGGCGCTGATGCCCGCCCCGATCGCCTACTCCCACCAGCTCGGACGGGCTCTCACGGACTTGCGCAAGAGTGGCACGCACACCTGGCTGCGCCCCGACTCCAAGACCCAGGTCTCGATGGAGTATGTTGACGGCAAACCGATCCGCGTCACCGCCGTGGTCGTTTCGACCCAGCACGCTGCCGGCATCACGACGGCCGAGATTCGCGAGATCCTGAAGAAGGAACTGATCGAAGCCGTTATCCCCGGCGAGCTGCTTACTCCCGAGACCGAGTATCACATCAACCCGACCGGCCTTTTCATTATCGGCGGTCCCGAGGGTGACTGCGGCCTCACTGGACGCAAGATCATCGTTGACACCTACGGCGGCATGGGGCGCCATGGGGGTGGTGCCTTCTCCGGCAAAGACCCGAGCAAGGTCGACCGTTCCGCCGCCTACATGGCTCGCTACGTCGCGAAAAACGTCGTCGCCGCCGGTCTCGCCGAGCGTTGTGAACTCCAGCTCGCCTATGCCATCGGTTACCCGCAGCCCGTCAGCGTTCACGTCGATACCTTCGGCACGAGCCATGTAGACGAAGCGAAAATCATTAAGGCGATCAAGGAGATTTTCTCCTTCAAACCCGCCGATTTCATCCGTGATCTGAATCTCCTTCGCCCCATCTATCGTAAGACAACAAATTACGGTCACTTCGGACGTGAAGATGACACGGATTCCCTGACCTGGGAAAAAACCGACAAGGCGGATGCGCTCAAGAGTGCCTGCGCGTGAGGTCTAACCATTCACTAAAGACAAAAGACATGAGCACAGCAATCGCTATTAAAGAAGATTATAAAGTGGCCGACATCGGTCTCGCCCACTTCGGGCGCCTCGAAATCGAAGTGGCCCAGCACGAGATGCCGGGCCTCATGGCGACCCGCGCCAAGTACGCCGCCGAGAAGCCGCTTCAAGGTGTCCGCATCATGGGCTCCCTTCACATGACGATCCAGACCGCCGTCCTCATCGAGACCCTCGTGGACCTCGGTGCCGACGTGCGCTGGTGCAGCTGCAACATTTTCTCGACCCAGGACCACGCCGCCGCCGCGATCGCCGCAGCGGGGATTCCGGTCTTTGCCTGGAAAGGCGAGACCCTCGAAGAATACTGGGACTGCACCGAGGCAGCTCTCACCTGGCCCGACGGCAAAGGACCGCAGCTCATCGTCGATGACGGTGGTGATGCGACTCTCCTCATCCACAAAGGTGCCGAGCTCGAAGAGGGCGATCGCTCCTTTATCGACAGCCCCTCCGAGAGCGAGGAGGAAGCGATCATCAAAAATCTCCTTCGCCGCATCAACGGTCAGGACCCTATCAAGTTCACCAACTATATGAAGGACTGGAAGGGCGTCTCCGAAGAGACCACCACCGGGGTGCACCGTCTTTACCAGATGTCCGAGGCCGGCAAGCTCCGCGTCCCCGCGATCAACGTGAACGATTCCGTCACCAAGTCCAAGTTCGACAACCTCTACGGCTGCCGCGAGTCACTCGTTGACGGCATCAAGCGGGCCACCGACGTCATGATCGCCGGTAAAGTTGCCGTCATCTGCGGATACGGCGATGTCGGCAAAGGCTGCGCCCAGACCATGCGCGGATTCGGCGCCCAGGTCGTCATCACCGAGATCGACCCCATCTGTGCCCTTCAGGCCGCGATGGAAGGTTTCCGCGTGCTCCCGATCGAGGACACCCTCGGCTGGGGTGACATCTACGTGACCACGACGGGTAACAAGGACATCATCCGTCTCGACCACATGCTCGCGATGAAAGATCAGGCTGTCGTCTGTAACATCGGTCACTTTGATAACGAGATTCAAGTGGCCAAGCTCAACGCCCATGCCGGTGTCAGCAAAACGACGATCAAACCCCAGGTGGATCGTTACGATCTCCCCAACGGCAACCAGCTCTTCATGCTTGCCGAAGGCCGTCTCGTGAACCTTGGCTGCGCTACCGGCCACCCGAGCTTCGTCATGAGCAACAGCTTCACCAACCAGACCCTCGCCCAGATCGATCTCTGGAAAAACAAAGAAATCTACGCCCCCGGCGTCTACGTTCTTCCCAAGAAGCTTGACGAGGAAGTGGCCCGTCTCCACCTCGAGAAAATCGGAGCGAAGCTCACCAAGCTCACCGACGAGCAGGCGAAATACATCGGCGTTCCCGTCGAGGGTCCCTACAAGCCCGAGTTGTACCGCTACTGAGCGGGAGAGATTCGGTTCGAATCATCGAAAGACCGGCGGGAAACCGTCGGTCTTTTTAGTGCCGACCGGACAGGGTTGAGTGGACGGCGATATCCTCTTGAGTGCCCGGGGAGCGACCTACTCCACCTTCACCCAGCGCACCGCGTCGATCACGACAAAGCCGTCGGTGGCGGTGTTGCTGATCGTGACGGTGCCCGTATCAGTAAAGCGGAATTTGCCGACGGAGCCGAAGAGCTCATCAAGGGGCGGATGCTCGCGTTGATTGATCGTCGCCTCGGTCTCGCCGTCGTCGTGAGTGATGCGGACGGGCACCTTGGTGGCGCGGTTTCCGTTCTGTGCCCAGGCGACCTGGACCTCGTAGGTGCCGGCCTCGGGTAGTGTGGCGGTGAAGACGGCGACCGACTTGCCGTCGCGGCTGTCGTTGTCGTGGCGGTAGCCCTGGTGGATGCCCATCGTGAGAGTGGAGACGGCCCAATCGCCGGAGAGCTTTGCGGCGTCGTCATCGACAATGATCCCCCCGAGCGCAGCGAGGGCGGTGAAGTTAGCGGCCGGTCGGGGCGGGGCGGTGTAGGCGAGGATCTGGCCGTCCTGCTCAAGGCGCGATTTCAGGGAGGCAAAATCAATGCCCTGTACGGAGGTGTTTTCCGCGATGGCATGGCTCGCGGCGGTGGCGGCGGACTGGGCGAGCACCATGAAGACGGGCTCCATCCGGATCGATCCGAAGGCGATGTGACTGGCCGAGAGGCAGACCGGCACGAGGAGATTGGCGCATTCCTCCGCGCGCGGAACGAGGGAACGGTAGCTGATTGGATAGGGCGGGAAACCGCCGACCTGGACGTCGCCTTCGTTGCGGACGTGTCCGTTGGCATCGACATGCCGCTGAACGTGGTGGGAATCCATCGTGTAGGCGCCCATGCCGACGGAGTCGCTGACCTTCTCCTTTTGCTGGCAGTGATTCTGGGTCATGACGAGGTCGCCCACCATGCGGCGGGCCTCGCGGATGTAGAGTTGCTCCTGCCAGCCGCCGCCCCCGGTGAACTCGTCTTTTGACATGCCCCATTTTGAGATCTCACTGCGGATCTTTTCCGGCATGCGGGGATGGTAGGCGAGGGTCCACATGAGCCCCTGCTGGTAGAGGCGGTGTCTTGCCACGATGGCTTCACGCTCGGTGTAGGAGGCCTCGGGGTAGGTGTAGTTCTGCCCGACGAAGTCGGTCGAAAAGCCGAGCCGGTTGTTCGTGTCGGTCTTGCGATTGGGCATCGAGGAGTTGATCCAGGGCATGCCGGTTTCACCGGCCTCGTAGTTGCGGAGGAGAAGCTCATACCACTGCTCGTCGTATCCCGACGGTTTCGCGAAGGGGATGCGATTGTCGGGATGATCGGTCAGGCACATGCGGAAGCAGTAAGCCTGGACGCGGGCGTCGGCGGCACCTTCTTCGCCGGGTCCAGCGGGATCGATGAAGGGTAGCAGTCCGCTCGCAGGATCGCCCGGGACGAGGTAGGGGTCCACGCCGGCGACAAACTGATGATGTTTTGCCATCGCGGTTTGCACACCGTTGAGGGTTTCGCCGTAGCGGGCGTTGGCTTCGCGTCCGATAGTGTAGCTGACCCCGGCGGCGGCCATCAGATCGCCTTCGTAGGTCGCATCGATGAACACTTTTCCCTGAAATTCCCTCCCCGATTCCATCGTGATCGAGACGATGCGACTGCCTTCTTTTTTTACTCCGCGGCGCCGATCGAGACGTTCTTCTTTAACGAGTTCCAGTCCGGTCTCGGCGATCCAGTCACGGTAGACTTTCAGCGCAGCCGAGGGCTCGAAGGTCCACATGGTCTCTTCGCCCTTTTCGGTGCGGGTTTGGCCCGAGTCTTTGTATTCCTCACGTTTTTCCCACTGCCACGAGGCGGGGTCCTGATAGTGCAGGGCGATGCGGCGGTAGAACTCCCGCGAGAGGCCGCCGATGACCTGTTTGTTCCCGATATCGGTCTGGCCGAGCCCGCCAGTGGTGAGGCCGCCCTCGCGCGAGGTCGGTTCGATAACGACAACGGATCGGCCCATCGCCTTTGCCTGAATCCCCGCGACGATCCCGGCACTGGTGCCGCCGTAGACGACGATGTCCCGGCTGACCGACTCGGCGGAGAGCGGGCAAAGCGGGAGGGTGATAAAAAGGACGGCGGTGAGGGAGGGTTTTGAGATCATGAATGCGGAGGTGCCGTGCCTTTTTATAAACGGCGGCGACAAGGGCATATCACGATCCGCCGGTCTCGTCGAGGGCGGGGATGCGGCGACTATTCCGGCGCGAAGCCCTCAAGAGAGACTTCGCTGATCTCCACGCCGCGGGTCGCGAGGGTGTTGAGGACATCGACGAAGCGCTGGCCCTTCGAGGCATCATCGGCGGCGATGATCACTCTTGGCTGCGTACTGGTGAGCCGCGCGCTATCGGCGTAGGTCTTGAGGCGATCGAGCAGCAGCGGCAGCTCGCGCGAGGAGGTGTTGGTGTCGAGGACTTCGCCTTCGACGAGGATTTCCCCGCTACCGTTCACTTCGATTTTCATCGGATCAAAGTCGAAGACTCGTGTCGGCGTCGTGGGCACTCCGGGGAGGGTCATCGCCAGATCGGATTCCCGCGGTTCGAGCGTCGAGGTGACGAGGAAATAAATGAGGAGGAGAAAGCTCACGTCGATGAGTGGCGACATGTCGAGGACCGGTTCCGCAGCGGTGGGGGGGCTTTCGTTTTATGATAGGGAAATTCGGTGACGTCCCGACGGTGCTTTTATCAAATAGGGGAGCGGCCGGTCAAGCGGGAAAAGGGGAAATCGGCGCGCCTTTAACGGGGATTGACGCAACTGCCGTCCTGACACTATCCACAGGCATGGCCACTCCCCCCGAACTTCCCAGGCGTCCGAAGCCCTACGACCTGCGGCAGGATCCCGGGATGCGCATGCTGATCCCGGTTGGGCGATTGCGGCGGGCTATGCCGGCGTTTTTTCCTTCCTCATCATTGGCGCACCCTTTGCGCTAATCTTCGGCATTTTCGGCATCCGTGAGATTCGGAAAAACCGGTCAACCGATCAGCCGAAGTTCGGAATGGGCCGGGCGATCTTCGGGATCGTGATGGGCGCGCTTGTGTGCCTGCTCGCCTTGTGGGCAGGCATCTCGATCGTGCTTGAGGAGTAGCGACCGCCTTTGCGATTCCTATTCCTCGAGCAGACTGCGAAGCATCCAGGCGGTCTTTTCGTGGAGCTGGATGCGCTGGGTGAGAAGGTCGGCACTGGCTTCGTCGGCCGCTTTTTCCACGACGGGGTAAACAGACCGGGCAGTGCGCACGACGGACTCGTGTCCGTGAACGAGGAGTTGGATCATCTCTTTCGCCCTGGGAACCCCGGCGATTTCCCTGATGCTGCTGAGGTTTATGAATTCGCTGTAGGTTCCGGGGGCTGGCAGGCCGAGGGAGCGAATCCGCTCGGCGATGGAATCGACGGCGATCGCCATCTCGGTGTAGTGGGTCTCGAACATCACGTGCAGGGTCTGGAACATGGGGCCGGTGACGTTCCAGTGAAAGTTGTGGGTCTGCAGATAGAGCGTGTAGGTGTCGGCGAGGAGACGGGAAAGCCCCGCCGCGATGTCGGTGCGGTCTGCTTCACTGATGCCGATGTCGATGGGCGTGCTGGTTGTCATTGGAGGAAGGGGGAGAAATGTCCGGTAAAAAAGATTTCCCGGAGGCGGGAGACAATAACGGCCTTTTAAACTTTATATGACCATACAGAAATATAATGTTAGGCCCTAACTGCATCAGGTCAACCCGTAAAATCCCCTTCTGAAATGGGCCCTCTCCGGAACGAACAGCAAAAGGCCCCGCCTCTTTCGAGCCGGGGCCTTGTAAAAGCATGGGCAACAGTCACCCGTGCGACGCTTATTCAGCAGGAGCAGGAGCAGGAGCAGGAGCAGGAGCAGGAGCGACGGCTTCTTTCACCTCTTCAACAACAGCGGCGGCCTTTTCTTCGGCAGCAGCAGCCGCTTCTTTGGCGGCGTCAGCGGCGTCTGCAGCTGCTTCTTTGGTAGCTTCGGCGGCTTCTTCAATCTTCTCGGCGGCGGCCTCGACGGCGTTGGATGTTTCTTCGGAAACGCCTTCGGTTTTGTCGCCGCAGCTCACGAGAGAAAAGGCAGCTCCGATAAGGGCGATTGCCATCAGTTTTTCGATCAATTTAATAACTTTCATGTTGGTTCAGTTGGGTTGGTTTGCCTTTGTGGCTCCTTTTCATATACCGCTTTACGGGCAATTTCAATGAATTGCCCCTCCGTTAGGCGGTTTTTCGACGGTCTTCGGGTAAAAGATTCCGTTACCCCACCCTTGCAGCGTGTGCTAGCTTTTCGCCCGAAACTCCAATTGTCTAAAAAATGAGTCAAAGTCTGTTTGAAAAGGTCTGGAATGCGCACGCGGTAAGAGAATTGTCGAACGGGCAAACACAGCTCCTCATCGGCACGCACCTCATTCACGAGGTCACGAGCCCCCAGGCCTTTGGCATGCTCCGGGACCTCGGTCTGAAGGTGAAATACCCCAACCGCACTTTCGCCACGGTCGACCACATCGTGCCGACACGTAACCAGGTGGAGCCTTTTGAAGACAAACTGGCGCAGGAGATGATCCTCGCGCTCCGGAACAACTGCTTAGAGTTCGGGGTGAAGTTTTTTGACATCGGCAGCGGCAGTCAGGGCATCGTCCACGTCGTCGGACCCGAGCAGGGGATCACCCAGCCCGGCACCACGATCGCCTGCGGCGATTCGCATACTGCGACCCACGGCGCCTTCGGAGCGATCGCCTTCGGGATCGGCACAACTCAGATCCGCGACGTGCTCGCGACCCAGACGATGGCCCTCAGTAAACTCAAGGTTCGCCGCATCAATGTCGACGGCGCGCTTAAACCCGGTGTCTACGCGAAGGATGTTATCCTGCACATCATCAAGCGCCTCGGAGCCAAGGGCGGAATTGGCTTCGCCTACGAGTACGGCGGCAGCCTTTTCGATTCTTTCTCGATGGAAGAGCGCATGACCGTCTGCAACATGTCGATTGAGGGCGGGGCCCGCTGTGGTTACGTCAATCCCGACGAGAAGACCTTCGAATATCTCAAGGGACGTCCCTACTCGCCGAAAGGCGAAGAGTGGGAAGCCGCCGTGGCCGGTTGGAAAGCGATCGCCTCGGATCCGGGCTGCACTTACGATGACGTCGTCAACATCAAGGCGGAAGACATCGCTCCCTCGGTGACCTGGGGCATCTCGCCCGATCACGGCATCTTTGTGACGGAAAATATTCCGTCGCCTGCCGACGCGACCGATGACGAGGGTCGCGAAAGCATCCGCGAAGCACTTGAATACATGAAACTCGAGGGCGGCGCTCCCATCGCCGGCACCCCGGTCGACGTTTGCTTTATCGGCAGCTGCACCAACGGTCGTATCTCCGACTTCCGTGAGACCGCGAAGTTTTTGAAAGGCCGCACCGTGGCGCAGGGCGTCACCGCCATTGCCGTCCCCGGGTCCGAGATCGTCGATCACCTCTGCAAGCAGGAAGGCATCGACAAGGTCTTCGAGGCCGCCGGATTCGAGTGGCGTGCCGCCGGCTGTTCCATGTGTCTCGCGATGAATCCCGACAAGCTGATCGGGGATCAACTCTGTGCAAGCTCAAGCAATCGCAACTTCAAAGGACGCCAGGGCAGCCCGGTCGGACGAACTATTCTGATGTCGCCCGTGATGGTCGCGGCCGCCGCCGTGACGGGAGTCGTGAGCGATGCGCGGGAGGTCTTTGACGTCTCCGCCGCTGCGGCCGCGTGAAGCGACGGAAATGAGGAATAGCCAGAGAACCGCGGCAATGAAGGACAAGCTACCGTTGCTGCCTTCCGGCCCTGGCGGGGTTTACCCGCCTTCACTCCGCAGCCTCTGACCGCCGCGAATATACACGGCCCGCAGAAAATGCGAGTCTTGAAAACAAATTGATTCGAGCCAGCGTAACCCTTTCGAATGATGAGCACGGCCACCACGACGCAGACCCTTCCCGACGCGAGCGGGCATTTCGGCACCTTTGGCGGGCGATTTGTCCCCGAGACCCTCGTCGCCGCCCTCGACACCCTGACGGAGGAATATCACCGGGCAAAGGCGGATCCGGAGTTTCAGAGCGAGCTAAACCGGCTTCTGCAGGAGTTCTGCGGGCGTGAGACCCCGCTTTATTTTGCGGAGCGTTGGACCGAAAAGCTCGGCGGAGCCCGCATCTACCTGAAGCGGGAGGATCTTCTCCATACCGGTGCGCACAAGATCAACAACGCCCTTGGCCAGATCATTCTGGCGAAGCGACTCGGCAAAAAGCGCATCATTGCCGAGACCGGGGCCGGCCAGCATGGCGTCGCCACCGCCACCGTCGCGGCCCGTTTCGGGATGGAATGTGTCGTCTACATGGGCGCGACCGACATGGAGCGTCAGCGTCTCAACGTGATTCGCATGCGTCTTCTCGGAGCCGAAGTGCGCGGCGTCGAAGCAGGACAGAAGACGCTCAAAGAGGCCGTTAATGAAGCGCTTCGCGACTGGGTCACGAATGTGCGGACGACCCACTATATCCTCGGCAGTGCCCTCGGACCGCACCCCTACCCGATGATGGTCCGCGATTTCCACCGCGTCATCGGCGTTGAGGCGAGAAAGCAAATCCTCGAGCGCGAGGAGCGTCTTCCCGACCTGCTCGTCGCCTGCGTCGGCGGCGGCAGCAATGCGATCGGGCTTTTCCATCCCTTCCTCGGCGACGAGAGCGTGAAGATGATGGGGGTCGAGGCCGGTGGTCACGGGATCAAACACGGCGAGCACGCGGCCCGCTTTCAGGGCGGCAAACTCGGCGTCCTCCAGGGGACAAAAACCTGGCTGCTCGCCGATGAGGACGGGCAGATCGAGCTGACGCATTCTGTCTCGGCCGGGCTCGATTACGCCGCCGTCGGCCCCGAGCACGCCTTCCTCCAGAGCGAAGGTCGTGTCGATTACACCTACGCGACCGATGACGAGGCCCTCGATGCGTTCTCTGAACTCTCCCGCACCGAGGGGATCATCCCTGCGCTGGAGACTTCCCACGCGCTCGCTTACGTAAAGAAAATTGCCCCGGCGATGGGTCGTGACCAAGTCATCGTGGTGAACCTCTCGGGACGGGGCGATAAGGATGTTGACCAGGCGGCCAAATTCCTCCTGCCGGGAATTTAAAGTTACTCCGGCACTTCACCGGACACCACTCCACCGGTGGCGGCCGGCTTGGCGGGGGCTGTCGTGTCGCCGGGTTTTGAATCGGATGTGGTTCGGGTCGACTTGATGAGGCGTTCGTTGCCGTGGATCTCATCGATCAGTCCTTCGACAATGTCCCGAAGATCGCGCACTTCTTCCTCGCTGAGGATTTCCTGATCGGGGACTTTTGTTTTTGCCTGAATCGTCAGGAGCCCGGCACGGATGCGGGTCACGAGATCGTTGTTCCGGATCCGGGGTTCGAGCGTCTCGAGATTGAGGACAAAATATTCCACCACTTCAGGCCTGCCGAGAGTCGAGGCCTTGGCCGGGTCGTAGGGATTGAGAGAGGCCGCGCAGCCGATCTCAAACGCGCGCAGCCAGCCTGCCAGGCTGATGAGGTTTGCGGCATCGACATCACGGATCAGGACCATTTCCTTTTCGACATCTTTCTGGGTGCGAACGAGTTCCTCTTTGAGGGCTTCCCACTCACCCTTGGCTCCCTTTTCAAGAACACTTTTCATGTGACTGGAGATGCGGCTGCCCGACCCGAGCACTTTGGCATGTTTGAGAAGGACCCGACCGATCGGCTCGAGGTCAAAGAATTGCTCTGCTTCGACGGCGAAGAAGCCGTCCGCGAGGAGTAAGCCCACGGTGAGGGCCAGTCTGGTGCGATCCTGTGGTGTTTGCTCCGGGAGGGCTCGCTTCAGCTCATCGTAGGGCAGAGGGCGCATCCGTTTGAGGTCATCGAAGATCTTGCGGATCGAGGGAGCGGTAAAATCGTTCACCCCCATCTCTTCACGAAGATGTTCGTCCTCAAGAAGTTCCTCCGGAATCTCCTGCGCACGCAGAGCGATCAAAGGAGGGCCTGCCGGGAGCAGGGCGAGGAGGATGAGCAGGAGGGCCGGCTTGGAGAAGGACATGATAAATTGGCTGGAAATTCAGCCCCTCAAAAAAAGAAATTTAGATCCGACAAAAAAGAATGCTAGAAATTTGTATTTATTTAAGATATATTTACTTTCTGATTTCGGAGAGATCCGTTTTCAGCACTCACTCACTGAAATCAACAACATCGGGAATTTGTAGCGGGGTCTCCTAAGAGAACACCTGAACCCTCGTTATATCTACAAATCCCCCATGAGTTGTCTCATCTTCCGGAATATCTTTCTGACTTCCCTCCCTCTTGCCGCCGTCCTTTTCACGAGCAGCTGTTCCGTTCAGACTGCCGCGAAGCGGGACAGCCTTAACGTCATGGAGGTCTCCGTGCCGATGCAGAAAATGGCCCTTTACCGGGAGGGAGCTCTTGTGAAGACCTACCCCGTCTCGACTTCGAAATTCGGGCTCGGCGACGAGAAAGGCAGCTACCGCACCCCGCCAGGCAAAATGGAAGTCGTCGAAAAGATCGGGGCCGGCAAACCTGCCGGGGCCGTTTTCAAGAGCCGTCAGTGGACCGGTGAAGTCATCAAACCCAATGCTCCGGGGCGGGATCCGATCGTGTCCCGCATCCTTTGGCTGAGGGGGTTGGAGTCGAAAAACGCGAATGCTTTCGCTCGCTGCATCTACATCCACGGCACGGCGGCGGAGCGCGATATCGGGAAGCCCGCCAGCTACGGCTGTGTCCGAATGAAGTCCAGGGATGTCATTGATCTGCACGATCGGGTCGGCGAAGGGTCGAGGGTGTATGTCGTTCAAAAAGGACTCTGGCGCGATGTTGAAAAAGGCAGACAGATGGGGGAAGCGATTGAGGCGCTACCGCTACCCGCGGCGGCCGCGCCGCTCGCGATGGGAAACGTCGCCCCCCCTGCGGTGAAGCCGGTCTGGAACGAGGTTGGTGGGTTCAAAAACGGCTCGGACCTGCTTTCCGAGTCCGGATTTGACACCGCTTACCTCAATGCGGCGCTACCTGCGGAGTTAAAAGTTGACTGATTCGGGGCTGGGCGTATATTCCGCCCCTTCATTTATCGATCGAAACACCAGATACCAATGGCCAATACCAAGTCAGCTCTCAAACGCGTCCGTCAGACCAAGGTTCGCACGGCCCGCAACCGTGCGATCAAGTCCAATGTGAAACTGGCTCGCAAGAACGCCCTTGCCGCGATCGAGTCGGGTGACAAGGCTGCCGCCGAGAAAGCTTACAACTTGTTTGCTTCCGCCGCAGACAAGGCCGCCAAGTTCGGGGCAATGCACAAACGGACCGCCAGCCGCATCAAGGGTCGCATGGCCGTCAAAGTGAGCCCGGCTCCGTCCAAGGCTTGATCGATTGAAGCCGGGTGGTTTTCCTCGGGACACGGCCCGCAGACAAAGTAACCCCTGACATCGGTCGGGGTTTTTTTGTGCCCGGAAGGCGGGGATTCCCCCGGGGAAAGTCTTTGACAGACGATACGCCGTCGCGGAACTGTTTTAAGGAAATGGTGCGCACGGTGATACAAATATTTTTCCTGACGGTCCTCCTTGCCCTCCTCGGATCAGGCGGAAAGGTCACGCTGTGCGAGGTTTTTTCCCTCGTCGGTCTTGAGGCGCATCACCATTTCCCTCACGAAACCGACAGGTCGGATCGTCATCCGGGGCCCTTCACGTCTCAATCACACGGGGACCACGATCACGATCACGGGAAGGTTCCCTGTGATAAAGACTGCGCGATCCAGTTGTCTGAGGCCCCCACTCCCGGTCTTTTGAAGATTCCGGCGGTCTCTGAGTCTTATCTTTCTCCTCTCTCCGTCAGGGTATTACTCGCCGCCGAAGTGCCCGGGACTCGCTTCCGGGCCTTCGACGTGCTTGAGCCGCCCGATCTGGTGGTTCCCTTCACCGATCCGACGTTCACGGGTCGATTTCTGGTTTGATCCCTCCCGGGACTGCCCCTTCCGCCTCTCCGTGCCCGTGCATCGGCAGGAGTGTCGTGTGAACGCGCGCAGTCGCTGATTTTTCCGATTCCGGCGATGTCTTCCCGGATTCCTTTCCTTGCCGCGTCTTTCTCCATGAATCCCATTTTCTCCATTCTCCTGACCTGTCTTCTCGCCGGTTCCTCCGTGTTCTGCGCCGAGGGGACCGTTGCCCTTTCCCGTGACAAGGCCATCTCGCTCGCCTTCGCGAACCATCGGGAGCTGCGAATCGCTTCTCTGGAAATCAAACGTGCCGCCTCGCGGGTGCAATGGGCGGGCCGCCTCGACAATCCCGAACTCGAGCTCAGCGCGAGCGGCGACGGGGTTGGTCTCGACGAGGGGGAGGGCAACTACGAGGTCGCCTTTTCCCAGCGCTTCCCCCTCACCTCGAAACTGAAAAAAGAAAAAGGACTGCGCCGCTGGCAGGTCATCCTCGCCGAGGCCGAGGTGGTGGAACGGCGCCGTGAGCTGGCGGGAGAGGTCGATCGTGCCGTCGTCGAACTGCTCGTAACCCGGGAAAAAATCCGACTCGCCCGGGAGGGTGTCACCCTGAACAAAGAGATCGTCCTGTTTCTCGAGGAAAGGGCAAAGCTTGGAGAAGCCTCGAAGCTCGACGTGATGCAGGCGACCCTGAACGGCCGCACTCTCGAGCAGGAGTTCAAGCTGCTTCAGACTCAGGAGAAGCAGCAGCGATTCGCGCTCAATCAGCTCATCGGACTCGAGGCCGATGCCGTGCCGAGTCTCGCCGGTTCGCTCGACCTGCCCGCCGCGCGGCCCGCCACCGGGGGGGACATCGCCCCGATCCTGTCGCGCCGGCCAGACCACGTCCTCGCCCTCGCCAAAACCGACGAGGCCCGCGCCGCGATCGCCCTCGAAGAGAGCAAACGCTGGGAGGACATCGAGGTGAAAGTTTTCGTCGAGGGCGAGGACGCAGTGGACGATCCGACCGGGCGTGACAGAAATACCTTTGCCGGGGTCGGGATCTCCATTCCTTTACCCTTTCGCCAGAAGAATCAGGAGGGAATCGCCCGGGCGCAGATCGATGCCGAAGCCGCCGCCGAGGGGGTGGAGGCCGCGCAGTTTACCGTCCGCGCCGAATGTGAAGAGGCCTGGCAGCGTCGCCTCGACTCGTGGCAGCTCGCCCACGAAGCACGGGGTGAACTGCTCGACCTCGCCGAAGAAAATCTCACCGGCTTCCGCGCCGCTTACGAAAAAGGCGAGGCGACCCTGACGCAGGTACAAAAAGCGCAGGAGCAGGTCCTTCAGCTGCGCGCCGCCGCGGCCGGATTCCTTGCCGATTACCATCTCGCCGACGCACGGGTGCGCTTTGTCACCGGTGCGTATCCCGGACTGACCATTTCCCGACCGACTGAAAAATGAAACGCCTGTTCTCTCTGCTCTCCATTCTGAGCCTTCTCGCTCCCGTCTCCCTGCCGGGAGAGGAGGGCGAAGAGGTCATCATCCTCGACGAACTCGGGGTCAAAAATCTCGGCATCGAAACGGTCATGGCCGAAGAATCCGATTTCTCGCAGACCGTCTTCACCCTGGGACGGATCGAGTTTGTTCCGGGGAAGTCCGGAGTGGTGAGCAGTCGCATTGCGGGAAGACTCACGGAGTTGAAGGTCGTTCCCGGCGATGTTATTGCGACGGGCGACGAGGTGGCGAAGGTCGAGAGCCGGCAACCGGGAGACCCGCCACCGGTGATCCCGCTGAAGGCTCCGCTCGGCGGCGTGGTTACCGCGGTGGAAATTCGACCGGGCGAAGCGGTCGAACCCGAGCGTGCCCTCATCGAGATCATCGACCTCGGTGAAGTCGATGCGGTGGCGAAGGTGCCCGAGCATCTTGCGGCGAAGATCTCCGTCGGGAGCCGGGCGGAAATCCGGGTCGATGCTCTCGGCGACCGTATTTTCACCGGGGAACTGTTACGCTTCGGCACTTCGGCGGACCGGGAGAGCGGCACGGTCGACGCGGTCTTCCGCCTCGCCAATCCCGAAGGGCACCTGCGCCCGGGGATGCGGGCGGGCTTTTCCATTATCACGGGTGAACGCGAAAATGTCCTCAGCGTTCCCCGCGAGGCGCTGCAGGGGAGCGGGGCAAATCGCTTTGTCTTTGTGAAGCACTTCGATCTCCCCAATGCCTTCGTCAAAGCCCCGGTCGAGGTCGGGGAAAGGAATGAAAGTGCCGTCGAGATTCTCGGGGGAATTTTTCCCGCCGACGAAGTCGTCACCCGAGGGGCCTACCCGCTCTCCTTTGCCGGAGCCGGCAGCGTCTCCCTCAAGGAAGCCCTCGACGCCGCCCACGGCCATTCCCATAACGAGGACGGGTCCGAGATAGGCGAGGGACATGGTGACGAAGACCACGGTCATGCAGAGCACGATCACGAACACGGTGAAGATCACGGGGACGACCACGAATCGATGAGCATGCTCACGCTCTTCTTTGCGGGCACGACCGCAGTGCTCTTCGTTCTCCTGCTCGTCTCGGCCTTCGGGAACCGTAAACTTCAATCCTCGTTAAAATCATGAAGGATCATTCTCTTCCGCCAGGGCGAGAATCTCCCGACTATATCTGGCGACCGGCGCCCGCTTCGTCATGAGCCAATTGGTAACCCTTTTCTAAAAAATGCTCAACCAAATGATCAACTGGTCGCTCGCCAATCGGGCGGTCGTCCTCTCTTTCGCGGCCCTCGTCATCCTGCTCGGCGCCCGCACCGCGACGACTCTGCCGGTCGAGGTGCTTCCCGACATGACGAAGCCGACGGTGACCGTCCTCACCGAGGCGAACGGTCTCGCGCCCGAGGAGGTGGAGACCCTCGTGACGCGTCCGCTCGAAAACGCGCTCCTCGGAGTCGGCGGACTCGATCGTCTGCGCTCGAACTCCGATGTGGGCCTCTCGCTCGTGTTTGTCGAATTTGACTGGGGCACGGACATCTATCATGCCCGGCAACTCGTGCAGGAGCGTCTTAACTCGGTGCGACTGCCCGACGAGGTCCAGCCCGGCATGACGCCGGTCTCGTCGCTCATGGGAGAGATTCTCCTCGTCGGGCTTCGATCGCGGGACGGATCCGTTGCGCCGATGGATCTGCGCACCTTCGCCGAATGGACCGTGGCCCGGCGACTTCAGAGCATCAAGGGAGTCGCCGAGGTTCTCGCGATCGGCGGTGGGGTGAAAGAACTGCACGTCGAGCCCGATCCCCTGCGGCTGCGGGCCGAGGGTGCCACCCTCGAGGAACTCGAAAAAGCTGTCTCCCTCGCCGCAGGGAACGCCACGAGTGGTTATCTCCAGTCCGGTCCGCGCGAGATCATGGTGCGCAACCTCGCCATGACCGCCGACCCCGACGAGATCGCGGCGACGATCATCAAGCGGGTCGGGGACAGACTCATTCGCATCGGTGATGTTGCCGGGGTCCGCTACGGAGTGGCGACGATGCGCGGTGACGCCGGTATCGCGACGCGGGAAAAGGGCGACACCGGCGAGAGCCCCGGGGTGATCCTCAGCATCGACAAGGCTCCCGGGTTTGACACGCTGAGACTTTCCGCCGCGATCGAAGCGGCGCTCGAGGAATTGCGTCCCGGCCTGCCCGAGGGAGTCGAGGTGGAAGTGCTGTTTCGTCAGGGGGACTTCATCGAAAGCGCCGTCGGCAATCTCAAAGAGGCAATCCGGGACGGGGCGATCATGGTGACGATCGTGCTTTTCCTCTTCCTCCTGAATCTGCGCACCACCATCATCACGCTCACCGCGATCCCGCTTTCCTTTGCGATCACCCTGCTCATTTTTGACGGCTTCGGCATCAGCGTGAACAGCATGACGCTGGGCGGTATCGCCGTGGCCATCGGCATGGTCGTCGATGATGCCATCGTCGATGTCGAAAACGTTTTCCGCCGACTGCGCGCTAATGCGGCGGCGGCGAGTCCGCGCCCGCGTCTCGAGGTCATCGCGTCGGCTTCGAGCGAGGTGCGCTCAAGTATTCTCTACGCCACCCTCATCATCATCCTTGTTTTTGTCCCTCTGTTAGGTTTGGCCGGGCTCGAGGGGCGTCTCTTCCGGCCCATCGCGATCGCGACCATCGTCAGCATGGTGGCCTCGTTTCTCGTTTCGCTGACGGTCATTCCGGTCCTTTGCTCGTTTCTCCTCAGGCCGGCGGCAGGCCGGGAGCACCGCGACGGGCCGCTCGTGCGGGGGCTAAAATGGTTCACCCGGGTAACTTTTTTGCGGGTCGCCTTTGCCGCGCCCCTGGCGGTCATCGGGGTCGTGGTGATGCTCGTCGCGGGGGCGGCGATGCTCTATCCCGGGATGGGGAAAGAGTTCCTGCCCGCCTTCAACGAGGGCAGTGCCACGATCTCATTCGCCAGTGCTCCGGGCACGTCGCTTGCCCAGTCGAACGAAGTCGGGGCACGCGCGGTCGAGTTGCTCCTCGACATTCCCGAGGTGAAGTCCGTGGGCCGCCGCGCGGGCCGGGCCGAGCGGGATGACCACGTCATGCCCGTCTCGGTCAATGAGTTCGACGTCGAGTTCAATGGCGGAGGCCGTGATCGTCCCGAGGTTTTCGCCGCCATTCGGGAAAAGCTGGGCGGCATTCCCGGCACCTTCGTGAATGTCGGTCAGCCCATCGGTCACCGCCTCAGTCACATGCTCAGCGGTGTCTCCGCGAAAGTCGCGGTAAAGATCCACGGCCCCGACCTCGAAACTCTGCGTCGTCTCGGCGCACAGGTGAAAGAGGCGGGCCAGACCGTGCCCGGTCTCACCGACATCAATCTCGAAGCCCAGGTCCCCATTCCCCAGGTTCGCATCGAGGTGAACCGTGACCGCGCCCGCACCGAGGGGATGGCGCCGGGGCAGATCAACGAACAGGTCTCGCGTCTTCTCGGCGGAGTAACCCTCGGGGAATTGCGTGAGGGAGAAACCACGATCGATTTGGTGATGCGACTTCCCGCGAGTTGGCGGACACGTCCCGAACGCATCGGCGATCTCCTCGTCGAGACCCCCGACGGACGCCATCTCCCCCTGTCTCTTGTCGCCGATGTATACGAAGTGAACGGTCCTAACGTCATCAATCGCGAGAATGGTCAGCGGCGCATCGTCATCAGCGCCAACACCGACGAACGCGATCTCGATGCGCTCGTCTCGCGGTGGCAGGCGGAGGTCGCGGAAGAGGTCGCCCTTCCCGAAGGGTATTCCCTGCGCTTTGAAGGCGAGTATCTCGCCCGCGAGGAAGCCGCGAAACGCATCGCGGTGCTCTTTGCGATGGTCGTCCTCATCGTCGTGGTGCTGCTCACGAATTATTTCCGCAGCCTCTCGCTCGCCCTGCAGGTGATGCTCAATCTCCCGCTCGCGATCGCGGGAGCGCTTGCCTTCACCTGGTGGAAGATTGACAACATCAGCATCGCCACCCTCGTCGGATTCATCGCCGTGGGAGGCGTTGCCGCGCGGAACGGGATCATGATGATCTCGCACTATCTCCACCTCATGCGCCACGAGGGCGGGACCTTCGGCATTGAGCTGATCACCCGCGGCACGCAGGAGCGCCTCGTCCCCGTTCTCATGACCGCCCTCTCCGCCGGCATTGCCCTGATTCCCCTCGTCCTCGCGGCGGGGGAGGCGGGAAAAGAAATTCTCCACCCGGTCGCCGTCGCCATTGTCGGCGGACTCGTGTCCTCGACCCTGCTCGATCTTGTCGTGACCCCGGCAGTTTTCTGGCTCATCGGGCGCAAGGCGGCGGCCCGGTCCCTCGCTCTCGACTCGAAAGCTTCCCATTGATTTGTTCCTGACTAACTAAAACCAAAAACCACCTGATATCCGAAATGAAAACCACCCTCGCCCTCACCGTCGCCCTTTTCGGGCTTGCTCTTAGTCCCGCTTTGCACGCCGCCGAAAAGGAGAAAGACCACGATCACGCAAAGCGCGAAGCCGGCCCAAACGGCGGACGTGTCATCCACTCCGTCGAGCCGCACTATGAGTTCTTCGTGATGGAGGACCGCAAGGTGAAGATCACCTTCCTCGGCGAAGACAAAAAGGCGATCGCCGCCGCCGGTCAGACCGTCTCCGCCATCGGCGGGAAGCGGAGCAAACCCACGAAGATGGCCTTTACCAGTGACGGCGGTTCGCTCGTCTCCGACCAGCCTCTCCCCGCAGGTGACATGGTTCCCATCGTGCTCACCGTGAAGGTTTCACCCGATGCCAAAGCCGTGACAGAAAAGTTCACGATCGACATGAAAGACTGCTCCGAGTGTGATCTCAAGGAATACGCTTGCACGTGCGATCACGAGCATTGAGCGGGGAGAGATGAAGCAGGGGAGATCGCTCCCCTGCTCCCGGGGCCGGAAAAAGAACGGGGATCAATGCCCCATCCCCTGATGTTCTTCGATATACTCCTGCTTCAAGCCGAGCTTCTCGGGAGCGTGGAGGACGAGCATCTTCATGCGAATGTCTTCGGGGATGGTCTTCTTCGTGGCTTTTGAGACCACGATCATGAGCCCGATCGCCAGCGGGACCGACCAGATCGCGGGCTGCTCGGCGAGGATGCGGAGGAGGGGATACTCTTTCCAGAAATCATTCATCCCGCCGAAGCCGGCGAACAGTCTGCCCATCGGTCCTTTGTCGAGGGCGAGGGTGCTCGCATTGACGAGCGTCGCGGCAACCAGCGCGCTGAGTCCGCCCGTGAGCATGCCGACGGCCGCCCCCTTCATCGTCATGCCGCGCCACCACACGCTCATGAAGAGGAGCGGGAAGTAGCTCGCCGCCGCGATGGCGAAGGCCTGGCCGACCATGAAGTTGATCTCAAGCGGCTCGACGAGAGCCCCGAGGATGACGGAAACCCCGCCGATGAGGATGGCGCACCATTTAAACATCGCCATGCGCTGAGCCGGGGTCGAATTCGGGCGCAACATGCGTCCATAGACATCATGGGCGAGCGCGCTGGTCATCGAGACGAGGAGACCGGAGAAGGTGCTCATGAACGCGGCGAAGGCACCCGCACAGGTGATCCCGCTGAGGATGGACCCGAGGATGCCGTATTTTTCGCGGATGAGAATGGGCAACTCGAGGACGACCTTGTCGGGCCCCTTCGAGCCTGTTGCGGCGTAGAGTTCGGGCAGGAAATTGCGGCCGAGCACTCCGAAGACGGGAGGGAAGACGTAAAAGACCCCGATCAAAATCATCACCCACATCGTCGTCTTCTTCGCCGCGACGCCGTCCGGATTGGTGTAAAAGCGGACGAGGATGTGCGGGAGTCCCGCCGTGCCGCAGACGAGGGCGACGATGAGGGAGAAAGTGTAGAGCAGGGAGAGCGGCTTAGACTCTTCGGGAGAAAGGCCGGCGGCGGTGGCGGCCTTGGTCGTGAGCGGGCCGAAGGGAGCGATCCAGGCTTCGTCCGCGGGGGCTTTTTCCGGCAGGGCGAGTCGCTGCGGCGTGCCGGGCTCGACCGTCTGCACGAGGGCGGGCGGACTCGCGACGTCAGCGGCGGACTGGTTGACCGAAAGGTTTTCCCCGTAGCCGCCATAGACCGAGAGCAGCACGAAAATGGGGACCGAGATCGCGAACATTTTGATCCAGTACTGAACCGCCTGAACGAGGGTGATGCCCTTCATGCCGCCGAGGGCGACATTGAGCGTGATGACCGCCCCGATGACGGCGACCCCGACCCAGTAGGGGAGACCGGGGAAGATGTAGGCGAGGGTCGTGCCGGCGCCTTTCATCTGCGGCATCGTGTAGAAAAAGCCGATGAAAAGCACGAAGCAGACCGCGATTTTGCGGAAGACGGGCGAGTCGTAGCGGCCTTCGGCGAAGTCCGGAATGGTGTAGGCCCCGAAACGGCGGAGCGGTCCCGCGATGAAGAGGAGGAGGAAGAGATAGCCGCAGGCGTAGCAGACAGGGTACCAAAGGGCATCATACCCTGACAGCATGACCATGCCCGCGATGCCCATGAAGCTCGCGGCGCTGAGGTACTCCCCGGAGATGGCCGAGGCGTTCCAGCCCACCGAGACCGAGCGACCCGCCACGAAGAAGTCGGAGGCGGATTTGGAAGTCTTGGCAGATCGGAATCCCATCCAGATCGTCACGATGACGGTGATGGCGGAGAAGGTGAGGATCCAGTAATCGAAGGAAGCGGCTTCAGGCATGAGATAAAAGGGTGGGGGCTGGGATGGGGCGCGGAGGCTCAGGCTTTGCGTTTCTCGTTGCCTTCAGCAGCGAGGAGCACTTCGGCCTCTTCGAGGGCCATGGAGCGGGTGATGAAGATACGGGCGATGATCCAGACGAAGGGAAAAAAGAGCACGCCGAGGATGAGCCAGGTCAGGGTGAATCCGCCGACCCGTTGCGCCATGAAGTCGGGGGCGAGGTAGTTCGCCACCGGCAGGCCGAAGAGGAGGATGAGAAAGGCGGCGGCACAGGCGATGGAAAGGCGCAGCTGGCGGCGCATGAGGTGGTGCAGGAACTCCTCGCTGTGGATGAAATCGTCGTGATCAGGATTTTGATGGGACATGGGGGAAAGGTGTAACAGACTCCGGGCGACTCCGCCAAGTGAAATCTCGGGGGCCTTTTTCAGGATCACGCCGCGGCCAGGACTTACGAATGAAATTGTAAACTGATTATGGCACCTCTTGTTTCTCCCGCAGATTGACTTCGTCTGTCTCGGCACTCGGCTCAGGGAGGCCAGCAGATTTTCTTCAGGCATAGTATGTGGGAGATCACTTATCATCTCCCTTTAGCCGAAAGTTGAATTTTAGTGCCTAAGCGCTGAAGGACGGCCCCTTCTCCGGGCTGCGGGGTTGATTCGCGCCCGGTTCGGACTAACAGTCCCAGCGATGCCAAAGGTCGAACCCTTTCCCTTTCCCAACGAAATCTATCCCGAGGACTGGTTCGCCCGCCTCGGGCGCGGGGATCTCTTTTCCGGTGAAAATCCCATCGAACTCGATCTGGGATGCGGCGACGGCTCGTTTCTTATTCGCATGGCGGAGCATTTCCCCGAAAGGAACTTTCTCGGAGTCGAGCGGCTCCTCGGCCGGGTCCGCAAGGTGAGCCGCAAATCGCTCCGCGCCGGACTGGAGAATGTGCGGGTCCTCCGGGCCGACTCGAATTACGCGGTCAACTGGCTCCTTCCGACCGGCTTCGCGAGCCGAATCCACTTCCTCTGCCCCGACCCGTGGCCGAAGAAAAAACACGCGGCCCGCCGTCAGATGTGTCAGTTGTCATTTCTACGGGCACTTCACGGATTGCTTGAGGAGGGCGGGGAGCTGCTCTTTCTCACCGACGACCGCCCCTACTTTGACGAGGCACTCGAGGTGCAGCGCGGCTGCGATTTTTTTGCGGAAGAATCCTGGGGGGAAGACGATTTTTTCTATGCCAGGACCGACTTCGAAGAGCAATGGCTCGCCGAGGGCCGGACGATGAACCGGCTGCGCCTGCGGCGGGTGTGAGCGGGGGGTGAAAAAGGAAATTCCGGCAGTTAAACCCGTTGCCGATATTTCAAGAAAATTCCCGCGATCTTCACCAAAAGCGGACCTTTCAGACGGCCCAATCAAAATTTTGAAAGGTCGAACGGCAGGATAAAACCATCAAAACCCTTGACCTGACGGGCGGAAACAGATCTCATCATGGTCGTCCACGGCACCGGTTTTGGAGAATGATATCGGGAGCGAAGTGGACTCCTAATAGTCTTGGGCAAAATTAACTCTCATGAACCCCAAGCGATCAACAGTCTTCGGAGTTGCCGCCCTGCTGGCTAGCGCTTCAATTTCCTGTTCCGGCGAGGTAACCAGTATTGAAGAGGCGATCGCTGTCATACAGGATGAGAATTCTGAGGACTTGAAACGAGACCAAGAGGCGGAGGAATATTTATCGAAGAATCAGAAGGCCTCTCTGCCTGTTCTGATGAGAATTGTGAAGAACAAGGAAGCCGGTTGGATCTCGTGCGCTTTTATTCTTGAGAAATCTGAGGATCCTGACGTAGTGCCGTTGTTTATCGATCTCGTCAGAAAGAATTTTTTCATGAAAGAGGCCGATGGCAGTCGCATGGAGTTTGGATTCGCTTTGAAAAACGGAAGCGAGCTGGTCACAAATCAATATGGGGCCGTGTTAGTCTCACTCCTTGGATCGATCGGAGATCCGCAGGCATTACCGGTTTTGAAAGATGCGGCGAAACACGGAGATCCAGAGGTCCAGAGGAACGCGTATCAAGCTCTCTACGAACTCGGGGCGATTTCGTTCGATGAAATTTTCGAGTTTGCAAAGACCGCGGACCCGTCGGTGCGAATGCCGGATATTGTGATGGGAGTCATCAATGGTCTTATCCATCGCGATCCGGAACGTGCTGTCGGTCTCTATGATCGTGTCATTGACGAATTCCCCAAGGAAAGCTACGAGGTCGCAGGTGCTCACTATTGGAAAATTCAATGCTATCGGAATCTCAAAAAATTCGATCGGGCGTTAGCGCAATGTGACGTCGTCCTAAAAGTGGTTAAATTTGAGAATCTTACCGAGCAAATGGCGGGTATGCGAACTGAGATCGAATTGAGCCAAAATAAATGACACCCGGACCGAAAAGTCGCAGGGGACTCGACAGGCCACGGAACACAGGAGTATCTCGACCTGCTTATTGAAGATTTGTGTGGCGAGGGATTTGAACCCGAAGTTGTTCACCAGTAGCCTGTGCCACACCTCTGGCGTTCGGGTTTGCCGATTCCGCTTGACGGGGTATAGCCAATGGATATACCCAGGCTCATGAAGACCACTTTGCCGCGATGGGGCAACAGCCAGGGCCTACGCTTGCTGAAGGCTCTTGTGAGATTAAGTTGCTGTCAGCTCAAGTTGCGGCGAGCACCAAGGTGCCGGGAAGTAGCACTCGGAAAGCACAGGGTCGGAGATGAAAAGCGGGATTCCGGCCTGGCGTTGTTCTTCGTAGAATGAGAGGGCTAGTGTCAATTGGGAGTCAGGGCTCTCGGTGAGGATGCGCAGGACGAAGGCGGGCAACATGGTCAGAAGGGGACTGTATCGCTCCGTCCATGGGCGATGGCAGCGAGACCTTCCGCGAGATCGTGCTGGATGCGTTTGGGCCGTCGGAGACGAAAGAACCGTCAGCCTCAGCCAACAGCGACTACCGCAGCAGTGAGTTGAGCAAGACTTTCTCGGAGACGGAGGCCGGACGCATCCTCGCCGACGGGCTGAAACCACTTCGATCTCGATGAAGCGTCACTGCAAAAGAAGGCCAAAGGTGACTGGCGCAAGGTGGCGATCGCCTGGACGATCAGCGAACGCACCACCGTGCGGCAGGAGTGGATTGCCGAATGTTTGAACTTGAGGAGAGTAAGTAACGTTAGCCAGCGGTCCGACAGTACCGGTTAAGGTCCAAGAAGGACAAGTCGAAGCACGAGCGGTCTTGGGAGAAGAGATGGCGAAATTCGAAATTCTAGGATTGACCCGTTTTACACTCTTACATTTTACACTCTTAACGACTGACCCTTTTTTTGCTCAAATCTCCAGCGCAAAGGTCTCCCCGGCCTTGACCGACTGGACGAACAGCGTCATTAGCTGGATCACTTTTTCCACATCCCCGAAGTCGGCCATCTCGACGATGGAGTGCATGTAACGCAGGGGCAGGGAAATGAGGGCGCAGGGGATGCCGCCGCGGACGTGGTAGATCGAGTCGGTATCGGTCCCGGTGAAGCGGGAGGAGGACTCGTGCTGGAGCGGGATGCCGTGCTCGCGGGCGAGTTCGATGAGCCGCTGGATCATGAGCGGGTGGTTGGCAGTACCGTGAGTAATCGAGGGACCGCCGCCGAGGGTGACCTTGCCGTGCTGCTGGTGCTTGATGTCAGGACTGTCGGTCGCGTGGGTGACATCGAGGACGAGGCAGAAGTCCGGCTTGAGGTGGTAGGCGGCCATCGTCGCGCCGTAGCCGCCGATTTCCTCCTGCACCGCGTTGAGGGCGAGGCAGGTCGCAGCCGGTCGGGCGTCCTTTTCGGCGAGGCGGCGGGTCACTTCGGAAATGATGAACCCGCCGATGCGATTGTCGAGGGCACGGCCGACAATCTGATTTTTGCCAAAGGGGATCGCACTGTCGGCGTAGACGGCAGGGTGTCCGACGCGAATGCCCATTTCCGCGACTTCGGCGGCGCTGGTCGCGCCGATGTCGACAAAGAGCTCGTGCACTTCGGGAGCTTTTTCCCCGTCCTTGCGGTCGCGGATGTGGATCGCGGTGTTCCCGACGATGCCGAGGACTTCGCCCGAGTCGCCGAAGAAAGTGAGACGTCGCCCCCGCGCGTTGGCCCAGTCCGACCCGCCGATCCGGTCGACGCGGAGAAAGCCGTCGTCGCTGATGTATTTCACGATGAACCCGATCTCGTCGGCGTGGGCCTCGATCATGACGCGCGGGGCGTCGGGGTCGGTCCCTTTCACCTTGGCCCAGGCATTGCCGTAGGCATCACTCTCGACCGAGTCGGCGAATTCGCGGCAGCGTTTCGCCCAGACCCGCTGCCCCCGGACTTCAAATCCGGTCGGGCTGGGAGTGTTGAGGAGTTCGTAGAGGAAGGTTTCGGCGGCGGGGTCCATGTGGGGAAGGTCTTAAGGGATTCAGGAATTGAGGAATTGAGGAATTGAGGGGCGGAATGTGATATTAAATCCTCACTCACTTCTCTTCGTCGTCGCTCTCTTCCTCATCATCCTCGACGTCGTCATCGTCCTCTTCTTCGATGTCGTCGATGGTTTCTTCTTCGATCTCCGCCGGATCCATCTCAGGCAGAGCGGCGACTTCGATTTCGTCTTCATCGTCGTTGACGACGAGGGCGATGTCCTGGATCGTCTCTCCTGTCTTCAGGTTCATCAGTTTCACGCCCGAGGCGTTGCGTCCGGTGATGCGGATGTCGGCGACGCGGATGCGGACGGACTGACCGGTGTTGGTCATCAGCATGAGTTCGTCGGTTTCGGCGACGCGGATCGCGGCGGTGACGGGACCGGTTTTTTCGGTAACCCTCATCGTGATGACGCCTTTGCCACCGCGGCCTTTGGTCGGGTAGTCTTCGAAAGGCGTGCGTTTCCCCAGCCCGTTTGCACTGACGACGAGGAAATGGGTGGTGTCGTCGACGACCGTGAGGCCCACAAGATAGTCTCCCGGACGAGGACGGATCCCGCGGACACCGGCCGAGCCACGTCCCATCGGGCGGATCGTGCTTTCATTGCAGCGGACCGCGTAGCCGCGATTGGTCACCATGGAGATGTCGTCGCTGCCGTTGGTGAGGACGACGTGGGTGAGGGAGTTGCCCTCTTCGATGCGGATCGCAATGGTGCCGTCTTTCCGGTAATTGCGGAAGTCCGACAGTTTCGTTTTCTTGACCTTGCCGGAGCGGGTCGCGAAAAGGACAAATTTGTCCTCGACGAAGGTGGCCGTTTTGTCCTCGTTCCCCCGCGCTTCAATGCGCAGGACGGAGGCGATTTTTTCCTCGGGCTTCAGGTTGAGCAGATTCTTGATCGAGCGCCCCTTCGCGGTGCGGCTGCCTTCGGGAATCTGGTAGACCCGCTCGACGTAGAGACGACCGGTGTCGGTGAAGAACATCAGGTAGTCGTGTGCGGTCGCGGCAAAGAGGTGCTCGACGAAGTCGTTCTCATCGTCCTTGTCGACGGCCTCGCGCGTCTCCATGCCCTTGAGCCCCTTGCCGCCGCGGGCCTGGGTGCGGAACTCGATCGCGGGGGTCCGCTTGATGTAGCCGCGATGGGAAATGGTGATGATGTTCGAATCGTTCGCGATCAGGTCGACCACGGCGATGTCGCCTTCGTCCATGCCGAAGTCGGTTTTGCGCGGGGTCGCGTAGCGTTCCTTGATGTCGAGGAGCTCGTCCTTGATGATCTGGAGGACACGTTCCTCGCGGGCAAGGATGTCGAGAAGATCGCGGATCTTTTCGAGGAGTTCGTCGTACTCGTTTTTCACCTTGTCGCGCTCAAGGCCGACGAGTTGGTAGAGGCGCAGTTCGAGGATGTGGTCGACCTGCTTGTCGGTGAAGACATACATGCCCGGCACCGTTTTAAGACTCGCCTGACCGCGGATGAGAATGCCGATGGCCTCGGCCGCTTCAGCGGAGAATTGGTAGGCTTTGATCTTTTCGCGCGCCTCGTCCCGGGTCTTCGAGTCCCGGATCATGCGAATGAAGTCGTCGAGATTGCCAAGGGCGATGAGGAAAGCCTCGAGCTTTTCGGCATGCTCTTCGGCCTTGCCGAGGAGGTAGCGGGTGCGTCGCAGGATGACCTCGCGGCGGTGCTCGATGTAGCAGACCATCGCATCCTTCAGATTGAGGAGGCGGGGACGGCGATGATCGATCGCGAGCATGTTGACCGAGAAGGTCGACTCCAGCGCGGTGTGTTTGTAGAGATTGTTAAGAACGACCTGCGAGCGCGAGTCGCGCTTGAGATCGACGACGACGCGGGTATTCTCGTCGGATTCGTCACGAACGGCGCTGATCTCGGGGATGATCTTGGCGTTGGCGAGTTCGGCGATGCGCTCGACGAGACGGGCACGGTTCACGGCGTAGGGAATCTCGGTGATGATGATTTGCTCGCGTCCCTTGGCGTCCTCGTAGATCCCGGCACGGCCGCGAACCTTGATGCTGCCGCGTCCGGTGCGGGTGTAGTCGTAAATCCCGCGATTGCCCAGAATAGTACATCCGGTGGGAAAGTCGGGCCCTTTCACATAGGTGAGGAGCTGCTCGATCGAGATTTCCGGATTATCGACCGTGGCGCAAATGCCGTCAATGATTTCACCGAGGTTGTGCGGCGGCAGGTTCGTGGCCATGCCGACGGCGATCCCGGTGCCGCCGTTGACGAGCAGGTTCGGGAAGGCGGCGGGGAAAACGACGGGCTCGCGCTGGGTCTCGTCGTAGTTGGCGACGAAGTCGACGGTATCCTTTTCCATGTCCGCCATGAGGACATGACCGAGGTGGGTGAGACGGGCCTCGGTATAACGCATCGCGGCCGGCGGATCGCCTTCGACCGAACCGAAGTTCCCCTGACCGTCAATGAGGGTGTCCCGCATCGTCCACGGCTGTGCCATGTTGACGAGAGTCGGGTAGATCGTGGCCTCACCGTGCGGGTGGTAGTTCCCCGAGGTATCACCGCAAATCTTGGCGCACTTCCGGTAGTTTTTCCCGGGGGCCAGATTGAGGTCATTCATCGCCAGGAGAATCCGTCGCTGCGAGGGCTTGAGCCCGTCTCTCACGTCGGGCAGGGCCCGCGAGATGATGACAGACATCGAATAATCGAGGAACGAATTCGACATCTCCACAGCCACGCTGATGGGTTCGATGCTGCCGCCGGGGGCGGGAGGGGGCGGAGAAGAAGGGTCAGGAGTCATGGGTCATGGGGCATGAGTCATGGGACATGAGTCATGGGTAAGAAATGAGGTAATGCGTAAATGGAATTCTTTGTGGCGCGGTTCACAGGTCAAGAAGCTCCCTGCTCACCGATGGAGCGCATGGAGGCGTTTAGTCTTTTGCGCAGAGTAACGAGATCGTTGATGAGGCTCGTGGCGGTTTCGGAAGGAATGAGGTTTCGGTTCTGAGCTTTGGTTAGGAAGGCAATGGATTCCTGGAGAGAGCCCCGGGCATACCGGCAAACGTTTCTATTATCAGCGTAATGGAAGCGTCCATGGCCCTCGGCGATATTAGCGGCAACGGAGTCAATACATCGAACGAGTTGTTTCCCAACCGTGTCACGGGCGAAGTAATCCCAACGAACGACCTCTTCCCAAACGGCCTCACCGATGCGCACGGACTCGCGGTAGATTTCAAGTTCATCGATGTCCATTTACTCATTCTTACCCGTGACCCTTGACGCCTCTTAAATGTCGAGATTCCGGACGCTCAATGCGTTGTCTTCAATGAAGCGGCGGCGGGGTTCGACGACGTCGCCCATCAGGATGGTGAAAATACGGTCGGCTTCGACCTGGTTTTCCTCGTCCATCTTTACCCGCAGGAGTTTGCGGCAAGAGGGATCCATCGTCGTGACGAAAAGCTCTTTGGCGTTCATTTCACCGAGACCCTTGAATCGCTGGATCTGCATGCCGCGACGACCGATCTGGACGACGGTATCGAGGATCTGGGTGACGCTGAAGATGGGATGCACTTTGGCATGTTCGCTCTCGCCTTCGACGATTTCGAAGAGCGGCTTGTCCGGGTCTTCGAACTTCTCCATGCTGACCCCCTTCTCGCCGAGAGAGGTAATGAGCTTGGAGATGGAGCGGGCTTCGTGGATTTCGATGAGCCGACCGCGGCGGGTCGGGCCTTCGATTCTTGTCGCCGCGACAGTTTCGATGGCTTCGACAGGATTCCCGTCTTCGGAGATCTCCACGGGTGCGGACGCTTCGGGGGTGTTGGTGCGCCCGAAGAGGTTGAGATCGGGATTCGCCGCCGCGTAATCGCGGAGGTCGGATTCATCGACGAAATACTTCACGAAGACCTCGTTGCCCTCGCGGACCTGGACGAGATACTCGGGAAGATGGCCGTCGCGACCGTGGGCGAGGTAGTCCTGGAAGTCGCCGGCATTCCGCGCGATGGCGTCGCTGTAGCGATTGAGCTTCTCGAGCATCTCAAGGATCTCCTTGAGACCTTCGGAGCTGATCTTTTCGTTCTTGTCGCCCTGGAGGTTGCGAAGGAAAACGTCGTCGGCTCCCAGCGAGATGAGGATCTGGCTGAGCTCGCGGTCGTCCTGCACGTACTGCTCCTTCTTCCGGCGCGTGATCTTGTAGAGGGGCGGCTGGGCGATGTAGACGTAGCCGCGCTTCACCAGTTCGAGCATCTGACGGCAGAAGAAGGTCAAAAGGAGGGTCCGGATGTGGGATCCATCGACGTCCGCATCGGTCATGATGATGATCTTGTGGTAGCGCACCTTTTCAATTTTAAAGGCCCCTTCCTGATCCCCGTCGCCGATGCCGGCACCGATCGCGGTGATCATCGTCTGGATTTCCTTGTTCTGGAGCACCTTGTCGAGGCGGGCCTTTTCCACATTGATGAGCTTGCCGCGAATCGGTAGGATCGCCTGGGTGCGACGATCGCGGCCCTGCTTGGCGGAGCCGCCGGCGGAGTCACCCTCGACGATGTAGAGTTCGCTCTCGGCGGGGTCGCGGGACGAGCAGTCGGCCAGTTTGCCGGGGAGACCACCGCCGGACATGGCCGACTTGCGCACCGTGTCGCGGGCGCGTCTTGCCGCTTCGCGGGCGCGGGCGGCATTGAGGACCTTTTCCACCATCTTTTTGGCGAGGGGCGGGTTCTCTTCGAAAAATTCGGAAAGACCTTCATAAACGATGGAACTGACGACCCCCTCGACCTCGTTGTTGACGAGTTTTTCCTTGGTCTGCGAACTGAAACGGGGGTTCGGGTGCTTCACCGAGATGACGGCGACGATGCCTTCGCGGCAGTCGTCACCGGTGATGGCGGGGTCTTTGTCCTTGAGGAGTTTGTTCGCCTTCGCGTAATTGTTGAAGGCGCGCGTCAGCGCGGCGCGGAAGCCCGAGAGGTGGGCGCCGCCGTCGCCGTTCGGGATCGAGTTGGCGAAGCAGAGCACGTTCTCGTGGTAGTCGCCCGTGTATTGCATCACGATGTCGGCGTAGCATTCGTCCTCGGCGGTCTTGCCGTTGTCGTCGATCTCAACCATGCGCTTGCCGCTGAGGCTGACGGGCTTGTCGTGGACGAGCTCCTTGTTCTCGCCGAGCTGGCGGACGAATTCGACGATGCCGTCCTCGTAGTAAAATTCCTTTTTCTTCTGAGAATCCTCCCGCTCGTCGATCAGGGCAATGCGGACGCCCGGGTTGAGGAAGGCGAGTTCGCGCATGCGGTTCGCGAGGTAGTCGAAGTTGAAATTGATTCCCGCGGTGAAGATGGTCGTGTCGGGGAAGAAGGAGATCTTCGTCCCGGTGCGGGTCGGATCGGCGAGATCACCGATGACGGCGAGTTGCTTCGTCGTGACGCCGCGTTCGAAGGCGATATGGTAGATTTTGCCATTGCGGTAAACGTCGGCGGTGAACCAGTCGGAGAGGGCATTCACGCACTTTGCCCCGACCCCGTGGAGACCGCCCGAGAATTTGTAGGCACCCTGACCGAACTTGCCGCCGGCATGGAGATTTGTCAGGACGAGCTCGACCGCCGGGATCCCGAACTTGGGATGGGTGTCGACCGGGATGCCGCGACCGTTGTCCTCCACCGAGATCGAGCCGTCGCCGTGGATCGTGATGGTGATGAGCGAACAATGACCGGCGAGGTGTTCATCGATCGAGTTGTCGAGCACCTCGAAAACGGTGTGGTGCAAACCGCGTTCGGTCGCAGGATCTCCGATATACATCCCCGGGCGTTTCCGCACGGCTTCGAGCCCTTCGAGTTTGTCAATTTGACCGGCATCGTAATCTCCGGTGGGTTTCGGAGGCGTGTTGTCGTGGGCAGCGTCTGACATAAGATAAACCGAGGGTGAGACTCGAATATCGCGGGGCAGAGAGAGCGTTTCAATCTCTGCCGGAAAGCGCGATAACTTCGCCTCCTTTACTACGCGATGAACCGCGAAAGATCAACGATTTGCACCGTTTTGACCCCGAAAAAGAGCCCTTTTTCGGCCNNGGGGGGATGGCAGGCAAGTCGAGCGAGCGAATCCCAATGGAATTTTTGGCCCCAATGAATCAATTCGCTTTCAAATATGCCGCCAGATCTGCGACATCCTGGGCGCTAAGGCCGAGTTGGGCGGCGCTGAGCATGAGGGATCGGCTCATTTTCTTTTTAGTCTCAATTTTGCCTCGCGGGATCATTTGGGTGATGCCTCCCGTGCTGGTGATGATGGCGGGATTGCCGTCCTGAATGAGGAGGCCGTGGATTGTTTTGGCGTCCTTTGTGACGAGTTCGGTGCCGTCGAATCCGTGGGCGATGTCGGCGCTCGGGTCGATGATGCTGCGGGCGATGACCTCAAGGGTCTGGCTTTTGCCCCACCCGTCCAAGGCGGGGCCGAACTGCACGCCGACGCCGCCGATTTCGTGGCACATGATGCAGCGTGCTGCGGTCGTCTTCCCGCGTTCCACATCTCCGCTCAGGGCGAGAACGCTCTCGACGGTAAGAGCGGATTCTTGTGCTTCGTCAGGCTCGGGAATAAGGACTTCCTGAATGACGACTTTGGCGGGATCGTAGATGCCCCTGGCCTTCATTTCGGTGAGGAGGTCGTATTCCTTCCAGTCGTTGTTTATGCGATTCATGAGCCACCAGACGGCGTTGCTTTTCAGCGGGGTATCGAGCTGGGCGATCGTGAGCATGGCGGTGGCGGCAGCGCGGGTGTGGACGAAGGCGATCGCATCGAGAGCCTGCTGCCGCTGCGCTTTCGTCAGGATTCCGCTCTGGACTCGGATGGAGAGATCTTCGATAGCCGAAGGCGGGTGAAGACGCCAGGCGATCCCGGCGAAGGCATCGCTCCAGCGACGCGCATCGTCGTCGCCCATGGCGTCTTTGACGGCAGCGTAGACTTCCGCCTCTTTGCCGCTCGCCCCAGTACCGAAGGCCTCAAGGTAGCTGCGATCCTTCCCGTCGTAGCCGCGGGCAACGGAGACGAGGATATCCCTTGAGACGTCAAAGGATTCGTTGCGCATCGCGAGGGCGACTTCGCGGCGGACGGCGGGGTTTTCGTCTTCGGCGAGGGCGGCGGCGGCACCGCTGATGTCGAGCCCGGCACGGCGCATCGCACGGAAGGCGGTGATTTTCATCTCAGGTGCCGTCTGCTCGGCGGGATAGCCGGCGACACGGGGGCCGCTGATGCCGAGCTGGTAGAGAAGATGGACGGCTCGCCCGCGAATGTAGGGGTTCGGGTCCTGCAGGAGCACGGCGACGGGGTCGAGGGCGGCTCGGCCCCGGGCCTTGAGCCCCTCGAATCCGATCGCGCGAACGTTCACGGCGGGGGACTTGAGAGCTTCGATCTGGCCTTCGAGGGTGCTAATGTCGATCTTCGGCACTACGGATTTAAAACCTTTCGGAGCGATGCGGTAGATCGCCCCTGAGCAGGTTCCGTCGAGGTCCTGGTGGCCGCCGACGCGGGCGTCATACCAGTCCGAGACGTAGAGGGCGCCGTCGGGCCCCACGGCGATGTCCGAGGGGCGGAAGAGGGTGCGGATCTCGTTGTTGACGCTGTCATTGCCACCGAGGAAGTCGGAACCGGCGAATTCGCCGGCCGGATTGGTCGTTGCGAAATCGTGGCGTTCGAGCTTGAAGCCCGCTCCTTCGAGTTCGGGCTGGTAGGAAAAAATCACGTTCCGTCCCGGTTCGCAGGCGAAGAAGGTCCCGACCCAGTCGGCACCGAGGGCGCCGTTTTCGTAGTAGACGTTCCCGGTCGGGGAACCGCCGCCGTAGACGTCGCCGGCGGGGGTGATCCCGGGGTCATCCTGCCTCCATTCGGCGATGGGGATGGTCTGGCCGGGACGTTTGTCGACGCGCCAGCTGCGTTGCCCGTCATTCGAGCAGAAGCCGAAGTTCGCATACTCCATCACCCACGAAACGCGGCAGGCGGGCGGGTCGTCATTGTCATTTTGAAAGACGTCGCCGAGAGAGGTGATCGATTGCTCATAGGAGTTGCGGTAATTGTGACCGATGATTTCAGCGTGGGTGCCGTCGGGATTCATGCGCACGGTAAAACCGCCGACGTAGATGTGGCCGTCATCGCTCGTTTTGCCGGCGAGGACTTCGGGATTGTGAGGGAACTCAAAGGGTCCGATCGGCTTGGGGCGGTAATCGCCGTAGACGGTGAAGGTCTTGCCCGATTTGTCGGTGAACTGGCCCCCGCAATTGCCCGAGTTGAAATACCATTTCCCGTCGGGTCCGACGGTGACGGAGTGAAGCGAGTGGTCGTGATTCTGTCCGCTGAAGCCGGTCAGGAGAATTTCGCGTTTGTCCTTCGTCCCGTCGAACTTGAGGTCGCGGTCGACGTCGGTGTAGACGAGGAGATGAGGCGGCTGGGAGACGACGATTTTATTATCGATCACGGCGATGCCGAGGGGAGCGACGAGGAGGGGCTCTTGCACGAAGGTGTGACTCGAATCGGCCCGGCCGTCGCCGTCGGTGTCCTGCAAGACGACGATGCGGTCCCCTTCGGGTTGGCGGTCAAAGTTTTTGCGGTAGCGGACGCCTTCGGCAACCCAGATACGGCCGTCCACGTCGATGTCGATGTTGGTGGGATTGAAGAGCTGCGGCGAGTTCGCCCAGAGAGTGACTTCGAGGCTATCGGGAACAACAAACAGCCCCTCGGGAACCTGCTCCGCAGGAGCGTCGGGAAAGGCCTTTTTCTCCTGAGCGTCGGAGTTGGTCACGGGAAGAAAAAGCGCGGCGATGAGCGCGCAAGCGGGGAAATGAGAACGAATCATGGCGGGCATAGTAAGAAAGAGGGAACACATTTTCTGCCATTGAAGTGGGTTTCACAAGCGCCGGTCAAGGCCGGATGACATTTTCAGGAGTCTTCATCAGGGCGCGACCCCGGGAGCGGGTTTTCCGATACGAACTGTTCTCTCAGCTCTCCGGTCCCTCGAGCGAAAGGAGCCGACGGCATTCCTCGAGCAGCCAATCGGGCTTCATAAAGGGTTCGTAGCCGATTTCCTGCCAGCGGATGTGCCCGCTACGATCGATCAGAAAGGTGCCGTGGAGCGGTTGCTTTTCGAAATCGTCGTAGGCGCGGTAATTCTTGAAGGCGGCGAGGGAGGCATCCGAGAGAAGGGGGAAGGGGAAGGGCGAAGTCGTCTCCCCGTCACCCGCCAGCGTTTCCTTGAGCTCGGCGACGGGATTTGTACTGATCGCGACGAGATCGATCCCGGCTTCGTCGTATTTTTTCTGCAGGGGGGCAAAGGCATTGAGCTGCTCCATGCAGTGGAGGCACCCTTTCCCGAGGAAGAAGATCGCGACGACGGGACGGGCCCGCAGGGTGGAAAGGGTCGTCTCTTTTCCGTCGGCATCGCTCAGGGTGAAGTCGGGGGCGGCAGGGGGGCTCCAGCGGAAGGGGCCGAGGGTATCGAGATCGGGGCGGGGGCCGAGATCCGTCGCCGGCTTCGCGGGCGTCTGCCACTTTTCCGGAAAACCGAACTCCTTCGCGATCGCCGCGAGAGGGGTGAAGATGGCGAGGTCGGCATCGGCGTGACCCGCGACGGGGCGCAGGCTGGTGAAGGCGGCCTTCGCCTTTTCTTTCTCCCCGTTCTCGTGGAGGAGCCGGACCTGCGTGGCGAGGGCGAGGACTTCATTCTTCTCCGACTTCACCGCTTCCTCGACGAGCTTCAGCGCCTCTTTGCCATTGCCGGCACGCTGCCAGAGGGAGGCGTGGCGCCATTTTGCGAGTTCCTTGAGCTCGGGGAGCAAGGCGAGCGCGGCGGCGGGATCGGCGGGGGTGGCGGTGAGGTGGCGATAGACAGTCAGTTCCTTCACCGGATTCGCGAGTTCATTGACCGCCTTTTCAAACGTCTTCGCGGCGGCCTCGGTTGATTCTTTGATTCCCTTTTCGTCTTTCTTCGCGGCGGTCGCTTTTGCCTTGGCGTCGGCGACGGCTTTGTCCTGCTCGGCCTTCTTGACGGCGAGACGCTTCTCGAGATCCGCGAGGTGGGCAACGCCACCGGCATGGTCGCCGCTCTCGAACTTCGCGATGCCGACGTAGCGATGGAAATCAGTCTCCGTGATGGACTTGCCGTCGGGGGCGAGAAGGGCGGTGCCCTTTTCGGTGCCGTCGCCGGAGAGGCGGATGAGTGCCTCCCATTGCCCGAAGCGCACGAGACTGTCGCGGAGGCGCTGGCGTCCGTATTGCCAACTGCTGCCCTCGGGATCGTAGTTCGATTTTTCGCCCTCCTTTTTGAACTTCGCGAGGCGCGGCAGGGAGATCATGTTCAGCGCGAGATCGACCGAACGATCGAGCTGTCCGAGGCTGTTGAAGTTGCGGATGAGCCACTCGTTGTTGTGGGCGAAGTTGTGGATCTGATCGGGGACGATGCGGTAGCGCATCATGTGGGCGTGGTCGACCCGGGCCGAGGCTTCCTGCTGCCAGGCGGCGTCAGTGTAGCGATGCAGTTTCGAATAAATGTGTCCGGGCATGTGCCACATGTGGGCGATCCCGGGAGCGGCCGGGCCGCAGTTCGCCGCCGCCTCAAGCGCCTCGGCGGCGTCTTCCTTATCCCAGAGATGAATCTGGAAATGGTTCGCGGGGTGGTTCGGTGCCTTTGTCAGGATCTCCTCCGCGAGCAGGTTCATCGCGTAGTAGCTCGAGACGGGAAGCTCCTTGCCGCTGTTGTAAAAGACCTGATGAAGGAGGACCGCCTTCGCCTCGAGATCGTCGGGATGGGCCATGACGATCTTTTCGAGAGAGCGGGTGTAATCGGTGAGGCGCTTTTTACTGTCCGCCTTCGGGTCCTTGAAATAGGCGGCGAGCCCCTCGATCCAGCGCTTTTCACGGGCGTCGGCCTTGTCTTTTCGCTCGACCGCTTCGTCGATGAATTTCTTTCCCCGGGTGTCGTTTTTGAAATTCGCCATCGCCATGCCCCAGTAGGCCATCGCACAATCGGGATCGATCGCCGCGACCTGACGAAAGCTGCGTTCCGCCTCGAAGAACCAGTAGCCGTGGAGCTGGCCGACCCCTTGATTGAAAAAGCGCTGAGCCTCCTCCGATGCGGTCGTCACCTTGAAGTCCACCTCGCCCGTCCCCGGAATGAGCACCGCCGCCTGACGCGGGCCTTCGTTGAACACCTCGCCGTGGTAGGAATGTCCCGCAAGGGGATCGGCCTTCGCCGCGTTGTCCTGCCCAAAAAGCGGAGACGAGACAAGGGCCGCGAGGAAGAGGGCGAGGGTGTTTTTCATGGACTAAGTGATCTCAAATCGTAATCGTAATCGTAATCTTAATTAATCTTAATCTTAATCGTCGCCGCCGGGATTAAGATTAAGAGTAAGAGAAGAACTTAAGTGACGTTGCTCCTTTAGAGCGGCTTGATGAAGATATTCCGGAACTGGACCAGACTCGAAGCGGGCGACCAGGTGCCGTCGGCTTTTTTACCGCCGTGATGCTGCAGGGCGATGCGGCCTTTTTCGGGAACCTCGGGGAGGAGGGCGTTTTCGATGATGGTGTGCCCGTTGAGGACGACGGTGAGGCGGTCGCCTTTCATCGTGATGATGAAGGTGTTCCACTCGCCGACGGGATTGTCGGCCTTGCGGTTCGGCGTGACTCCGGCGCGGATCTCCTGGGGCAGCGATTCATTGTTGCGGATCCCGTAGACCTCGCCCGAACCGATCGGCCAGCACCAGATATTGAGCTGATACTTCGACATGCCGCGCAGATAGATGCCCGAGTCAGCGTTCGGCATCGGGTGGGTGAGATTTTTTCCGTCGGGACCTTTCACCGTGCTGCCGTCGGGGAGGACGTAGGGCACGTCGTAGAACCCGGTCGTCTCCTTGATGCGCCAATCGATCCGCAGCTCGAAGTCGCCATACTCCTCCACCGTCCAGAGGTTCTTGTCGCCCTCGGCTTCAGACTGGGCATCGTAGTCGATGAAGCCGTCGAGGACTTTCCAGTGACCGTTGTCTCCCTCTGGGATGGTCCAGTTGCTGAGGTCCTTGCCGTTGAAGAGCGACTGATACCCCTCGGGCGCCGGATCCGGCGAGGCCGTGGCGGTTAACGGGAGGGCGGCGAGAGCAGTGAGGAGGAACAGGACGGGATTTTTCATCGAAAGAGTATTCTAAGGGAAGTCGGCGGGAAAATCCGATCCTTTTCTGAGGCATGTATTCGTACCTGGGAGCGGGTTGGGTGAGATTTTATTTTCTCTTTCGGCCTAAATGACACGACCCGTCCCCGGGGATCTTCCCATCGTTCGTCTCGCGGGGAATCGAAGTCGAGAAGCGTCTGTCGATCCCCTGACCCGATCCGCACGAGGAAAATCGACCTGATCCGTTTGACTCCGCCGTATAACCCTGTTGGGTCTGCGGGATGACACCCTCGCGTTTTATCGAGATTTTTCCGGCCCTCAGCGCCATCCCTGGACTGGTCCATGGATTCACCCTGCGGTCCCCCGGAATTGACGTCCTGACCGACCGGGACGAGGCGCTCGCCAGATTGATGCCCTTTTTTGACGAGCAGCTTGCCCTCGCCGGGGTCACTAGGGAGGTGCTCCTGACCGGGGAGCAAGTCCACGGCAAACAAGTCAGCGGGCTGGAAGGGAGCAGCCCGTGCCGGCGTCATTTCGAGGCCACCGATGGAATCATGACCAACACCGCAGGGCAGTTCCTCGGGGTCTATGTTGCGGATTGCGGGGCGGTCCTCATCGCCGATCCCGTGCGTAGGGCCTGTGCGGCGGTCCACTCCGGGAGAGTGGGGACGGAACTGGGGATCGTGCCGACGGCGATAAACCGCCTGACGCAATTTTACGGATCCGACCCGGCCGATCTCATTGTTCAGATTGCTCCCTGCATCCGCCCGCCTGCCTACGAGGTCGATTTTGCCGCCACCATCAAGAGAGATTCAGTGAATGCCGGTGTGCCCGCCATTCAGGTTATCGACTGCGGCACCTGCACGAGCAGCGACCCCTCACGTTACTACAGCTATCGTATCGAAAAGGGAAAGACGGGCCGTCATTTTGCGTTTATCGGTTGGGAAAACAGCTGAGAGATTTTGCTTTTTCGCATGAGCGATCAATTCCCGGACATGAGTGGTGCCTACGAGCTTTTAGCGCCCGCGAAGACGAACCTGTGGCTACGGGTTCACGGGCAGCGCGAAGATGGTTACCACGAGATCGAGACCCGCATGGTGACGCTGCGACTCCATGACCGCATCCGCTTCCAGTGGCGCGACGATGATCATGTCGTGCTGCGCTGTTCGGACCGCTCCCTCCCCAGAGGCGAGGACAATCTCGCGGTAAAGGCGGTTCGTGCCCTCGAGCGCCACACCAACAAGGTTTTCAGCATCAGCATTGATCTGGAAAAAAACATCCCATCGGGTGCCGGTCTTGGCGGCGGCAGCAGCGATGCGGCGGCGGTGCTGCGGGCAATCAATGTGATGGGCTCGCTTTTTTTACCGGAGGACGAACTCGCTGCAATCGGGGCTCAAATCGGATCGGATGTGCCGTTTTTCATTTACGACCGGCCCTGTGACTGCCGCGGGCGCGGCGAGGTCGTCACTCCGCTGAAGGAGGGCGAGGGGCCGGGGGCACTCCCGGTTCTTCTCATCAAGCCCAATTTCGAAATCTCGGCGGGATGGGCCTACCGCCGGTACGCCTCCTCAAGTGAATACGATGGGTTTCTCTACGCGCCTCAGTCCTGCCCGTGGGGCGAAATGGTCAACGACCTTGAGCGGCCGGTATTCGAGAAGTTCACCGTGCTTGGCGAGATGAAGTCCTGGCTCCTCGCCCAGGCTGAGGTGTCGGCGGCCCTCATGTCGGGATCGGGATCGACGATGATGGCAATCCTGAAACCCGGGCTCGACGGCACGGGTTTGCTGGCACGGGCACTGGAGCGCTACGGCGAAAATTGTTGGACTTTTCTGGGACAAACTTCGTAAGCTTCAGACAGTGGAAGTCGAATCGGTATATTCCGGAGAAAGTGTTCGTGTCGATCTGTGGGCATGGTCCGTGCGTCTCTTTAAAACGCGCAGCGCAGCGTCCGCCGCGTGCAAGAAAAATCAGCTTCTCATCAACGGGCAGCGGTGCCGCGCCGCGAAACTCGTCCGCATCGGTGACGAGATCAGCCTCCGGCAGGGACTGCTCACCCGGATTTTTACAGTGAAAGGGATTTTGAAACGGCGGGTTGGGGCCAAAGAAGTCCCCGCCTTTCTCACCGATCTCACTCCGGCGGACGAATATGAGCGGGTCGCCGCCCTCGAAAAAGCGGCCCGCGAGTCCACGCCTGTGCGGGAGTCGGGAACGGGACGCCCCACCAAACGCGACCGTCGCGAGCTCGAAGAAATGGGCGGCGTCGAAGAGCCCACTTTCGAGGAATTCGTGAAAGCCTTTCTGAAGCGGCGTCCGCTTCGGTAGGAGTTCCGCCCCGGGAGCGTGATCGTCGGCAGCTCCAATTCAAGTGCGACGGGTCCATTGCGATCGTCTCCGGAAAAAAAAGTCGCGGCCGCGACAAATTTTATAGAAGGGGTCTTGGCCCAAGAGCGGAAAGAGAGAGGCGTTCGACTGGTGCTAAGAGTTGACCTATGAGGTATTTCTACGCAGCGTAGTGGAAGAAATTTTACCCATGTCCACACCGGCCTGGGCGGACACGATCCGCCGACTCTACCTCTCCAATGCGGCGAACCAGTTCGTCATCCATGGCAACGTCCAGGACAGGCTCCTCATCGGGGAGTCGGAAGAGCACGGGGCGGTGATGGGCAATCTCATCGAGTTCCTGACAAAGCAGCAACTCCAGCGCTTTGATCTTGTCCTCAGTTATGAGCTCGGGGCGGGGCTGCGGATCGAGTCGGGCGAGGCGTTTTTCAAGCAACTGCGCTTTTCCGACGAATTGCCGAAGGACCCGATGCAGGCGATAGGCTATCTCGACAAGTTCCTGCGCTTCTGCGTCAACCTGCGCCGCCTCGCGCCGGGCTTGCCCGGGGCTTCCGTCCCGGCGGGGCGCAATCACCACCTCGCGGTCATCATCAAGTCCGCCGAGCTCATCTTCCCGATCGCGAAGCAGGTCCGCGATTACCAGCTTAATTCCATGGCCTCGGTCGTGCGCGCCTGGTCGCACGAGAGTTTTTTCCTCGAGCAGAATCTCGCGGTGCTGCTCCTCACGGAGCATCTCAATGATCTCAATCACCTCCTCTCGCAGAACCAGCGCGCCGCTCAGATCGAGATCCCGATGCCGGGACCGGGCGAGTTGAACGGCGCCTTCCGCTATTTTGAAAAAGTCTACCCGGCCGCTCTCGCGAATTTCACCGGAAAACCCGATTTCCCCGCGACCCGTCTCGCGGGGGCAACGATCAGCTCGATCGAGTCGCTCCTGAAACAGCGCGAGTATGAAAAGTCGGCCTTGCTCGAGGACGATCTTTCGAACTTGAAAAAATCCCTCGTCGAAAAGGATTCGCAGGATCTCATCGAGTTCCTCGAACCGACCCGCACCCTCGACGACGTTCACGGCAGTGAGGCGGTGAAAACCTGGATGCGGCAGGACATTGCGCTCTGGCGGCAGGGCGATCTCCGTGCCATGCCGATGGGCTACCTGCTCTGCGGCCCGGTCGGCACGGGCAAGACCTACCTCGTCGAGTGTCTCGCGGGCGAGGCGGGAGTCCCGGTCGTGAAGATGAAAAACTTCCGCGACCGCTGGGTCGGCAGCACCGAGGGCAATCTCGAGAAAATCTTCGGGCTGCTCCATGCGCTGGGGCGGTGCATCGTCTTCATTGACGAGGCCGATCAGGCGCTCGGGAGCCGCGACTCGGGATCGGGGGACTCGGGGATCTCGGGCCGGGTCTATTCGATGATGGCGAAAGAGATGAGCAACGCGGAAAACCGGGGCCGTATTCTCTGGATTCTCGCCTCGAGCCGCCCCGATCTCATCGAGGTCGATCTGAAACGTCCCGGCCGCGTCGATGTGAAGATCCCGCTTTTTCCCGCGCTGGATGCGACCGAGGGATACCTCCTCATCCGAGCTCTCGCCAAAAAATTCCAGCTGGCTTTGCCGAAAGAATGCCCCGAGGCGATCCTGCCGCTCATCCCCGAAATGATCACTCCCGGTGCCGCCGAGGCCATCGCGGTGAAGGTCTATCGCCAGGTCCGGACCTCGAATGTCGACCCGATCGAGGGGCTGCGCGATTGTCTCGACGAGTATCAGAATCCCATCCCCGCCGAGGTCATGGACTTCCAGATCGGTCTCGCCGCGCGCGAGGCGAGCGACCTCAGTTTTGTCCCCGAGCCGTATCGGGCGGCGCGGTGAGGTGACGCAACTCCCTCCCCCGCGCGGGGTTCCATCACGAACATGACACGATTTTCCCTGTTTCTTTTTGTGAGTCTCGCGACCTTCGCGGCGGGGCAGGAGGCCGAGCTGTCCTACCTCCCGTCGGTGGTGGAGGAAGGCGATTTTTCGGCGCTGAAAGGTCAATCTCCCTTTCTCCGCTCGGTCAATCTCAGTGACTCGCTCATTCTCACCGGGCTCGCCATGGTGAACAACGAGCAGGTCGCGACGCTGTTGAACAAGGAGACGAAGGAAACCTTTGTCGTCTCCAGCACGTTGAACTCGCAGGGCTGGAAGATGGTCGAGCTCAAGGCGGACCCAGACCTCGAAAAAGTCGCGGCCAAGGTTGCGATCGAGGGCGGCGAGGTCGTCACGGTGCGTTATGCCGAGTGGCAGCTGAAGCCGGGCGAATCCAAGCCGGGTGCCGGTCCTACGACTGAACAGGGTCCAGGCCCCGGCCCGGGCGGTATGCGCGGCCCCGGGGGCGGGGACGGCGAGCGCCGCGGCCCTTCACCGGAGTTTCGCGAAAAGATGTCGCAGCTTTCGGAAGAACAGCGCCAGGAAATGTTCCGGAAGATGTCCGAACTTCGTGAAAAGCAGCCTGACATGTCCCGCGAAGATCGCGGCAAGCTCATGTCCGAAATGATGGACCGGATGCTGCAAAAAAAATGAGCGCTCTTCACGGAGCGCTCATTTCGATGTAAAGTTCCGTGTCCGGGATCGGATCACTTCTTTTTTCCGCCCTTTTTCTTCTTCTTCTCCGTGCCGGTGCGGCCGGGGAAGGTGAGCTCGGCGATGCCGGACTTGTCGAGACCGCCGATATGCAGATCGACCATGCGGTCATACTGGGCCTTGGCGGCGTCGTTGAGAGGGAGACTGAGCTTCTGTGCCTTGGCAAGACCGGCGGCGATACCGGAATCTTTCGCAGCGTGCTCGGCGGAGAACCAGCAGTCGTGCTCGCGGGCGATCATGTCGTCGGCATCGGTCTCGAGGACGCGGGAGTTCGCCCCGGTCTGGGAGAAGACTTCGCAGATCATCTTGAGATCGTGCCCAAGCGACTGGGCGAGACCGAGGCCTTCGGCGAGGCCGGCGGTGTTGATGTTCATGACCATGTTGACGAGGGCCTTGACCTCGGCCGCTTTGCCGATCGCGCCGATGTGGCGGAGGTTGAGGCTGATGTCTTCGAGGAGCTTTTTGTGCTTTTTGAAGACGGCGTCGTCGGCACCGATCATGAGGTAGAGCTTGCCGGTGCGGGCGTGGCTGATGCTGCTCGCCATGCAGGCCTCGATGCAGGTGGCCTTTTTGTCGGCGGCGGCTTTGGCGACTTTCTGCTGGATGCCTGGGCTGAGGGTCGCGCAATTGATGAAGGTGCGCCCTTCGGCGCCTTTGAGGAGACTGTCGCCCTTGTCGAGGAAGATCCGCTTCATCGCGTCGTCGTTCGTCACGACGGTGAAAATGATGTCCGCATGGGCGGTCACGTCAGCGAGTTTTTTGCAGGCGGTCGCGCCGAGTTCCTTCGCGAGATCATCGGCGGCGGCTTCATTGACGTCGTAGACGGCCGTGACTTTGTATTTGAGATCGTTGAGGTGGCGGGCCATGTTGGCTCCCATGCGGCCCACGCCGACGAATCCGATGCGTGCTTTGGGTGCCGTGCTTTTGGCTGCTTTTTTCTGTGCGGGTTTTTTTGTCATGATCGCTTCCTGTAGAATGATAGGAGTCTCAAATGTGTAGCCGCTTTGAATTTCCGCCAAGTGAATTATGAGAGTGTCATTAGGCCGCTATCGCGGACTTCAGAGCTTTGTTGATGCGGGACGGGGGGTGCGTACGGTCCTGCGAACCGAGTGGAATTTCCGGATTCACTTCGCGATTTTTATCCTCATCCTTGCTTCGGGCTTTTTCTTTCGCATCAGCGCGGGAGAGTGGCTCGCGATCGTCCTGAGCGCCGGGCTTGTCTTCATGGCCGAGGTGTTTAACACGGCCCTCGAGTATCTCGCCGACGCCGTCCATCCCGAGGCCGACCGCGGTGTCGGCATGGCAAAAGACGCGGCGGCGGGCGGTGTCCTCATCGCGGCGGTTGCGGCGGCTCTGGTCGGGGCTATCGTCTTTTTACCTAAAGTATGGATGTGGTTGACGAACGGGTGAGGGCGGAGGCGGAACCGGCGTGGCTTGAGGGACTTTCCCTGGCTGTCGGGGAGGCGCGGGTATCCACTGCGGCGGAGGTCCGGCGCGAGTTCGGCATGGATCGCTGGCATGCCGCGGCCATGCCCGACGCCGTCGTCCAGGCCACCTCGCGGGACGAAGTCGTCGCGACGATGCGTTTTGCGAGTGAACACGGCATCCCCGTGACGACCCGCGGATCGGGCGTCGGTTATGTGGGCGGCTGTGTTCCGGTCAGGGGCGGGATCCTCCTCTCGGTTCGGAAAATGGACCGCATCCTTGAGATCAATGCGGCCGACGGCATCGCCGTGGTCGAGCCGGGGGTGATTCTCGACGACTTGCAGGAGGCCGTCCGTGCGCTCGGCTGGTACTACCCACCCGATCCGGCCAGTCTCAAGGAATGCTCTGTCGGTGGAACCATCGCCACGAACGCGGGCGGTCCCCGCTGCGTGAAGTATGGCGTCACGCGGCATTACGTCCTCGGCCTCGAGGTCGTTCTCCCCGACGGGCAAGTCCTCGAGACGGGTGGACGCTGCCACAAAAACAAAACCGGCCTCGACCTCATCGGTATGTTCGTGGGTTCCGAAGGCCTCCTCGGTGTTATCACGAAAGCGACCCTTCGGCTTATTCCCCATCCCGAGGCGAGGGCGATGCTGACGGCGACCTTTCCCACTTTTGAAATCGCCGCCGAGGCGGTCCAGGCGATCCTGAACGGCGGGTGGCAGCCTTCGGGTCTCGAAATCACGGACGGTTTTACTTTGAAAGCGGCCCGCGATTACCTCGGTCCCGAGATGCTCCCTGACGGCGATGCCCACCTCATCGTCGAACTCGACGGCCGGCGCGACACGATCCTGCAGGATCTCTCCGCGCTCCGTTCGCTCGTCGACTCGCTCGGGGCTCTTTCTGTCGAGGAGGCCCGCGACAAGTCCGCGTGTGAGGCGATCTGGAAACTGCGCCGCGAATTTTCCTACTCGCTCCGGGCGACGGGGCTCATCAAGCTGAACGAGGACATCGTCGTGCCTCGCTCGAAGCTCGTCGAACTCGTCCGTTTTGCTCGTCAACTCGAGGCGGACACCGGGATCCCTGTGGCCTGCTTCGGCCATGCGGGGGATGGCAACATCCACACCAATCTCATGGTGAAAGATTACGAGACCGATCCCGTCGCCCGTGAAAAGGCCGATGCCGCGCTCGATCTCCTCTTTAACTGGATCATCGCCAACGATGGTCAGATCACCGGCGAACACGGTGTCGGTCTCGCGAAAAAGCGGTGGTTCAGAGACGCCGTCGGCCCCGTCTCGTTCGAGGTGCACCGGCGGTTGAAGGAGGCACTGGATCCGAAGGGGATTTTGAATCCGGGGAAGTTTTTGGGGTGAGGCGGCTGATCCTCTGAACTCCAGAGTTACGCCGCCGCCTCCCGCTTCATCGCGGCGACAGCCAAATCGTGGGATGTCTGGAGATTCATCCAGAATCGGGCCGACACTCCGAACGTTTCCCCGAGGAGGATAGCTACTCCGGTCACTGCCGTTTCATCGCGTGCCGAATCGGCCGTGTATTTTAATCAGAGATCTGTGATCCCGCATTCTCCCGGTTTCGGGCCAGGACACAAAAAAACCCCCGGCAGAATCCTGCCGGAGGTTTTCGAAAGAAAATCAAAGCGGAGTTTAGTCGCGATTCTCTGTCCAAGCACTGCCACGAATCGGCATCCTCGGAGTTCCGATCGACTTCCCGGCGCGAGCAGCCTCCTTAGAGGAACCGGCCCCGAAGAGATACTTGATCCCGACCCCGGCCTGAACATCTTCGATCCAGCCGTCGTCGGTGGCATCGATGAAATCGTAACGAGCAAAGTAGGTCAGGTAGAGCGGGCTGCCTTCAGAAAGCTGAGTCTCCCCGCCGAGAGTGACACCGTAGAAAAGACCGGCATCATCACTGTCCACGTAATGCGCTGCAAAAGCAGCCTCAAAATCGAGGGTGAGAGCCGTTTGCTCGTTGACGAAATAAGTCCCGCCGGCGCGGCTGATGAAACCGCCCTCACCGAAGGCTTCGGTCGAATCTTCACCGTCCCGCAGCGATCTACCGTAACCGAGCTGGGTGAAGAGAAGAAGCTTATCAGAGACGAAATGCTGGTATTCGACGCCGCCCATGAGAACATCATAAGAGTCGTCCTTATCCCAATCCTGGGGACGGGTATCACCGTAGGCGGTGAAGAAGCCGAGGCGGGTATCCGCGCTCATGTCGCGAAGGAAGTGGGCTCCGAAAGAATACTCGAATTCGGGGTCTTCGTTTGAATCGAAGTCAGCGTCGTCGCTGAAGTCGTCGTAACGAGCGTAGGCATCGAGGGCGAAGATGTAGAAATTTCCCACAGGGAAGGCGACCGACCCATTGATGGTGGAGAGGTAGACGCTGGCACCGTCGCCATCGTCTTCGTCGATCCAGTTCCAACCGAGTCCGAGGCCGATCTCACCGACGACCCCGCGTGAATCGACGGGCTGCTTCGGATTTACCGGCTGCTTGGATGAGTAGTCGCCCGATTGGGCGCTGCCGAGGAGGAGCACTGTTAGAGCGCTGAAGGTTGCAAGTTTGGACTTCATACCCCTCAAACAATCATTAAAAATTGAGCGTGTCAACGATCACGGTCATCGATTATTAGATTTTTTTTGGGGAATGTATTTTTTTCCACGGGCGTCCCGAGTCGTTAACACAGAGGGCGTGGCTCGGAGCATCTATCCTGGCGATGACGGTTCTCCGCAGCATTCCCGTAAAATAGGGTCAATTTTAGGCTTTCTCCTCAATTCCTTTGCGAAATGGCAAAGGACAAGTTTCGTGATCCGGCTACCTCGTGTTAAAATCCCGCCCTTCTCCCATGTCAGACGAAAATCCCCACGACGAACCGGAGGCCGTGGCTTCCGGTGATAAACCCGCGCCCCTGCTCACCTTTGAAGAGTCCCGCGTCCTCGGCTGTCTCCTTGAAAAAGAGGCGACGACGCCGGATCAGTATCCGCTCACCTTCAACAGCCTCTTCTCGGCGTGCAATCAGTCGAGCAACCGCGAGCCGGTGACCGATTTCGGAACCGACACGGTCGAGGAGGCGATGGAAGGGCTGCGCTACAAGAAGCTCTCCATTCTCGTGCACCAGGCCGGTGCCCGTGTCCCCAAGTGCAAGCACACGCTGGAGAACAAATTTCCCTACCTCACGAAAGGCCAGCGCGCTCTCCTCTGTGTCCTGCTCCTGCGCGGGCAGCAGACCGTCGGCGAACTGCGCCAGCGCACCGAGCGCCTGCATCCCTTCGCCGACATCGAGCGGGTCCAGACCGTCCTCGATGAGATGGCTTCCTATTCGCCCGAGCCGCTCGTGAAACTGATCCCCGCCGGAGGCGGACGCCGCGCCGCGACTTATGTGCATCTCCTCTGCGGCGATGTCGCGCCTACTCCGGTCACCGCCGTCTCTTCTCGTGCCGAATCGGCCGTGCCGGCGGCAACGTGGCGCACCGAGATGGAGGAAGAGATCGCCTCGCTCAAGGAGCAGCTTCTCGAACTGAAGTCCGAAATCGAAGCGCTCAAGTCCAATCTCGGGGTATGAAATATTTCGCGATCCCGGCTCTCCTGATCTGCCTGAGCGGAGGGCTCCTCGCGCAGGAGTCCACCCCGCTCTGGCCCGAGGGAAAAACACCCTTTGCCCTGCCGATCGACAAAGAGACAGGCTCTCCCTCGCTCAAGCTTTATCCCGGCAAGGGAAGCGAAGGCCACACCGGTGCCGCTGTCGTCATCTGCCCCGGAGGCGGCTACGGCGGGCTCGCGACCGATCACGAAGGGCACCAGATCGCGGAGTGGTTTAACGGACAGGGCGTCTCCGCCTTTGTCCTGCATTACCGCCTCGGCAGTCAGGGGCATCATTACCCGACCCAGCTCGCCGATGTGCAGCGGGCGATTCGCTGGGTGCGGGCCCATGCCGGAGACTACGAGCTCGATCCCGCCCGTCTCGCGGTGATGGGATTTTCCGCCGGAGGTCACCTCGCCAGCATGGCCGCGACGCTCTATGATGAAAAAGCCTACGAGGCCTCCGACGCGATCGACGAAGTGAGCGCCCGTCCCGATTTTGCGATCCTCTGTTATCCCGTGATCAGCTTTGATCCGGTCGTCACGCATGGCGGCTCACGGAAAAACCTCCTCGGTCCTGATCGGAACGACGACGAAGCGCTCGCGGAAAAACTTTCTTCCGAGAACAACGTCACCGAAGAGACCCCGCCGACCTTTCTTTTTCAGACCGATGCCGATGCGGCGGTGCCGGCGGAAAACGCGACCCGCTTTTATCTTGCGTTGCGGCAGAAAAAAGTCCCCGCCGAGTTCCACGTCTACCAGAACGGCGCTCACGGCGTCGGGCTCAATCGCGGCGATCCTGTTCTCGGGACCTGGTCGGGCCTGCTGAGCCACTGGTTGCGGGTGAATTTTTTCTTTGCTTCCCGCCAGCCGCAGGCTGCCGTCAGTGGCGAGGTCGCTCTCGACGGCCAACCCGTCAGCGCCGGCGTGCTCGCCTTTTATCCCGAAGACAAAAACCTGCCCGTCACTGCGTTGCGGGTGCGTCGGGGGAAATTCTCCGCCAAAGCCGAGGCCGGTCCCTTCGTCGGAAAGGCGACCGTGAAATTCGAAGGCAGCATCTGGGAAGCCACCGGAGAGGCGGCGGACAAAGCGGTCACTCTTGAAACGCTGACGCCCGGAGACGGCAAGGCCGTCGAGGTCGTGATCGGGGAAAATGGAACGCCGATCAGGCTCGATTACCGGTCGCGGTGAGCGGAGATCTCACTCTTCCTCCACCAGCGCATACTCCTCGAGGATGCTCCGCGAGACGTATTGCAGGGCCGCTTCGGAGGTCGCTTCGAGGACGATGGGGCAGGCGTAACCGGCGTCGAGGGCTTCTTTCCAGCGTCCCGCGCAAACGCACCAGCGATCGCCGGGCTTGAGTCCGGGGAATCCGTAAAGGGGCATCGGGGTGCTGAGGTCATTGCCCGCCGCCTTGCTGAAGGCGAGAAACTCCGCGGTCACTTCGCAGCAAACCGCGTGGCAGCCGTGGTCCTCGGGCCCCACCTGGCATTTGCCGTCGCGGTAGAATCCGGTGAGCGGATCCGTGCTGCAGGGGATGAGGACGCCGCCGAGTACGTTTTTGTTTTCCATGACGCGCCACGTTCGGGCGGGCTGGCGCATTTTCCACCCGTAAATGAGGACGGAGTCCGCTTTTCAAAACCTTGTGCATGACGGCACCTGTCCCTAAGATTCGCCTCACAGGGCCGATGGCGGCCCCGCTTCTTCGCTCTATGAAACCAACGCTCAAGCTGGGCCTCGTCGCCGCTCTCGTCTGTCTCATCCTCCCGCTTCTCTCGCGCCTTCCCCGGGGGATGGACTGGGTCGCGCAGTATTATCCGGATAAGGGTTATGTGCTCATCGGGATTCTTTTCTTTGGCGGGTGCGCCCTCGTCCCCGCCCTTGTTGTGCTGGTGGCCTTCCTCTTCTCGCGCGGTCCGTGCTACTGGCCGGGGCTCTTCGCGACGGTGGCGGCGTGGGGGCTGCTCATTTATTTTCACCATGACAACGACCTCGCCGCCGACGCGCAGTCGGCGTTGACGCTGATCTTTATCCCGCTCTATGCCGCCGCGATCGCCGCCGTGGCCGCCTTGCTCGGGTGGATCGCGCAATGGCTTGCGGGGAAAAATCGCCCGTCCTCCTCGCCGGATACGGAGGCTTAGAAAAGTGGATACGCTGTTTTCGGCGCAAACTGGGTTCTTGTCTTTGCGGGTGGGAGTTCCTATCTTCGACCCGTGAAAGTCTTCCCCTTCCCAACCCTCGTCGTCCTTGCTCTCGGCACCGCCCTTACCCTCGCTCCGCTCGCGGCTCAGGAGAAAGCGGTTGAACGCGACATTGTCATCTACGGTGGCACCTGTGCCGCGGTCATTGCCGCGGTGCGGGCAAAACAGGGCGGCAAGTCCGTCGTCATCGTCAGTCCCGACAACCATCTCGGGGGTCTCTCCAGCGGCGGGCTCGGCTGGACCGACACAGGCAACAAGGCGGTCATCGGCGGTCTCTCCCGCGATTTTTATCACCGCGTCTGGAAGCAGTATCAGAAGCCCGAAAACTGGAAGTTCCAGAAGAGGGAGGAATACGGCGGCAAGGGGCAGGGGACGCCCGCGATCGACGGAGACCAGAAGACGATGTGGATCTTCGAACCCAGCATCGCCGAGGCGGTCTTCGAGGAGTATGTGAAGGAATTTGACCTCGAAGTCCATCGCGACGAATGGCTCGACCGGGAAAAGGGAGTCGTCGTCAAGGGCGGCGCGATCCAGTCCATCACCACCCTCAGCGGCAAGACCTACAGTGGGAAAATCTTTTTCGACACGACCTACGAAGGCGACCTCATCGCCGCAGCGGGCATCGATTACCACGTCGGCCGCGAAGCCAACTCGGTCTACGGCGAGGAATGGAACGGCGTCCAGGTCGGCGTGCTCCATCACCGCCACCACTTCGACACGATCGAGACCCGCATCAGCCCCTACGTCATCCCCGGCGACCCGGCGAGCGGAGTCCTCCCCCGCATCAGCACGGAAGATCCGGGCGTGAAGGGCGAGGGCGATCACCGCGTCCAGGCCTATTGCTTCCGCATGTGCCTGACCGATCATCCGGAAAACCGCATCCCTTTTCCCAAGCCCGAGGGCTACGATCCGACTCAATACGAACTCCTCATCCGCATCTTTGACGCGGGCTGGCGCGAGACCTTCGGGAAGTTTGATCCGATTCCGAATCACAAGACCGACACGAACAACCACGGGCCTTTCAGCACCGACAACATCGGTTACAACTACGACTACCCCGAGGCCTCCTACGAACGCCGGCGCGAGATCATTCAGGAGCACGTCACCTACCAGCAGGGCTGGCTTTACTTTATCGCCAACGATCCCCGCGTCCCCAAAGACGTGCAGGAGGAAATGCGGCGCTGGGGTCTGCCGAAGGACGAGTTCACTGACAACGGAAACTGGTCGCATCAGCTCTACATCCGCGAAGCCCGCCGCATGATCGGCGACTTCGTCATGACCGAGAACGAACTGCGCAAAAAGAAGCCTACTCCCAACTCGGTCGGCATGGGATCCTACACGATTGACTCGCACAACACCCAGCGCTACATCACTCCCGAAGGTTACGTCCAGAACGAGGGAGACATCGGCGTGAGCACCCGCGGCCCCTACGAGATCGCCTACGGCTCGCTCGTGCCGAAGAAAGAGCAGTGCACGAATCTGATGGTTCCCGTCTGCGTCTCGAGCACCCACATCGCCTTCGGCTCGATCCGGATGGAGCCCGTCTTCATGATCCTCGCCCACAGCGCCGCGACCGCTGCGGTCATGGCGCTCGACGAGGGCATCGCGGTGCAGGATGTCGATTACGCGAAGTTGCGCGAAAAGCTCATCGCCGAGGGACAGATCCTCGAGCATGACGAGCCTCTCGCCGGTGGCCGCGGCACCGCGCCGCACGATCTCCCCGGGCTTGTCGTCGACGACGAGAACGCCCTCCTCACCGGGAACTGGGAGGAAAGCGGAGCCGGTCAGGCCTTTGTCGGATTCGGTTACCGACACGACGGCAACGCGAATAAAGGCGAGGCCTCGGCCCTTTTTGAAACGAAAATTGAAAAAGCTGGACGCTACACCGTGCGTTTCGCCTACCCGCCGAACAACAACCGCGCTTCCAATGTCCTCGTCGAGGTGACGCATGCAGGCGGGGTCGAGAAGATCACCGTGAATCAAAAGAAAGCCCCCTCCGACGGACTCTTTGAGCCGCTTGGGACCTTCGAATTCAGCGGAGGCGCGGCCTCGGTAAAAGTGAGCAACGCCGGCACCGACGGACACGTTATTCTCGACGCAGTGCAGTGGGTCCCGGTAGCGGAGTAGGACGGCGTATCCCGAATTCTTCCTGTAGCTGGCCTCTTCGAGGCCGGGNNCCCGGCCTCGAAGAGGCCAGCTACAAAAGAGCGTAGCGAAGGTGGTGACACCTTCGAGCGGTTTTCATCGAGCTTCATCGCGTCCTTGTCAAAGAGGGGCCTCCCCGTCCAAACTCACGGGATGAAGAGGTCCCTTCGTCGCGCCGCCGTTTTTCTTGTCCTCGTCCTGACCGGACCCGGACTCATCGTCGCTGCGGCAGACGAGGATCTCCCCGTGATCCGGCGGAGCTTCGCCGAGGTGAGCGAACCCGTGCCGCCCTTTCCCCTGGAGCATGATCGGATACGCTTCCGGCCCCGTCCCGGCGAGACGATTACCTGGGTGGGAGGAACCGAGATTGTCGATCTTGACCGCCACGGTTTTCTCGAAGCGGCTCTTCATCTCGCCTACCCGGACCTTGGGTTGCGCTGGCGGAGTCTCGCGTGGCAGGGCGACACCGTTTATCTGCAGGCCCGGCCGATGCACTTCTACACGAAGTCCGGCGATCCTCAGCCCGGGAGCATTCCCGATCACCGCGAACGAACCGAGCCCGGGATCGTCTTCATCGCTTTCGGCAAAATGGAATCCCTCGAAGGCCCGGGGCGACTCTCCGATTTTATCGCCGCTTATGCGAAACTGATCGACGATCTTCTTCCGTTGACCAAGCGCATCGTCCTGGTCGGGCCGACGCCCTTTTTCTACTCAGGGCCGGCTCCTGCCCTCTCGGAGGAACGGAATATCGTGCTTTCGTCCTATTTTGAGGCGATTAAAAAATTGGCGGCTGAAAGGAATCTCCTCTTCATCCTATCCGACGCCGAATGGAATGCTGGTATGTCCGACAACGGCGTTCATCTCAATGAAACAGGTCATCGCGTTTTCGCCGAAGCGATTTCCAGCAAATTCGGCGTTGGCCGATACCGGGGGGATAGCCCCTCTCTTCACGACGCTATCGATCGCAAAAACCGTCTCTGGCAGCAATACTACCGCCCCTCGAACTGGGCCTTCCTCTTCGGCGACCGCCAGCACGTTCCCGCCTCGCGCGACGTCGAGAAGCGCGAGGAACGCTGGTTCGTTCGCGAGATCGACTCACTCCCCGGACTCATCGCCGAAGCCGAGGCCGAGATTCACCGCTACGCCCGCGAGGCTACCAACACTGCTCCCGTGAAATGAAATTTTTCTTATTTACCTTTCTCCTTCTCGCGGGATCGCACGAGGTCCTTGCGATCAGTCCCGATGCCGCGCCGACTTCCGACCCTTCGCCGGAGGCCGAGCTCGCGACCTTCGTGGTGCACCCGGACTTCGAGGTCACGCTCTTTGCTGACGAGACCCTCGGCATTGCCAATCCCGTCGCGATTCAGTGGGATCATCGCGGCGGTCTCTGGGTGCTCTGCACGCTCGCCTATGCCCAGCTCAAGCCCGGGGAAAGTCCCGACGATAAGCTCTACCTCCTCGAAGACACCGACGGCGACGGCCGCGCCGACAAAACGACGCTCTTTGCCGACGGGCTCAATATGCCCATGGGATTCGCCCTCGGCCATGGCGGTGTCTGGATCGCTGAAGACACCGATCTCGTTTTCCTCAAGGACACCGACGGCGACGACCGCTCCGATGAAAAAAGCGTCGTCCTGACCGGATTCGGCACCGGTGACACCCATCAGAATATCAGCAATCTCATCTTCGACGCGGGAGGGTTTCTGTATTTCAGTCAGGGACTTCACGCCTTTTCTCAGGTTGAGACCCCGTGGGGCGTTTCGCGGGGCGACACCGCCGGGTTCTGGCGCTTTGATCCGCGCCTGCAACGGCTCGATCCCTTCGGTTTTCCCTCGATGATGAGCCAGAATCCCTGCGGCATCGCTCTTGATCAATGGGGCGCGCTCTTTGTGAAAAGCAACGGTCCCCACTTCGGTTTTGCGACGCCGGGGCTCATCCCCACGACGCATCCGCGCGAGCTCATGCAGTTTGCTCAGGTCGGGCAGACGCCCGGCAAGAGCATGGGCGGGGAAATCGTGCGTTCAGCGCATCTGCCCGACTGGATCCAGGACCATGCCATCATTGCCGGTTACTTCGCCCGCGAGGTCTCCGCCATCCCGCTGGTGGCGGAGGGCGCCGGCTTCGCCGCCTCGCCTCCGGTGCAGCTCATCTACGGCGGACACGAAAGTTTCCGTCCGGTTGATATCCGTCAGGGCCCCGACGGGGCGATCTATATCGCGGACTGGTTTAATCCCATCATCAATCACTACCAGGTTTCCCTGCGTCATCCCGACCGCGATTACAGTCACGGACGGATCTGGAAACTGAGGGCGAAAGGGCGTGATCCCATCGAGCGTCCCGACCTTGCAAAGGCCACTCCCGATGAGCTGATCGAACAGCTCCGCTCGTCCGAGCGCTGGCCGCGCGAGCAGGCCCGCCGCATGCTCTCCGATCACGCCGACTCCGCGCCCGTGGTCGCCGCCCTGCGAGCCCGTCTCGCGGAATGGAAAGACAACGATGGCGTCGCCCTCGTCGAAGCGGCCGGTGTCCTCGAGTCGCTCGGGGCCGTCGATGCCGCGCTGCTCGATCGACTTCAGGTCTCGACCGAACCCTTTGTCCGGGCCGTGGCCGCCCGCCTCATCGCCCGCAGTGCCGAACCGATTTCGGATGCCGATGCCCGACTCGCGAAGCTGCTCGCCGACCCGCATCCGCGCCCGCGTCTCGAGGCTGTCGTTGCCTGCGCGAATCGACCGGGGGCGAATTCGTTGAAGCTCGCCCTGACCGCTCTCGATACGGGGTCGGATCGGTTTATCGACTACTCGCTGAGTCAGGCCGTCTTCGCGCTCGAATCGCACTGGCTCAAGGCACTGCAAGGCGGTTCGCTAAAATTCGAAAAACCGGCCCATCTTGCTTTTGTTCTCGAGACCTACGGGGGAGCTGCTACCGCCGATCTCGCGCGCAAAGCGATTGCCTGGAAACCCGGTGCGGGAGAACTCACCGTTGTCGATCGCAGTCGATTTCTAACGGTGCTCGCACGGTTCGGTGATTCCGCTGATCTCGACAGGGTCTTTACTCAGGCGGTCGAGCAGAATGATGCCTCCCTTCTCGATGCTCTCTCCGACGCGGCGGAAGTGCGGCAGCTTTTGCCCAAGAGTCCTGTTGAGTCGTCACTGCGTGACCTCTTCCTCACGGGCCCGCTAGAGACCCGGGTTGCTGGCTTGCGCCTCGTCGGCCTGTGGAAAGCGAAGGTCTTCGTTCCCGAGATCCGGGATCTGTCCCTCGATCCGACTGCGACCGTGCCCTTGCGATCCGCCGCGATGGCGGCACTCGGGCGCCTCGAGGGAAGGGAGGTCATCCCCTTCCTTTCCCCTCTTGTCGCTGACGTAGATTCAGTGGCGGAACTGCGGGGTTCCGCCCTCAAGGCCATCGTCGGAGTGGATCCCGTATCGGGAGCCCGCCTCGTTGTCGAAACGCTTCCAGACAAGGAAGGCGGTGCCTCTCTGCTGCCTTTCCTCCTCGCCGCACCCGGCGGTCCCGCCGCTCTTGCCGCTGTCTTTGAATCGGGCACCGCACCCGACTCCGCCACGGCGCAGGAGATTCTCAACGCAATGAACCGGCTCGGCCGAACCGATGCGAAGCTGACGCCACTCCTCAATCAGGCGGTCGGACGCCAGAGCGGTGCGCCCGAGTATGATCCCGCCCGGGTTGCCGCCGTGGTCGGCGCGATCCGTGAAGGAAAAGGCGACGCCAAGCGCGGAGCCGGGATCTATCGCATGGCCCAGCTCGCCTGCGTTGCCTGTCACCAGATCGGTGACGAAGGCGGCGTGATCGGTCCCTCCCTCAACGGAGTCGGGGCCGGGATGCCGCTCGATCAGATCGTCGAATCCATCCTCTGGCCCAACCGTCAGATCAAGGAAGGCTTCCAGGCGGTTGCGTTCACGACAACGGCGGGTGCCGCCATCACCGGCTACGTCGAGCGTGAGAGTGACGACATCGTCTGGTATCGCGACACCGCTACGCCCTGGATCAAACCGCTGGCGAAGAAAGATATCGCCAATCGCGAAGTGATCCCTACTCTCATGCCGCCGCACCTGACCGCCAGCCTGACAGACGAACAATTTCTCGATCTCGTCGCCTACCTCGCCTCGTTGAAAGGCTGAGAAGCCCGCGCCGGGAAAGGAGCGCGGTCGCCTCTTCAGGCCTCTTTCCGCTTCAACTGCGGGAAGAGGACAACATCGCGGATCGACTCCGCCCCGGTCAGCATCATGATGAGACGGTCGATCCCGATCCCGATCCCACCGGCGGGCGGCATGCCGTATTCGAGTGCGAGGAGGAAGTCCTCGTCGATTTTCTGGATCTCTTCCCCGGCCTGCTCCTCAAGGCGGCGGCGCTGCACGTCGGGATCATTCAGCTCGGAGTAGCCGGGCGAGATTTCGGCTCCGTTGATGATGAGCTCGTAGACGTCGACGATGGAGTCATCCTGCGCGTTCTGCTTGGCGAGGGGGACGAGTTCTTTGGAAACGTGGGTGACAAAGACGGGATTGATCGTCTTTTCCTCGACGAGCTTTTCAAAGACCTGCTGCGAGATCTCGTAGTCCTCCATGTCAGCGGAGATCTCGACCCCGAGTTCGCGGCAGCGGGCGCGGCGGCTGTCGAGGGTGAGATCCCACCAGTCAGCCCCGGCGGCCCCGGCGACGAGGTCGCGGTAGGGGGCACGCTTCCAGGGCCGGGAGAGGTCGATCGTTTTCGTGACATTGCCGTCGACGTCGCGGTGTTCGATCTGAAGACCGCCGCAGTATTTTTCGGCAAGGTGGCAGATGAGGTCTTCGACGAGGTCGGCCATCTGCTCGAAGTCGGCGTAGGCCCAGTAGGCCTCGAGCATGGTGAACTCGGGATTGTGGCGACGGCTGATGCCCTCGTTGCGGAAGCTGCGATTGAGCTCGAAGACTTTTTCAAACCCGCCCACGAGGAGGCGCTTGAGGTAGAGCTCGGGCGCGATCCGGAGGAACATGTCCATGCCGAGCGCGTTGTGGTGCGTCTCAAAGGGCTGGGCGGCGGCACCGCCGGGGACATCCTGCAACATCGGGGTCTCGACTTCGAAGAAATCGCGCTCCTGCAGGTAGCGGCGGATCTCGGCGACCATGAGGCAGCGCTTTTTGAAAATCTCACGCGACCGCTCGTTGGCGATAAGATCGAGGTAGCGCTGGCGATACTTGATCTGCGGATCGACGATGCCGTGCCACTTTGAGGGCATGGGACGGAGGGACTTCGAGAGCACCGTGATCTCGTTCGCTTTGACCGAGGGCTCGCCGACCTGAGTGGTGAAGGTCTCGCCCGCGACGCCGATCCAGTCACCGATGTCGAGATTTTTGTAGGCGGCCCACTGCTCTTCGCCGATCTGCTTTTGATTCACAAAGATCTGGATGCGGCCGTTGATGTCGGAAATATCGAGGAAGTTGCTCTTCCCCATGTCGCGCAGGGCAGTGATGCGGCCGGCGAGACGCACGGTCTCACCTTCGGTAAAATTGGCGCGGAGCGGACCTGGCGAGTGGGTCGTCGCGTATCCTTTGCCGAAAGGATCGATGCCGAGGCCGCGGAGATTTTCCATCTTCTCACGGCGGACTTTGAGCAGGGCTCCGAGGTCTTCTGCGGGTGGCACTTCTGTTTCGTCTGACATAGGATAAGGTTCTGAAAAAATGAATTATAGGAACGGAAGGATGATCGACCCCGTAGAAAAATCAACCGAAGTTCCCCGCGTCGCGGCGGGTGCGCCGTCCTGCGCCTGTCTCGAAGTGGAGCCCGATCTCGTCCTCGACGGACGCCTCGCCCTTTACCATCGAACGCAACGCTGGCTCGCGGTCGCCGATCTCCACTTCGGGTATGAAATGAGCCGCCGCCGGGCCGGGGGGCTCTGGCCGATGTGGGGAATGGAGACGGTGCAGGAGCGGCTGCGTGCGCTCGTGCAGAGTTATGCCCCGGCGACGCTCATCCTTGTCGGCGACATCGTCGACAGCTCGGCCGCGCCGGACGAGGCGATCGCGTGGCTGCACGGGCTCACCGAACTGGGCGCGGGTCTCGTCCTCATCGAGGGCAATCACGACCGCGGCGGGATACGGCGGCATTTTGATTTTGTGAAATCGCATCGGGTCGAGGGTTTCTTTTTTCATCACGGTCACCTCGCCCTGCAGCCCGACGCGATCGGGGCGGGGGAGTCACTCGTCGAGATCACGGGGCACCGGCATCCTTCGTTCCGCTTTCGCGACGGGGCGGGGACGGCGCTGACGCTGCCCTCTTTAGTGATGGAGACGCGTCCCGATTCGCCCATGCGCCACGCCGTGTTGCCGGCCTTTTCCCCCTGGGCCGGAGGCGGCACCTATCAGCCGACCGGATCGATCCGGCAATGGGCGTGTAGCCGTCAGCGGGTCTTCGAGGTGGTATAAACCCGAATTTCCCCGATCACGCCGGGAGACGCCGCCCGACCAAGCAGGGTATGCTCATCGACTCAACCTTATTGAATCTGTCTTTCATGAAAAAATCCGTTCTTCTCGCGCTCGCCCTCTTTATTCATCCGGCCCTGGCGGGACCGACGGTCGTGTATGTTTCGGAGAGCGGGGACAATCGCATCGCCATTTTCACCCTGGACGAAAAAACCGGGGATCTCACCCGGATCGGCGCGATCGACTTGTCGGGATCGCCCGGGAGCCTCGCGATACGCCCCGATCATTCGCGCCTCTACGCGGCGGTGCGCACGACGAGCGAGTTCGCCTCGATCAAGATCGACCCCGCGACGGGGATGCTGTCGGACGCGGTGATTGCTCCTGCGGGGAGCAACTCGGCCTATGTCCATCTCGACAAGACGGGCAACTGGCTGCTCTCGGCCTCCTACGGTGAGGGCATCGTCAGCGTGAGCCGGATCACCGACGGCATCGTCACGGGCGAACCGGTCTCGTCCCTTGTCACGGGGAAAAAGGCGCACTCCATCATGACTGATGCGGCGAATCGTTTCGCCTTTGTCCCGCACGTCGGAGAGCTGAACAAGCTCGAGCAACTTAAGTTCGACGCGGCCACGGGCGTGATCTCTCCGAATACGCCGCCGCACCTCGGAGGCGAGGCGGGGGCGGGCCCGCGGCACATGGCCTTTCACCCGGGCGGGCGCTGGGCCTATCTCGTCAACGAGCAGGGCCAGAGCGTGACCCGCTGCGACTACGATGCGACCACGGGGACGATGACACGGCGGGAAACGCTCTCGACGACTCCGCCCGAGTGGGACAAGTCCAAGGGCAGCTGCGCCGACATCCATGTGAGTGCAGACGGGCGCTTTCTCTACGCCTCGAATCGCGGGCACGACAGTCTTGCGGTTTTCTCGATTGATGCCGCCACGGGAAAGCTGACTTCGCTCGGGCAGATGCCGACGGAGAAAACGCCGCGTTCTTTTGCGATCATCCCCGGAGGAGAAAACTACATTGTCTCGGCCGGGCAGGGATCGGATACCCTCATCGTCTACCGCCGCGATCCTGACAACGGCACCCTGACGCCTCTGAAAACTTACCCCAGCGGGAAGAGCCCCGCGTGGGTGGTGGGGGTGAAGTTTTGATTTTGGGTTGGTGGGGGCTTCCCAACAGACGAGGCTCTCATCCGCTCTCCGCTCAGGTAGGCCGACTTCTGGGGCACGATTTTCGATGGGAGACGGAAGACTTTCTCTCCAGCCACGCTACGTGGCCCGGTTTGACGCCGGAAGAGGCAATTGACGACGCCCGGACTCTCTCCGACCTGCTCGGTCGATGAAGTGATTTCTCGCCAAACGGGAAAGAGTCGAAATCGGCCGAGGTGATGGAAGTTTTTCGGGGTAATTGCACCGCTGACGAATGAAATCGAAGGCCAAATCTGAAGATTCTAATTCTACTGTGTCAGGTGGATTTTTGACCCCTAATGAACACGAATTCTCACGAATGAAGAAGGGTTTGTGCCGCTTCCAGATCGTTATCAAAGTCGGATGAAATATACCCTCAAATTGACTTCGGATGTCTCGGGTGCTCGGATCAGGATCGCCCGCAGTTTTTTTGAAGGCATCTGTTGGCCTCCCTGAATCTGCTGGAGGTCGATCATCCGGTCACTTGAATTGAACGTTGTCTTTTCCATGCGCAAGTTCCGGGACAAATTGCCCCTTTGATCCGTTTGCTCAGTGGCCTACGTCACGCTATGGTCGGTCTGAGCTCCTGAATGAACCTCCCTAATCAACTTACCGTTGCGCGCCTCGTCCTGACCTTCGTGTTTGTCGCGCTGCTCTCGATCGATGGCCTGCCCTACGGCGGCACGGCGGCGCTGATTGTCTTTTCGATCGCGGCCTACACGGACTTCCTCGACGGGCATCTCGCGCGGAAGCACTCGCTCATCACGAACTTCGGCAAGCTGATGGATCCGCTCGCGGACAAGATTCTGATGTGTGCGGGATTTGTCCTGCTGGCCTGCCTGAACTTCATTCCGGCGTGGATCGTCATTGTGATTCTTTCGCGCGAATTCCTCGTCACCGGTCTGCGGCTCCTCGCCACGGCCGAGGGTGTCGTCCTTGCGGCGGACAGCCTCGGGAAATACAAAACGATTTTTCAGATCGTGACGGTGATCTATTTTCTCCTCATCATCGCGGCGCGCGAGCCGCTCTTTCAGTGGCTGAACCCGGTCTTTGATCTTCCGCTGCTCGGGCCGGCGCGGCTCGGGCTGCTCCTCATCTGGGTCAGTCTAGCGCTCACGTTGATCTCGGGCTTAAGTTATGTCTGGAAGAACCGGAAGCTGCTCAGCGACTGCTGATCCGGGGCGCGGCTCACGTCTTTTTCACTTTCCCTCCTCTTTCCCCCATGTCCCGAAAATGGAGTATCGAAATCGCCCTTTTTCTGGGGCTCTGTCTCGCCATGGTGGTATTAAGTCACTTTCTGCGCGGGGTGCGGGGGCTACCGCTCTGCGGGTGACGTGGAAACCTCGCCAGATGCGCATTGTTGTCGATATTCTAGGGATCGGGGGATCGCTGCCGGAGAATGAGGGTGTCACGACTTATAATGAGATTCGTTTTCCTCTCCATGGGGCTCCCGCCGAAAATCAGGGGATGAGCTGGCGGCTCTGGCAACTGCTTGGCAGCTATCCGCGGATCCATGCCGACCACTTTGATGCGGCGCGGGCGCCAGGAACGCGGGCGGAACCGGGACAACTTTACCGGGCCGGTGACCTCTACCAGACGTGGCAGCGCATGAATCCCGATCTGCGCTTTGCGTTTGATGAGGCCATCGGCGCGATAGTGATCGAGGATCGGTGAGGGAGAAGAGGCGGCGAAGGTCGATTGGATGATTCGCGTTCGCCCCGTCGAAGGCATGGGCAGGATGCCCATGCTATTTTTGGTTCTTCGTCAATTTGAGTGGGA
>DIVG01000005.1:108655-110331 GCA_002422425.1 Akkermansiaceae bacterium UBA6138 | reverse complement strand
ACGTTCGCTAAAATAAAAAAATGCAATTTATCTCATCCAAACCACTTATTGACAAGTATCGTAGCGGCACCTTTCAGGAAGAGGAGGTAGCACCCTACTTCATGGCCGACGTGATACTCATGGCAATTGTCGCAGGATTCGCGTTCGGAGACATGAACGCATGGAGTGTTGCGTCAGGTCTTGCCTCGATCGTGATTACCATCATGGGCGTATTACACTTGAAGAGGCAGAATGGCGACAGCTTCGGCAACAGCTTTTTGAGCAAGTATTTTAGTCTAGGCTGGGTCATAACATTCCGAATGTTGATTCTGGTTATTCCAGCAGCAGTGGTCATTTTCGGTGTATCATCGATTATAGGAGGAGATGATGCCATAGAGCCGACGACCGCCGTTTTCACTATTGCATTCGAGGTGCTATTTTACTGGTGGCTTGGCTTGCTGATAGCTGAATCGAATAAAACCCAAAGCGAACAAGCCGCGCCTCGCAACCGCTAGTAGCCGTTCTGCGGACTTGAACCCCTTTTGGTTTCAGCCCATGATGGGCGTACACAAGCCAGCGCGCTCAACCCGATACCGTCCCGAGTCGCTTGACTTCCGTGGCTCGATTTCTTACCATGACATCGTGACCGTGCCCGCCTTTGTATCGGGTCGAGCGGCCTCTACGTTTGGGCAAAAAAATGATCGACGATTGGACAGACGAACTTTCCGAAATGATTCTTCGAAGCAAATACACTAAATGGGCTGAGAGCGTCGATGACCAAACACTTTTAGCCATCTATTGGTTCATCGGTGAGATTCTGGTTAGAACCCGCGAAACCGACTTTTCGGCCGTAACATATGAAGCCCGTCTCGGAAGTGCCGACGACCCGGCCAAACTCAGGAAGGATGTTGCGATGGAGGCTTTGTATGAGATTTACAGAGGGAAGCGATATTCCGATGGATTCAATGAAATTACCGATAGACTTAGGGCGGGCGTGTGTGATCGGCAGCAACTCGCGCAAGAAGATGCAGAACAAGACGGCACGGGGCATCACGCCACCCGCCCTGAGTCGAAGTCGGGGGGTAACGACAAGCCTCAACCAGAATCGGAGGGACGCTCCCGGTAGCCGTTGCCACGCCACGACGTTACCACAAGGAATTGCTTTTTCAACCCTTCCGCACCCGCACCACCGGAAGCTCGGGGATAGAGGGGGTTCGGCTCCAACTCAGCCTTGATCCGAACCGCCCCCGCGAATTGCCCGCCAAGTGAAGATGATGGCAACCAAAGGGATCAATGTGGGGATGAAACCTTCACCGTACTTCCAGCCAAGGGATGTGGCAATGAATGTATAAGCTAAAAGATCAATCACGGAAACTACCGTCTGCCCTACGCTGGTGTAGCGACATCAAGTGACGACAGGCAGGGCAGCGCCTCTGAAATAAACCTATGTTCCAGAAAGTAAGCAACCGCCAGATCAGTCTAGGTATGCCGAATAAGAGCCCCATGATTGGAGTTTCCGTGCATCTGTTACAGTCCCTACATGACATAATTTTATTATAGTTTTTGGTTCAAATACTGCTAGAAAATTCTTTTCTGATCCCACGTCCCCCATCCTGCCGGATGCGCGTTGTCGGTGGAGGTTCGGCGGAAGTTAGGAATGCTTGGGAACTCTATGGGTAGAATTGCGTGATTACAGA
>DIVG01000005.1:91648-108518 GCA_002422425.1 Akkermansiaceae bacterium UBA6138 | reverse complement strand
TGGGATTCGGCCATCAAACTGGCAAAAGGCGGCAACTTTCGGCAAGCCCGATTCGGTGACGCAACAGACGTTGGCCCTGAATCGATCCCGTCGTCCTGTTGCCTCACGGATTGGCTTTCACGACAACCGTGAGGCGCTCGATGATTGCCATCGTGATCTGGTCAGTTCGGGGCCTCCGGCCAGTCTCCAGAGTCTCAGGAAGGATTCTTCGAGACGGGAGGGCGGAGTCGGGGCGCGGGTCATTTCCCGCTCGTTGCGTCAATCGGACCGAGCGATGAACTTGCAGAAAAGCAGAAAATCTGCAATAGTTACCCGCATGAAAACCAGTGTGATCGTGACCAGCCGGGGAGTCGTTTCCCTCCCCGCCAAACTCAGGAGGGCCGCCGGGATCAAGCCGGACGATCAATTGATCGCGGAGACCACGCCGGAGGGCATCCTCCTTCGCCCGGCGGTCACCCTTGCGGTGGAGATCTATTCCGATGACCGCATTCGCGGATTCGATCTTGAGGAAGACAAGCTTGCAAAGGTGCTCGCGAAACGGAAGCCCCGCTAGGACCCGATGCGGATCTTTCTGGATGCGAATATCCTGTTTTCCGGCGCGCGCTCGGACGGAGCGATCAGGCGACTGCTGGCACTTCTGCGAAAGGCGGGTCACTCTGCCTGCGTGGACGACTTCGTGATCGAGGAGGCCCGCCGCAATCTGGAAGCCAAGAATTCGTCGGCTCTGTTGGACCTCGATTCACTCCTCTTGACCATGGAACGTCTTCCCACACTTCGACCAGATGCGGATTTGTTGGCTTCGATTCCCCTGCCTGAAAAGGATCACCCAGTCCTGGCTGCGGCGATTCGTGGAGGCTGCGACACACTCATCACCGGAGACAGGACTCACTTTGGCGCGCTTTTCGGGACTGTATTTCAGGGAGTGATCGTCTATTCGCCCGCACAAGCCGCCGAAGCATTGCTTTGAGCAGACGACACCCTCACAGCAACCTCGGCTGCCCCGGATCGTCCACCGTGCTCTCGATTGGCCAGCGCCTTCCCCCGGCGCTGCCCTGCGGGCTGCCTTTGGCAGGCTGACTCGCTCCGCTCGGCGCGTCGGTGACGGTGCGGGAGTTCCGGCTCGTCACCTTCACCCTGGCGGGCGCGCCGTCGCTGACCGCCACCCTGAAGCCGATCGCGAACTTGCCGTCCTCGTCGGCGCTGTCCGAGGCTTCCCGCCAGTGAAGGTCGAGGAGTTCGCTGCATGACAAAACATGACAAATGGGCTGCGTCTCCTTGCGAAAACATCCCCGGGCGCCCCTAAAACCTCTTAAAAGAATCCCCAGAAATACGAAGGTTCACGGCTGAAGACCAATACGTTCGAGCCCTGTCAGGCCGTGGAATTAACCCTCTTTATTCCGCCGGTTCCCCCATTCGCGCCGCTCGTTCGTCGGGGAAATCGTGCCAATAGCACTTGAAGCGAGCCTCCGGGACGTCGAGACTTCGGGAATGTCCGAAAGTCCTAAATCGTGTATCGAGCTGGTGGGAGTCTCCAAGTGGTATGAGGCCGGCAACGGGGTGGCGGAGCTCCCCCGCCGTATCCTCGACGGTCTCGACCTCGTCGTGAGAGGAGGCGAGCGCTTTGCCATCGTCGGACCTTCGGGCTGCGGGAAGAGCACCCTGCTCAACATCCTCGGCACGCTCGACGCGCCGTCCGAGGGGAAGGTGATCATCGACGGGATCGACACGAGCGGCCTCGCCGAGAAGGCGATTGCCCGGATCCGCTCGGAGAAGATCGGCTTCATTTTTCAGATGCATCACCTCCTCCCGCAATGCACCGCGCTGGAGAATGCCCTCGTCCCCACGCTCGCCCTCGCGACGCGACCGGATCCCGCCGCAGCGACGGAGCGGGCGAAGATGCTTTTCGAACGGGTCGGTCTCGCCGACAAACTCAACAGCCAGCCGGGCCGGCTCTCGGGCGGCGAAAGGCAGCGGGTTGCGGTGGTGCGGTCGCTCATCAACTCGCCGCGTCTTCTCCTCGCCGACGAACCGACCGGGGCTCTCGACGAGGACAATGCGAAACGTCTCATCGATCTGCTCGTGGAACTAAACGACTCCGAAGGGCTCGCCCTCATCGTCGTGACGCACGATCGCAACATCGCCGACGCGGTCGGGGCGACACGGACACTGAATCGTGGAAAGCTGGAGGGTTAATCACACGACATGAGCCCCTTCCGCCTCATCTTTTCCTCCCTCTTCCACTACCGCTGGATCAACCTCTCGGTCCTCGCGGGAGTAGCGCTGACCTCGGCGATTCTGAGCGGAGCACTCGTCGTGGGTGACTCGGTGAAGGAAAGCCTGCGCCGCAATGCCGAAGCCCGTCTCTCGCAGATCGGACCGGTCATGCTTGGCGGTGAACGCTTTTTCACCTCGACTCTGGCCGACCGCATCGCGACGGGCCTCGGCGGGGATGCCGTCGTCGCGCCGGTCCTGCAGATCAAGGGCACAGCCCTGAATCGTGACGGCGGGCGCCGGGTCAATCAGGTGCAGATCCTCGGAATCGATGATCGCTTCTGGAAACTCTCCAACCGCGGCGTCGCTCCCGAGGGCTTCGCGGACGAGCGCTGGATCGCGATCAATGCCCCGCTCGCCGATCGTGTCGGAGCCGGCGTCGATGACACGCTCATCGTCCGGGTCGAAATCCCCGGGGCGCTTTCGAAAGATGCCCCGCTCTCGGGTGAATCCGAGCAGACGACACCCTTTACCGCTACCGTCACCGCGATCCTAGGGGCGGAGAATTTCGGCCTTTACTCCCTGAAGTCCGAGCAAGTCCCGCCGGCCACGATCTTCGTGCGGCGCGAACGTCTCGAGGCCATCCTCGAGCAAGCGGGTCGCGCCAATCTCATTCTCGGCAGCAAAAATCTCGAGGCCACAGCCTTCGCGGCGGCGGCGGAAAAGGCTTGGAGCCTCGATGACCTGCAACTGAAGGTCACGCCCGTCGACGACGGTGCCGCGAACCAGATCGTGAGTTCGCGCGTCTTTTTCGACAGCGTCATCGTCGCGGCCTTGGAAAAAGCGGCGTCGGTAAGTTCGCCCGTTCTCACTTATCTCGCGACGGATATCATCTCAGGGGAAAATCGCACGCCTTACTCGATGGTGAGCGGGGTCGGCCCCGAACTGAATGCCATCGTCGGCAGCGAAATCAAGGAAAACGAGATCGTGCTTTCCCAGTGGCTCGCCGACGACCTCGCGGCCGGGCCGGGCGACGAGGTCACCCTCGTCTACAATGTCGTCGCCGCAGGGCGCGCCCTCGAAGAGCAACGCCGCACCTTCAAAGTGGCGGCGATCAAGCCCATCGGCGAGGCGGGCTGGGATCAGAGCTGGACCCCTGAGTTCCCCGGTATTTTCGACGTCGACGGTCTCGACGACTGGGAGCCGGGGATCCCCATCGACCGGGACCGCATTCGCGACAAGGATGACGCCTTCTGGGATCAATACAAGGCGACTCCGAAGGCCTTCGTCTCTCTCGCGGCGGCGCGCTCGATGTGGTCAAATCGATTTGGCGACGCCACGGCGGTGCGTTTTCAACTGAAGGATACGACCACGCCGCTCGTCGATCAGCTGCGGGCCAATCTTAAACTCACTGATCTCGGGATGGCCTACCGCGACCTGCCGGCCGAAGCGAAGTCGGCGGTCGCGAACTCGTTCGACTTCGGAGCGCTCTTCGCGAGCATGAGCTTTTTCCTGATCGTCGCAGCACTCGTTCTCGCCGGCCTCGTTTTTGTCTTCGGGATCGAACAGCGTTCTCCTCAGATCGGGTTGCTCCTCGCGATGGGATTGACGCGCTCGCGGGTGCGGCGTTTTTTTCTTGTCGAGGCTTTTTTCCTCTCCCTCGCCGGGGCCGCTTTCGGGCTCCTCGGCGGGTATGTCTACACCCGCCTCGCACTCTACGGCATGTCGGGGGTCTGGCAGGAAGCGGCAGCCGGGATGGAGTTCACCTACTCGCTGCGACCGCAGACCTTGCTGATTTCTTTCCTCGTCACGGTTCTTGTGGCCCTCTCCGTGGTCTGGTTTGCGAGTCGCAAAGTGACGGCGATCCAACCCTCGGCTCTCATCTCCGGGAGCGATGATCTTTCGTCGGGTGGCAACGGCGGAAGCCGTCGCGATGTCATCGCGCTCGCGATTGGTATTTTGGGGGCGTTAGGGTGCCTGCTCGCGCCTAAGGTCGAGGGCACGATGGCGGCGCAGGGACTTTTTTTTGGCGCGGGATTTCTCATGACCGTGGCCGGAGTGGCCTTTTCCTCCATCCTCATTCGGCGCTTCCTGCGGCCGTCCGAAGTATTGAAGTCGCTCGGAGCGCTTGGTCGCCAGCATACCGTGCGCCGCCGTGGTCGCAGTCTCGCCGTGGTAGGGCTGATGGCGGCGGGTGTCTTCATGGTTACGGCGATCAATTCCTTCCGTCTTGAGGGATCCCGGGGAGCCGAACGGCGCAGTGCCGGGACGGGCGGATTTGCCTACGTCGGCGAGTCGACTCTGCCGGTCTACGAGGATCTCAACGGCGAAGCGGGGCGGAGGAAATTCGGACTCGACGGTTTTAGTGAAACATTTTCGGTGCTTCCCTTTCGCGTGAGCAACGGCGACGACGCCAGTTGCCTTAATCTCAACCGCGCTCAACGGCCCCGCCTCATGGGCGTCAGCAGCGGTGCCATCGCGGCCATCAATCCTTTCACCTTCACTGGCAAGCCCGCCGGGACGAAGACCGGGGAGAGTCCCTGGCGGGCTCTCTCTGAAGAACATCCCCCTCTTGAGGACGGGACACCTGTGGTCGCCGGAATCATCGATCAAAACACGGCGATCTACGCGCTTCAGAAGGGCTTAGGCGATACGGTCCTCTACGAAACGGTCTCGGGTCAGTCGTTTGCGGTGCTCATTTGCGGCCTCCTCGAAACCTCGATTCTACAGGGCAGTCTTATCATTGAAGACGCGAGCTTCATCCGCTTTTTCCCCGATGCGGGAGGGTATCGCTTTTTCCTGATGGACGGGCGTGGTGATAATCCCGGGCAGGTCGCGGCTCATCTCACCCGCATGTTCGGCGACCTTGGCCTTGAGATGCGGCCCGCCTCGGACCGGCTCAATGAATTTAACGCGGTTCAGAATACCTACCTCAGCATCTTCTCAACGCTCGGGGGGCTTGGGATTTTGTTAGGCACACTCGGTCTCGCGATCATCGTGGGACGCAATGTGATGGAGCGGCGCGGGCAGCTCGGGGTGATGCAGTCAATGGGCTTCACCCGGGATCGACTCTCGGGGATGATTCTCTCGGAGCATTGGTTTCTTCATTTTTCAGGCGTGCTCATCGGGCTTGGAGCGGCTCTACTCGCGGTCCTGCCCGAACTGGCGAAAGGTTCGTCTTCGCTGCCCTGGGGGCTGCTCGCGGCGATCAATGGCGCGGTTCTGTTCGGAGGACTCCTTTTTTGTGCCGTCGCGGCGCGAGTCGTCCTGCGGGGGAATCTGATGGAGGCGATACGGCGGGAATGAGAGTGGGTGCTGGGGTCATGACGGTCTTCGTCACCTTTTTCCTCGCCGCGATAAGCTGGGGCAGGGCGAAGGAAAGAGAAGCGGCGCCCCCTCCCGCGACCGTCGGAGGCACCCCCGTGAATGTCCCCGCCGTGATTCTCGATATCGCCAGCGGCAGGGATGGTTCCCTCCCCGGGGGCGCTACAGTGGTAAGGGGGCAATGGACCGTTGACAGGAAAGCCGGAACTCTCAACGCGGCTGCCGAGCCCCTTCTCGACAGTTGGCTCGAGTTCGGTCCCGAGATTAGAGAAAAGGGGGCCGTCATCGTCGTGTCGGGTCGCGCCCCGGGCAAAGGGAGGCTCCAGTCCCGTTTCGGTGCCGGGCTTTACGGGAAAAATGGGTTTCAACTGCGTCTTGTTTCTGCCACGCAGAAGCTTGAACTGGTGCGGCGGGGGGTGGTCCTCCATCGTGAAGCTTTTGCCCATCGAGGGGAGGATCTATGTCATCTTGAACTCTCGGTAAAAGCGGATCGCCATCACTGGATCGTCTCCGGGCGCGCCTGGAAAAATGAAGATGAGCGGCCGGGTGAGGCAGCCTTCCGATACAAGATTTTCGCCGGGGAGCTTCTGTTTCCCCTCGCCGGGCGGTCGCTCCTTTTTGCCACACCGTTTTCAGGAGAGCCGGTCTCATTTTCCTCGGCGAAAGTGTATGACAAAACGCTTTTGGAAGATACCGGTGTGGAGGAGTAGCCCGGTGAACGATCTGCCCCGCCACTTTCAAAAAAGGGAGGGGCGGCGGACCCGTCACCCCCGCAAGGCCGCATGCACCATCTCCCGCAATTGCTCTTCCAGCATCGGGTAGCCGAAATGTTTCCCCGCGATCTCAAGATTCGCTGCGGCTGACGCCTTGAACGATTCCGGATTTTCGAGAATATGCCGCACCTCTCCGACCAGCTCATCGGTGATCTCGCCGTCCATCGTCACGAGCCGGAACCCGCAAGGCTCGATGTCTTCTTTGAAAACGGAATAGCGGTTCACGAGGACCGGCTTCCTGAAGTAGATCGCCTCGAGGAGCGCGTTGCCGAAGCCCTCGTAGAGACTCGGGAAGGTTACGAAGTCGGCGAGGAGGTAGAGATCTTCCAGTGAAAAGAGACCATTGTCCCGGTCATCGACCCCGGTGACTCGATCTGAGACAAAGCGAAGATCGACTCCTTTTTCCAGCGCAAGTCCGGCAAGTTCATTGCGGTAGTCAAGCCCTTCGTCGCCGGCCTCATGAGAGATGAGGAGTTTGTTGCGACTCTCCCCGAGCCGATGAACGAGCTCGATGGCGTGTTCGATACCTTTTCGCGGCACCACGCGGGTGGGCTGCAGGATGAGCCTGTCGCCGGGCGCAAGCCCTAGGGACGCGCGAGCCGCGTCCGGGCTGAGGCGCGCCCCGGGAAGAGGACGGTCAAAGTCCATCGCGTTAGGCACGATGGCAGGATTAATCCCGAATCGGGCTTTGACCTCGCGGGCTGCCGGCGAATTGATCACCGCGTGGACGATCCCGGGCAGGACCGGCGGAAAAGCCCGTCGCAAAAACGGTTGCACCGCCCCGCCGGCGAACCGGTCGCGCTCCCAGTGGAAGTCGTGATGGTGAGCGATCGCGGCGATGCCGCTGCCCTCGATGAAGTCCGTGACAGCAAGACCGAGCGGCAGGTTCATGGGAATCGTGACCGCATTCTGCAGGATCAGAAGATCGATCCCGAAGCGGTCGCAGAAGGTGTCGAGAGCGGCATGAAGATGCCCCTGACACCGGGCAATTTTCGCGGCGACGCCCTCGGGGAAGGTTTCACAGTGCCAGATCGCGCGATTAATCCGGTCGATCACGGGATGTTGGAAATAGGCCTCGGGGACGACGAAGGATGACGCGGCCGGGTGATCGCAGAGACCGCAGAACCAGAAAGACCGGTGACCGTCCCGACCGAGCACCTCGGCCCACTTGCGCGATTCGAGGGAGACTCCGTCCGTTCCCGAAAAGCGTGTTGAGACAAACCCGAAATTCATGAGATCTCCCTTATTATGCACCATTCGGGCCATTTTCATGGTCTTTTCACGAGGTCTTGATCAGCGATGTCTGTGCCAGGCGCGACTTATCGTCCCGGCGCTGGTTATCGGGTCCCGGCCTGTTTCTCCGGGAACCGTCCAGTTCTTACTGACGCAGGCTTGACAATCGCGCGGTCGTCTCCATTTTCGAAGCACTTTATCTTTAAACCCCTGTATCCTACCAGTATCCACCCATGACAACACCCACTACTCCGGAGAAGCGAGAGTTCCAGGCTGAGGTCAGTCAGGTTCTCGATATCGTCATCAACTCTCTTTACACGGACAAAGAGATCTTTGTCCGTGAGCTCGTCTCCAATGCGTCCGACGCCCTCGAGAAGCTGCGCCACACTCAACTTACCGAGAGCGGAATTCACCAGCCCGAGCTGCCCCTGCAGATCAGCCTCTCCGCCGACGAAGAGGCCGGCACCCTCACGATCACCGATCACGGGCTGGGGATGACGCGCGAGGAACTGCACGAGAATATCGGCACGATCGCCCACTCGGGTTCGAAGGCTTTCATTAAGTCGCTTGAGGAATCCGCGCGCAAAGACAGCGCTCTCATCGGCCAGTTCGGGGTCGGCTTCTATTCCGCCTTCATGGTCGCCGACGAGGTCAAGGTCTACAGTCGCTCCTGGCGCCCCGGGGCGGAGAGCCTGGTCTGGACGAGCGACGGCAAGACCGGCTACGAGATTGAGGAATCGAGCGAGGAACTCGAGCGAGGGTGCCGCATCGTCCTGAAGCTGCGCGAAGAATGCAAAGACTTCTCCAAAATCGACGAAGTTCGCACCATCCTTGAGAATTATTCCAGCTTTGTTCCTTTCCCGATCATGATCGGCGAAGAACGGGTCAACAAGATCGAGGCGATCTGGCGGAAGAAAAAGGCCGACATCTCCGACGAAGAGTACACCGAGTTCTACAAGTTCAATGCGAAGGCTTATGACGAGCCGCGCTACCGCATGCACTTCAGCTCGGAGATGCCGATCGAGATCAATGCGCTCCTCTTCGTGCCGAAAGACAATACCGAGCTCTGGGGTATGGGCCAGATGGAGCCCGGCGTTTCGCTCTACTGCCGCAATATTCTCATCGACGACAAGCCCGCCGGTCTACTCCCCGAGTGGCTGCGCTTCCTCCGCGGCGTCATCGACAGCGCCGATATCCCGCTGAACATCAGCCGCGAGTCGATGCAGGACAGCAGCCTCGTGCGCAAATTGAACCGCGTCGTGACGAAGCGCTTCCTCAAGTTCCTCGACGGGGAAGCGAAGGATGACGCCGAAAAATACCGGGAGTTTTACAGCAAATTCGGCCGCTTCCTCAAGGAGGGCGTCGTGGTCGATTACGAACACCGCGAGGGTCTTTCCAAGCTGCTCCGTTTCGAAAGTTCGATGACTGATCCCGGCACCTTCACCGGTTTCGAGGATTACCTCACCCGGGCCAGAGACGGGCAGGACAAAATCTACTATCTCACCGGGACCGATCGCGCCTCGGTCGAGGCGGGGCCTTATCTCGAAGCACTCAAGTCGCGCGGGCTCGAGGTGATCTACTTCCTCGACAACATCGACGAATACCTCCTCCAGCATCTCCGCGACTTTGACGGCAAAGCGCTCGTCTCCGCCGCCGGTTCCGAGCTCGAACTCGACGATGACGACAGCATCGTTCTCGAAGGCGAGCCGCTCGCCGAGAATGAGATGGAAGCGCTCTGCGAGTATCTCAAGAGCGAGCTCGGCGAGCAGGTCGACAAGGTCGCCGCCGGAAAACGCCTCGTCAGCAGCCCCGCCGCCGTCCTTTCCACCGCCGACGGCATGACCGCGCAAATGCGACACATGATGCGGGCCATGAATCCCGACGGCGCGCTCCCGCCGCAGAAGGTCCAGCTTGAGCTAAATCCACGCCACGCCCTCATCCACGCCCTTGCCGGGGCGCGGGAGAGCAACCCCGACCTTGCCAGGCTCGTGGCCGGGCAACTCCTCGATAATGCTCTGCTCAGTGCCGGAATGCTTGAGGACAGGGTCAGTCTGATCCATCGGGGCTTTGAGCTGATGGAAAGAGCGCTGAAAAAATCTTCCGAATAGGGAAAACCCCGCAACTTTTTCCTGACGGGACCGTTTCATCCCCGGGAAGAAAACTTCCCGCTAACATCCAATAAAGACTTAATCCAGATGAAAACAATTCTCATAGTGGCTACTACCTTCGCGGCCGGACTTACCCTCGGCTTTTCTCAGGCTGAAGAAAAAGGGAAGGATAAGGGTAAAGGGGGCGACCCGGTCAAGCGTGCCGAGGGCATGATTAAAAACCTCGACAAAGACGGTGACGGAATGATCTCGAAAGAGGAATTTGCCGCCAACCCGAACGCTGCCAAGATGAAGGAAAAAGGCGGCGAAGGGGCGATCGACAAGGCTTTCGCGGCCCGTGATACCAACAAAGACGGCCAGCTTGACAAGGCTGAACTCTCGGCTCCGCCGAAGGGCAAAGGCGACAAGGGAAAGGGAAAAGGCGAGGGCAAACCCCAGCCCGAATAATTCCATCACTCAGGTGATCACTGAAAACCCGCCCGCGCTGCGCAGGCGGGTTTTTGTCCTTATGGGGGGATCGGAGTTACCACTCAGCCCCAATCACGGGAAACTCGATTCAGGGCGGGAACCTTCCGGTATACCCTGCCCCGACCGATAAGGGCATACGGCGGCGGATCAGCCTCGCGCTGCGCACCGCGCATGATGCCCCGGATTCAATCGAGCTCGCCCGCCTTCCACTTCCGCAGGAAAACGCTGCAGCCGTCCTCTAGCAGGTCGAGGACTTTCTCGAAGTCCCCGGGGCCACCGTAGTAGGGGTCGGGGACTTCGGTCCCGGAGGAGGACTCACAAAAATCGCAAAAGAGCACAAGCTTCGCAGTCGGAGCGTCGCATTTGCTCCGAACCGCGACGAGGTCCTCGTAATTGCTGCGGTCCATCGCAAAGATCCAGTCGAATTCGCTGAAGTCCGAGGGATTCACCTGACGCGCCCTTCCGCCCATCGCGATACCCCGGGCCTTCGCCGCCCGCCCCATGCGAAGGTCAGGCCGATTGCCGATGTGGTATCCGGCCGTGCCGGCGGAGTCGATCACAAAAAGCGCCCGCAGCCCCTCTTTTGCGATGAGGTGATTCATGACATTTTCCCCTGCGGGGGATCGGCAGATGTTCCCGAGACAGACAAAAAGAAGACGGGTCGGTGAAGCCATGGCGGGGACCGATTCAGTAGGCCATTTTTACCTCGGTCCCTTCGAGGAAATCGGCTCCCTTTTCAAAGGCGAGGAGATTCTCCGTCGTAACCCGGGCGATCTCGGTGAGGGCCTCGGTCGTGAGGAATCCCTGATGTGATGTCACGAGCACGTTGGGAAAACTAACAAGACGAGCGAGTTCGTCATCCTGGAGAATGTCGTGGGAGAGATCCTCGAAGAAGACCCCCTCCTCAATCTCGTAAACATCGAGGGCGATCCCGCCCGGTTTTTTCGACTTCAGCGATTCGATCAGCGCGGACGTGTCGATCAGTTTGCCCCGGCTCGTGTTGACGAGGTAAAAGCCGTTCTTCATCAGGGCAAGGGCCTCGCGATTGATAAGGTGATGGGTCTCGGGCGTGAGCGGTGTGTGCAGGGAAATGACGTCACTGCGGGAGAAGAGTTCCGCGAGCGGGCAGTAGGTGATCCGGTGTGCCGCGGCCCAGACCTCGTCAGGAAAGAGGTCGTAGGCGAGCACCTCCATCCCGAACCCGCGGAGAATCTGCGCTGTAATCCGTCCGATTTTTCCCGTGCCGACGATCCCGGCGGTGCGTCCATGGAGATCGAAACCGACGAGTCCGTTGAGTGAAAAATTGTGCTCACGAACGCGGTTGAAAGCCCGGTGAATCTTGCGATTGAGCGTCAGGAGCAGCGCCACGGTATGCTCGGCGACGGCGTGAGGCGAGTAGGCGGGGACCCGGACGACGCGAAGCCCGAGGGCGGCGGCGGCCTTTAGATCCACCTGATTAAATCCCGCGCAGCGCAGGGCAATAATTTCGACCCCCTCCCGCGCGAGCCCCTCGAGACAGGCCTGATCGATCCGGTCATTCACAAAGACGCAGATAGCGCGGCAGCCGGCCACGGTGGAGGTGTTTGCGGCGGTGAGCCGGAAATGGTGAAAGACGTAGGTGATCCGGGAGTCTGCGGAGGCCTTCAGAAAAAATTCCTGATCATAGGGCTTGGCATCGTAGAAAGCGACTTTCATCATTGCACCCGAGCAGGTCGCCCAAGGCCGGGCCGAACGCAAGCAAATCAAAGGGCTGAACCGGGTAATTTACCCTGACGTGCCAGGTTGAAAGGGCTTGAGAAGGAAAACGCGCCCCGTCGCCCGCGCAGCGGGAGGTAAAAGGCTGGCTCTGACTCTTCTCAAGGCACCAACGGAAAACCCTTCGGGCACCCGGCTTCCGAGTGCGCGAAGGAAGTATTAAAACCCGCTGAGAGGGACCGTCGATCAAAGGACCCCCGCGTCGGCAGCCGGTTTCGCCTTGTTCCCTTCAGGAGCCGCAGGAGCCGCAGGAGCGCTGCCGACAGGAGCGGTCGGCTGTTCGATCTTGGCACTCTCGCGGAGACCTTCTACATAACTCCCCATCTTAGCGGATTTTCCCTCCTGGAAGAGGCGGGCGGTGAGATCTTTCTGCACTTCGGCATATTCGAGAGTTTTAGCTTCCTTCTTCGCATTGACCTTGATGATGTGATAGCCGAACTGGGTCTTCACCGTCTGGCCCACGGCACCGACTTCCTGGGCGAAAGCGGCGGTCTCGAACTCGGGCACCATCTGGCCCTTTTCGAACTCACCGAGATCGCCACCCTGGGCCTTGCTGGGGCAGTCGGAGTGCACCCCCGCCATTTCGGCGAAGTTTTCCCCTTTTTTTGCTGCAATCTCTTCGCGGAGCTCTTTGGCGGCCTTCTCCTTGGCGGCGAGCTGGGCCGGTTCGGTGATCCCCTGGGTCGAAATGAGAATGTGGGCCGCATCGACGGAGGCTTTTTGCTCAAACTCTTCGGGATGTTCATCGAAGTATTTCTTCACCTCGGCCTCGGCGGGCTCGGTGACTTCGGCGGTGACCTTCTCATACAGCTTACGGATCTTGGTGTCCTCGGCGATCTGCTTGCGGACGCGGTCCAGGCTGACCCCGGCCGAAGCGGCAAACTCCTCAAGGGAAGAACCCTCGGGGATGGAGGCGGCGATCTCCTTCATGCTCGTCTCGATCTCTTCCTCGGAGGCCTTCATGCCTTCCTTGTTCGCCGCATTGGAGAGGAGCGTTTTCTGGATGAGCTCGTTCATGACCATCTGCTGGATCTGCGGCTCGATCATGGCACGCTGCTCGGGTGGCATCTGCTCGAACTGGCGGCCGTAGCGCCCCGTGAAAAGTTCGCGAACGTCGGCAACGGTGATCTTAGTGCCGTCGACTGTCAGGACGACATCGGTCTCGGCGATCGCCGGGGCAGCGGGAGCGGCTGCTTCGGGTGCTGCGCCCGGGGCGGCGGGAGCGCCAGGTGCCGGCGTTTCATTTTGAGCCGTGGCACTGATGGTAAGAAGGCCGAGGCCCACGACTGTCGCCATTCCGGGGAGGATGGAGGATACTTTTTTCATTTTGAGAATTAGGGGGATGCCGCCACTTGATGGATCGGGGAACAAAACCGCCATTTTTCGCGGGCACCGGCTACTTTCAACGGATTTCCCTTTTTAAACAACAGGAATCTCGCCCCGAATGAGGGCCGGCAGTGATCGCGGCCGAAATCGTCGTCCGGCTCAGGCCGTCGTCAGAGACCAGCCCTCGCGGTAGGCGCGGCTCAGGAATTTCTCCGCTTCGGGGGCGTTGGGGAACTTCATGTTTTTCGCGTCCCACTCGAGCTTTTTCCCGGCACGGTAGGCGACGTTGCCGAGGTGATTCGCCTCGGTGAGCGGCCCCGAGTAGCCGAAATGGCAGAGCGGCTGCGGGCCTTCGCCGCGACAGGCAAGGATCCACTCGGCCTGCTGGCCGGGCGATGGGGCGATGGTGGGAGCGGGTGCCTTGAAGTTCGCGAATTTCTCCTCGGGCAACAGCAGGTATTTCCCGTAGTCGGCGAGCAGCATGCCTCCTTCGCCGATGAAGAGGACTCCATCTCCCCATTGCGGGATCTTTCCGTCCATCCAGATTTTGGGTTTCGTCGCGCCCTGATACCAGGTGAGCTCGACCGGTGGCATCTCGCCGCGGGCTCCGTAGGTGTATTTCACCGCCATCGTCGCGGGGGCGATGTCGTGGTGGGCAGGGGGACCGGCGACGGGCTCGATGGTGAGAGGGGCATCGAGCTTGAGCGCCCACCAGGGGAGGTCGTTGCGATGACTGCCGAGGTCGGACATGGTCCCGTTGCCGAAATCCCACCAGCGATACCAGCGGGGACCGGGGAAATAATATTCGTGGAAGTGGCGGTATGGAGCGGGCCCGATCCAAAGATCCCAGTCGAGCCCGTCGGGCACGGGCATGGCGCGGTCGGGCGTGTCGGGGGTGTAGATGATGTCTTTGTACTTTTCCGCTTCGGCCTGCGTCTGCCATCCCCACGCGCGGCTGACCCAGGAATGGACTTCCTTCACCGGACCGATCGCGCCTGACTCGATCAGCTCGACGACGCGGCGGTAGTTCTCACTCGCGTGGATCTGTGTGCCCATCTGGGTCTGGACCCCGGCTTTAGCAGCGGCAGCGGTGATGATTCTGGCTTCGAAGACGTCGCGGGTGAGGGGCTTTTCACAATAGACATGCTTGCCGGCCTGAAGCGGAGGCAGGCAGGCAAAGGCATGGGTGTGTTCGGTCGTGGAGACCATGACCGCGTCGATGTCGTCCATCTTTCCGAAAAAATCGCGGAAGTCCTGGTGGCTTCGTGCTTTGGGGGCGAGTTCGAGGGCAGAGCCGAGGTGATTTTCATTCACATCGACGAGGGCCACGATGTTCTCTTTGGCATCGAGTCCGGCCTGCAACTGGGCGCGGCCGCGGCCGCCGACACCGATGACCGCGAGATTGAGCTTCGAGTTAGGGGACTGGCAACTTGTGATCGCGGGGAAGCCGAAGGTGGCGCCTCCGGCGAGGGCGGCGGATGCCTGGAGAAAACGGCGGCGGTCGAGGGGGTGATCGGTCATGGGAACAGAGTAGGCGCTTCCCCGGGGTAACGGGAAGCACGGAATCGGGCGGGAGGGGCACGGGATGACGCCTCCCCTCCGTGTGCCTTGATTCACTCCCCGTGACGCCAGACTTCGAACTGGCGATGCGGTTGCTTTGATTTGGCGATTTCGAATCCTCGCCGGGAGGCGAAAGCGGCGGCGGTCTTTTCCGCTTCGTCAGGATCGCAGGTGCCGGCATGGGCGTGGAGGAGGTAGCGCAGGACGAGGGGATTCCCGGTCGTGATGGTGTGTCCCTCGCCCAGGCAGAAGGCCGCCCCCATCCAGCCGTCGGACCGCACATGCCAGGCGGTGGGGTAGCGCGGGTTTTCCGGATGATCAAAGAAAGTGATGCCCTCGATCACGGTTTTTCGCCCGGCCTCGCTGCCGACAGGGACAGGCCCCGAATAGTCCATCCAGCGGGCGGGTTTGCCGAAGATGGCCTCTTCGCCGACGAGTCCCTCGCTGCTGGTGAGCTGACCGCCGCCGAAGGTGTGGCTGAGCGTCTTCGCGACGCGCACGGCGAGGAATCCGAAATTCGTCTGGTCGAGGGTCACCTCCGGCTGGCCGACGGCGGGTCGCATCGTGATCTGAATCTCGAGGAGGTGCCCGCCGTTGTCCTGCGGGATCGTCGCGGCGACGAGGTCCTGCTCCATGAGCTCTTTTCCCTCCGTGTCATACCACCCGAGGACCGAGGCCATGACCGCCTCCTTTTCGCCGTCCCGATAGCAATACCAGAACTTTTGCCGTATCGCCGTGCCCGTGCCCTCGGCCCAGAAATTGAGGCCGTTAACCTTGTGATGGGCGAACCAGATGGAGCGGTGATGATCGTGGTTCTGCGCGCCGGGGTGGCCCATCCGTGTCAGCGACGAGCCCGAGGGGCCGTTGAAGGGGAAAAAGAAGGGTCGCGGATATTTCGGATCAAAATGCCAGCGTGTCGCCTCAAGCCCGTCGATCCGGAAGCTGACCTGATTGTCGGGCAGGGGAATCAGCTCGACCCGGTCGGGCATGTAGGGGACGGGCTCCTGTCCCTGCGCAACGGGAGGGACGAGCGTGAAGAGGAAAAGAACGAAAATGGAGAGGCACAACCGAGTCATGTTGTGATCGTGACGTGCAGGGCACAGGATGGCAATTGCGTGATGGCGGCTTGGACCCGAACCGATACCGCCTCACGTGAGCAAGGTCTCTGCCCGACCGATATCGTCAAGGATCACCCGATAGACTTCCTCGACGGGCCTCTCGAAACTTCCCTCACTTCCCGGGTCCGAAAAGGATACAAATCGGGGCCGGGACGTTGATCACGGAGCCGCGCTGGTAGGTCAGCAAACCGGTCGCGGGATCGACCGCGTGGACGGCGACGGTGTTCGAGTCGGCCCCGGCCGCGAGGAGCCATTTGGCGGTGGGATCGAAGTTGATGTTGCGAGGGAAGGCACCCCGGATCGGCTGGACCTGAATCACCTCGAGAGCGGCGCCGCCTTCGCCGATTTTATACGCCGTCACCGTATCGTGCCCGCGATTCGACGAGTAAACATATGGTCCGGCAGGATGCACGAGGATCTCAGCGGCCGAGTTGAAGCTCTCGGCGGCTTTCACCTCCTCGCTGAGCGCGGGGGTGGTCGAAAGCCGCTCCGCCTTGCCCGTCGCGGCATCCCAGGAGAAAACCGTGACTGAGAGGCTCAATTCATTGAGCAGGTAGATAAACTTGCCGTCGTTCGAAAATCGCATATGGCGGGGCCCTCCACCGGGGACGGACTCGGCGAAGCCGTGACGGGTGATGGTTGCTTTGTCAGGGTCGACCGCATAGATGACGATGCCGTCCATGCCGAGGTCGGGGATGAAAGCATACTTGCCGTCGGGCGAATAGCCGCACCAGTGCGGGTGCGGGGCCTTCTGCCGTCCTTCGACGACGCCCGAGCCGCCTTCGTGCTCCGTCACCGTGGCGACACCGGGTTTGCCCTCGCCGTCGAGCGGCAGCAGGGAGACCGATCCGCCGCCATACTGGGCAGTGAGGAGAAATTTCCCTGAAGGATGCACCGCGACGTGGGCCGCCCCGCCGTCACCGGTGGGTTCGAAGTGGAAAAATTCGAGCGCTCCGTCGGTGCCGAGGTGATAGGCGGCGACTCCGCCTTCTTT
>DIVG01000005.1:0-91526 GCA_002422425.1 Akkermansiaceae bacterium UBA6138 | reverse complement strand
TCTTTTTCATGGCGGGCGAACCATGGCACAGGTTGCGGAAAAGTGCATGCGGCGGAAACGCGGCGGAGATCATAAAAGAACTCGCCAGCCGGACGCAGCTGAGGCACCATAGCGGGCCGCTTGCCGAATTTGCCTTGCCCGCACGCCCGACGCGGTCAGGCCGTGGAATTCTTCGGCGGGGCGCACAAATCCGGGCAGTAGCTCGCCGGGAGTCTCTTATAATTGACGCCAGGCACTTCAACGACATCGCGGCGCTCTGATTGTAGCCGGTCTTTTTTTCAACACTTCCATGATCCTAAACTCCCTTCTTGCTCCCGGGCTTCTCGCTTTATTTTTCACGCTTGTCTCCGCGTCCGCGCAGGATGACTACCCCCGCCGCGAGGCGGTCGAGTTCCGCGGGCGCGGCGGCATTCCGAATCTACTGAAAAAAATCGAGGAGGGGGAAGGGAAAGAAATCCGCGTCGCCTACCTCGGCGGCAGCATCACGGCGGCCCCGGGATGGCGGGTGAAATCGCTCGAGCTGTTTCAGAAAAAGTATCCGGCTCTGAAGTGGACCGAGATCGATGCGGCGATCGGGGGAACGGGATCGGATCTCGGCGTTTTTCGCTTCGGTCAGGATGTCCTGACGCATCAGCCCGATCTCCTCTTTGTCGAGTTCGCGGTCAATGACGGAGGGGCGCAGCCGCAGCAGATCCATCAGGCAATGGAGGGCATCGTGCGACAGGCCTGGAAGGCGAATCCGCTGACCGATATCATTTTTGTCTACACCATCAGCGAGCCATTCCTCGCCGACTTGCAGGCCGGGAAATTTTCGCGGGCCGCCAGCGCGATGGAGGAGGTCGCCGATCACTACGGCATTCCCTCAATCCACCTCGGCATCGAAGTGGCGAAGCAGGCGAAAGAAGGCACGCTCGTCTTTAAAGGTGAACTGCCGGCCAAAGGGGCTGATCCGGCCCCGGCGCTGCCGTTTTCCACCGACGGGGTGCATCCGCTCGTCGATACCGGACATGTCCTCTACACCGAGGCAATCGCACGGGTGTGGACGGAGTTGGTAGAGATCGCACCCGATCCTACCGCTCCGGCGCGTCTCAGCGGAGCGCCGCTCCGTCCCGACCACTGGGCCGAGGCAAAGCTGGTCCCGCTGACAAAGGAGATGATGAGCGGTGAATGGACTCTGCTCAACGGCGGAGAGGGCGGCGACGAAATCGCGAAGCGTTTCAATCGCCTCATGCCCGCGATGTGGCGTGCCTCGACCCCGGGAGCGTCGCTGACCTTTCGATTCAAGGGATCGGTCATGGGATTTTACGACCTCGTCGGTCCCGACAGCGGGCAGTTAAAGGTGAAGCTCGACGAGGCAGAAGAAAAGATCATCCCCCGCATCGACGCCTACTGCACTTATCACCGTCCCAGCAAAGTGCAGGTCGCAGGCGAATTGGATGCTTCGGCTGTTCACACCGTGACTGCCACCCTTGACGCGACCGCGCCGGACAAACGTAAGATCCTCTTTGAAAAGAACCGCCCCGACATGGATAAAAATCCGGATAAATACGCGCCCAACCAGTGGCACGTCGGATCCATCATGCTGATCGGGGATCCGGTGGCGGAGTGATCAGGCGCAGTTGCGAACCGGGTAACACTGGCATCCTGCCCAGGCTACCTGGAACCAATGGTGTCAGCGATGACGAAAGTCAGGCGAGTTCAGATCGAGGCGGAACACTCTCCCGTCTCGCACGGAGACGAGCCTTTCGGAAACGTCGAAAACACGAGGACCCGGCGTAAAATTAAAAGGATGATTCTCCATCATCGTATCCGGAGGTTTTCACTGAATCGACATTCCGGGACGCCAGCTTCCCCACCCGCAGCTCCCGCAAAGGCACGGCCCGCTCGATCACGACATTTCCTTCAAGATCGCGGACGAGGAGATTCACGACGGTGTCTTCCCCTTTCCAGTCGATCGCGACCTCGCCGAAGTTTTCACGATGCCAGGTCCTCGGGCTTTCACGATAACGGTTTTCGGTCGGCGTCCCTCGAGGATGGATCTGGTTGAAACTGCTCGAGGTGAGGTCGTAGAGCGGATAAGGCACCCCCTCGCGCGCGACGGAGAGCTCGGCCCAGTGACGGTCTCCGCTGAGGATAACGACTCCGTCGGCTTTCGTTTTACCAATTAGGTCAAAGAGACGCTGCCGTTCCTGAGGCAGGTTCGCCCAGGTCTCGTGGCCCGATGCCTCGGAGACACATTGAATGCTGGAGACGAGGAGCCGGACCTCGGCCGGTTTTTGCAATTCCTCCTCAAGCCAGGTCCACTGCCTCTCGCCGAGCATGGTCACACTTTTGTCTTCATTAGGGTAGTAGACGCCGCCGACCCGCTTCTCGCCTTTTTTGAGAGGACCGCGGAAGTAGCGAGTGTCGAGCATGATGACCTGCACCCGTGTGCCCTCCGCTCCGTAGAGCTTCGCCTCGTAGATCCCGGGACGGGTCCGTCTCGGCGAATCGGGCGCATCACCCCAGAAATCGACGAAGATCTTCTGTGCCTCATCGCGTTTTTCATACTCCGCACCGGCGTCGTTGAGGCCGTAGTCATGGTCGTCCCAGGTCGCGTGGACGGGGCAGGTCTTCATCAGTTCGGCGAACTTCGGCGTCGCCGCAAGGACGTCATACTTCGCCTGCATCACCGCCATGTCGGAAGTGTCGGCATAGATATTATCACCCAGAAAAAGGAACAGATCAGGTTTGTGAGCGAGAATGGTTTCAAAAATGGGTGAGACTTCCGCCTCCTTCAGGCATGAGCCGAAGAGGATGCGGCTGAGGGCGACGGGATCTTCACTTTGCAACGGGCTCGCAAAGCCGATCGCGAGAGCAAGAGGAAGCCATTTCAGGAAAGACACGTTTTTCATCACCCGATTAAATGAACGAAAACCCTGGTCTTGTCCCGCCCCGAATTGCGCCGGAGTGCGCTCGTATTTCAAAAGGTAGAACGGGTCTCGAGGCCCGTTCAGCATTGAACCGAGCCACTGCAGAAACGGGCCTGGAGACCCGTTCCACGGCGAATCCCACAGGTCCCACCGCTCACGCGAACCACATCCCGCGCACGATCGTCCCCCGGATCGCACCGGCGAGCGTCTCGCCGATGAAGGGTGACACAGGACTTTTCGTCCGCAGATAGTCGCGGGTGATCACCGTTTGCGCGGCCGGATCGAAGACAAAAAACTCGGCCGCAGTGCCTTCGCTAATCGCTACGGGCAGCTGTCCGATGAGCTTTCTCGGCGCGTCGGAGTAGCGTTGAATGAGGAGATCCCATCCGAAGACTCCCGTCCGAATGAACCGGTCGTGCAGCACCAGCACCGTCGTCTCGAGCCCGGCGGCACCGAAGGGCGCGCTGCCGAAGTCGCTCGATTTTTCAAACTCGGTATGCGGCGCGTGATCGCTCGCGATGATATCGATGGACCCGTCGATCAGCCCCGCCACGAGCGCTTCGGTATCCTCGACCGAACGCAGCGGCGGATTGAATTTGAAATGGGTGTTGTAGTCCCTGATCTCCAGCTCACTGAGAACGAGGTGATGCGGCGAGACTTCGCATGTCACTTTTGTCCCGGCCTCCTTCGCCCGGCGCACTGACTCGAGACCACGCGCGGTCGAAAGCTGCTGCAAATGGAGCCTCGCCCCGGTGTGCGAAGCGATGAGGATGTCGCGATCGATCGCGATCTCCTGACTGATCCCGGGGATGCCGGGCAAGCCGAAACGATAGGAGACACGCCCCTCGTTGACCACCCCGGCCTTACTCAGAGCGGGCGTGTCGGTGTGCGAGGTCACGAGCAAGTCGAAGTCGCGCGCATACTCCATGCAGCGACGCATCAGGTCGGGGCACGAGACCGTGCGATCGGCGTCGGTGAGCATGGGGACGCCCCGCGAGGCCATTCCCGAAAATCCCGCGAGTTCGGTTCCCTGGCGTCCTTTCGTGAGGCAGCCGGATTGATGCATGGGGATGGGGCTAACTTCGGAAACCAGGTCCATCGCGCTTTTGACGAGATTCCCCGAGTCCACCGGCGGGGAAGTGTCGGGCATGAGGACGAGTCCGGTGACTCCTCCATGCAAGGCGGCGGCGGCGCAGCTGGCGAGCGTTTCCTTGTGCTCGTCTCCAGGCTCGCGAGAATGAACATGAACATCGAACATGCCCGGAACGAGGAGGCAGCCGGCGCAGTCGATGACCTCGGCACCCTCGGGAGCCGGGAGTCCGGTCCCGATCGCAGTGATGATCCCGGCGGCATCGACGAGGACATCGGCCTCGCGCAGTTCGGAAGACTCTGCCGCGGCGATCCTGCCATTGATAAAAAATAGACTCACCTCGCCCATCGTTCTAGTCCTTGTCGGTTTCGGGTTTGAGCCAGTGAAGCACGGCCATGCGGACGGCGATGCCGTTCTCGACCTGGGTGCTGATGAGGCTGCGCTCGTAGCGCATCGCCTCGTCGGTGATTTCAACGCCGCGGTTCACCGGTCCCGGGTGCATCAGGTAGGCCCCCAGTTCGCGCATGCGCACGAGCCGCTGGCTGTTCATCCCGTACATCTTGTGATACTCGGCAATGCTGGGGAAAAACTGGCCTTCCTGCCGCTCCATCTGGACGCGCAGGAGGTAGACCGCATCGGGTTTCCAGTCAAAGACCTCGTCCCACGAGCGCAGCCTTGTCATGAAGTCGTGCCGCCCTTCGGGAATGAGCGAACCCGGGCCTAAGACCGCCACCTCGATGCCGAGTTTATTCAGGAGCGTGCTCGTCGAGCGGGCCACGCGCGAGTGCAGGACATCACCGACGATGACAACCTTGCGCCCTTTGTATTCGGGATAAACCTCACGAATTGTCATCGCATCGAGGAGCGCCTGGGTCGGGTGGGCGTGGTAGCCGTCACCCGCATTGATGACCGAGGCACCGGTATGCTTAGCAACGATCCCGGGGACGCCCGCCGCCTGGTGGCGGATCACAATGTAGTCCGACCGCATCGCCTGGAGGGTCTCGATCGTGTCGAGGAGTGATTCCCCTTTCACCACTGATGAGCTCGAAATGGTGAAGTTCGTCACGTCCGCCGAAAGACGGTTCGCGGCGACTTCGAAGGAGCTGCTCGTGCGGGTGGAGGGCTCGTAGAAAAGGTTCAGGACCGTCTTCCCCCGCAAGGTCGGGACCTTCTTGACGGAGCGCTGGAAGAGCTGCTTGAAAGGAACCGCGTTTTCCAGCACATACTCGATCTCCTCCCGGTCGAGGCTTTCGATGTCGAGCAGGTCTTTGCGCGGTTTCAGTTCACTCATGCGGGGTGATGCGGGTGACCGGCTCGTTTTTTCACGATGAAGACCCCCTCGCGCTCATCGTCTTCGTGGAATCGCACCTTCACATACTGATCGCGGTTCGTGCCGATCGTTTTCCCGACATAATCGGGCTGGATCGGGATCTCGCGGTGGCCGCGATCGATGAGGACGGCGAGCTCGATTTTGGCAGGGCGGCCGTAGTCCATGAGCCCGTCGAGGGCGGCCCGCACGGTGCGACCGGTAAAGATGACTTCGTCAAAAATGATGACACGGGTGTCGTCGAGGGCAAAGGGCACATCCGAGCTCTCGAGCCGGGGCAATTCCGAACCGCGATTGTCAAAGTCGTCGCGGTAGAGCGAGATATCGAGCGTGCCGACGGGGTAGTTGAGGCCCTGCGTCTTCAGGACGGCGGCGACGCGGCGAGCGAGGGTGACCCCGCGGGTGTAGATACCGATGAAAGCGACATTGTCCCCGGCACAGCGATAGGCAATGTCCCGCGCCATCACGGCGATGGCCTCCTGAATCCCCTCTGGGCTCAGGATTTCTTCCCGGATGATGTCTCCCGTGTCACTCAAGGTCCTTAGCGCTTTGACGCTGTCACTTTTAGGCCTTAATCAAGGACCTGCATCAAAAATTTCGCGTTCCGATGTCCGAACGGCGCTGGCGGCCGTCGAAGGTCACCTTGTCACTCTCGGCGTAGACCTTTTCGACCGCCTCCTGCCGGGTCGCGCCCGAGGCCACGACGACGAGGACACGGCCCCCGGCGGTCTCGAAGTTCCCGTCCGCGTTCCGCTTCGTGCCGGCGTGGAAAACACGCGCCCCGCTGACCTGATCGAGTCCGGAGATGACGTCGCCGTTTCGCGAGCCGGCCGGATACCCCGCCGAAGCCGAGACCAGACAGATGCTCCAGCCGTCGGCGAACTGAATCAGTTCGGGCTTGAGATGCCCCTTCGCTCCCTCGTAGACATACTGCGCGAAGTCGCCGCTAATCATCGGCAGCACCGCCTGCGCCTCGGGATCGCCGAAGCGGCAATTGTATTCCAGCATCTTCGGTCCGTCCGCCGTGAGCATAAGACCAAAATAAAGAAAGCCTCGGTAGGGAAGACCATCATTGATGAGGCCCTCGACGGTAGGTCGCACCATCTCGCCCTCGATGAGTTCGAGCAGTTCGTCGTCGAGCATCTCGAGCGAACTGACCGCACCCATCCCGCCGGTGTTCGGACCCTCGTCACCGTCATAGATGCGCTTGTAATCGCGGGCCGGAGCGAGAATCTGAAAAGTACGGTCGACTACCGAGACAAAGATCGAGATTTCGGGCCCTTCGAGAAATTCCTCCACGAGAAGCTGTCCCTCGCCGAACTTCCGGTCGACGAGCACCTCCTGCAGGAACTCTTCGGCCGAAGCCTCATCGGGGCAGACGGCGACTCCTTTGCCTGCCGCGAGCCCGTCGAACTTCAGCACGGTCGGGTATTTTCCACCAATCGCGGCGCGGGCGTCCTCGATCGTGTTGACCGACGCGTAGCCACCCGTGGGGATGGCGTGACGCACCATGAATTCCTTCGCGAATTTCTTACTCGCCTCAAGCTGGGCCGACTCTTTGGGTGGCCCCCAACAGGGAATTCCCGCCGCCTTGCAGGCATTGGCGAGACCTTCGTCCTTCACGAGATAACTCTCCTCCCCCGCGACGCAAAGGTCTATACCCTCCTTCACCATGAAAGCGACGAGTGACGCGACGCCATTGGCCTCGACCGGACGAGCCAGCTCAAAAATAGCATCCGATCCGGGAAAGGAATAAATCTCGGTCTCCGTCGGCGATTCCGAAAGAGCGGTGATGATCGCGTGCTCGCGTCCGCCTTTGCCTACGACTAGAATTTTCATGGGATTTCGGGTGCTGAAATGCTGGGGGTGACAGTGCCCGTCATCCTTAGCACAGATCAGAGAATTGCCAAATGCGGGGGCTTCGGTTCATCAGCGAGGATTAAGGACTAAATAGCCGGCATTCAGGTAAGTGGCATAGCTCACCCAGATCAGATAGGGAACGAGCAGCAAGGCGGCGAGGCGGTCGAGAGGACGAAATTTCAGGATCGTGAGCAGGATCATAATCCAAAGCGCCACAATAACGACGAGGGCCACCCCGGTGAGGTGCGCTCCGAAAAAAAGCGGAGTCCACGCGAGATTGAGGAGAAACTGGGCAAGAAACGTCCGGAGGGCGGCACGCTTGCCTGGCCCGGACGGCGCACGGTGCCAAACGAGAGCAAAGGCGGTGCCCATCATCGCGTAGAGGACCGTCCAGACCGGACCGAAAATGGAGTTCGGCGGCACGCCGGGCGGTTTTGCGAGCGAGGGATACCAGTCCTTCAGGGAATCCATCGTGAAAAATGCTCCGGCTCCTCCGAGGAGATTCACCACGAGGATGCAAAGAAGAATTTTAAGCCACAGTTTCATCTTTTCATCATCGCAGGTTCGACCGCCATCGGTCGAGCCCAGAAATGAGGTGAATGATCGGAGGCATCCGCTACATTCCCCCCATGACCCTGCACGATCTGGGCTGGAACGAGCGCTTTGAAGAAGAATTCGCCCCCTTTACCAAAAAGGGGTGGGTTCCCGCGCGCCTCATTCGCGACAACAAGATCACTTACGGGGCCCTCACCGAAGGCGGCTACGAATACGAGGTCGTCATGAGCGGCAAGGTCTACCACGACGCGAGCTGCGACGCCGAACTCCCCGCCGTGGGCGACTGGGTCGCGCTTGAGATCGGCACGGGCGACCTCGACCACGTCATCCGCGCCCGCCTCTCCCGGCAGACCTGCTTTTCCCGAAAGGCTCCCGGCAAGAGCAGCGAAGAGCAGGTCATCGCGGCCAATGTCTCGCTCGTCTGTGTCGTCACCGACGCGGGGACCGATCTCAACCTGCGGCGGATGGAGCGCTTCTTCGCCCTGATCGGTCGCAGCGGGGCGAAACCGGTCGTGCTGGTGAACAAGTCCGACCTTTTTCCTGCGGATCACAATCGCGACGCGGCCGAGTCGATCCGCGCGATCTGCCCCGAAGCGGCGGTCATGGTGACGAGCGCGATCAACGGCGAGAATGTCTCGGCGATCCGGCAGTATCTCAAGCCGGGCGTCTCGATCACCTTCGTCGGATCGAGCGGTGTCGGGAAATCCTCGCTCATCAACGCCCTCCTCGGTGAGGAGTGGCAGGAGGAAGGCGAGGTCAACGAAGTCACCGGAAAGGGCCGCCACACCACAACCGCGCGCGAGCTCATCGTCCTCGAAGAGGGCGGCATTCTCATTGATAACCCCGGTATCCGCGAGGTCCAGATGTGGACCGACGAGCACACCCTGCGGGAAAAATTCCTCGATATCGAGGCGCTCGCCGAGCAGTGCCGTTTCCACGACTGCAGCCACGGGTCGGATGCCGGTTGCGTCGTGCGCGAAGCGGTCGAGATTGGTTCTCTCGCGCTGGAGCGATACGAGGGATTCATGAAACTCGACGAAGAGATCGCCAAACTCAAAAAGCGGCTCAAAAAACGCAACATGACCCTCGAACGCCGCGCCAAACGAGATCACCGCGTCAAGGCGCGCAACCTCGAGGACCGCCGGGAATACGAAGCGGATCTGAAACCGAGAGCCTGAGACGACACCATGAAAATCACCTCCGCCCGCTTTGCCACCAGCTTCGACAGCGTCGAGTCCTGCCCCGTCGCCGTGCTCCCCGAGTTCGCCTTCATCGGTCGATCCAATGTGGGGAAATCGTCCCTCATCAACATGCTCTGCAATCAGGCCGGGCTCGCCAAGGTCTCGTCGTCGCCGGGCCACACGCGGCTCATCAATTTCTTCGTCGTGAACGAAGACTGGTGCCTCGTCGATCTGCCCGGCTACGGTTATGCACGGGCGCCGAAGTCCGAGCGCAACCGCTTCAATGACTTCGTCGCCGATTATCTCGAATTCCGCGAGGGACTGACGCACGTCTTTGTCCTCATCGACAGCCGTCACGAGCCCCAGAAGATCGACATCGACTTCGTGACCTGGCTCGTGGAAAAGGCGGTCCCGTTCTCCCTCATCTTCACCAAGTCGGACAAGCTGAAGCCCTCGAAAGTGGCGACGAACCGGGACCTTTTTCTCACCGCTCTCAGTGAGTATGTCGATGGTCAGCCGCCCACCTTCATCACGTCGGTGAAGGACAAGACCGGCCGCATGGACGTGCTCAGCGCGATCCGCGAGATGAAGAAGACGTGAGGTCGGAAAGTCACTCGTTCCCTCACTTCATCCGTGCCCGGATTTCGGGGGCAAAGCATTTCAGCCTAAGGTCGTTATCGGCCTCCAGCAGGCTCCACAGCTGAATCGCGGGGAGACATTGCCCGCAGCTACACTCCACGGCCTCGCGCCAAATCGGAGCGGCAGCGTCTTCGTAGCGCTCAAGCTTTTGCAGATCCTTCACCGGTGCCGCCCCGAGCATGCGGGTGAGGCGCATCTCGAGTCCCTGGAAATGGAGCAGAGTCAGTCCGAAGTCGGCGACGAGGAGCCACCCCGGACTCAGGAGCATGTCAAAATGCCGTCTTGCGTCCTCGATCGATTCCTCGTAGCCCGCCTCGCGGCTGCCGAGGAGACTGCTAAGCGTCTCGATGACTCGCAGGATTTTTCCCACCGCCTCGCAGACTTCGGCGGCATGCGCAAAGAGGGCTTCATCGGTATGGGCCACCGCCTTTTGCCACTCGGCTTCCGTGTAAGGTGCCCCGGCCAGATCAATGACAATGCGGCGCAGGAGATCGTCGCGATGGCGTTTCGAATCCTGTCCGATCCGGGAAAAGAGGAGCGACTCGGCCGGCGTGAGGAAGCGTCCCGAACCGGGGGCCTTGGCGGCCGCCTTTTTCTCAGGGACAGCCTCGGGCACCGACCGGGCCGGCTTGACCGATCCGCCGAAAGCCGCGGCAAGAGACCCGAAATTTCCCGCCCCGCCGGGAGAGGGCTTTGCCACGGCACGCGGAGCCGGGGCGAGCGCGAGGGCTCGTCCGCTGAACATCACCTCAAGGAGCCGCGTCACGGTCTCGCGCCGGGTATAACAATAGAGCACCGCGACGCCGAGGCGATGCTGGGCGATGGCGCATTCCTCGGACGCCCAGAGCCTCATTCCAGGCCTGTCCTCGCCGGTGTCATGGAGGCCGGGAAAACCGAAAGTATGCCGATCGAGCGCGACTTTTTTCGGGAGATCACCGAAGGACCACGAGCTGATCCGGGATTTCTCAAAACGTCCTTTCGAGACCTCGCTGAAGCGGTCCCGCACGCGGTCGGCGAGGCGCGTCTGGAGATCGACGAGATCGGTCCCGGTGCCGACGACCCGACCGCGGTCGTCGACGATCTCGAAGCGCAAGTGCAGGTAATGCGGGAGTCGCTCGAGATCAAAGGCCCCCGGCGAGACCTCGAGCCCGTAGGCCTCGTGCAGGTAATCGATGAGCCCGTCGAGGAGACCGCACTGCGGTTCGTAGCCGTCCCACACGGCGATGAATTCATCGACGAGTTCGCGATTCGACGGCAGCATTGTGCGCAGCTCTTTGCGCAGACAGCGCAGGATCGCGGAGACCTTTTCCCCGAGCCATCCAGGCACGAGCCATTCGCCGAACCAGGGCGGGAGATGGGGCAACTCGACGAGGGGGATCGTCACGGTGAGGCCATCGCCGGGGTCGGAGGGATTGTGAAGATAGGTTAGGGGAAAGAGCGATTCCCCGTCGGGCGAGAGCAGCCTGTCGGGAAAGTCCTCCACCGCGATCGGCGTACTCTGCGGGATGATGCAGTCCTCGATCTCGAAATCGAGGGTGCCCGGCGGCTGGGCCGAGGCCCATTTTTCGAAATCCTTTTGCGTGCAGATCGTCGGCGGGATTTTCTCCTCGTAAAAGGCGACGACATTCTCGGGATGGACGAGTCCGCCGAGGCGGCGCATCTTGTGCTCGAGCCGCGCTGCCGCCTCGACCGTTTCCCGATTGCGCTGGAGAGCGACGAGAGGGGCGCGGGTGTTGCCATTGACGAGGGCTTCGAGGATGAAAATGCTGCGGGAGAGCGCGCGGTCGATGCGTCCGTAGTGGATGCGGCGCTTCTCGACGACGGGTAAGCCGAAGGCGACGACACGCTCCTCGCCGTAGACCGCGCCCTGGTCCATGACCCAGTGCGGATTGTTGTAACGATAGCGACAGAGATGCGGCGCGACTTTTTCAAACCAGCCGGGGTCGAACATCGCGAGATTGCGGGCGTAGAGCTTTGCTGTCTCGACGATCTCGAAGGCCATGACCCAGGCCGGAGCGCTCCCGAAAACACCCGAACCGGGGAAGAGGAAAAAGGTCGAATCATTCGCGCCCTGATACCCGAGCTTTCGTCCCCGGCTCATCCCAATCTGGCTCGGGATTGCGGCGAGGATAGCACGGTGAAGCGGCTCGGAGTAGGTGTCGTCGGGATCGGTGATGGACTGCGTCGCGGGCGGCAGCTTCCACTTCATCTGACGCAGGCTGTCACGCAACTCGCGGTGGAGGTTGAGCCACTCCTGAGTGCGGCGGTAGTTAAGGAAGTTTTTCTGGCAGAATTTCCGCAGTTGATTGCCTGACTGGCTCCGCACCTCGTCGATCGCGAACCAGAGCTTGAGCCAGCCGGTGAAGTCCGAGCGTTTGTCGCGGAACTTCGCATGGGCCTCGTCGGCGGCCTGCTGTTTGTCCTGGGGGCGCTCGCGGGGATCCTGCACGGTGAGGGCGCTCGCGATGATGAGTCCTTCGGCGAGGCAGCCTTCCTCCTCCGCCGCGATGAGGATGCGGCCGATCCGCGGGTCCAGCGGCAGCCGCGCAAGAGTGTGACCCAGCCCTGTCAGCTCGACCACCTTACCGTGTTTGGTGAGGGCGCCGATCTCGTCGAGGACACGATAGGCCTGGGCGACACGCTTCGGCTGGGGCGGATCGACGAAGGGAAACTCGAGCGGATCGCCCAGCCCGAGGTGCGCCATTTGCAGGACGACGCCCGAGAGATTCGATCTCAGGATCTCGGGGTCGGTGAACTCGGGCCGTTCTTCGAAGTCCTCTTCGGAATAGAGCCTGACACAGACCCCTTCGCTGATCCGTCCGCAGCGCCCGCGCCGCTGCCGTGCGCTGGCCTGCGAGACCGGTTCGATCTGAAGCCGCTGAATGCCCGAGCCCGGATCGTGCCGGCTCACCCTCGCGATGCCCGAGTCGATCACAAAACGTATCCCGGGAATCGTCAGCGACGTCTCGGCCACGTTCGTCGCGAGGATGACGCGCCGCTTCGACCGCACCGGATGAAACACCGCCGACTGTTCGGCCCCGGCCTGGCGGGCGAAGAGCGGGAGGACGAGGGTGTCGCGGTATTTTCTGCCCTCAAGCAGGTCGGTCGCATCGCGGATCTCGCGCTCGCCGGGGAGAAAAACGAGGGTGTCGCCGAAACGATCGATCTCGCCGAGGTCCTCGAAGGCACGGCAGATCTGCTCGGCGAGGGGCTCGCGGTCATCGAGCGGCGGCTGGTAGAGATCGGTCACGGGAAAGGTGCGCCCCTCGACCTCGATGACTGGCGCGCCGTTGAAAAAGGTGGAGAAAGCGCCCGCATCGAGCGTGGCCGAGGAGATCACGATCTTGAGGTCGGGACGTCTCGCGAGGGTGCGGTGAATGTAGCCGAGGATGAAATCGATATTGAGGGACCGTTCGTGCGCCTCGTCGATGATGAGAGTGTCGTACTGCCGCAGTTGCGGATCGTTCCTCGTCTCCGCGAGGAGGACCCCGTCGGTCATGAACTTCACCCGCGTCGCCTCGCGGTCGGTGCGGTCCTCGAAACGGATCTGGTAACCGACCTCGCGCCCGAGCTCGACCTGTAGTTCCTCGGCGACGCGACGCGCCACCGAGGTCGCGGCGATGCGGCGCGGCTGGGTGCAGCCGATGCGCCGCCCCTCCGTCCCCCGCCCCATCTCGAGTGCGATCTTGGGAAGCTGGGTCGTTTTTCCTGACCCCGTGTCACCACATACAATGACAACCTGATGCGAGCTCAGGGCTGCACGGATGTCATCGCGCCGCTGCGATACGGGGAGGTCTTCTGGAAAGGAAAGATGCAAGCGGCAGCATAGCATTGATGAATGCGGGCGGCAAAAGGTGCGGGATACCAGGGACGAATCCCTCAATTTGACTTCGCTGCGCTCCGTCTATCTTCGCTACGCTTCGATTCTCAATCCCTCAATCCCCTCCCCCGCCGATTCCTGTTTACCCTTTTCCCTGCCCGCCGTATCATCGGGGCATGATCCCCGTTGAGAAAATCAAATACACGATCTGGGCCGCTGATTCGGCGCGGGCGACCGAGTTTTACACCGGCCTCTTCGGGGCCGTCGTTCTGAAGCAGAATCCGCACATCACCGAACTTGAGATCGCCGGCGGGATCATCTCGATTCACAGCGGCGGCGATGGCGCCCGCACCTGGACGGGCATCACCCTGCAAGTCCCCGATGTCGTCGTCGGCGCGGCGGCGGTGCGCCAGCACGGCGGTGAATGCCCGCGCGATCCGCAGCCCGAGGACGGCGAACCGCCCCACCTCGCGATGTGCGTCGACACCGAGGGCAATGAGTTCATGCTCACGCGCGACCGCAGCCGCTGAGAATCGTGATTTCCCCGTGCAACCAGAGAGCCCGACACCGGTTTATCCGTCATGCCGATCTTTATCGCCGTCGTTTTCCTGAGCGCCTTTTTGCTCTTCCAGGTCCAGCCCGTCATCGCCCGCTACATCCTGCCCTGGTATGGCGGCAGCCCCGGCGTCTGGACGACCTGCCTGCTCTTTTTTCAGGTGGGACTACTCGGGGGCTACGCCTACGCCCACGCTCTCGTGACCTTCCTGCGGGAAAAAAGGCGCTGGCAGATCGGGGTTCACCTCACTTTTCTCGGGATCGCCTTTGCCCTGCTCCCGATCACACCGTCCGACGAGCTGAAGCCCGACGCCTCGGGGATCAGTCCGGTCGGCGGCATCGTGCAACTGCTCGCGGTCACGGTCGGTTTCCCCTATTTACTCCTCTCCGCCTCGGGCCCGCTGCTGCAGCACTGGTTCAGCGAGGTCTTTCCGGGGCGCTCGCCCTACCGGCTCTACGCCGTCTCGAATCTGGGCAGTCTCCTCGGGCTGCTGACCTATCCTTTTTTCTTCGAGCCTCTCCTCAATGTCCCGCAACAGACCACGCTCTGGTCGGTCGCCTTCGGCGTTTACGGGCTCCTCGCGATCGCAGCGGCAGTGGTCTTCGTGAAAAAGGCGAATCCTGCCGCGACGGGGCGGGAGGTGAAAGAGGTCGAGATCAAGCGGTCCAAGTTCGACATCTTCCTCTGGATCGCCTTCAGCGCCTGCGGTTCGATGCTGCTGCTCTCGCTCACGAGCCAGATGTGTCAGGACGTGGCGGTCGTGCCTTTCCTCTGGGTCATTCCGCTCTCGCTCTACCTCCTCACCTTCGTGATCGCCTTTGACCACGAGCGCTGGTATCTGCGCCCGGTCGCGGTTCCGCTCGCGGCGGGCGCCATCGCCATGACGATCTGGCTGATGAACCGCCAGTATGCGAACACCGAGTGGCCGCTCGTGTGGCAGATCGTGATCTATTGCTCGGCGATCTTTTTCGGCTGTCTCATCTGCCACGGCGAGGTCGTGCGACTGAAGCCCCACTCGCGACATCTCACCGGATTCTATCTTTGCATCTCCCTCGGTGGTGCCATCGGCGGACTTTTTGTGAGTCTTTTTGCGCCGCGTCTTTTTACCGGCTACTGGGAACTGCACGCCGCCTTTGCGCTGCTTGCCGTCCTGACAAGCATCCAACTCTCGCGCTCGCTCCGCCCGCTTGAGAGACAGTGGGGGCCGCTCAAAGGACTGGTCGCGTGGAGCAGGGTCGCCGCCGCGATCCTGGGAGTCTCGATCTGGATCTGCGGCCTCATCGCAATGGGACTCTCCCTGCGACATCATATGGAGGAGAGCCAGAGCACCGCTCTCGCGGTAAAACGCGGCTTTTACGGCGTGCTGCAGGTATCGACCGAACTTGCCGGTACCGTCGACGAATACCGCTCTCTCTACCACGGGCGAATCAGTCACGGGAGGCAGTATCAAAATGAGGCCTTCCGCCGCCTTGCCACGACCTACTACAGCCACGAAAGCGGCGTCGGGGCCGTCTTTAACCTGATCCCGGTGCGAGCGAACATCCCGCCCGCGCCTCTCCACGTCGGCGTGGTCGGACTCGGCGTCGGAACCATCGCCACCTATGCCGAGCCGGGCGACCGATTCCGCTTTTACGAGATCAATCCGCAGGTCGAGGTCCTCGCGCGGAGCCATTTCACCTACCTTGCTGATTGCGCGGGGGAGGAGTCTGTCATCCTCGGTGATGCCCGTATCTCTCTCGAACGGGAGTTAGCGGAGGGACAAAAACAGGAATTCGATGTGCTCTTCGTGGATGCCTTCAGCGGGGATTCCATTCCCATCCACCTCCTCACCCGCGAGGCATTTGCTCTTTATTTCGAACATCTCAAGCCGGGCGGAATCCTTGCCGTTCACATCACCAATCTCTACCTCGACCTCGCCGATCCGGTGCGGAATCTCGCGACCGAATTCGACTACAGTGCCTACCGCGTTGATCACAGCCCCGATGCCGTCGACCACCACACCTACTACTCGGACTGGGTCCTCATCACCAAAGACGAGGAGTTTATCTCCGCGCTGGAGGCTTCCGATTTCCTATCCGAGTGGGACCGCGAGGTGCCGAAAGAAATCTTCTGGAAAGATGATTACAGCAATCTTTTCGAAGTAGCTTTTTAAGAAGTTGTTAGCTATTAGCTTTTTAACGGGAAATGGCCTCTTCCAGCGAAACGGCTAAAAAGCTAATAGCTAACCAGCTCAGTAAGGCCAGTGCGTTTTCGTCCACAAACCGCCATCGACATAGATCGTCTGTCCGGTGATAAAATTAGCGGCGTCATCGGCGAGATGGACGACCATGCGGGCGATGTCTTCGGGCAAGCCAATGCGTCCCATCGGCGTCAGCGGGGACCAGGTCCCGGCGTAGTCGTCGGACTCTTCGCGGGTGCGTTCGATCTCGATTGCCCCGGGCGCGACGCAGTTCACGCGGATGCCGTATTGCCCGAGCTCGCAGGCGCTCACGCGGGTGAGCTGATCGAGTCCGCCCTTGGAGGCGCAGTAGTCGACGAGATTCATGAAGGGCTGCTTGTTCGCCCCCGACCCGATGTTGATGATCGATCCGCCACGGCCCTGCTCTTTCATCAAATGGGCAGCCGCCTGAGTGCAGAGAAAGCTGCCCTTGAGATTCGTGCGGATCGTCTTGTCCCAGTCTTCTTCGGAAAGATCCAGCAGGGACGACCAGGTCTGGCGACCGGCATTGTTGACGAGGCAATCGAGCCCGCCGAACTCCGCGACGACGGCGGCAAAGATGTCCTCGACATCACTCTTTTTCCCGACATCACCGGAAATGGTGAAGCAGCGCCGCCCTTTCTCCTCGATAAGGCGCTTCGTCTCCTCCGCCCCGGCCGCGTCACTGTGATAATTGATCACGACATCCCATCCAGCGTCCGCCATGCCGTAGGCAATGCCGCGCCCGACTCCCTTGCTCGCTCCGGTGACCAAAACTGTTCTTGAACTCATTGTAGGCAATGGACCGCAATTCGGCGCGGAGTCAAAAGGTCTTGCGTCCGCCTTTCGCGCCAGCAGGGCTCGAGTAAGGGCTTAAGATCACCTCTGAGAGCGGCGCTGTTGATCGGAAAAGGTCGGGCGAACCGTCCCGGTGAGCCGATTGGATCCACCACCCGCGTCGATCCAACAGCGAACAGGGATGTTCGCGCTCTCGGGGAGCCTCAACGGAATCAAGTCACATCAACGCCCGATTTTTGTGGCAATCCGGCGCCCCGCGTTATTATCCTTCGTCCGATCAATCCCCATGCTTCCAGTTCATCAGGTGCGCCTCTTCTCCGCCGCGTCCGGTCTTTCATCCGCCGCGAGCGTTTTACTTATTCTCACGCTCGTTTCTCCCGCCGACTCCGCCGATTTCAGCGAACAGCTCGTGCCCTTTTTCAACAAGCACTGCTACGAATGCCACGACGAGAGCTCGGCCAAGGGCGGCCTCAATCTCGATGCCCTCTCCCGTGATCTCGGCGACGAGGCCGTCATGGAAAAATGGGTCCGTCTCTACGACCGCGTCGCCGACGGAGAGATGCCGCCACGGGAAAATGAGCCGCCTTCGGACGGGGAAAAACGTCTCTTCCGCGAAGATCTCGCGCCCGCGCTCGCCGCCGCGCACGAGACCCGAAAAGGCACCGTGCTGCGCCGCCTCAACCGGCGCGAATACGAGAACACCGTCAACGACCTCCTCGGGATACAGCTCGACCTCGCCGCTACCCTGCCCGAGGACGGACGCTCCGGCGAGTTCGACACCGTCGGCGAGGCTCTCGGCATTTCCCCGAGCCAGATGGGCGGCTACCTCGAGGCCGCGACGCTCGCGATCGACACGGCCATTGCCAAGGACACCTCCGCTCCCGAGCCGGTCAAAATCACCGCAACCTACGCGGAGACCCGCGGCGCCGACAAGTTCGTGGGCGAATCATGGCACAAGGCCCCCGACGGCGCGATCGTCTTCTTCCGCGAGCTTGGCTACCCCACCGGCATGCTCCGCGAAGCCGAGGCAAAACGCGCCGGACTCCACCGCATCCGCGTGACCGGCCACGCCTACCAGAGCGACAAACCGGTCCTCTTTTCCGTCGGCGGCACTTCCTTCGCCCGGGCCGGAGTGCGGCCCACTTACGGGTATTTTTCCTTTCCTCCGGGCAAACCGACCACGATCGAACTGATCGCGCGGATGGACGAGCGATTCATGATCGAGATCACCCCGCAGGGCCTTTACGATCCCGAGAATCTCATTCGCCAACACGGACTCGCCGCCTACGAAGGTCCCGGCCTCGCCATCTCCTCCGTCGAGATCGAGGGGCCGCTCGTCGAACGTTATCCCACGATCGGACACGAGCTCATCTTCACCGGACTCGACCGCCGCGAGATCGAGCCCGCCAATCCGAAGGATAAGGAGAAAAAATACTACGTGCCGCGTTTCGAAATCGTCTCGGCCGATCCCGCCGCCGACGTCATTCCCGTGCTGAAGCGGTTCGGTTCCAAAGCCTTCCGACGACCCGCCACTGACGAAGATGTCGCGCCCTACCTCATCCTTTTCCAGGAGGAAATGACTGCAGGCGCCACCTTCGAAGAAGCGCTCCGCACCGCTCTCACCGCCGTGCTCTGCTCGCCCGACTTTCTTTACCTCCGTGAAAAAAACGGCGCACTCGACGACCACTCCCTCGCTGCGAGGCTCTCCTACTTTCTCACCCGAACCCTGCCCGACGAGATCCTCCTCGGTGCCGCCGCTACCCGTGGCCTCACAAGCGATCCCGCAGCCCTCACCGGGCACGCGGTGCGCCTGATCGAATCGGATCATTTTACGCGCTTTCTCAACGACTTCACCGATTCGTGGCTCGACCTCCGCAGCATCGAGTTCACCAATCCCGACGAGGCTCTCTTCCCCGAGTTCGACCGCTACCTGCAGGACTCTATGCTGGAGGAAACCCGCGCCTATCTGCGGACGCTCATCGCGGAGAATCTTGACATTTCCCACCTCGTGAAGTCCGACTTCGCCATGCTCAACTGGCGGCTCGCGCGTCACTACGGGATAGACGGCGTCGTCAGCCCGCAGGTCGAGAAAGTGAGCCTGCCCGCCGGGAGCCCACGCGGCGGGTTCCTCTCCCACGGCAGCGTCCTCAAAGTCTCCGCCAACGGCACGAACACCTCGCCCGTGCTCCGCGGCGTCTGGATCAATGAACGTCTCCTCGGCAAACATCCCGCCCCGCCCCCACCCGGCATCCCCGGGGTCGAGCCCGACATTCGCGGGACCACGACTCTGCGGGAACTCCTCGCGAAACACCGCGACTCCGAGAGCTGCCAGTCGTGTCACGAGATGATCGATCCGCCCGGCTTTGCGCTGGAGCGCTTTGATCCCATCGGAGGCTGGCGCGACACTTTCCGCAGCCTCGGCGAGGGAGCGATCCCGCCCGCAAAATGGGTCGGCGCCAAACGCGTTTACTACAAGATCGGGCCGCCCGTCGATGCCAGCGGCCAACTGCAGGACGGACGTGCCTTTGCCGACTTCCTCGAATACCGCGATCTCATCGCCGGGGAGAGAGAACTCCTCGCCCGCGCTTTTCTGACGAAACTGCTCACCTTTTCGACCGGACGCGAAACGGGCTTTTCCGACCGGCCCGAAATCAATACAATGGTGCAGAGGTCGGCAGCCTCGGGCTACCGGGTCCGCGACCTCGTCCTCCTCGCCGTCACCAGTGAAATTTTCCGCCGCAAATAATCCGTCATGACCATGGAAATGCCACACCTCGCGACCCGCCCCGCCCTCAGCCGACGCCACTTCCTGCGCGGAGCCGGCGGAGCAATGATGGGCCTACCCCTCCTTGAGGCGATGAGCCCCTCCTTTTCCCGAGGCGTCCCGGCGACGTCGCCGAAGCGCTTTGTCGCGATGTGCGCGACCCTCGGATTCCACGGCCCCCATCTCTTCCCGACGACTCCGGGGAAGGACCACGAACTGACGCCCTACCTCAAGCGGCTCCGCCCCTACCGCGACGAATTTACGCTCATGTCAGGGCTTTCCCATCCCGAGCAGCAGGGCAACAACGGGCATGCCTCCGAGATGACCTGGTTGACCTCGGCCCGACGCCCCGGACTCGCCGGATTCAAAAATACGATCTCCCTCGACCAGCTCATCGCCGCCGAGATCGGCAATCGCACCCGCTATCCCTTCCTCGCCCTCTCCACAAGCGGGCGCTCCATGTCCTGGACCGCGAACGGCGTCGAGATTCCCGGTGAGACCTCTCCGGCAAAATTATTCAAGTCCCTCTTCATCCAGGGAACTGAAAAGGAGGTCGCCGCCGAGATGAAAAATTTCCAGCGCGGACGCAGCATCCTCGATACCGTCCTCGGCGAGGCGAAGACGCTCGGAAAAGAACTCGGCGGACGCGACCGGGACAAGCTCGACGAATACCTGACCTCCGTGCGCGATCTCGAGCTGCGCCTGCAGGAGTCCGAAGGCTGGGTGCAGAAGCCCAAGCCGCAGATCGGAGCCGAACCGCCGAAGGACATCGAAGACAAAAACGACGCTATCGCGCGGCAGCGGCTCATGAACGACATGATCGTGCTCGCCCTCAGCAGCGATTCGACCCGCACCGTCACCTTTCAACTCGCCGGCATGAACGCTGTGCCAAAGATCCCTGGAGTCCGCACCGACTGGCACAATCTTTCCCATCACGGCAAAGACCCCGCCAAAATTGACGAACTTAAAATCATCGAAGAAGCCGAGTTCGACGTCTTCGCCGAGTTCCTCGGCAAGCTCAAGGCGGTCAAGGAAAACGGGAAATCTCTCCTCGACCACACCGCCGTGCTCTTCGGGTCAAATCTCGGCAACGCCAGCAGCCACGACTGGCGTAACCTACCGGTCATCCTCGCCGGCGGCGGCTTCAGACATCAGGGCTACCTCGCCCATGATGAAAAGGACAACACCCCTTTCGCCAATCTTTTTGTCCCCCTCGCCCAACGCATGGGCATCGCGATCGACACCTTCGGCAGCAGCACGAACGCCGGGGTGACGGGGATCGAAGAGGCGTGACCTTCCAACGGCAGACAGGAATGTCTGCCCCACCGTTCAGCCTTAGCGGAACATGCCAATGTTCCCGATTGGACTCGCAAGCCTCAACGCCATTCAACGAAGCGGAACTCTCGCCAGTTCCGATGCGGAGAAGTCTTCACTCAGTCATTCCCTCCTGTAGAACGGGTCTCCAGGCCCGTTACCGCCATTCCCTGAGTATTGATGAACGGGCCTGGAGACCCGTTCTACCTTTCCCCAATCGATCAGGCGACGACCAGCACGCCGAAAGTCACGGCGAGGAAATGACAGGTGCTGCCGGCGAGCACAAAAAGATGCCAGATGAAATGACCGTAGCGCAGCTTAGGCATCAGATAAAAGACGACGCCGCCCGTGTAACAGAGCCCGCCGGCGACAAGCCAGGCCATGCCGACCGCGTTGACCGAGTCCATAAGGGGACCGATCGCGACGCAAATCATCCACCCCATCAGGATATACAGCACCGTCCCGAGCCGGTTGAAACGCGGCAGAAGGATCGTTTTCAGGATTACCCCGCCCAGGGCCAGCCCCCAGACGGCAGCGAGGAGCGACCAGCCCCACGGACCGCGCAGGCTCACGAGAAGCCACGGGGTGTAACTCCCCGCGATCAGCACAAAAATAAGGGCATGATCGAGGATCTGGAAGAGCCGCTTTTTCTCGTGCGAAGTCACGAAGTGGTAGACCGCCGAGGCCCCGTAAAGCAGGACAAGACTGCCGCCGAAAATGCTCACCCCCGTGACATGCCAGGCTGAGAGGGGGATGGCGAGCTTTACCATCACCGCTAGTCCAACCAAACTCAGGATCCCACCGACAGCGTGGCTAATCGAGTTCGCGACTTCCTCGCCGTGAGTTTCACATAGGACACTGCGCTCCTGCATCTCCCAATCTGGTCGGGAAAAGAGCACTTCGCCAGCAAAAAGGCCGGCATTCCCATCGCGCGCCCCCTTTTCGGGCAGGCTCAGAGAAACGCCCGGGCTCGCCGGGCGTTTCATGAGAAAGGGATCGATCCGATCAAACCGATCATCGACCGAAAATCGGAAGGCGGAAGCCGGGCTTTTTCTCCTCTTCGGCAGCGGCGGGAGCCGCCGTCGCCCCTTCGGGAGACATCGCGGCAGGTGCCGCCGAAGCAGCAGCACCCGGAGCATTCACCTCGGAAGCCGTTCCCTTGCCTTTACCTCCCGCACTCGGTGCCGGTGCCGGTGCCGGTGCCGGTGCCGGTGCCGCAGGAACGGAAGCGGCTGACGACGCCCCGGCGAGGGAGTCGTCGATCTTCTTGATCTGCTCGGGAGTGAGTTTTGCGGCGGCCTCCTTCAGCGTATTCGTCGCCATCTCATTCTCGGGCGCGAGATTCGAGGCCTGCTTGAAGTAGCGATAGGCCTGCTCAAAGTCCGGAGCGAGCGCTTCCCCGGCGGGGACGAGGGCACCGCGGAAGTGGAGACCACCGAGACGGAGGAGCGCCTCAAAGCGTGTCGCCGGTGCAACGCGGGGCGCGCCGATAACCTTCATGTAGGCATCCGCCGCCGTTCCGGCCGGAGTGATTTCGGGCCCACCCCCGACGAGACCCGACTCAGCCATGACGCCCAAACTGAGAAGACCTTCGGGGAGACCCGCCGCCGCCGCCCGCGAGAACCATCCGCTCGCCGCAACGGGGTCTTTGAGCGTCCCGGCACCATTCAGGTAGTAAACCCCCGCTTTCTGCATCGCCGGGGCAAAACCGCCGCCGGCCGCCTGCAGGAAGAACGAAAACGCCTTTGCCGGATCCTGATCGACGGATCGCCCGGTTTCGTAAAAAATACCCACATTATAAAGCGCCACGGGGACGTTGTTGCGTGCCGCGAGGCGATACAATTCCAGCGCGGCCGCCGGGTTCGGCGTCACCTCGACCTTGCCGTCAGCCGGATCAAGATCGACCCCCTGGTCGTAATAACCGGCGAGCGTTACCTGCGCGGCGGCATCACTGCCCTGAGCGGCGCGGGTAAAGTAATCGAGCGCCCTCGGGAAGTCCTTTTCCACCCCGGCCAGTCCGGCGGCGTAAAGTTCGCCCATGGTGCGGAGACCGGCGGGCACGCCCTGGTCAGCCAGCTTCGAGAAGGTGGCGACAGCCCGGGCGGGATCGGCCTCCACTTTTTTCGCGCCGAAGGTCTTCCCGTCAAAGAGGACGGAACCGAGCGAAGCGAGCGCATTCGGATTACCGGCGTCAGCCGCCTTGTTGAGCCATTCCCAGGCCTTGTCATCATCAACTTTTTCGGGACCGCCGAGTTCAAGGTAATATTGCGCCAGCTCAAACATGGCCTGATTATCCCCCTCTTCCGCCGCTTTCCCGAGCAGCTCCAGCGCACGGTCGGCATCTTTCGCCTCACCGGCAAGGCCGCCCAGGTAAATGGCCGCCATATTGCGACGGGCCGCGTTGAGACCGCCTTCGGCCGCCCTTTTAATATAGCCGACCCCCTCCTGCGTTTTTTCCAGTTCCTGTGCGGATCCGGCCAGGATAAAACCATAGTTATTCATCGCCTGAAGCTGTCCCAGATTCGACGCCTTCTCATAAAAAGCCATCGCCTCGGCCAGGGCATTCGGCTGGTTGCTCTGCTGAATGAGGAAACCCATCGCGAAGAGTGCGTCCTTGTCCTTTCCCTCGTTCGCCATCGCGCGTATCCTGTCTATCGCCGTCTGGAGATCGACGGCGGGCTTTTCCCCTTTCGCCATCGCCACCATTGCCGCCTCCATCGCCTCGACTTGCGCGACCATCTCCGGACTTGGCCTGGTCCATTCATCCGTATTCAGACCCAGCGCCGAAGCGGCGACGGCCGCGTGGAGAGCGAATGCCGAAAAAGTGACGGCGACAAAAAAGGTTTTCAACATCATGGTAAATTTAAATCAATAAGGAAAGAATCGGAGAAATTAGTGAACTTTTCGAATAGTGTCGAGCAAAAGCCGCCGAGCGGCTTGCAGAACCTGCTCTCTCACGAGCTGCCGACCACACGCTTGACAAAAGGGACCGAAGCCCCGTTCTACTTTACCGAATCAGACATCTCCGACCTCTTCCCGGCACTCCCACCCTCCCATGCGCATTCTCATCACCGGCGGAGCCGGTTTTCTCGGCTCCCATCTCTGCGAACGGCTTTTAAACGAGGGAAATGAAGTGATCTGCCTCGACAACTTCTACACCGGTCGCAAAAAGAACATCGCCGGGCTCCTCGGGAATCCCTACTTCGAGCTCGTCCGCCACGACGTCATCGATCCCTTCAAGTTCGAAGTCGACCAGATCTACAATCTTGCCTGCCCCGCCTCCCCGCCCCACTATCAGCATAACCCCATCAAAACGACCAAAACGTCGGTAATGGGCGCGATTCACTGCCTCGGGCTGGCCAAACGGGTCGGCGCCCGCGTTTTCCAGGCGTCCACCTCGGAAGTCTACGGAGATCCCGAGATCCACCCCCAGCCGGAGTCCTACAAAGGCAGTGTCAATCCCATCGGGATTCGCGCCTGCTACGACGAAGGCAAGCGCTGCGCCGAGACCCTCTTTTTTGACTACCACCGCCAGAACCACGTCGATATCCGCATTGCCCGCATTTTCAATACCTACGGCCCGCGCATGCTGCCGGATGACGGACGCGTCGTCTCGAACTTCATCATGCAGGCTCTCCGCGGAGAGGATCTCACCATCTACGGCGACGGCACCCAGACTCGCTCTTTCTGCTATGTCGACGACCTCATCGAAGGGTTCATCAGACTCATGAACTCTCCCGAACTCACCGGGCCGGTCAATCTCGGCAACCCGGGTGAATTCACCATGCTTGAACTCGCTGAAAAGATCCTCGCCAAGATCGGAGGCACCTCCGGGCTCACCTTTCGCCCCCTTCCCGGTGACGACCCCCTCCAGCGTCGGCCCGACATCACCCTTGCCCGCACCGCGCTGGGATGGGAACCCAAAATTGAACTCGAGGAAGGACTGGATCGGGCCATCGACTACTTCACGAGATTGATCGCCGCCTGAACCGGCTTCCCGCTCTCTCAAAACAGCCGGCCACAACAGGAAAAGGCCTTCCCTTCGGCTTCACCGGGTTCATCCCGCTGATCGACCTCTCGCTAGAGCAATAAGGACCGCCTTTTGGGCATGGAGCCGGTTTTCGGCCTGTTGAAAGATCTCGTCAGCACGCTCTTCGAAGACCTCTTCGCTAATCTCCTTGTCGCGATAGGCGGGAAGGCAATGTTGCACGATGGCCCCTTTTTTCGCCAGTTTCACGAGCTTCGCGTTGATCTGGAAAGGTGCCAGGACCTTCAGCCTTGCACCTGCCTCGGATTCCCGTCCCATGCTCACCCAGGTATCCGTGTAAAGCACATCGGCCCCGATCGAGGCGGCGATCACATCTTCGGTGAGAGTCACCGGTGCCTCACCGAGACGCTCCATGAAAGCCGCGTCGGGCTGGAACTCCTTCGGCGCGGCGATGACAAGTTCGAAGCCAAGCCGCTTCGCGGCCCACGCCCACGAGCGTCCCATATTGCAGTCTCCGTCTCCGAAAAAGACGACTTTCTTACCGTCCCAACCGCCCAACCGCTCCCGCATCGTAAGAAGGTCCGCAAGGATCTGGCAGGGGTGCTCCTCGTCAGTGAGGGCGTTAATCGTGGGGATTTTCCCGTATTCGGCAAAATCAACAACGTCCTGCTGGGCAAAAGTGCGGATAATGGCCCCGTGAACCATGCGCCCGAGAACCCTGGCGGTGTCCTTGATCGGTTCACCGCGGCCGAGTTGAATGTCATTGGCATTCAGAAAGAGAGCCTTCGCCCCGAGTTCGTTCAGGCCCACTTCAAAACTGACGCGAGTTCGGGTCGATGACTTTGTGAAGATCATCGCCCAAGTCTCGCCTTTGAGGGTCTCCTCTATCAACCCGACACGCCCGCGAGAGGCTTTCAGGACGACCGCGTGATCGATCAGAGTAGCGATTTCCTCTTTGCTCAGTTGTTCAATTCCAAGAAGATGTTTCATCACGTCCCGACTGTTCGCCTGTTATACTGACATACCGGCGAGGACACCGCCGAAAAGAGCAAGCGCCTCGTCCACCTCTCCGGCAGAGACATTCAGCGGCGGCAGCCAGCGCACCACATTCTCCCCTGCGGGAACCGTGAGAAGCCCCGCCTCTCTCGCCCGATTTACCACAAAAAGACTCGGCGTATTGCCTGACTCAAGAAATCCATCAACTCCGCTCATCCTCTCCGTGTCGAGGACAAAACCCAACAGCAGCCCGACCCCGCGCAACTCTCGAATCACCGGGAAATCCCACTTCGCGACCCCTTCGCGAATACGCGCGTTCTGCGTTTTCACATTCTCAAGCACCCCGCCCGACTCGATCTCGCCAAGCACCGCCATGGCCACGGCACAGGCCAGCGGTGTACCGCCGAAGGTCGAACCGTGCGATCCCGGCCCGAGAACACCCGCGTGCGTCTCGCTCGCCCAGAACGATCCCATAGGAAATCCGCCCGCGAAACCCTTCGCCCAACTCACCGCATCGGGCTCAACCGAGATCCCGCTGCCCTTAAGGACACTGCGCCAGCCGCACCAGTCGCCGGTACGACCCGCCCCGCACTGGACCTCATCGAACATCAGCAGCAAATCGAACTCGTCACGCAGCGCCGCAGCGGCGGCAAAATACTCCGGAGTGGCCGTATTAATACCCCCTTCACCCTGAACCGGTTCGAAGAGGATCGCACAAGTCTTTTCCGTGACGGCCTCACGCAGGGCCGCCACATCATTGAAGGGCACGTGAAGGAAGCCGGGCAGGAGGGGATCAAAGCCGGTCTTGACCTTGGGCTGGCCTGTAGCCGCAATCCCGCCGAGAGTGCGGCCGTGAAAAGACTGCTGACAGGTGATGACCTCGTTTTTTCCCGCTGCCGCACCATACTTGTCATAGGCCCGCTTCCGCGCGAGTTTGATGAGCCCGTCATTGGCTTCGGCACCACTGTTGCAGAAAAACACCTTTCCGGGGATCTCCATCATTGTCTCGACAACAAAGCGAGCCAGCTCAGCCTGAGCGCGGACGTGATAAAGGTTCGAGCAGTGGATCAGCTCTGCGGCCTGCCTGCGTAGAGCCTCCTGCATTCCCGGAGGGCAATGGCCGAGCGCGCAAACGGCAACACCGGAGGAAAAGTCCAGGTAGCGTCGGCCCTCTTCGGACCAGAGGTAGGAACCCTCCCCCCGCGAAAAAGCGATCGGAAAACGACCGTAGTTACCGAGAACGTAGCGGTCCATCAAATCAGCCGTGGTCTGTTGCGATTCCTTCATTTCACCATTTCCGTGCCGATTCCTTCCTGGGTGAAAATTTCCAGCAGGAGCGAATGGGAAATGCGCCCGTCGATCATGTGGACCTTTCCCACACCGGCATTGAGCGCCTCGACCGAGGAACGCACTTTCGGGATCATGCCGCCACTGATGGTGCCGTCGGCGATGAGGCCCTCGACCTCGCCGGTCTTGAGCGAGTGAATCAGACTGCTCTCGTCCGACGGATCCCTCATCAAACCTAACACATCACTAAGATAAACCAGCTTGCTCGCCTTGAGCTCGGCGGCGAGGGCACTGGCCGCGAGGTCGGCATTGACATTGAGGCTCAGCCTTGTCCCCGATTCCGATGCAATCGGGGAGATCACCGGCACGATCTCACTCGCAATCGCGGCGCGAATGATGGAGGTGTCGAAGCCGACGACACGACCGACCCGGCCCAGACTGATCTCCCGATCCTCTTCCTTCGACCAGCCGCTGATACGCTCGCCGATGAGGGCCTCATTCCCCGGAACTCCGATCGCCCGACCACCGTAGCTCTCGATCCCCTTGACCAGCCCGGGATTAATTTCGCGGCTGAGAGTGCGCTCGACCAGCTCCATCGCCTCGTCCGTCGTGACACGAAGCCCGCCAATGAATTCGGCCGGTAAGCCGGAATCTTTCATCGCCGCCGAAATCGCCTTGCCACCTCCATGGACGAGGACGGGGTTGATCCCCGCCACCTCCATGAAAACGACGTCGCGCAGGAGCCTGCCCACAAGGTTCGGATCGTCCATCGCACTCCCGCCCACCTTGATCAGGAATGTCTGCCCGCGAAAGTGCTGCAGATAGGGCAGGGCCTCGACCAAAACGGCGGCTTTCTCAATTTGCTGCTGAAAAATGGAGGCCATTGCAAAATGGGGGGCGCCAAAGTTCGTCGATATCCCGCTTCGGGCAAGGGGAGAATACTCCCCGCCACGCCCCCTGCCACCGGGATCACGAAGGGGCCGGGAGTTTATTTTTTACGATTGAGAGAGTATTCCTCCCGGTTGAAGAGGACATACTCGGGCGACAGGTCCGAAGTGTAGACCGTGAACTCACCCTTGCCAATGTTGAGATCAATCCCGACCGACAATTCCGGCCCGCTTACCGCTTCCGAAAGCTTCTCGATCGCGGTGGGCGCGGCGAGGCCGTTCTGCGCGGCGAGAACACCATTGAGGTGAATGTTGACCATTTCCTCCTTCACGCGTGCCCCTGAGTAGCCGACCGCATGGATGATGCGCCCCCAGTTCGGATCGTTCCCGTTCCACGAACACTTCACCAACTTCGAATTTGCCACGGCACGGGCAACCCTTTCGGCATCAAGACTTGAGGCTGCTCCGCGAACCGTCACTTCGACGAGCTTGGTGACCCGTTCGCCGTCGGCGACGATGCGCTTGGCGAGAATGAGCATGACGGCGGTGAGGGCTTCGCGAAACTCGGCACTGCCCTCACCCCCGCGGGTGATGGGCTTGTTGCCGGCCTGGTGATTCGCCATCACGATGACGGTGTCATTCGTGCTCGTGTCCCCGTCGACGGTGATGCGGTTGAATGAATGATCAACCGCCTCCCGCGTCGCGGAAGTGATCTCAGCCTTGGAAATAGCGGCGTCCGTCGTGACAAAACAGAGCATCGTGGCCATGTGGGGATTGATCATGCCCGCGCCCTTCGCGATTGCCCCGATGCGAACCTTAACATCGCCGATCTTTACCGAGACCGCGATGCTTTTCGGCTGTGTGTCGCTCGTCATGATCGCCCTCGCCGCCGGATCACCGTCCCTCCCCAGCAAAGAAGCGAGCTCCGGAATACGGGGTTCGATTCGCTCGATCGGCATCTGGACGCCGATGATTCCGGTCGAGCAGACCTGGATCTCGCGCTGCTTCAGGCCGAGCGCCTTGCCCGTCGCCGTCGACATCGCGCGGGCATTGACCATTCCCGCATGACCAGTGCAGGCATTGGCATTCCCGCTGTTGACGATGATGGCCCTCGGCTCGGCCGACTTGAGATTACTTGAAGAGAGACGGACCGGGGCCGCACAGACCTGATTCTGAGTATAAACCGCCGAACCCACGGTGGGAAACGGTGAATAAATAAGGGCGAGGTCCAGTCGCTCGGCCGCAGGGTTTTTAATGCCGCAGCTGATCGCCGCCGACAGGAACCCGGCGGGCGCGCAGATGCCGCCCTCGATCAATTTTACTTTCTTACTCATTTGCGAAACGGGAAAGGAACGAATCAGAAATTCAAAAGACCGCAAGTCTCGGGGAGGCCATTCATGAGATTAAAACTCTGAATGGCCTGACCGCCGGCCCCTTTGCCGAGATTGTCCTCGGCGCTGGAAAGTATCAGTCGCCCCGCCCGCTTGTCGACCACCCATCCCACCTCTACAAAATTAGTTCGCACGACATTCTTTGTGTCGGCAAAACCACCTTCGCCGAGAATACGAACAAAGGGACTGCCCCTGTAAAAAGCCTCCATCGCCGCCGCAACCCGACCTGACAAATCAGCCAACTCACCCTCCGGTTCACAAAAGATCGTCGTGACAATGCCTGCATTGACCGGCATGAGGTGCGGGACAAAAGAGATCGTCACCCCGCTCCCGGCGGCGAGGGAGAGCTCCTGTTCGATCTCGCTGAGATGCCGGTGCTTCGGAGCGCCGTAGGCACGCAGGCTTTCATTGACCTCCGCAAAAAGTAGGCTCACATCGGCCTTTCTCCCCGCCCCACTCACGCCGGAGAGACTCGAGACGGCGATGCCCTGCGTTTTCACGAGCCCCTCCCTCAAAAGCGGCACGAGCGGCATCAGGATGCTCGTCGGGTAACACCCGGGAGAGGCGACCAGCCTTGCCGGGACTATTTCGTCCCGGTAAAACTCGGGCAATCCGTAGACTGCCTCAGCCAGCAGCTCCGGGGCCGGATGGGCATGGCCGTAAAACTCCTCGTAGACAGCGGCGCTACGAAGCCGGAAGTCCGCACTGAGATCAACCACACGGATGCCGCGTTCGAGGAGAGGAACCGCAAACTCCGAAGCGACCCCGTGAGGAAGCGCGAGAAAAGCGAGCGACGCCCCCGTCGCGGCTAGCGCATCGATGTCAGGGTCGCTGAAAGACAGTCCTGCGAGGGACGGCGCGCCGCTGAAGCGGGGGAAAACCGAGACAAGGGACCGGCCAGACTCCTGTCGCGACGTCACGGCGACGAGCTCGACCGCCGGGTGCATCGCGAGAAGACGCAGCAACTCCTGACCGGTGTAGCCGCTCGCGCCGATGACCGCCGTTTTGATCTTATCCGGTTTCATGAGCAGGCGACCATGACACACTTTCGCGGCGAGTCGAAGCAACTTCTGACCGCTGCGGCCATTTTTTAAAAGACAAGCCACTTGCGGAACCCGATTTTTCGTTCACACTGTCCGCTCTGCGAATTCAGGTTCGCCGAAAAAGGTAACGGGACGTGGCGCAGCCTGGTAGCGCACTACACTGGGGGTGTAGGGGTCGCAGGTTCAAATCCTGTCGTCCCGACCACTTTCGCAATGGGGCGAAAGTGGTCGATGCAGGCGAAGTCTGCCTCCCGCCTCTCTCAGCGCCACGATCGTTCGCAATCTTCAGAACCGAGGCTACCATTCAGCTGTGGCAGAGGAAGCGCGAGATCAGGAAAAAGTGGAAAACCGCCGCTCACTGCGGGGGATCATGAGGTGGCTTGGGCGGTTTCTAAAGCTTTCCGCCATGATTATCGCCGGGACTCTTGTCCTCGCCGGCATGATCTCATCCATCGCCTATCTCAACCGGGCACGACTTCTCAACCGGACTCTCGCTGTTCTCGTCGAACCCTTTCACGTCAGCGTGGGAGAAGTCCACTTTCACCGCCTCGGGGAAGTTCGCATCTCCAACTTGCGCCTCAGCCCGAAAGGTGCGCCAAATGGAACGCTCCTCGCCTCGGTGCCGGAAACGGTCATCACCTATCGCTTCTCCGAGTTGCGCGAGACCGGTAAGCTGCGCGCCATCGCGCTCCGGGGGGCCGAGATCAACCTGGACACGGATCTTCTCACCGCTCTCACCGCTCCGGCGTCGGGCGGATCGGGTGAAACCGCCCCTTTTGACCTCAGTCGCCTCGCCTTTTATACTGACTCTTTCACCATTCGCGAGGGCCGCCTCACGCTTGCCTTCAAGGAATTCCCGCGAGTTACCGCCGACTGGCACTTCAGCGCCGGCGATCTCGATTTCGGTGAGTCGGGCCTCAGCCGTGAAGCCATCAACCTACGCCTGACCAACGTCCTCATTGGGGAAGTAGGTGAAAACGGCCGGGTCGATCGCCTCATCGCCTCGGCGAGGGTCAATACCGACCTTTCCCGTTTTCATCTCAGTTCCCTCCATCTTCTGAACCCGTCTCTCCGAATTACCCCCGGACTTTTTCCCGATCCCGCAGAACCTCCGGCCAAGCACGGCGGAAGCGATCGCAGAGCTGCCGACCCGCCAGCATCCCCTCCGGCCCCGGCTCCCCTCGCCGGGAGTGCTCCCGTTTCCAAAAAAAACATCTCCGATCTTCTCATCGAGGCGCTGCGGGTGGATGGCGCATCAGTCGAAGTAACCGGCTTTGACGGAACCGGTGGCCGGCCCACCTTTCCCGAGCTCTCGTTCTCCGCCAACTTCGCTTTTCAGAACCTCTCCTTGAACGAAGGACGGTGGAAAAGTGACGCCCCCCTCTCCCTCAGCTTTGACCAGGTAGCCCTCGGCGACAACGATTCGCTTTTCCTCTCGGCGGGACGCATCAAACTCTCCGTCTCTGAACTCGGACAGCTCGTCCACAACCGAACCGTCTCCGAGGTTCGGTTTGAAGGGCTCGATGTCCTCGTAAGCGACAACTCCACCACCCGCCTCGGTCACTTCGGTCGGGGAAAAAACGACCCCGGCAAGTCCTCATCCCCCGCCCTCCCGTGGACGATCGAAAAACTCACCCTCTCCGACGCCACGGTCCTCGTCCAGAACCTTACGCTGGGAGAAAAAACCGCTCCTTATTTCGAATCCAGAATCGAAGCCGGGCTCCAAAACCTCCAGTTCGGCAATGAGGGATTCCAATCCGACGGCGCGCAAAGCATCATTCTCGAGCAAAGCAAATTGCGCGCCCCCGGCGCTTCCACCTCCGGCGAAACCCTTCTCGCCGTCGAATACGCCAACATTACCGGAAACTGGTCTGATTTCAGGAAAAACGGTCTCATCGACCGGGTCGTGGCGAAAGGCCCGCAGATCGATTTCACCGACGAAACTCTCGGGGCCTGGCTTGAAGCCTCAACCTCACCAAGAGCCGATCAGCCCGAGCCTGGCAACCGCCCCTTCTATCGAGTCGCCCACCTCGATGTCACGGGCGGCCGTCTCGTCGCCGACTCCAGTTTTGCCGTCGGGAAGGTGCCGAAAATCTACTCCAGTTTTTCGCTCCACAGCGTCCACACTGCCGAAGTAGATCCCTACTCGTATCACCTCCGCCTCGATGACTTTCAAATCCGCAATCACCCCCGGCTCATCGAGACAACCGGGCCACCGGCACCACCCGGGCTATCCGCGGGAATTCCCGCGACAGCCCTGATCAATCCGCTCAACGAGGGGGATGTCTTTTCCGTGAAAGAGATCGCCGTCGACTTCACCGCTGACCAACTCCAGCGGACCCGGCGCATCAGCAAACTGAAAATGAGCGGAGCCATCCTCACCGTCGGCGAAGGACTCAAGGCGATTACCGACACCGGTAAAAAGGAAAATGCGGCAGATGCCCCTGTCGATGCCCCTGTCGAACCCGCGCCTTTCTCCACAAGCAGTCCGCAGGCCGAGAGGCGAGGCCGCCTCCCCGCTTGGCTGATCGAAGAGGTCGAGATCACACAAAGCCTGGTGCAGTTCGAGGCGCTCATCCCTCAGGTCGACGGGCTCCGCTTTGCCATCGAGACCCGGCTCAGTGAGGTGCCGCTCTCGCTCGACGGCTTGCTCGCCGAGGAAAAACGACAAAAAATCGAACTTGCCGGAATCGAGATCAAGGATCCCTACAACTCCTTCATCACGGTGGCCTTTCTACCCACCATCTTTGTCGAATTCTCTCTCGCCGGACTAGCGCGCCAGGAAATCGAAAAGATCGACCTCATCGGCCCCTCCCTTCACGTCGGCCAGGGCCTCTTCTGGTGGATCGACTACCAGCGGAATTTCCGCGAACAGAACGAAGGTGCCAGCGTCGGCATCGAGGCCGGGGTCGATCCGGACAAAAAACCCGACTGGATCATTAAAACGATCAATGCCACTGCCGGGAAAATCGTGATTGCCCCGACGGGAATTCCCATCGGGATCGTTCCCTTTCCCTTCGACGCCACCACCAGTATGTCCGGTGGGAGGATCGAACTGCAACTCACCATTCCCGACGAAGATCACGTCTACCGTTTTCCCGAATACAAAGTCGATCTCTACGGCCTGACCGGTGACGTGCAGTTCAACGTTCCGACCCAGGAAATCGACAATAATCTCGTCCAAACCTTCACCCTGAAGCGCGCCGTATGGAAAGAGCACGAGGCGAGTGACCTCTATATTACGGTGACTTTCGATTCGGACGGCGTTTACGGACAATTCGGAGGTGCGTCCTACGACGGCTACGCCCAAGGACAGTTTAATTTCTATCTCAGAGATCCGGGAAAATGGGACGCCTGGATCGCCGGGACGGGAATGGACACCGGACCACTCACGCAAGTTCTCGTCCCTGATTCCTTTCTCATGGAAGGCCGCGTCTCACTCAACGTCATCGCGGAGGGGCGCGACAAGGTCGTGGGAGAGACGACCGGGGAATTCCAAACCACCGGCCCCGGTTGGTTTGACATCACCAAACTCGGAACCACCCTCGAAAATCTGCCACCCGAATGGAACCACCTCAAACGCAGCCTCGCCGAGCTGAGCATCAATACCCTGAAACGATTTGAGTATGACAAAGGGGCCGGCAGCCTCTATTTTCAGGGCCGCGTCGGCGAACTGAATCTCCGCTTCACGGGAGACTACGGCTCCCGGGAGCTCAATTTAAACCTACACAATCAGACAAACACGAGGCAGAAACCCGCCGCTCGGATCGAAGGCAGCGAAACGTCCCTCCCGCCCGAACCCCCATTCGATAGCGCCGGGGCAACGGAAAAGTCGGCCAAAAAACGAAGATGAAACCTCACCGAGACATCCTATACCGGATCACCGACACCGCGTCTCGCTGCCTTCTCCCCGTGCTTGCCTGCAGTTTTGTCTCCTGCCTCAAACCCTTCGATGTCAATGTAACCACCCCTGAGCCAATCAAGGTAGACCTCTCGATGGACGTCCATGTCTATCAGCATGGACAAGTCGATAAGAAGAAAGACACCGCCGAGACCGCCTTCCGCTCCGCGATGGACAGTCGACGCCTTCGCATGTCCGAGATTCAGGAGTTAAAAAACAATCGGCTCGTCGGCGAAAACCACCTCGGCACTCTCTCCATCAGAACCCGCCCGGCCGGTGAATACGGCGACTACGTTGAAACGACGGTCACCGCCGAGAACCGCGACCGCGAGATGCTCATGGCCCGGGAAGCCGAGGAAAAGGGCGTCACGATAGATCAGGTTCGCGGAGAACAATGGCGGCACTGGCAACGGAAGTCTTTTCCCGGCGAGTGGATAGAAGTCGCCAACCAGTCCGGCCAGGATTACCGGTGGGAGCAAAAAAAAGCCGCCGGTGAAGAGTAACGCCCGACCAGGCAGCAGACCGTCCCTCCTCTTTCCCCTTCTCTTCCCCTCAAACCCCTTTCCATGCGCCAGATCCTTGTCACCTCCGCCCTGCCCTACGCCAACGGTCATATCCACATCGGCCACCTCGTCGAATATCTGCAAACCGACATCTGGGTCCGCTTCCAGAGGATGCGGGGGCATCGCTGCGTCTATTTCTGCGCCGACGATACCCATGGCACCGCGATCTCAATCCGCGCCCAAGCCGAAGGTCGTAGCGAAGAGGCGGTCATCGCCGAAATGAGCGAGGCTCACCAACGCGACTTTGCCGGATTCGGAATCGAGTTCGATCACTACGGCAGCACACACAGTGACGAAAACCGCGAAGTCTGTCACGAGATCTGGTCGGCCCTGCGGAAAGCCGATATGGTCATCGAAGAGGAGATCGACCAGCTGTTTGACACCGAAAAAGGGGTTTTCCTCGCCGATCGCTTCGTTCGCGGAACCTGTCCCAAATGCGGGTCTAAGGACCAGCCCGGGGATAACTGCGGTCACTGCGGAGAGACCTACGGCCCGATCGACCTCGTCGATCCTGTCAGCGTGCTCTCGGGAAGTAAACCGGTCATCCGTGCCGCGACCCACCTCTTTGTCCAGATCGAAAAACTTCACGGCTTCCTCAACGACTGGACCCAGTCCGGAACCCTGCCCTCCGAGAGCGCGAACTACCTTCGAAACTTCTTCCTCAATGAGCCGCTGCGGAACTGGGATGTCTCGCGCCCCGCGCCCTACTTCGGCTTTGAGATCCCCGACTCACCCGGCAACTACTGGTATGTCTGGTTCGACGCCCCGATCGGTTACATCGGCACAACCAGCCAGTGGTGCAAGCGTCACGGGGAAAACCTCGATGACTGGTGGAGGAACGATCGGACCGAGATTCACCATTTCATCGGTAAGGACATCCAGTATTTCCACACCCTCTTCTGGCCCGCGATGCTGAAGACGGCGGGCTTTAATCTCCCGACTCAGGTCCATATTCACGGCTTCCTCACCGTCGATGGGGAAAAAATGTCGAAGTCCCGGGGGACCTTTGTCCGGGCTGCCAAGTATCTCGAACATCTCCACCCCGGCTACCTCCGTTATTATTATGCGACTAAACTTTCCTCCCGCGTCGAGGATCTCGATCTCAACCTCGAGGAGTTTGTCGCCCGGGTAAACAGCGACCTTGTCGGCAAGGTCGTCAATCTGGCGAGCCGCACCGCCAAATTCGTCGCCGAAACCGGACTCTCCGCCACCTATCCCGACGACGGCGGCCTTTTTGAAAAGTTCGCCGCTCGGGGAAATGACATTGCCGAAGCTTACGAGAAAGGCGACTACAGCAAGGCCATGCGCATGATCATGGAACTCGCCGATCAGGCCAATCCCTACGTCGAGGCCAACGCCCCGTGGGACCTCCGCAAGGATCCCGGAAAAGCCGGCGAACTGCAGGATACCTGCACGGTCGCCCTCAATCTTTTCCGCAGCCTTGTCATCTATCTCGCCCCCGTCCTTCCCGAACTCGCCGCGAAGACCGGTCAACTCTTCGGAGAAACCCTCACCCGCTGGGACCAGTCCGGCACCCCCGTCACCGGACGCCCGGTCGCCACATTCAAGCACATGATGCAGCGGGTCGAACCCGCCAAAATCGAAGCCATCATTAACGAGTCCCGCGAAGAAGCGGCCGAAAGCGCTGCCCCCCACGACGCCGCGCCCGCCTGGGACGATGCCGGAGACGCTCTCGCCGCCGCTCCCGTCGCCGCCACGATCACCATTGAGGATTTTGCGAAAGTCGATCTCCGCGTCGCCCGCGTCATCGCCGCCGACGAAGTCCCCGAAGCGCGCAAGCTCGTCAAACTCACTCTCAGTCTCGGAGGCGAAACCACCCGGACCGTTTTTGCCGGTATCAAATCGGCCTACGATCCCGCCGACCTCCTCGGAAGACTCGTCATTGTCGTCGCCAACCTGGCCCCGAGGACAATGAAATTCGGCGTCAGCGAAGGCATGATCGTCGCCGCCGGCCCCGGAGGCGAAGACATCTTTCTTCTCTCCCCCGACGAAGGAGCGGTGCCGGGGCAGCGGGTGGGCTGACAGGGCCGGCTCGCCGCGCCGTGACGGCGGGGCACCTTCTTCTTAGCTTGGTTCTCTGAATGGCCTCTTCATGGAGACCGACCGCATCGTCCGCCATCCCGCCCCTTGGCATGAAAACAATTCCGCCCCAACCTGTCACCCTTTCAATCTCCTCTCGACTCATGCACCGAAGCCTCTCTGCTCTGCTCGCTTTTACTTTTTCTCTCAGTCCCGCCGTGGCGACAGCGCAAAAGGATCCGGTAAAAATGATCTTTGATACCGACATGGGCAACGACATCGACGATGCCATGGCGCTCGCCATGATCCATCAGCTCGCGCGGCGGGGCGCGATCGATCTGCTCGCGGTGACTTCGACCAAGGATCATCCCAAATCAGCCGCCTATATTGACGCCCTGAATACCTGGTACGGCTTTCCCGACATTCCCGTCGGTGCGGTGCGCGACGGGGCCGCGAGAGATGAAGGGCGCTTTAATGGGCAGATCGACCGCAGAGATGACGCCGGGATCCCTCTGTTTCCCCGCGATCTCGTCTCAGGCATCGATGCTCCCGAGGCCGTCTCGCTAATCCGCAAGACCCTCGCGAACCAGCCTGACGGTTCAGTCATGCTGGTGCAGGTTGGCTTTTTCACGAACTTTTCCCGACTCCTTGATTCGAAAGGAGACGAGGCTTCCCCGCTCGACGGGCCCTCGCTGATCCGGGCCAAGGTGAGAGGGCTCGTCCTCATGGCGGGAGCGTTTCAGACGATCACGCACAACACCAAACACATCGAGTATAACGTGAAGCTCGATATCCCGGCCGCGAAAAAGATCGCCAACGAGTGGCCCACACCGGTTATCTGGAGCGGATACGAGGTCGGCATCGCCGCCCCCTACCCATGGCAGAGCCTCATCGAGGATTACAACTACACCGAGCCTCACCTCCTCAAAGACAGCTACCTCGCCTACGTACCGCGCCACCCGCACGACCGACCCACCTGGGATCTCACCGCCGTGCTCTATGCCGTCTATCCCGACCGAGATTATTTCACCCTCTCACCGAAAGGCCACGTCACGGTCGATGACGAAGGACGCACTGACTTCTTGGCCGGCAATGACGGCAATGACGCCTACCTCATCATGGACGACGTTCAGACCGCCCGGGTCCGCGAGGCCTTTGTCCATCTCTGCAGCGAGCCCCCGGTGAGGAGGTGATTCCGCCGCCGCCATCGCTGCGCTCTAGGGACGGGTCCTACCCGATGCGATGATCTCGTTCAGCCGGGTCTCCAGCCGCGAAGCGACCTCGGGACGCGTCACAAAAAGATCCTCGCTCTCTCCGGGATCAACGGACAGATCAAAGAGCTGGTAGCGGGGCACCTCGATATTCCCCAGGGTCTCTTCCACCACGAAATTGCGCGATTTCCCCGAGTCGTGTCGCAAAAGCTTCCAATTCCCGAGACGAAAACCGAAGGTGCCGCCGGAGCCATTGTCTTGCTGCACAAATTCCTGACGGCCTCGCGCATTTTTCACGCCGAGAAACGCGTCGAGCACGTCGGTCGTATCGAGGGCCGCATCACGCGGCATCACGGCTCCTGTCAAAGTGGCAAAACTCGCATAGAGATCCATCGTCGAGACGACCTCATCAGAGAGGCCGGGAGTGATCGTCCCTTTCCACCGGGTCACGAAAGGCGTGCGAGTGCCTCCCTCGTAAACGCTGTACTTGCCTCCGCGAAAGGGACCGGCGGCACGATGTTCGCCTCGCTTTTCGAGCGCGCCATCGGCGTATCCATCGTCCATGACGGGACCATTGTCCGAGCAGAACACGAATAATGTCTTATCGGACAACCCGAGTCGCTCGACCGCTTTCATCAGCTCGCCGACACACCAGTCAAGCTGCACGACGGAGTCGGTTCGGAATCCGTGAGGAGTCACGCCCTGAAAGCGTTCGTGGGGGAGGCGCGGCACGTGATTGTCGTGAGAGGCGAAATAGAGAAAAAAAGGCCTGTCTTTGTTCCCCTCGATCCAGGCGACGGACTTCTCGACCCATTTATCGGCGAGATCCTCATCGCGAAAGCGGGCCGCCTCGCCGCCGGTGTAGAATCCGATGCGACTAATGCCGTTGTGAATCGTGCTATTATGGCCGTGAGTCCAGTCCATCTTGAGAGTGTCGCGATGCGTGAGTCCGGTAGGATGATTCTCATCAGGCTTTTTGTCTCCCACCCAGAGCGGATCGGCGGGATCGAGATTGAGGACGCGGCGATTCTCAACGTAGACCTGTGGGACGCGGTCATTCGTCGTCGGCAGCAGAAAGGAATAGTCGAACCCTATCTCAAGCGGGCCCGGCTTCAGTTCGCCATTCCAGTCGGGACCTTCGGGACCACCGAGCCCCAGGTGCCACTTGCCGATGACGGCCGTCCGGTAGCCGACCGACTTCAGCATCGAGGCGATCGTAGGGGTGCCGGCAGCGATGAGGGCCGGGGCACTTGGCGGGGCGATGCCGGTCCCCTTTTCCCGAAAGGCGTATGTGCCCGTAAGCATCGAATAGCGTGTCGGCGTGCAGGTCGAGGCGGTGCAATAACCGCTCGTGAACCGCAACCCCCCACTCGCTAGCGCATCGATATGCGGGGTCTCAAAGGTCTTTGCCCCGTAGCACGAGAGATCACCGAAACCAAGATCATCCGCCATGATCACGATGATGTTCGGCCTTCGTTCCTCCGCCCGGAGGGAAGCGCCGAGGAACGGAAGAATGGCGAAAAAAATTCGAAGCGTTTTCATGGGAGACGAGTTATTCTAGCCTGAACCTCGTCGCCCGTTCCAGCCTTTTCCCGCTATTTCCGGATCCCGAAAATCTGGATCGCGTCCTCATCGCGCATCCTATAACCGGTCCCGAAAGGGAGTGGCTTCGCCGCACCGGACCGGTAGATCTGATGGAGGAAGGGCTGGTCATGCTCGGCAAAGGTGTCGATCGGGCCGATATATTTCCCGTAGTAGGAGGCATTGTAATAGGTTGCCAAAAACTCGGCAGGAATGCCTGACTCGTCCTGCAGAATATACTGACAATCGCCGACGAGGTAGTTTCGAATATTCGTGAAAGCCTCGGTATGCATCAGGTAGGAAGCCGCCTTGAGATACCCCATGCCCCCGGGTCTCCGATCGAGAAAGGCCTTCATCGGACTGCTCGCTTTGAAGCCCGAATCGGAAAGATCGGATTTAAAGTAATAGAGACTCTGCGTCAGCGGGAAATCCGGAAGGCGATCGAGCGCACGGATCTGCAGCCAGATGCCGTCAGCCTCGGCCGCTCCGGAGACGACCGCCTCACCGTTCGCGGCGAGCTTCACGAACTGGCCGTTGGTGACCTCGTGATTGGTCAGCGCCGCAAAATAAAGCAGCACGGGATAGACCCCGCCGACACCCCCGGCTTTTCCGAAATCCTCACGCATCTCCGTGGTGATGAAAAAGCTGCGCTGTGAAATACTGCGAAGCGTGTGATTGAGGTGCGAAAGATAGCCGTTGAGCTCGGGATCCGTCATCTCGGTGAAATTCGGCAGGGTCCCGAGGGGTTCGAGCCCGACGAGGATGTATTCATCAGCCCCGGGAAAAAGCGTCGCGGCGTGAACGAAATCGGGTCCGGAGAAGGGATATTTCACCATCTTTGGACGCGAGATTTTTGGATGAATTTCCTGCTTTGCCCAGTCGCGAATGACATTTAGACGGCGATCCTGCCATGTTTTCGAGAGGGCTGCCGAATCGGTCATGTGACGGCGCACGGCGGGAAGACTGTCGAGTCGCCGCAACGGGCTGCCGGGACTGAGCGGCTGCCCGGCGACAAAACGGGCAATATCGTTAAAGCCCGCCGGTGCCCCCCCGACCTGGGCGCGCGTGATGGCTGCAGTCAGGCTGAGCCACGCAAAAGCGATGGCGGCGATGGAAAAAACTCTGGGCACTGCGGGCATGCTGTTAACCTAACCTAGATACGGTTGACCCGCCAAACTCTTTGAAAAAAACGGTTGATTTCATTGCTTCTTCCGACCCGTCATCACTTCATCGGCAATAGCGGCGAAGGGCGCTTCATCCTCGGTTCCGATCGCCGCATAAGCGCCCCATCCGAGCTTGCGGCCCCCGTGCTCGTCAATGATCCCGAGCCGCAATCCGCCCTCGCGGTCGGGCATGTCCTGATAGCGGTGGAGATGATAAGCCTCCACCGTGGAGAGGGTTTTCAATTTGCGGAAAGTATAAATCAGGCCGGCGACCTGACGGCGCTGGTCCTCCTCACTGAGAGTCGGGGTATTGAAGCCCTGTTCCGAAAAGAGGATCGTTCGCGGCTTTTTTCCCTGAAAGAGGAAGTGATTCTGCGCGAGGTAGGCTGGCAGAACCTCAAGATTCTTGGGGGTGATGTAGGGAGTGTCGAAGTCCGCAGTGACTTCGGTGTCATTCCACGTATCGGGATTGCGGAGATCGCGCGGGTAAGGATGGTAGGCGATCCCCCACTCGAAGTCACCCTCGGCACGGCTCATTCCGGCAAAGAGGTCGACGAGGTCCCGCACCCGGTAGGTGCCCGCGCCGGCGCTCCGCTGACTCCAGTGATGGGTCAGGGAGACAAAGACACGGGCGTGCGGATCGCGCAGCCGCATCGTGTGATGAACGAGACGAGCCGAGCGCATGTAAGTCTCGAGGTAACGCGCGAGCGGCTGGTCGCCCATAGTGGTCCAGACTCCCGCCTGGTCGATCTCGTTGTGAATAATCCAGTTGCTGACACGGGAGGCCGGGCGCGTGAACCGTTCACCCAGCAGATGAAGTGCCGCGAGGTAGTGCGCCGCACCCTCCATCCGGGCGAGGTTCGGCATGGAGTAAATCCCGCGACGCTCCGCCTCGGGGTGGGTCATGGGATGTCCCGCCTCATTGCCTACGAGGAGAATGCAGCTGACGATGATATCCCTCTCGCAAAGATGCTGCACCGTCGTCACGGTCTGTCTCAAATAACCGGCATTAAAAAACCACTCCCGCCCCTCGAACATAAAGGACTCGAATCCCGGACGCGGCGTCGCGGCGATGAGAGATGAGACGATAAAATTGACTGTCGCGTGGCCTATCCCCAGGTCGAAGATCTCGTGCCCGCCATTCGCAATCGCGGGGACGCCGCCAAGTCCCTTTTGATGAGAAGCCGAAAGCCGCGGCAGGTCCGCCGCGATTCCCGCCTCGACCCGGTCGGGCCAGCGCGCATGCGAGAGAATGCCGCCCGACTCTTCCTCGAGCCTCCAGCGCGAGAGAGCGCGGTCTCTTTTTCCCTCACCGTCGAAGCGGGGCAGGGAAATCTCGAAATCTCCCGGATCGACCCCGGCGGGGGCAGCGACTTCCGATTTTCCGTGGGAGGCGACGTGCGGGGGGACCTCGCGCAGGAGGCCCGCCACGGTGGCTCGGCCTCTCACGACAATCGTCTCCGCACCAATCGAGACGCCGGTGATAACGTTCGGATGATCGGCCCGCAAGTATCCGAGATAGACGTTCGCGTCCGCCTCACGTCGGGCCGTCAGGGCGTCCCGATCCGCTGCCGCCGCGATCTCGGCGGAGGTCGGGGCGCGCACCTCAAACTTCCGGATGCGGAACGAGGCTTTAGGATTGTAATTGATCGCAAAATGGAATCGCATCGCCGCATCCCCTTTCGGCGGGGCCGGCTCCCCCTTTGAGAAATCAATCGCAAAAGGCTGCCATGTCTCTGCAAGCGGCAGCGAGGCCGATCCGCCGAGGGTCATGCTTCCGTCCGGTTGGCGATACCGCACCGAAATGGACTCGACACCGGAAGGCGAAAAATACTCGAAGGCAACAACGGTGTGTTTGTCAGGGTCGAAGTCAAGCGGCACCGGAGCAGTCCAGAAATGCGGAGAGACGCCACTGACGACAATTTCGGAGACCCCTTCCCCGAGGGGCTCAATCGCGACATCGCGATGAGGGCCGGTTTTCAACGCTATAGATTCGGCGGCGGGGAGTGTGGCGAAAACGGACAGGAGCAAGACGCCGAAGGAGAAAACGACGGGGTTCAGGAAAGTAGGCGAATTACTCATTTTGAAGAATTTGGATACGGTCGACTCTTTCATCGGAGAAAGGAGAGATCGCTAATCGCCCCCGGCAGCGCAAAAAAGGGTATCAGGACTCGAAGAGGAGGCCAACGGCCCTCGGGTCAAGGGTGCCAACCTGGGAAAGAAGTGCGGTAAAATCGACCACGTGGCGCGCCCAGCGCAACTTTCCGCCTTCAAATCGAACCGCAAAACTCAGAAGGGCATCCACCTCACGTCCCGAGACCCGATGGACCGCCGAGAAACGGGCATGACCGGCGGCGGCGGCACCCTCGGCGACAAGATCGACGATCTCGATACGAACCCGGTCAAATCCCCGTCGAAAGGCCCTGTGATAGCTAAGAAATTCATCCCGTCCCAGAACAGTCGTTCCGAGCCCGAGGATTTCGCCCCTGCGATGCATCAACTGGAGGACCGCTTCTTCGTCGAGCGCATTCCAAACGCGATTGAACCACAAATGAGCGAGATCTTCCGGCGAACTTTTTCCCATAACAGCCTTGCCGGATAAAAGAAAGCAGACTCATTCGCCCGCCGCCGACGCGAACATTTCCCCGTCGCCGCGGCGCTTCTGAAAGGGAGCACTTTCAACGACTCCGTAGAGAATCTCAAGAAGGCTCCCGCCCGCCTTCTCCGCGTCAGCGACGATTTTGTCGATAGTGGGCGCATCGAAATATTCGATGCCGCGACCGACCGCATAGGTGAGGAGCTTCTCGGAGATGGCCCGGTGGAAATCGCTCTTCCGCGCCGAAGCGAGAATGGTGCTGAGTTCCCGGGCGTTCGTGAATTTCTCGCCTGTCATGAGCTGACCACTGGCATCGATCGGCTGCCCTTTCTCGGTATCGCGCCAGACCCCGATGGCGTTGTAATTTTCGAGCGCAAGACCAATCGGGTCCATGCGCATGTGGCACGAGGCACAGAGTTTCTGCTCCGCATGGATCTTGAGAACCTCCCGGAGAGTGAGGTTTTTGTTCTCCCCCTTGGCCGACTCCTCAAGCGGCGGCACATCAGGAACGGCCGGCGGCGGCGGCGTAGCGAGGAAGTTCTCAAGGACAAAAAGCCCCCGTTTCACCGGCGAGGTCCGGGTCGGATTCGACGTCACCAGCTGGAAGGTGCCCTGGGTAAGAATACCTCCGCGGTGGGAGGCCTCCGGCAGATCGACCTTGCGCAGGTGACTGCCTTTGACTCCCTCGATCTTATACCAGTCGGCGAGGATTTCGTTGAGATAGGTATAATTCGCGGTGAGCAGCTCGGTGGCGGGACGCTTTTCCCTGAGGACGTGAGCAAAGAAGGACTCACTTTCCAGACGCATCGACTGACGGAGATTTCCGTTAAATTTCTTTCGCGCCGTTTCGAAATCCTTCTCCTCGAGGAGACGTCGTTCATCAAAAGCGAGAGTCTCGACATCACGGGCCTGAAGCCACTGGCCCACAAAATTCGTGATGAAACGTTTCGATTTATCGTCCTTAAGAAGCCGGTCGATCTGGGAGCGCAAATTGGCCCGAAGCTTGTTTTCCCCGGCGAGTTTCAGCAGCTCTTCATCGGGCACGGAGCTCCAGAGAAAGTAGGAAAGCCGCGAGGCGAGCGAATATTCATCAATCGGCACGACCTTGCCGGGGTTGTTCGGCTCGGGCTGCACCTCGGCCCTCAGGAGAAAGCGGGGGCTCACGAGAATGGTGGTGACGGCTTCGGCGATGCCGTCTTCGAAAGTGTTATTCGGCTGCAGGTCCACCTCCCGGGCAAGGCCGACAAGCCTGGCAATGGTGGCGTCATCAACCGGTCGGCGGAAAGCCTGATTCGCGAATTTCCTGATAATGGACTCCCGATAGGGGTCACGCTGGGTCTCATCGACTGGTGGCGGCCCTTCGGAGAAGAGGTAGCGGGTATTCCACGGATAATCTTTTTTACTGCCATCGAGAGGACCGCGGATCCGCACATTCTGCACCTCGATCCCGAGCTTGTTCTCACCCTCCTGCGGTGGATCACCCACCTCGGTCGCGAACCAGAAAGGTGCTTCCCTGCCCTTCTTTAAAGCGGTCTTTGCTTTCAGGGTGATGCGCTCCGAATTATCCCAACCGAGCTTGCGACGGGCCAACTCCTGCTCCCCCACTCCGAGCATGAGGGTGACCGTATTTGAGGTGGCCTCGCTCGAACCGCGAATGCGGAAATCCATCATGACCTCGTATTCGCCGTCATGGCTGACATACTCATGAGACTGCATCTTACGGGCGTGATCAAAGGGAAGCCAGTCGACCCCCCAGTCGGCGTTGCGTTCGTCTTTAAATCTTTTCGCATCAAACCACCATTCGACGATCCCGGGGCCGTCGGTGGGGATCGCGTTTTCGACAATGAGAGTGGCAGCCTCGAGATATTTCTCCATGAGAAGAGGCGAAATACTGAGAACGTCGCCGATCGTATCAAAGCCGTAACCGGTGTCATCTGCCGGCAGGATGTCCTCGACTTTAAAATCAATCCGAAGAAGATCCTTGATCGAGTGGCGATACTCTTCGCGATTGAGTCGACGAATCGTGACGCGCCCGGGATCGGGATTGCTTCGATCAATCTTGAAAACCGAGGTTTCAATAAAGGTGAGGACTTTTTCCCTCTCCTCGGTCTTGAACTGCGGTTTGTCCGCCGGCGGCATCAGGTTACTGCGGACATTCTTCCAGATTTCATACCAGACATCGAAGTCCCTGAGGTGCTCTGCAATGCTCTGAAAGTCATCCATCGCAAAGTCACCGGAGTCCATGCCGTCGCCATGGCAATCATAACAGTAGGTCGCGAGGATCGGCTCAATGGCCTTGTAGGCCTGCTCGTCGGCTTGAACGGTCATTCCGGCGACAAGAGTGAGCAACGCGAAGAGGCTCGCCGGGGGGAAAAAATGGTGGCCTTGAATCATGAAGCGGGCTGTCATCAGAAAGAGTTACGTTTCCTTATCCAATCCGACACGCCGCGCAAGGGCATGTTGGAAATCAATTTCGAGGGAAACCCTCCTAATGTGGCACAAGAGGGAGACTTTTAACAGGTAAGGCAGACTGACGGTATCACGTAGCGAATCGTGGCCAGCTCGGGCCCGAAAGGTCCGGGTGGAGAGAACCGGGGCAACCTACCGACCCGGTTTCAATGGAAGGCCCGTGACGCGAAGGCCGGAAGTGCGCATGTTGCAACGAACCCCGTTCGTGATAGAACATCACGTAAGCGGAAAAAACCGAGCCCTTTTCACCTCTGATGATTCCAGTAGACCTTCGCAAAACCGCTTTCTTGTTCCTCCCGGCGCTCCTCTCAATCTTCCCCCTCCTGGCACCGGGAGAGACGACCGCTCACGACTGGCCCCGTTTCCGGGGCGAAAATGGCTCCGGAATCTCGGACGACGCGACCGTTCCTCTTGAGTGGAGCGATTCGACGAATTTGAAGTGGAAACTCGATCTCCCCGGCCCGGGATCGTCTTCCCCCATCATCGCGGACGGCCGTATTTATGTCACCGCCTATACCGGCTACGGCGAGACTCCGGGGCAGAGCGATGATCCGGCGGAAACGAGAGATCCCCTGAAGCTCGTGCGCCATCTCCTCTGCGTAGACCTCGAGTCCGGCAAACTCCTCTGGACCGCAAGCGAACCAGCCGCCCGCGCCGAAGACATTTATCAGGAGTTCCTCCCCGAGCACGGCTATGCGAGCAGCACCCCGGCCACGGACGGCGAACGCATCTACTGCTTTTACGGAAAGAACGGCGTCTACGCCTACGACCTCGAGGGCAAACGAATCTGGTCCGCCCCCACAGGAACACTGTCTTCGACGATGACCTGGGGATCAGCCTCGAGTGTCGTTCTGACGGATGACGCGGTCATCGTCAACGCCGGCGACGAAGCACGTGCTCTCCTCGCCTTTGAAAAAAGCAGCGGACAGGAGATCTGGCGGATGGCTCACCCCATGCTTGAGCAAACTTACAACACGCCCGTTCTGCAAGTGTTGGGTCACGACCGCACCGACCTCATCGTCGCCTTCCGCGATGAGATCCGCGGACTTGACCCGGCGAGCGGGGCAATGCGCTGGTTTTCCAAAAGCCCTGTCGGGGGAAATCTCTCGGGAAGCCCCCTCGCCTTGAGCGAAAATCGCATCGCTCTCTTCAGCGGATTCCCGCGCACCCTCGGAACCGTCTTCCGCGGCGGGGGCGAGGGAGACCGCAGCGGGGAAGCGCTCCTCTGGGAAAGCACCCGGGCAAAGAGCTACATGCCCGTGCCGGTCGAGCACAAGGGCCTCCTTTACTGGGTCAGCGAAGACGGGATCGCCTCGTGCGCGAAGCCCGACACCGGAGAAGTTGTCTACCGCGAGCGACTAGACGTCGCAAGCAAGGACGGCAAGGGGATGGCCCTCTACGCCTCGCCCATTATCGTAAACGGCCATCTCCTCGCGGTCACCCGCAACGCGGGCACCTTTGTCATCGCGGCGAAACCGGTTTTTGAACTGCTGCGGATCAATCGCCTTGAGTCCGACACAAGCCGTTTTCAAGGTAGTCCGGCCGTGAGTGACGGCCATCTCATCCTCCGGTCCGAGAAAGCACTTTACGGCATCGCCAGGTAATCACTCACCCGGGCTCGCCCGTCGATTTGGCCTCATCGGAAGGTTCCTGCTTTTCTACAGGTGGTTCCCTGTCCCAGGCCGTCATCGCCCCGAGCAACTCCCCCTGAAGGCGCTGAACCGACGATACCTCGCCGTAGTGATTCACAATGAAGGCAAAGCTGAGGATCTCTCCCGAATCCGTCTCCAGCAGCCCGGTGAGTGATCGCACCGCTGACATTGCTCCGGCCTTGAAGTGCAGCGCCCCGTCAAGGGCGGTGAGGAGAGATCCCACATAAGCCGGGCCCTGCGGTCCCGTAGCAGCAAGATACTGCAGCCGAGCCAACGTTCGGGGGGTGATGAAGTCGGCGCGAGCCAGACCCGAGCCGTCGACCATACGCCATGCCCGGAGATCAAGACCGCGGCCTTCCCAATGGCTTCGCACCGCCTCAGCCGCCGGCAACCCCGTCCGCCTCGCGAGAGTTTGAAAAAGGCATTCCGTCTCGTGATTGTCGGAAGTCTCGTGGATGCTCCTGATGATCTCAATGAGCGGGGGTGAACGATGCACGAGGAGTTCCCGCCCGATCACGGGCACCGCCTCTTTTTTCAGAATCAGTTCCCCCGCGCCGACCGCGGCACCACCAACCGTTATCTCCGCAGAGAGGAGCGCTTCGCGCAAATGATGAGCGGCATACTTTTCGGGATCGGGCACTGCACCTCTGACATAGCTCTCCTCGCCGGGCGGCACAGTGCCGCGCACGTGCATCACCGAAGTGCGCTCGCCTCCGTGAATGACGATGCCGTCTCCCGAGCCCGCCGGGCCGGTGAGGCTTTCGTTGTTCCACACCACTCCCGGCACCTCGGGCAGGATCGCACCGAGCGCGGCCGGTTCTCCCTCCATCGCTGCAGGGGCCACCCTCGCGGTGAACCGGTTGTGTTCGAGGTTCAAACCCGAGACCGGGCTGCCATAACCGTTACCGATATCCCCCCAGTTCCAGAAGTCCGCAAATACGGAACCGGGGAAAAGGCGGCCATCGCCAATGACCCGACCCGGCACCGAAACAAGACCGGCCTTGAGCACCCCCCCGACCCAGGACTGGTAGTCGGCGATCGAGAGCATCGGATCACCACCGCCCACGATGAGAAGATCGCCTTTGGAAATGCCGTTTTCATCCGGCGCGCTGACACCAAGTCGGGTCTCGAAGCGGAACTCCGGCCCCAGCACCTCTAGCGCGGTTGCCGTGGTGAGCGTCTTGAGCGCCGAAGCGGGGATGTGCGCGATCTCACCATTGTGCTCGTAGATCGTCTCGCCGGCGGAGTCGATGACGCTGAAGCCAATCGCCGCTCCGGTCAGGCCCGGATCATCCGCGACCGAGGCAAAGGCAGCCGCGAAGGCGAGAAAGCGGGGGTCCGGCTGCGGTTCCGGCTCGGGCTCGGGTTGCGGTTCCGGAAGCACGACCGGTTCAGGCTCCGGAGTCGGCACCGTCACCACGACCGGCGCGACCGGTTTCGGATCGGGCCTCGTAAAATGAAGAATGAACGAGACGATGAGGGCAAGCGTGAGCGCCCCAATGACAATATTTTTGACCATCGCGGGAAAGGTAGCGCAGGCCCGACTTTCGCGCATCGGGAAAAGCGAAGGCCGTCCCAACCTCTAAAAACGCCACCGCACCCGCCGACCCTCGTTTCCGCCAACGAATTGCAGTTGCGTCTTTTCCCACTTTCCGGCAGCTTCCGTATCTCATGATTCACCGCGCTTTCCTACCGCTCGTCGCCTTCTCCGCCTTTCTCCTGCTCACGCACGCACAGGCCCAGGAGTGGTCGCGCTTTCGCGGAAAGGACGGGGCCGGGGTCGGAAAGATGACGGGGCTGCGCAACGAGGTCAGAGCGAGCGATTACGCCTGGTCCACTCCCCTCGACGGGGTCGGCCATTCCTCACCCGTGCTTTGGGGTGAAAAGCTTTTTCTCACCCTTGCCGCCGCCGACGGGACAAATCGCCGCCTTGAGTGCTTCGACGCGGCCACAGGGGCCCGCCAATGGAGCTGGGAAGCACCCGTCGAAGGACACAATCTGCACAATTTTAACAACTTCGCCTCTTCCACGCCTGTCGCTGACTCCGATCGCATCTACGCCGTGTGGGGTTCGGGCAAACGCACCGAGGCGATCGCCCTCGATCATGCGGGCAAACTCGTCTGGAAACGCGAGTGGCCCGAGTTTACCTCGGATCACGGCTTCGGCGCCTCGCCCATCCTTTCCGACGGCGTCCTCATTATCCACACCGACTCGGTCGAACGGCGCAAGAGCCTCGTCATGGGACTAAACCCCGCCACCGGCGAGTCGCTTTGGGAACTTGAGCGCACCACCCCCGGGACCGAGGAAAAACACCTCACCGCCTACAGCACCCCCGTCTCCATGAGCGTGGATGGAAAGGAAATCGTCGTCGTCGTGCAGACCAATGATGGATGGAAAGGTCTCGATCCGAAGAGCGGCAAGGTCCTCTGGGGTTATGACGGCGAATACAATCAGCGGAGCGTGGGGTCGATCGCCCCGGGGCGCGGCACCGTCTTTGCCACTTTCGGCTCGGGTGGCCAGGGACGTCAGGGCACGGCGCTGCGGCCGAAAGCGAGCGGCGAACCGGATGTTGTCTATGCGCTCGGGCTCAGCGACGGACTCGGCTACGTGCCGACCCCCCTTTATTACGAGGGACGCCTCTACCTCTGGGGAGACGGCGGCATCCTTGCCTGCCTCGATGCCGAGACCGGAAAAGGGATCTACAAAGAGCGGGTCGGCGGCAACTTTTTCGCCTCACCCCTCGCCGTGGACGGTAAACTTCTCAACCTCAGCCGCGAAGGTGAACTCGTCATCGTCGAAGCGGGCGACACTTTCAAGGTCCTTGGTCGCAGCAATCTCGGCAGCGGATCGAGCGCGTCACCCGCCGTCGCGAACGGCCGCCTCTACCTCCGCACCGAAGCGGCGCTTATATGCATCGCGGGATCCTGACATTGATGAAATTATTGCGAACGAAGGCGGAACTCAACGCCTGGCTGACGGCGCGAGGCGATGCCCGGCGCGTCCTCGTCCCCACGATGGGTGCCCTCCATCGCGGCCACACGAGCCTTTTTGATCAAGCCCGCGGCGAGGCGGGAAAGGGCGGCGATGTCATCGCAACGATCTTCGTGAACCCGGTCCAGTTCGGCCCCAACGAGGACTTCGACGCCTACCCGAGGCCCCTCGAAGCCGATCTGGAAAAGTGCGCCGATCATGGTGTCGATGCCGTCTTCGCCCCCGACCTCAGCGAAGTCTACGCCCCCGACCGCTCCATCACCGTGACCGAGGACCGTCTCTCCGGGAACCTTTGCGGAGCGAGTCGGCCGGGGCATTTTGACGGCGTCTGCACGGTCGTCGCAAAACTATTCAATCTCATCCGGCCCGATGCCGCGATCTTTGGAGAAAAAGATTTCCAGCAACTCGCCGTGATCCGCCGACTCGTCCGCGATCTCGATTTCCCGGTTCGCATCGTCGCCGGTCCCACCGTGCGGGAAGAGGACGGCCTCGCCCTGAGCTCGCGTAATACCTACCTCACCGCCGCCCAGCGCGCCGAGGCCCCTGCCCTTGTGCGCTCCCTCCGCGACATCGCCGCCGGCATCGCCTCGGGAGCGATCAAGACGCCTTGCGACGCCCGCAAAGCCTTCCTCGACCGATTCGCGGCCGCCTCCCTCGCCCGCCTCGACTACTTCGAGATCGTCGACGCCACCACCCTTGCCCCGCTGGAGACCTTTACCGGGCAGATCCCGAGACTCCTCGCGGCCGCCTTTTTCGGAAAAACCCGCCTCATCGACAATGTCGGACTGCCTCGAGATTAGCGGTTTACTTATTCCCACCGATCAGCGTAAAGAGAACCAGTGAAAACCTACGACTTTATCGTAGTCGGGAGCGGAATCTCCGGGCTGAGCTTTGCCCTCCGGGCAGCAGAACATGGAACGGTCGCGATCGTGACAAAACGCGACGCGGCGAGTACAAACACCGCCTGGGCTCAGGGCGGGATTGCCTGTGTCCAAAGCGAGGATGATTCCTTCGACCGCCATGTTGCCGACACTCTCGACGCCGGAGCCGGTCTCTGCCCCGAGCCGGTCGTGCGCCGCATCGTCAGTGATGGTCCGGATGCCATCGAAGAACTCGTGAACTGGGGCGTCAACTTTGACGGGACCGTTTCCGACACCGGTGAGGAGGTCATCGAACTCGGTCGCGAGGGTGGCCACACGCGGCGGCGCATTCTCCACCATAAAGACACCACCGGAAGGGAAATCGAGACAAAGCTTCTTGCCGCGGTGAAAGCCTCGCCACGTATCGATCTCTACGAGCACCACTTTGCGATCGATCTGATCACCACTTCGAAACTCGCCCTCGACGCGCCGCAGCGCTGCGTCGGAATCTATGCCCTCGACGAGGAAAAAGGCACCGTCATCACCCTGCGCTCGGACCGGGTTCTGCTCTGCACCGGCGGGAGCGGACGGGTTTACCTTTATACCACCAATCCCGACATCGCGACCGGCGACGGCGTCGCGATGGCCTGGCGGGCCGGATGCGAAATCGCGAACATGGAGTTCATCCAGTTTCACCCCACCTGCCTCTACCATCACGAGCTAAAATCCTTTCTTATTACCGAGGCGATGCGCGGCGAGGGCGCTGAACTGATCGACCGGCACGGGCGCCGCTTTATGCATGAATACGATCCGCGCGGTTCTCTCGCGCCCCGTGACATCGTTGCCCGGGCGATAGACCGTGAGATTAAGAGGACCGGCGGTCCCTGCGTCTTTCTCGACATCACCCACAAGCCCGCCGATTTCATCCGCTCGCGTTTCCCGAACATTTACGACACCTGCCTCGGCGTTGACATCGACATCACAAAGCAGCCGATTCCTGTCGTTCCTGCCGCGCACTATCAGTGCGGCGGAGTGAAAACCGACGTGCACGGAGCGACCTCCCTCGCCGGACTCTGGGCTGTCGGCGAGGTCGCCTGCACCGGTCTCCACGGGGCCAATCGCCTCGCGAGCAACTCGCTCCTTGAGGGCGTCGTTGTCTCCAAACTCGCCCTTGTTGATTGTCTCGACAAGATACCGATTGGTCAGGTCCGCGAAAAATTAACCCTGCCGGAATGGGTCTCGGGCGATGTCACCGACGTCGACGAACTTGTCGTTATCTACCACAACTGGGACGAGATCAGACGTCTCATGTGGGACTACGTCTCCATCGTGCGCACCGACAAACGCCTCCAGCGCGCCGCGACTCGTCTTCAGAATCTCCGCCGTGAAGTAGCGGAGTTTTACTGGAACTTCCGCGTCACCGCCGAGTTGCTTGAGTTGAGAAACCTTGTCGAAACTGCCTCACTCATCGTCAAGTCAGCCGAAAGCCGCAAGGAAAGCCGGGGGCTCCACTTCACCCTTGATCATCCCGAACGCGACGATCTTCACTGGCAGGTCGATACCGTGCTGAAGCGCAGTGAGCGGCTTGATTAGGCTTCTTCCGGTGAGACCTCGTAGGACGGGAATTTACTTCAAAGCTCTTTATAATTAAGACATCTCAATAAATTTTCTGGAAAATGGTGATAATTATGCTCAATTGATTGCAGGTTTTAGCGGACTCGAACACAATTTTTCCGGGACGCGATCAGCTCAACCCTTGAGATATCAGTGAAACGGACCTTCCCCATTTTCGCTTACGTATTCGGCATAATGCTCTCGGCTCTGCCAGGGGCGGTCTCCGCTCAACCGAATCAGACGACGCCCCTGATCAGCCGCCCCGTCGTCTCCGCGATCGGAATCAATCCCGGGGCGCTTACGGATGAGCCCGGTCCGCCGTCTCTGGTCGCCTCGGGCTCCGAGCTCCTCGTCCCGGGCACTTTCCCCGTAGCCATCCCCCAAAATACCCTGCCGAGAGTCTTCGCCCCGACCCAGCCGCGGACAGTCTACACCCGCTTTCCCTGGAAGCGGGACATTGTCACCACCGTCTTCTGGATCGGCGAACTTCCCACCGCCAATAATCCGACTCCCAACACCGTGAGCGCGTGGGACAAGCGCTGGACTTCCAACTACGGCGGCTACGACAACCCGAAACCTTCCAACCGCATCGGCTATCTCCCCAAAGACTTCACCCCCGGCCAGAATCCCTTTTATTTCGCCCTCCCTTACAACGACATCAGCCGGACCGGGACAAAAGCGTCGGCTCGCGCCGTCATTCCGTGGTTCAACACGTCCTTTTACCGGAATGGCCGCACCGTCCTGAAAGGCCGCTGGATCGCGATCCGAAGGGGCGACCTCATCTGCTATGCGCAGTGGGAGGATGTCGGCCCCTTCGAGACCGATGACTGGGAGTATGTCTTCGGGGACCAGCGCCCGAAGACCGCTGGTAATCGCGGGGCCGGCCTCGACGTCTCGCCGGCTGTGCGCGACTTCCTCCAATTTGAGGGTGGGTATGGAACCGTCGACTGGCGTTTTGTCGAGATCGACGAAGTGCCCGACGGTCCCTGGCGGCAACTCGGGTCGAACAACCCCTTCGCCAATGTCAGTCTGACCGAGAACGGCACCGGCAGCGCCTCTGCGGCCATCGCCATGGTCAGCGAGTTGCGCGGCCGCCTCATCGGATCGCCCGGGAACCAACCCGAATCAGCAAGTCAATGGCCCGGGGCCGCCACCCCCGCCCAACCGGAGCAATGATTAGCGCGCCGGCTCCCTCTCCGAATCGAGCCGCAAGGACGGCAGAAGGGACGTGACAGGCTTGTCTTCCTCGCCGGGGAAGACAACCACGATCTCTTCAAATCTTCCTTTGCCCCAGGCTTCTTTGTCGAGAAGCCATTTGCGGACGAACCGGGCCACCGCCGCGCGACTCTCTTCACGGATTTTTTCCAGCGTGGCCGGATGCGAGGCTCGTTCCACGAGTTTCGCCGTAAGCTCTTTCTCCAGAGCGACGAGATGTTCCGCCCCGTCCCACCGAGCCCAGCCTGACTCCGTTTTCTTTCGCATTTCCCTCGTGTCAAAAGCAACCGGGAGAGTGGGACGCGGAACCGGAGCAACGACGACGAGACGTCTTTCGTCAGCGAGAAGGTTCCACTCTTCATTGAGATCGATGTAAAAGCGGTAGGTTGCCGGCACCGTGATCTCAGACACGGTCGTCGTCCCCGGCAGCACCCGGCCGAACATCGCGACGTTCGAAGTGCGGGAGAAACGCTCCGACGATAAAGCCGTCGCGACTTCGAGGATATTCCCCCCCGTCGCCCTGGCGTTTAACTCACGCCACTCGTTAAAGGTCGTCACCGTCACGGTAGGACGAAAGATCTTCGCCACTTCTCCGGCTGTCTCCCCGGCTGTCTCTATCGATTTATTGACGAGCCAGATCGGTGCCAGATACACGATCAGTCCTGCGACCACGAAAATCACGAGCATGATGACCCCGCCACCGCCTTCGCGGCGCGGCGGAGGGAGATCGCGGTGGTTAGGGGCGGGCAAATCCTTCGGTAGCATCATGGCTTTCAAAGAAAATACTGGCGCTCTTTCTCCGTCACCGGCATCCCGAGCCGGTCCATTACCTGCAGCATATCTTCCCAAAGGAGCCGCTTCGCGGCTTTTGCCTTTCCGGCATCCCCCTCGGATTCCTGACGCAACAGGTAGCGCAGGTCGCAGGTCACGATGACAGGAGTCCCGTCGATCCGTTGCTCTGTCTCGCGAAAGCTCGCCAGGCTGCCACCCTTTTCAAGCATCCCCTCCGCGGCAATGCGACCCAGCGAGACGATCACTTTAGGCCGCACCACCTCGATCTCGGCGCGAAGGTAGGGCAGCGAGACCGCCATCTCATCCTGCTGCGGCGGGCGGTCAGTCGCCCCCTGGAAGCGGCCATCCCCCTTTCTCGGTCTGAACTTAAGGAGATTTGTAAGGTAGACCTGCTCGCGCGGCAACCCCATCGCCTTGAGAATTTGCTCAAGCTTTTGCCCTGCAGGGCCGACGAACGGCCGGCGCGCCTTTTCTTCCTCCGCTCCCGGGGCATCTCCCACAAACATGATCTCCGCCTGCGGGTTCCCCGTCGCAAAAACGACCGTGTCGTGGAGCGTGCCAAGCCCGCGGCAGTCAGGACAGGACTTAACCGCCTTGAACACGGTATTCAGGCAGGCTCGCGCCCAGGCCTCGGTGCGGTCTGCCTCCGCCACGGCAGGGATGGGGAAACGGCGGCCCGGCGGCAGGGCCGGAGCGGTATCCGGCTCGCTTATCGACATCAGCCTCTCCGGGGAGGACTCAACCCCGGGCCGGACCGGAACAACGGAATTTCCCGGCCTCGTCTCCCCGGTCGGCTTTACCGCCGCCGGAAGCCCCGCCTGGTCGAACGCCCCGGGGATCGCGCGGAGACGATTCACCGACTCCGGCAAAAGAGCGATCGTCTCCGCGCCACGGCGTTTTTCCCGCTCAAGAATTTCGGCGAGGGTGAACAAGCCCAGTGCGATAGAGTTTTTCCCTCCCATGAACGAATCTTAGACCTCGTGCCGATACGCTGCTACCGCCAAAATGAAAAAAAGCGCTCCCGAATCCCAAAAATGCCGTTCTCAGAGCCGTTTTCGGCTTTTGATTTCCGCCCCGACCGTGCAACACTATCCAGCGGCTTCTTTTTCAAACACCACCCCACCACGGCAATGTTCAAACGCATCGGCAATCTCATTCGCGGCTTTTTCGGACTCTTTGTCTCGGGGCTGGAGAAACAAAACCCGGAAGCCCTCCTCGAGGTGGAAAAAGAAAACCTGCGCCAACAGATCTCCGAATACAATAAAGGGCTCGCCGCCCACGCCGGACTCTGCGAGCGACTCATGTCCCAGGTGACTCGCGAGGAAAAAGAAATCCGCGAACTCACCGCCAAAGCCGGTGCCCATCTCAAGGCCGGCAATCGAAAACTCGCCGGCGACTACGCTCTGCGTCTGCAACAGCTCAAAGAAGGCCACGCCTCGAATGTCGAGCAGCTGGAGGAGGCCGAAAAGACCTATGAAGAACTTAAAACCTCACGCGACGTCGCCGTGAAATCGGCACAGGACAAAATCGAGTCCCTCAAGCGTGATATCAGCGCCACCCGGATCGCCAAAGCCACCGCCGAGCTTAACGAAATGGCTGCCGGCATGATCAATGAAATCGGCGGCGCCGGCGACACCCTCAACCGCCTCGAGGAAATGGTGCGTGAGGAAAAAGAAAAAGCGAAGGGTCGCGCTCGCGTCGCCCGGGACAGCATCAACACTTCCGACCTCGATCGAATGGAAACCGAACGCGCCGCAATGGAGGAACTTGCCCTCGCCGATTTCGCCGCCGAAGCGGGTATCGTCATTGAAGACACGACCCCGGGGGACGAAGGCGCGACCGGCCCGGTGGATGGGAAGACCATGTAAGCGGAGGGGACCGCTCTCCGCCCCGCCGCCGATCAACCCGCCTCCAGCTCCGCCAGTCGGTCTTCCATCTCGGAGGCCTGCAGGACTTCAATCACGCCGGAAAGCTCGCCGGTCACGACCTGATCGAGATTGTAGAGGGTGAGATTGACCCGGTGATCAGTCAGCCTGTTCTGCGGGTAATTGTAGGTGCGGATTTTTTCCTCGCGGCCACCCGAACCGATCAGGTCTTTCCGATGGGCCGAGTATTTCTCGGACTCTTCGCGAATCTTCGCTTCGAGCAACTTGGCCCTCAGGATCTGAAGCGCTTTTTCCTTGTTCTTACCCTGGCTGCGTCCATCCTGACACTTCACCATGATCCCCGTGGGCAGATGCGTGATCTGCACGGCGGAGTCGGTCGTGTTGACGTGCTGACCGCCCGGTCCGCCCGAGCGGGTCGCCTGAATGTGGAGTTCGTCGGGCTTTAGCTCGACATCAACTTCCTCGGCCTCGGGGAGCACTGCCACCGTCGCGGTCGAGGTGTGGATGCGCCCCTGCGTCTCCGTGCTCGGGACCCGCTGGACGCGGTGCACACCGCTCTCGTATTTTAAAAAGCGGAAGACCTCCTCGCCCGTCACCTTGAAAACCACTTCTTTGAAACCACCGACTTCCGACGGGCTCGACTCGACCGGTTCAGTTTTCCAGCCACGCTGTTCGGCGTAACGCTGATACATGCGGTAGAGATCCCCGGCAAAGAGCGAAGCCTCGTCTCCTCCCGTCCCGGCACGTATTTCGACAATGGCATCACGGTCCTCGGTCGGATCATGCGGCAGCAGCGCATACTGAACGCGACTCTCAAGTTCGGCAATGCACTTTCCGAGCGCGGGTATCTCCTCCTCGGCCATCTCCGCCATCTCGGCATCACCTGATTTGGCGAGCTCGAGATTGTCCATGAGATCGGCGCGGGCCTTCGCGAGTGCTTCCCAGTCATCTAGCAGGTTCTTGAGCCGGTTATACTCCCGCGTCAACTCGCCGGCGGCACGGGGATCGTCAAAAAAGCCATCCTGCGCCATATTCGACTCCAGTTCCGGAAGTCGGAGCCGTTTTCTCTCGATGAGTGATGAGTAGTCCACGGCCTGGAGGGATGCGGGCTTTGATTTGAGGAATTAAGGCCAACAAAAAACGGTGACGACACCCGCTGGTATCATCACCGTCCTGAAAATCGAACCCTTGCAGCCTAAGCGCTGAGGTCGGAAAGCTTGGGCTTCTTGCGACGGTCCGCCGCGGATTTCGAATCGCCGAAACGCTTCTGGAACTTATCAACGCGGCCGGCGGTATCAACGAAACGCTGCTCACCAGTGAAGAAGGGGTGACAACCCGAGCAAATACCAATGTGAAGATTTGAAACCGTCGATCGCGTCTGGATGACGTTGCCGCAGTTGCACTGAATGACTGCTTCCTTATAGATGGGATGGAGGTCCGCTTTCATGATCGAGGTCCAAAAAATTTGAAGGGGCCGAAACTAGTCGCGGAAGATACGGGGATCAAGCGGAAATTTGACATCCCCGGAAGACTTCGCTTGTCCCGGCAGGCATTTTCGGGAGGATATCGATCGTGGACCCCGATTTGCCATCTAAACCCGCCGCCCGCCTGCCTTCTTCGGCGGTCTTTCTCATTCTTGCCAACCTCATCCCCCTGATCGGCGCGCTCGCCTGGGGCTGGAGCATTCTCGAGATCGTCGCGGTCTACTGGGCGGAAAACCTCGTCATCGGCCTTTTTACTATCTTTCGTCTTTTCACCGTCGCCACCCCGGATGGGGAAACCGGCGCGATACGCGCAAAAATCGCAATTTCAGTCTTTTTCATCCTCCATTATGGGTTGTTCTGCCTCGTACATGGGGTTTTTGTCTTCGCTCTTCTCGGTGATTCGAACGAGATCAATTCTCCAACCGCCAACTTGGCTATCTTCGCCGGTCCGCTGAAATGGGCCATCCTCGCCCTCGCCGTGAGTCATGGCTTCTCCTTTTTCGCGAACTACCTTGGCAGGGGAGAGAACCTCGCCAGCTCCATCCTTGAGCAAATTGCAGCGCCCTATCCTCGCATCATCGTCCTCCATCTCGCCATCCTCCTCGGTGCCTTCGCAGTACAGGCACTCGGTTCGCCTGTCTTCCTTCTCGCCACTCTCGTCATCGGAAAGACCCTCCTCGACCTGAAACTCCACCGCCTCGCCCATCATAGAAAAGCCACCGTGGAAAAGCCCGGCGCGGCATCCTACGCCCGCGAGTGGGCCTCGCGATGGAAGAAGTGATCAACCCAGTCCCGCGAGCTTCCGCGCATACGCGAGCGTGTCGATCTCCGCAGCCCTTTTATCCCGCCGAATTGCCTTGATTCGCGGAAATCGCAGCGCCAGCCCCGAGTCGTGGCGCTTGCTCGCGTTGATCGAGTCAAAGGCGATCTCGAGAACGACCGCCGGCGTGACCACGTGGATACCGCGATTTTTCTCGATCGTGCTCTCGCGAAAGACAGTCGTCAGTTCCTCGATCTCGAGATCGGTCAGACCCGAGTAGGCCTTGCCAATGACCCGCAGCGCCCCGCTCTCTTCGTCACGCACCGCAAAGGTGTAGTCGCTCAAAACATGCGAGCGTTTCCCGTGCCCCTGCTGCGCCTTCACCACGACGACGTCGAGCGTGGGCATCGCTTTTTTCAGCTTCAGCCACTGCTTCCCCCGGCGGCCCGGCGAATACAGACTCGTCGGATCTTTTGCGATGAGCCCCTCGTTGTCGCGACGCTTCGCCGCGTTGAAGGCCTCGTCCACCTCCTCTGCAGTGACGGCGCGGTGCACCTCGCAGCAGCTCATCGCGGGAGGAAATCGCAGTCTTTCCAACATCACGCGCCGTTCGGCAAGAGGTCGGTCAAGCCACCCCTCGCCATCGACTCCGAGCAGATCAAAGGCAATAAACCGCACCGGCACGGCCTCACCGAAAAAAAGATCCCCCTGATCAAGTCGAAGGTCACGCCGCCCAAGCCGCTTTTGCAGGTCAAAAAAGGTGAGTCTTTTTCCCTCCGCCGACGCGATGATTTCCCCGTCGAGAATCACGTCCTGATCGAGTTCCCGTGCCGCCGCAATCAATTCGGGAAATTCGCTATCGAGACGGCGCAGATCACGCGAGTAGATCCCGACCTCGTCGCCGCAACGGTGCAACTGCGCGCGAATGCCGTCGAATTTATCCTCAAGCCAGAGCATCCGCCCTGCCCCTCCGTGACGAGCGACGATAGCCTCCGCCGTCTCTTCAGGACTGGCCAGCATCACGCGCACCGGTGTGAACCAACTCGCCCCCGCCCTGCCGAGATCGCCCTGCTGCGCCAGCACCGCCGTCTCACCCGCATCGCCCAGCAGCATGTGCGCCTCGCGCACCTCGTCGGCCTTTTGCCCGAAGGCGAGCGCGAGCGCCTCCTCGAGCAGGCCAACCTTCAACCCGATGCGCAAATCTCCGAGCAGAATCCCGACGACGAGCGCCGCCTCGCTGTGATGAAAACCCTCAAGCGCCTCCCCCAGCCGCCGCACCTTTCCGGTCTGGCTCGACTCGGCGGCGAGGCTTTCAAAAAGGGAATCCAGCTCCGCAAAGGAGTGCGGTTTTGGCACTGTCCGGCCCTGCAGCGCGAGCCAGACCGTCCGCGCCAGGTCAGCCTGAGTCGAGGAGACCTGCCGGTAGCGAACCATCGACCAGCCCGTGAGATCTAGGATAGCCTGACGAATCAGCGCGGGACCGAGATTGAGAACTCCGCGCCGCAGAGCGGCGCCCGAGAAAAATCGCACCGCAAGGGCAAGTGTCGCGGGCTCGAGCGTGCGCAGATAGTCGGCAATGAATTGCTGCTTCTTGAGCTTTCCCGTCGCCGCAGCGACCGCCTCGGCGACTTCAGTGAACGTCGCGAACTCGGATTCCGGACGTGGCATCTCGTCTAACCGGGGAGGGCCGTAAGCCGCACTCAAGCCCGTCCCGTTCTCCCACTCAAACTCGCGCTGTGTCTCCCCCGCGAGAGGCCAGGCCTCAATCCCCCGACGACGCAGATCGGCGGCGAACTCCGCACAATACCCGTGAATGGTATGAACCCGCTGCGGCTTCACCTCGTCAACAAAGGCGAGCAAATCATCATAACCGGCATGGTCCGAGAGCGGGAAAACCTCATCGCACTGGTAGCGATACCGTGCCCCCCGCTCCATCCCCCAACCGCTCACCATGGCGAGGCGCACATTCCGGCGAAGCCGACGCACCGCAAGGCTGCGGCCGGCACTCGGAGGCAGGATCACGACATGCCCGCTCGGCGATCGATCCTTCGGGGCGAAAACATGACATGGCGGCAAAGCGTAGCCTGACTTTTCCACTATCGCATTCATCCGCGCCACCGATTCGTGGACCTGGAATTTCAGCTCGGGCGCAGCGGCGTGAAGCGAAAGCAAAATCTCCTGCGCTTTCCCCAGGGAATAAGCCATAAAAAGGGGTATCTCGCCCTCTTCGATCGCCTCGCGGGCATACTTTGTCATCGCGGCGATGACGTCAGTGGCGGGCGGAAAGCAAAATTTAGGCAGACCGAAAGTCGTCTCCATGATGAGATGATCCGCCCGACGTGGTTCGTTCCGCTCGGCACCAGGGGCGGCACGGGTTTTGAAATCGCCCGTGTGCAGCAGGGTCGCCCCGTCCTCGACGCGCTCGACAAAAAGCATCGCCGATCCCGGAATGTGACCCGCAGGAAGGCACTCGACCCGATGGCCGCCTTCGAGCTGATGGCTCTCGCCAAAGTCGAGGCTAAGGAATTTCGCCCTCGCCGCCGAGCCAAAGCGCCCCTCGATGAGTCGCCGCGTCACCGTCGAGCAAAGAATACGACGGTGCGGCGCGAAGTGGTCGGCGTGGGCATGAGAGATGAAAGCAAAGTCTCTCGCCCGATGCGGATCAAGCCATAACCCGGAATCCGTCAAAAGCGGATCCCCGGCGTCGAGACTGATTCCGAAATCGGTGGGCAAGGCGGGCATTTCGTTTCTCTGCCTGGTTTACGAACGTGACGCAAAAACGGCCCGATAATGATGGCCCGCCCACCGACAGTTATTTTGAGGAAATTCGATAGCCCCGGAGACTTTTGCGCATCATCTTCGGAAATGAGAGTTTTTGCCTTTCAAACCGATATTGCCTGGGAAGACCGGTTCGCAAACTTTTCGAGAATCGAAGCCCTGGCGCAGGAGACTGAACCGATTGGGGCAGACTCGCTCGTCGTTTTCCCGGAGCTGTCGACCTCAGGTTTTTCCATGAACATTGCCGCCGTGGCCGAACCGGCTGACGGCGACTCGGCGCAGTTCTTTTCCGGATTCGCGAAGAAGCACCGGTGTCATGTCATTGCCGGCGTTGCAGGAGAAGGAGATGAACCCGGCTCCGCCGCAAACGAAGCCGCCTGCTACTCCCCCGACGGCTTGGAGGTCGCCCGCTACCGGAAGATGAATCCCTTTGTCGGAGCGACGGAAGGCAATTACTACCCTGCCGGAACGTCGCCGGTCGTCTATCCCATCGGCGAATGGAAAGTGGCACCCTTAATCTGCTACGACCTGCGTTTCCCAGAGCCGTTCCGCACAGCTACGTCGATGGGGGCCGAACTCATCGTCGTCATCGCAAACTGGCCCGTGGTTCGCGTCGATCACTGGACAACCCTCGTGCGCGCCCGCGCGATAGAAAATCAAGCCTACGTCATAGGGGTCAATCGCGCCGGCAGCGACCCCGCCTTCGACTACCCGGGCGCGAGCCTCATCGTCGGCCCCCAGGGCGAGATCCTTGCGGCTGCAGATGATTCCGCCACGGTCATTTCAGCCGTAATCGACCGCGAAAAACTGCTGAAATGGCGCCGCGATTTCCCGGCCATCGCGCGTCTCACCTCGGCGACCTGATTTTCCCGTCGCCCCCCTTGCTTTCATGCATTCTCAGGAATACCTCTCCCCCGCTCCGGCAAAAGCCTACTCCCTCGAGCGAAACCGGGTCCGGAATTGCCCCGGAGTCATCCCGGTGAGGCGTCGAAAATGACGGGTGAAGTGACTCTGGTCATGATACCCCGTCTCCAAGGCGATCTCGCCGACTGCGGCATCGCCGTGAATGAGCAGCTGCCTCGCCTTCTCAACCCTCAACGAATGAAGGAAACGCATCGGCGACATCCCAAAGAGAAAGATGAATTGCCGGTTGAAATGGGTTGATGAAATTCCTGCAAGCCGCGCCATTTCACTCATGGGAACGGACGAGGTATAGTTTTCCTCAAGATAACGAATGACGGGCGCGAGGCCGCGGAACTGCTTTTCCCGATCCTCCGGCGTCTCGATCGCATAACGAACGCCCGCGATCCCGATGACCCCGCCCGCCTCGTCGCGCAGAGGCACCTTGCTTGAATTGAACCAGCCCGGACGACCGGATCGGTCCACCACGAACCAGATCTGATTTGTGAGCGACCGACCCTTTTCCATAACCCGCCTGTCCTCCGCAATATAGGCATCGGCCATCACCGCCGGATGAAAGTCGCGATCCGATCGACCGAGAAGATCGCCGGGATCCTCGATTTCCTTTGCCACGAGCATCGCGCGATTCGCCGCGATGTAGCGACTCTCGCGGTCCTTCGCGTAAAAGATCACGCCGGGGAGATAGTCGAACAACTCGATCAACGCCGCCGCAGCGGGGCGCTTTTCGAAGAAAGGCCGGTAAAAATGAAGTCGCTTATCCGGCGCGGGCATGGGCAAAACATACCAAACTTACCGGAGTGCGCTACAAGACGATTCAGACTCATCGTGGCATCTTTTCCCATGCTGATCGGATTCCCCCACCGAACCTCCCTGGCCCAAGCCGCCATCCTTGCCGCACTGGCTTGCAGTGTCGTGGCGAACGCCCGGGAAAAGGTCAGCTTCAGCCGCGAAGTCCTTCCCATCCTGTCGGATCGTTGTTTTCACTGCCACGGCCCTGACCCGAGCCATCGAAAGGCCGACCTGCGCCTCGACGAAGAAGGTGAAGCCAAACGCGACCGCGACGGCCTGAAGATCATCGCCGCCGGCGATCTCAACGCGAGCGAACTCTGGCAGCGCCTCATCACCGATGACGAGGACGAAATCATGCCGCCCCCCGACTCCCATCGCAAAGCCCTCAGCGAGTCCGAGAAAGACATCGTGCGCCGCTGGATTGAGGAGGGCGCGACCTGGGGCAAACACTGGTCCTTTGAAAAACCGGTCCGCCCAACCCTGTCAGATGCCGGACTCCACCCTGTTGACTATTTTGTCCGTAAGCGGCTCCGGGAAGAAGGCCTCGACCCCGCTCCGCCCGCCCCGCCCAAGGTGCAACTGCGCCGTCTCAGCTTCGGCCTCACCGGTCTGCCGCCCACGCCGGAGGAGGTTCGCGCTTTTTCCGAAAGCTCCGCCCCCGACGCCTGGGAAAAGGAGGTCGACCGGCTCCTCACCTCACCTCACCACGGCGAACGCCTCGCGATGTGGTGGCTCGACGCGGCCCGCTACTCGGACACCGACGGCTTCCAGGGCGACGCCGAGCGCACCAACTGGCCCTGGCGAGACTGGGTCGTCGAGGCCTTTAATCGCAACCTGCCCTTTGACCAGTTCACGATCGAGCAGTTTGCGGGTGATCTTCTTCCCGATGCCACGCCCGATCAAATCCTCGCGACCTGCTTTCACCGCAATCACATGACCAACGGCGAGGGTGGCCGCGATCCCGAAGAGTCACGCATCGACTACGTCATCGACCGGGTCAACACCACCGGCACCGTCTGGCTCGGGCTCACCCTCGGCTGCACCCAGTGCCACACCCACAAGTTCGATCCCGTCAGCCACGAAGACTACTACCGGCTCTTCGCCTTTTTTAACAGCATCAACGAGGATGGCAGCGCCGGGAACAAGGCCACCCCCTACCTCGACTACCAGTCCGCCCTCGCCCCGCGTGCCGTCGAGGAGATGACCGCCCACGTCGGATCGATCAAGCCCGTCGAAGGGGCCGCCCGCGCCGCCGCCGAAAAGCGCTTCGAAACCTGGCTCGGCGAGACCCTGACAAAACTGCCCGCCGATTACACTGCCTGGAAAGGGGCAACCCCTCTCTCAGTTAAGTCCGTCGAGGGAACGGAGTTTCGCATCGACGAAGACGCCATCGTGCAAGCAAGCGGACCGCATCCGAATCAGGATGACTACCATCTCACCGTCGCCGCAAGCGAACTCCCGCCGCGCATGACCGGTTGGCGACTCGAGGTGTTCCCCCACCCCGACCACACTGACGGGAAACTCAGCCGCGGCAAGGACGGTGAATTTATCCTCACCAACGTCAAGGTCCTCGTGAAACGGAAAGGCGAGTCGCAGGTCCGCGACATCGACATGCGCGGGGCCGTCGCGGACTTCCAGCGCGAGGCGAAAGGCCGCAACTACGGTCTCGTCAAAGACACCCTCGACGACGATCCGCGCAACGGATGGACGACCGAGTCGAGTGACCCGAAAAAGCCGCACACCGCCGTCTTTGAGCTGAAAGAGCCCCTCAGCCTCGCCCCGGACGAAGAGCTGGTCTTTGCCCTTTTCCACCGCTCCACCGGCGGTGACGCCAATATCGGACGCTTCCGCATCTCGGCGACGGACGAGTCCGGCGAGACGGTCCGATCCGTCAACCCCTCCCCTCTCGAAGAGGCTGTTCGCAAGAAAGGAAAGTTCGACGATGCGCTGAGAAAACGACTTCTCGCCCAGTTTCTTGTCGATGATCACGAGTATCAAAAGACCCTGAATCAGCTCAACGAGGCAAACCGCCAGCTCGCCGAGACAAAAAAAGCGGCCGGAAAAACAAAGGTCATGGTCCTCGGCGAACGTCCCGAAGCGCGCAAGACCCACATCCTCGAGCGCGGCGTATGGGACGCAAAGGGCGCCGAAGTGCAACCGGGCGTCATTCCCGCCATTCTGCCCCGTCCCGATGATCAGTCCCGCACCCGCCTCGACCTCGCGAAGTGGATTGTCGATGCGGAGAACCCTCTCACCGCCCGCGTCACCGTGAATCACCTGTGGCAGTTATTGTTCGGTCAGGGACTGGTGCGGTCGACCGAGGACTTCGGCCTGCAGGGGGAACTCCCCACTCATCCCGATCTCCTCGACTGGCTCGCCGTGGAACTGGTCGAGAGCGGGTGGGATCTCCGCCACCTGCTGCGACTCATCGCCACGAGCGAAACCTATCGTCAGAGCAGCGACGTCACCGGCGAGTTGCTCGAGCAGGATCCCGCGAATCGGCTCCTCGCCCGCGCCCCGCGCTTTCGACTCCCGGCCTGGATGATACGCGACAACGCCCTGCGTTCGTCCGGCCTGCTCAATCCGGCCCTCGGCGGACCGCCCGTGAAACCCTGGCAGCCCGAAGGCGTCTGGGAAGAGATTTTTATGGGCCGCTACACCTATCAGCCCAGTGTCGGCCCTGCCCAGTATCGCCGGACACTCTACGCCTACTGGCGCCGCTCCAGTGCGCCCACCTTCCTCTTCGACAGCGCCCAGCGTCGCGTCTGCGAGGTGCGCATGAACCTGACTAACACACCACTTCAAGCGCTCACGCTTCTCAACGACACCGGCATCCTCGAGGCCTCGCGGGTCCTCGCTGATTCGGTAAACCGCGAACCGCAGCCCGACGCGGCCCTCAACCGGCTCGCCCTCTACGTCCTCAGTCGAGAGCTCGAACCCGCCGAGCGGAACGTCCTCCATCGCGAACGCCTCAAGGCCCTCGACTACTACGATTCCAATCCCGACGATGCCGTTCGCTTCGCCACCGTCGGCCAGCAGCCGGCCCCGGGAAAGGAAAAAGCCCCCACCATCGCCGCCTGGATGACTCTCGCCAGCATGATGCTCAACCTCGACGAAGCGATCACGCATGAGTGATGGAAAATCCCTTCTCCGAAAAGTAGCATGGGCAGCCTGCCCATGCATCGGCCTGGAGACGCGGAAAACCTATTCCCAAACCACCGTTCATGCTCGCCGCCTAAGAGAAGTGTTTCTCACAACTCAACCGCTCGCCATTTCACGATGCATAGGCAGGATGCCCATGCTACCTAACATACCTCCAGCATGCCCCTTTTAGCAAGACCGATCCTCTTCCACTTTTTATCTCGCCACTTGCCATGCACCGTCGCCATTTCCTCAATCAAACCGGCCTGAACCTCGGGGCCATCGCTCTCGGTGGCCTCCTCAATCGCGAGACCTCCCACGCTGCCGCCAATGCCCTCGGAAGCATCGACTTCCCGAGCTTTGCGCCAAAGGCGAAACGGGTCATTTTCCTGACCCAGTCAGGCGGCCCGTCGCAACTCGAGCTCTTTGATCACAAGCCGGGGCTCCGGCAATGGGCTGGGACGGAGCTGCCCGACAGCATCCGTCAGGGGCAGCGGCTCACGACAATGACGTCGAACCAGAAGCAACTCATCCTCCCGGGCATCACCGAGTTTTCCCGACACGGTGACAGCGGCGCGACCGTGAGCGAATGGCTCCCGCACACGGGTTCCGTCGCGGATGAACTCTGCTTCGTGAAATCCATGGTCACCGACCAGATCAATCACGCGCCGGCGATGACGAAATTCCTCACCGGCCACCAGCTCGCGGGACGCCCCAGCTTCGGTGCCTGGGCGAGCTACGGGCTCGGCAGCGCGAATCACAATCTGCCCGACTACCTCGTTCTCATTTCGAAGATGAAACGACCGAGCGACCAGCCGCTCTACGATCATTACTGGGGCAGCGGCTTTCTCCCTTCGCGCTACCAGGGGGTGAAACTGCGCAACGCCAAGGACCCCGTCCTCTACCTCCGCGATCCCGAAGGTCTCCCCCGCGAGCTCCGTCGCGGCATGCTCGACGGCATCGGCAATCTTAACGCGATGCGACTCGAACAGACCGGCGATCCCGAAATCGCGACCCGCATCCAGCAGTATGAGATGGCCTTTCGCATGCAGACGAGTGTTCCGGAATTAACCGATCTCAGCGACGAACCCGAGTCCATCTTCGAGCTCTACGGACCCGACTCGCGCCGCCCCGGCAGCTATGCGGCGAACTGCATCCTCGCCCGTCGCCTCGCTGAACGCGGGGTGCGATTCATCCAGCTTTTTCATCCCGACTGGGATCACCACAGCCGCCTCCCGAGCTGGTGCACGGCACGCTGTCGCGACACCGATCAGCCCAGCGCCGCACTCGTGAAGGACCTGAAACTGCGCGGACTGCTCGAAGACACCCTCGTCATCTGGGGCGGAGAATTCGGTCGCGGCGTCGCCGGTCAGGGTCAATGGGACAGCCCCGAGGCGGGACGCGACCACCATCCCCGGTGTTTCACCATCTGGATGGCCGGAGGCGGAGTTAAGCCCGGCATCACCTACGGAGCGACCGATGACTTCAGCTACAACGTGGCCGAGAATCCCGTCCACGTCCGCGACCTCCACGCCACCGCGCTGCACCTCCTCGGGATCGATCACGAGCGCTTCAGCTACCGCTTCCAGGGGCTCGACTACAAACTCACCGGGGTCGATCCATCGCGCGTCGTGAAAGAGATTCTCGTGTAGCGGCATCCGCCGGAAGACGCAACCACGTCTCTTGGCCCTTTGCCGCCGAGGACTCACTATGTCGTGATGGTGAATGTCTTCCGCATGCCCGCAAGCACACGTCTCCGCGCCGCCGCCGGACTCGCGCTCGTGACCGTGTGCGGACTTGATGCCGGTGAAAAGCCTGACAACCTCCCCTGGTCCTTTCAGGCACTGGCGGAGCAACCCCTCCCCGCCGTCAGTGAAACGGCCTGGCCTCAAAGTCGAATCGACCGTTTTATTCTCGCCGGAATGGAAAAAGCCGGTCTCCATCCCGCCGCTCCGGCCGATGACAGAGTTCTGCTGCGACGGCTCTTTTTTGATCTCACCGGTCTGCCCCCCACTGCCGAAGAGGTCGAAAACTTCGACCGCTCCAACCTCGCCGCGACGATCGACAGGCTCCTCGCCTCACCCCGCTACGGTGAGCGCTGGGGACGGCACTGGCTCGATCTCGCCCGCTACACCGACGTGCCCGAGTCGTGGTCCGAATCGAAAAGCCCGCCCTTTCTCTACCGCGACTGGGTCGTCACCGCCTTCAACGCCGATCTGCCCTACGACCAGTTTGTCATCAAACAACTCGCCAACGATCTCCTTCCCGACTCACTCCCGCAGGACAACGCCGCGCTCGGTTTTATCGGACTCAGCCCGAGCTATTGGAAAGAGCTGCAACTCCCGCCCGAGATCATCAGCGTCACCGTCGCCGAGGAGTGGGAAGAGCGGGTCGACACTGTCGGACGCACTTTTCTCGGACTCACCCTCGGCTGTGCGCGCTGCCACGATCACAAGTCCGATCCCGTTACGGCCGCAGACTACTACGCCATCGCCGGAGTTTTTGCCAGTGTCAGGATCTCCGACAGGCCCGTCGTCCCGGACGAACTCTGGAAACCAGTGGCCGCCGCCCGCGCCCGGGTGGCGGACCTTGAGGCGAAGCGCGATGCACTGAAAAAGAAAAAACCGGTGCCCGATGATCTCAAGGATCAACTCGCCGCCATCGAAACTCAGATCGTCGACATCAAGTCAAAGACACCCCACTACCACCTCGCCAGCGCCAACGGTCTCGTCGATGCCGCCCTCCTCGTGAAGCCGAAGGACGATGGGAAACACGGCACCATCCTCGACTATGTCGAAGGCATGGCGCAGGATCTCCCCCTCCATCGACGCGGTAATCCCAACGACGCGGGCGACCTCGTCCCGCGACGTTTTCTCTCGGCTTTTCCCTTAAAAGAAGGCAATCCCCGTTCCCTCTCAGCCGGGAGCGGCCGCCTCGATCTCGCCCGTGCCCTTGTCGAAGAAGCCGCTCCGCTCTCGGCCCGCGTCATCGTCAATCGCGTCTGGCAGCATCATTTCGGTCGCGGACTCGTCGGCACCCCGAGCGAGCTCGGCCCCGCCGGAGAAGCCCCCACCCACCCTGCGCTCCTCGATGACCTCGCCGCCCGCTTCATCGCAAACGGGTGGTCGATCAAGTGGCTCCACCGCGAGATCCTCGGTTCCGCCACCTGGCAGCAATCCTCCCTCGTCGCGCGCGAAGTCGAGGCGCGCGATCCCCTCAACGAGCTCTACTCCCGCATGACCCGCCGACGGCTCGATGTCGAAGCTTGGCGCGATGCCATGCTCTCCGCCACCGGCGAACTGGATCTGACCGCGGGCGGAGAGCCCTCCAGTCTCGACGACGTCGCCATGACCCGTCGCACCCTCTACGGCAGCGTTCAGCGCCGCGAACTCAGCGCCATGCTGAGTGTCAACGATTTCCCCGATCCCATCACCCACAGCTCGGAGCGCACCGAAACCTCGACTCCTCTGCAACTCCTCTTTTCCCTCAACGGCCCCTTTGTCCTGGAAAGGGCGAAATCGCTCGGTGCCCAACTCGCCGGCACCGGCCGCGACGACCGGGAACGCATCGCACTCGCCTATGCGGGACTTTTCCAGCGGGCTCCCGCACCGGGAGAAGAAGCGCTCGGTCTCGAATTTCTCGCCGAAGGCGAACCGTGGGAGCGCTACCTCCAGGTGCTCCTCACGGGCAATGAATTCCTCTACCTCGACTAGGACGTGAACCCGTTTTTCAATCCCGATCTCATCGACCGCCGCAGAGCCCTCCGGAAACTCGGCGGAGGCCTCGGCAGTCTCGGCCTCGCCACAGCCCTCGAGGCGGCGGGCGACCTTCCCGGCGGATCCCACTTTCCCCCGAAGGTGAAACGCGTCATCCACCTCTTCATGAACGGCGGCCCCTTCGGTCCCGACTTTTTCGATCCCAAACCCGCCCTGACAAAATACCAGGGACAGCGCCCCGAAGGAGCCGACCTCCGCACCGAGCGTCCCACCGGCGGTCTCATGGCCGTGCCCTATGCCTACAGCAACCATGGCACGAGCGGCCTGCCTGTGAGCGAGCTCCTCCCGCTCACTGCCAAACACGCCGACGAACTCTGCATCCTGCGTTCCTGTTACACCGACAACCCCAATCACGGGCCGGCCCTCCTCCTCATGAACAACGGGACGATGACTCCCAAAGTTCCCAGCATGGGAGCCTGGATGTCCTACGGTCTCGGATCCGAGAACCGGAATCTCCCCACCTACATGGTCCTCTGTCCGGGTCGTCCCGTGCGATTTTCCATCCTCTGGAACAGCGCCTTTCTCCCCGCCGAACATCAGGGGGTCTACATCAATCACTCAACAATCGATCCGGGGAAAATGATTCCCTGGCTCAGCAATCCCGAACTCAAGCCGGAGACCCAACGGCGTCAACTCGATCTCGCCGCGCGGCTGAATGGCGAACACCTCGCCGCTCGCGGCGGTCATGACGCCGCCCTCAGTGGACGCATCGCGGCAATGGAGACCGCCTACCGCATGCAGTTCGAAGCGACCGACGCCTTCGACATTTCGCGCGAGCCCGCCAGCGTCCGCGATGCCTACGGCAGCAGTCATTTTTCCAACGGATGCCTCCTCGCCCGTCGCCTCTCCGAGAGAGGTGTCCGTTTTGTCCAGGTCTACTACGGTAACGGCCAGCCCTGGGACACCCACAGCAAACACGACGAGCAGACCCGCAAGCTCGCCGGAGACATCGACCGCCCCGTCGCCGCACTCCTCGAAGACCTGAAGCAGCGCGGTCTCCTCGATGAGACGCTCGTCATCTGGGGTGGCGAATTCGGCCGCACTCCCGTTTCCGAAAACAATAACGGCCGCGACCACAATCCGCACGGCTTCACCATGTGGATGGCCGGCGGCGGCGTCCGCGGAGGCTACGCCCACGGCACGACCGATGAGTTCGGATTCAAGGCAGAGGAAAAACGCATGCACGTGCATGACCTCCACGCCACCATCCTCCACCTCCTCGGCATCGACCACGAGCGTCTCACCTACCGTCACGCCGGACGCGACTTCCGCCTCACCGACGTCTATGGCAAAGTGGCCCGTGACATTCTCACGTAAGCCGACGGCGCGTTAACCGCCCACCTGCCGCAGCCAGTCCTGCATGTTGTAATAGTTCGTCACACGGGTGATGCGCCCATCCGCCACCTCGAAAAACGCTCCCACCCGCAAATGGTAGGTCTGATTTGCCGCCGGAGGCAGCCCCTCGACCGAGGACACATATTTTCCTCGAATGAAAAACTCCGCCGCGGCGCGATCTCCGGACTCGTTCACCATCACCACGAGATCCTCGACTTTTTCCTCATACCACTTGTCCATGTCGGCGAGGAACTCCCGAAACGCCTCCGCCCCCGTAACTACCTCACCCTGATTAATGCCATGGGCGACGTCCGCATCGAGAAGCCGCAGCATTGCCTCACTATCTCCCGAGTTAAAGGCTTCATAGTAGAGGCGGATGATCTCTTCAGTTTCGGCGCTCAAGCAATTCATGGCCGCGAAAGTCGCGCATCACCAGGGTCTTGGCAAGAAGTCTGAAGAGGTCGAATACATCACTCCCTCAATCAGCATCGTTCCTCATCGCCGGCAAAATCGCCTCGCGCCGCAGCCTGCGCAGCACTCTGAGCTCGCCCCAGTCCGCGCCCCCCATCCTGCTCGGAGAAGGGTCGCGTTTCGTCTGAGTTCGTCCCCTTTCCCGCTCTCTCGCGAGCACTTTCTCGACAAACTCGCCTGTACCCAAGGCGACCCCTTCACAAAGATAGCGGATCCGGTGATGCAACACTGCAGCAATCGGCAAGGCACCCTCAGCCTTGATCACTTCTTCCACCACATCGCTCGAAAAGCCGGTCCGAGCGACCACCCCGTTCACCTCGTCCGCGTGAACTTCCTCGCCCTCTTCATAGAGAAACTGACGGTAACGATTCTGTGTCCGCGTCCAGTTTACCTGCAACTCGCTGTCGTGCAGGCATTCCGAAAGAATCGTGCCCAACCCCTGACGGGCGAGTCGAGCGCCCCTCGTGCCCGAGAGCGCCTCCGCGTAGCCGCACCAGCGGTAGTCCTCCGGCCTTTTCACCAGACCCGCCCTCACCGGATTCAGATCAATATAGGCAGCCACCGTCATCAGCGAGAGCTCACGCCCTTCCACCAGCATGCTGCGAAAACGTCCTTCCCAGAGTGTCCCGGTCCGATCGAGCCGCTTGTTCATGTAAAGAGTGACCCGCTGTTTCAGTTCCTTAATGAAATACGAGAGGCTGCCCCGTCGCCGCTCATACCGATCGAGAATCTCCGCCTGCCATCGTGCATCCCCCGTTTCCTCCGCCCGATCCAGCTCCTGCAAAATGGTATCGACCGCACCCGGCTCATGAAGTAAGGGCAACAAATCCCGTAACTGTTCCTCCGTCAGCGGCACCAGCGTCGCCCGCTCCGGAACTTCCACGAGAAGATGGAAGTGATTGCCCATCAGGCAGTAGGTCACCACCCTCACTCCCATGAACCGTTCGAGGTTGCGCATGATCTTCCGAAAGATCTCTTTGTCCCGCGCCTCAAATACCTTTCGCCGGTCCACCACCCGCGAAATGCAGTGATAATATGATTTTCCATCTCCCAATAATCTAAGCGGCCTCATAGTTTCAGTTTACCTAACATTTGGGGCCTGGCCCTAAATTTAATACTAACCAACTCCATGTCGCTCTTGTTTCAACCGATTTTGTTCGCCTCAGACCTTCCGCAATTTGGACACGCGCCCGGTGTCGACCCACTCGGCGACAAAAATATTTCCGTCGGCGTCGAAGCAGGCGTCGTGAGGGTGGACAAATTTACCGGAGACCCAGCCGTCGGGTGACTTCCGCATCGCCATTTTGTCCTTGAGGACGGCTTCCCGCCAGGCGGGGTCTTCGCCAAGATGAATCATCTTGTCATTGGTGTCGAGCAAGGTTATGCGGGCGCTGAGGTCGGGGACGAGGAGGAGATCTCCCCGGCGGTCAACATTGGCGGGAAGGATGAAATTCGTCATGGTTCGACGGTGCTTTCCGTCGAGATCGAGCCACTGGAGACGCGCATTGGCGCGGTCGGCGACGACGATGAGCGGATCATCCGCTTTGCGATCATCGATCCAGAGCCCGTGAGGGAGGTTAAATTGTCCATCCTCCTTGCCCGGGGAGCCGATAAGCTTCTGCCACTCTCCGGCGGCATTGTAATGATGCAGGGTATGTGCCCCGTAGCCGTCGGCGAGAATAAATCCGCCATCGGGGAGAAAGGCGACGTTTGTCGGCATGAAACGATCGCGACCCCAGACTTTCTCGGGCTTGCTGGCTTCGCCTTCAGCGTAAATGCCGGACTCCATCGGCGCGAATTTCTCCCAGACTTTCTCGCCGTCGAGCGTGAGCTTGGCGAATTTCTTAAGATGCTGGTAGCCGGTGACATAGAGGAATTCCCCGTCCGCCTCTTTCCTCACTTCGAGACCGTGACCTCCTCCCTGAAACTCGCTGCCGAAGGCCTTGATGAAGGTCCCCTTCTCGTCAAAAACAAAGATCGAAGGGTGATCGGTTTGCCCGGGACGTCCTTCGTGAATGACATAGAGGCGGTTCTCACTATCAACGGCCACGTTGTGCGTCGTCTGCCACTTGTATTTGTCGGGCAGCACCGCCCAGTGGTGAGTGACCTCGTATTGATGCTCCCCTTCCCCGATGACAACCCCATTTCCAGTGGCTGCGGCTGCTTTGCGGGTGGTGAGGAGGTTCAGGCCGCCGATCGATGCCATAGAGGCGGCGGAGCTGGTGACAAAACGACGTCGGGACAAAGGCTGGATGGGATTTTTCATGAGATTTGGCGAAGGCTAACAAAAAATCCGCACGTCTGTAAAGGACGTCATCCCGCAGAACGAACGCTCATCCCGTCCCACCGCCGATGCGTCCAACCGCCCGATATCAATTACTCGAACCGCTCGCGAATCGATGCCATGACTGTCTCCACGACTTCATCGGCGCTGAGATCGGAGCTGTCGATGAGAACAGCGTCTTCGGGGATAACGAGGGGCGAGGCCTTGCGGTTGGAATCAATCCGATCACGATTGGCGATTGAGTCGGTGATTCCCTCGGAACGTCGACGCTGCTCGCGCACCTCGGGAGAAGCGTCGATATAAAACTTATACGGGGTTCCGGGAAAAACGACGGATCCGATGTCGCGTCCCTCCATGACGACCCCGTTGCGCTCGGCGTAGTGGCGCTGCTCGGCGACAAGGCGTTCGCGAACTTCGGGAATGGCGGCGATGACGGAGACGTTCGCGTTCACCTCGGTCGATGCCATCTCGGCACGGGTCATGCGGGTGCCGCCGACGGTGATCGTACCCATGCCGTCCTCTTCGCCGCATGAAAAATCGGTCGCGGCAAGGAGGCGCAGGACCTCGGCCGTGTTTTCGGGGTCGATACCGTTCTGCAGGACCCACCAGGTGAAGGCGCGATACATGCCGCCTGAATTGACAAAGACGCAACCGAGTTCCGCCGCGACGCGTTTTGCGACGGTGCTCTTACCCGATGCGGCGGGGCCGTCGATCGCTACTATTATGGGAGTGGGTCCGCTCATGCCGCGCTATCGTGAACCTTGAAAGCAAGCCTGGCAAAGGATTTTAACGGCAGCGCTTTCCCACCAAAAACCGCTTGCTCCCGTGCGTGTCGCTCTTTATGGAAGAGGACGATATCATGATCCTTTCAGACTCCGAGATTCTTGCGGCAATGAGCCGGGGCGAAATCGTCATCGAACCCTACAACCGGGACTGTCTCGGCACGAACAGCTACGACGTGCATCTCAGCAAACACCTCGCCACCTACAAAAACCGGGTTCTCGACGCGAGGCAGCACAACGAGATCGAGCATTTTGAAATTCCGGCCGATGGTTACGTGCTCGAGCCGCAGATCAACTATCTCGGCTCTACCGTCGAGTACACCGAGAGCCACGCGGCGGTCCCGTTTCTCGAAGGGAAATCGAGTGTCGGACGTCTCGGCATGGATATTCACGCCACCGCCGGAAAAGGCGATGTCGGATTTTGCAACTACTGGACTCTGGAGATCTCGGTAAAGCAACCGGTCCGCGTCTACGAAGGCATGCCGGTCGGGCAGCTCATTTATTTCCTCGTCCAGGGCGAGATCATAACTCCCTACAACGCGAAGGGGTCAGCCAAATACAACGGCCGCACCCCGCTGCCGGTCGAGTCAATGATGTGGCGCAATAAGTTCTAAACTACCGCAAAGCGCGGCATACAGCCCGAGGACACTGCTCTGCCGCGCCCGTGCCATCGCCCCCTCCTTTCAGAGCCCTATTCTGCGTCCGCTCTCCATCGACTTTGCAGCCGCTTCGAGGACCTTGAGGCTTTTGACTCCGTCATGGAAATTCGGCTCGACGGATCCGCCTTTGGCACAGGCATTGAGGAAGTCGATCGCGGCGTGCACGAAGGCATGTTCGTAGCCGATGATGTGCCCGGGAGGCCACCATGCTCCCACGTATTCATGGGATCGCTCGGTCACCAGAATGTCGCGGAAGCCGCGTCGATCTTCCGGATCCGCTCCGGAAAAAAACTGGAGCCGGTTCATGTCTTCCATGTCCCAGGTGATGGCGCCTTTGCTGCCGTAAATTTCGAAAGTGTGGCGATTACGGCGTCCGGTCGCGTAGCGGGTCGTCTCGATCGTGGCGAGGGCTCCGTTTTTGAATTCACCGGTCATGAGCGCGGCACACTCGACCTCGACTTGGCCGGTCCGCGAGGGATCTTCGGCGAGAGGACGTTCTGTGATGAACCGCTTGGCGCGGCAGTCGATCTCGGCGAACTCCCCGACGAGGAAATGGGCGAGGTCGATCGCGTGCGAGCCTAGATCCCAGAGCGGGCCGGCTGCGGCGGTCGCTTTTTTCAGTTTCCAGTCCAGAGGATGCTGCGGATTGAGGAGCCAGCTCTGCTGGTAGGCACCGCGCCAGTGGTAGATTTCGCCAAGTTCGCCCTCGTCTATCATTTTTTTAGCGAGAAGAACGGCGGGACAGCGGCGGTAGTTGTGATTGAGGTAGTGGACGACACCGGCTTTTTCCGCCGCCGCGAGCATGGCCTCGCCCTCGGCAAGGGTATTGGCGAAAGGCTTCTCGCAGAAGATGTGTTTTCCCGCCTCCGCCGCCGCGATCGCCATTTCGGCGTGGAGAAAGGTCGGAGTGGCGATGTCGATCGCGTCGATGTCATCGCGCTTAAGGAGACGCTGCCAGTCGGTCTCGATCTCCGCCCAGCCCCAGCGTCGCGCGAAGGCAGCGAGGTCTTTTTCGTCGCGGCCGCAGGCGACTTGCATGACCGGCTTGACGCATGGGTCAAAGAAGCGGCAAACCTGATTCCACGCGTTCGAATGCGCGCGTCCCATAAATCGGTGGCCGACGATGGCGATACGTAGCTCTTGCATGGGTCAGGCGATAACCCGAAGGTCAGGGCGAGGAAAGTCATTTTCTCGGGAAAATGGGGATGCAGACTCCGAAAAATTGTTCATACTAACAGCCTAGATGCTCGATTTCGCCGCTGATAAAAACCTGATCCGTGACCCGCTCGAGGCGCTTGCGCATCATTTCGGGTTCCGCGAATTCCTCGCCGGGCAGGAGCCGGTCGTGTCGTCCCTGCTCGCGGGGCGCGATACCCTCGCGGTGATGCCGACGGGCGGCGGCAAGTCGCTCTGTTATCAGCTCCCCGCGATGGTGATGGAAGGCGTCACGCTGGTGATCAGTCCGCTCATCGCCCTGATGAAAGACCAGGTCGACGGGCTCATCCGCAAGGGCGTGCCGGCGACGATGATCAACAGCACGCTCTCCCCCGCCGAGCAGTCGGACCGGCTCCGCGATCTTGAGGCCGGAAAATTCAAGCTGGTCTATATCGCGCCCGAACGTTTTCGCAGTGGCCAGTTCATCCGCTCGCTGAAGCAGGTCCCGATCGCCTTTGTCGCGGTCGACGAGGCTCACTGCCTGAGTCAGTGGGGGCATGACTTTCGGCCCGATTACCTGCGGCTCTCCGAGGCGCTCGAGCTGCTCGATCACCCGCAGACGGCCGCCTTTACCGCGACGGCCACGCCCGAGGTCCAGGCGGATATTTTAAAAGTCCTGAAGCTGCGCGATCCCTACGTCTCGATCAGTGGATTCGAACGGCCCAATCTCAGCCTGCGGGTGAGTCATTGTGAGGGAAATCGGGAGAAGTATGGCAGGCTCCACGAGTTGATCGAGGCGCAACGCACCGGGATCGTCTACTGCTCGACGCGCAAGCGGGTCGAGGAGGTGAGTGCCTCCCTCGCCGGCATGGGGGTGAAGCTCGTCGCCTACCACGGCGGCATGGATGACAAGGACCGCGAGTGGGCGCAGAATGTCTTCCTCGACCGCACCTACGACGTCGTCGTCGCAACGAATGCCTTCGGAATGGGGATCGACCGGTCCGACGTGCGTTTTGTCGCCCACTTTGACGTCCCCGGCAGCATCGAGGCCTACTATCAGGAAGCGGGCCGCGCCGGTCGTGACGGCGAACCGGCCGAGTGTGATCTGCTCTTCAACTACGCCGACACCCGGACGCAGGAGTTCTTCATCGACGGGAACAATCCGGGGGCGACGGTCATTCTTGATCTCTACAAGGTGCTGCGACGTCTCTGCGGCAACTCGAACGAAGGTGTCACTGTGACGATCAAGGAGCTAACCGACATGCTCAGTTTAAAGAACAGCATGCAGGTCAGCAGTGCTCTCTCCCATCTCGTGCGAACCGGTTACATTGAACGGTTCGACGTCCCCGGCGAAAGGGCTCGCGGCACGAGGCTAAGCGATCCGAACCTCAAGGACACCGATCTCATCATCGACCAGGCGGCATTGCAGGAAAAGGAACGCCGGGACCGATCCAAGCTCGATGCGATGGTCAAGTTCTGTTATGACCGCGATGTCTGTCGGCAGCAGTGGATCCTCGAGTATTTTGGTGAGAGCGAGTCCACGCCCTGCGGCACCTGTGACACTTGTGCGGAAGATCGCTACAGCGACAACCGGCTCCCTACGGGTGAGGAATATGTCATCGTGCAAAAAGCGCTCAGCGGGATCGCCCGGACCTGTGCCCGCGCGCCTATGGGCGACTGGGAAGGGCGCTTCGGCAAGGGCAAGATTGTCCAAATGCTGACCGGTGCGAAATCGCAGGAGATGACGACGGCCCGGCTCGACGAGCTTAGCACCTTCGGCATACTCAAGGATCAGGGCTCGGCCTATGTCTTTGCGCTCATTTCGGAAATGGAAAAGGCGGGACTCGTTTCGGTCCGCAAGACCCCCTACCCGCTCATGGGTCTGTCCCGTCGCGGCGCAGGGGTGATGAAAGGCGATAGTAACTTCCGGATGGCCTGGCCTGATCGGAACAAAATGATCAAGCCCGAAAAGTCAGCGGCGGAAAATCACGGGCTGAACGAACTGGCCTTCGACGAGGGGCTTTTCGACCGGCTCAAGGAGGTAAGGAAAAAGCTCGCCGAAGAAGCCGGCGGGGTGCCTCCCTACGTCATCTTCGGAAATCAGGTCCTCGAGATTTTCACCCGCCTGCGTCCCACCACCGAGACCCAGGCCCTGAAGATTCACGGCGTCGGAAAGGTGAAGGCGGAACGCTATCTCGAGCCGTTCCTAAAAGTGATCCGGGATTTTAGAAAGTAAAGGCTAACGCCCAAAACAGTAACCCTTCCGCCCATCCCGCTCAAAAATGTCCCCTCAAAACCCGGCTGCGGCGACGGGTGCTTTGATCGGGATCGGATCTTGCCCGGACGCGGGTGCAGCGTCAATCCGCCTTCCTGCCCAGAAGAGGTTTGTTACCCCTGACCGGCTTGGAAGGGGCCGCTTCCACGGTGGATGAAGCCCGGCTGGCCGCAGATGAAGACTTGGACGACGGTGCCTGGACACCGAGCCGAAGCATACGGCTCCAAGTGCGAATTGCCCCTTCGGTCTGACCCCATTTTTCAACCCCGCCAGGCTGCAACTTGCTCCCCTTGTATTCATCGACGATTGCGTAGAGCTGCCGACGCGTGCGCGCGTCCAGGACCTCCGCCTCCATCGAGGTGCTTCCTGCTCCCGGCGTTTTTCCAGTGGCGAGAGTCACCCCCGTGGTCAGTAAGCCCGTGTAGGGGAGATAGTTAAAAACAAAGACACCCGGGTTACTTGGCTGCAAGTCCGTTAGCGCGGCCCGGACGAGGAGAGTGTTGCTGCCGCGGCGATTAGTGAGCTGGTAATGCTCACCAAACTCTTTTTTGAGCGTCTCCTCAAAATACGTTGCGAGGACCGCCCCTTCCTCCAGGGTCGCCGCCTTCTGCTTGGCCGGAATATTTTTTGCCGGGATGACTTTCACCTCTTCGATCATCACCTTCGTATACTGCCGAAGCGCTGACGGGTCGGTTCTCTTGACAAGAGCCTTGTTCACGGCTGAGCTTTTGTCCTCAGACATCCCGCGATAGGAACTGATGTAATTCCGCTTCACCCCGGGCTCTGTCGTTTCACAGCCGATGAGGAAAAAAATCGGGCATACGAGGCAAAAGTGTCGAATTATCATGATCTTTCAGATATCCTAAATAGCCCCTTTCTGCAAAGTTCTTTTTTGACTCGCGAGGATTTTTTCGACCGGATAACCGCCCCGACGAACGCCGGTTGTTTCGCCCTCCACTCATTTTAGATAGTCGACAAAAAACAAAAACCCCCTAACTCGCTGAGTTAGAGGGTTTTAAATAGATTGCGGGAGCAGGATTTGAACCTACGACCTTCAGGTTATGAGCCTGACGAGCTACCAGACTGCTCCATCCCGCGATTTAAAACCGTTTGGAAGCCGGGGACGACACAGTCGCGGATGGAATGAGGATCGCAACCGGTTTTTTAAAAAAGAGATTCTTGAGCTGGAGATCAGTAAGGTCAGGATCGCCCGGCAAGGATGACGCTGCGGTCGCCTCCGGTGGGACGGTGTTCATGAAATCGAAATCCGGCTTCGCCGAGATAGTCGGCCATCTCGGCGACAGAGTAACAACGCCCCCGGGTGGAATGCGCGAGAATGCATGAATATTCAGCTACCGGGAGCGGCCCTTTTTTGTCGGCGTTGAGAAAGGCCTCGTGGATGATGACCCGCCCGCCCGGCTCAAGTGACTCCTTGGAGCGACGCAGCAACGTAAGGATCTCCGGAACATCCCAGTCGTGCATCACGTTGGAAAAAAGGTGCAGATCGGATCCGGCCGGCCAGGCGTCTGTAAACATGTCACCGGTAGCGACGGAAACGCGGTCGCCAAGTCCGCGCTGGGTGATTTGTTCCCGCGCGATCGCATCAACGGGCGCCTGTTCAAGGACGACAGCTCTGAGCGAAGGGGCGTTGGCGGCGAGGGCGCAGGCGTAAACTCCCGAACCGCCGCCAATATCGAGCAAATTTGACGCGGCGGCCAGTTCTGTCGCGACGGCATCCGCGAGCTTTTTCCCGAGATAAACCCCCCGGCAATCCATCGCTGCGGTGAAGGTTTTCGCGAATTCTTCTTTCAACATGGCACCGTGCCAGTCATCCCCGGCCTCGTCGAGTCCGCTCCAGTGGGCTGGCCGTCCTGAACGCAGGACCCGGACATAGTCGGCCACGACAGGTCGATCCCGCAGCGAAGCGTAATAACCCGAGAGATCCCACGGGGAATCCCGGCAGAGATGTTCGCGCGCGATCGGCGTGGGAGAAAAAACACCGTTTTCATCCCGCTCAAGATAGCCGTTGCAGAGGCAAAGGGTCAGAAGGACATCGGCAGGACGGAGGTGCCATTCGAAATGAAGGCAAAGGTCTCCGAGTGTAGCGGGGGCCTCGCGGAGGCGGTCAAAAAGACGGAATTCGACGATCGCGGCCGTGAGCAGATCGATGGCGTAGATACCGTCCCGATAACGGAGGAGCGAGGTAGGGTCGCTGTGAGGGAGTTGGTCGAGTCCGGTCATGACGGAATCAAACCGCGTTTTGCCACCGGGCAAGCCCGCATCTGACGAACCGGTCGGTCAGAGATGGAGCAGTCCGCGAATCGAGTCGGCGATGTTTTGCGAGGTGGGGCGGTGGGACTTCCACAGATTGGGATGGTAGGGAATGGGAGTGTCCCTGCAATTGAGCCGCTGCGGCGGAGCGTCGAGGAGGTGGAACCCGTCGGTCACGACGCGGGAGACAACCTCGGCGGTAACACCTCCCCAGGGAAACCCCTCGCTGACGCAGAGAAGGCGCCCGGTGCGGGCGACGGAACCGAGGATCGTGTCGGTATCGATCGGCTTTACCGTTCGTAAATCGACGACCTCGATGTCCCAGCCCTCGGCCGCAAGTTCGTGTGCCGCCTTGAGGGACTCGTGCACCATAGCACTGTAGGTCACGATAGTGGCGTGGCGCCCGGGCTTGACAATCCTCGCCCGGCCGGCCGGAAGACTGTCCGCTGTCGGGAGAGCCTCGGCCTTGAGGTGATAGTAGAGGAACTTATGCTCGCAGAAGATGACGGGGTCATTGATCGCAACTGCCTCAAGAAACATGGAGTAAGCATCCTCAACCGTGGCCGGAGCCATGACGATGAGCCCCGGATAATGCGAGTAAATGGATTCCAGACTCTGGCTATGGAAGGGACCGCTACCCTCGGTTCCGCCTGAGGGTAAACGCACCACCAGGGGCAGTGGAACCCCGGTGCGGAAAAAGTGGGTCGCCGCCTGATTAACGATCTGGTTGAAGGCGACCGAGGAAAAATCGGCAAACTGCATCTCGATGATGGGACGCATTCCTTCGATCGCGGCACCAATAGCCGAGCCTATCATGGCGTCTTCGCTGATCGGCGCATCGGTGACACGGCCCGGAAATCGCTCGGCGAGATTTTTGGTCGCCTTGAAGGCACCGCCAAAAGCGGCCACGTCCTGTCCGTAGATGTAGACAGAATCGTCCTCTGCGAGTGCTTTGGCCTGCGCTTCGCGGATAGCCTCTAGGTAAGTGATCGCCATGGTGTTTACCGGGCTTTCACCTTGACCCATCTTGACTAATTCGCAAGCTCGGCACCGGTAAAAGCCGCAAGCAATGCAAAATTGACTCAGCTGAATTCGCTCAGCTTCACCGGTCGCCCCTCGGCTGCCGAGCGATCGCAAGCGAAGAGCACACGGAAGGACTCGAGCGCTTCTCCCATGCCGGTGCGGGGCATCTCCTCCCCCCGGTCGGTGGCATCAAAAAAGGCCTGGAACTGAGCCTGATAGGGATGGTCGGCGACGTCCCCCGAGTCAGCCATGGCCACCGGAAGTTCGGTCCACTTCTTGTCGCGCAACCCGAACCGGCTGGAATAGAGCTTATTGTCGAGAAGGCTCCCTTCGCTCCCGACAAGGTGGGTGTGGAAATAATAAGGCTGCATGCAGTCGATCACCGAGGCGACCTTGCCAACGGCCCCGTTTTCGAACTTCAGAAGCGACGTCGAGGTCGTCTTGTATTCATATTTTTGAAAAATTTCGTGTTTGGACTGGGTCGCGTAAGAGGTGACCTCCTCCACCTTCGACCCCATGCAAAGAAGGAGCGCATCGAGGGCGTGACAGCCGGCCGAAAGCAGGCTGCTGCCTCCGTTTTCCACCGTCGTGTTCCAGCGATACTGGCCATACCAGGGGCCGATGCCATGGTAATAATCGACCTCTCCATAGTGAATATCGCCGATAAACCCTTCCTCAATTAGCTTGCTTGTCGTGAGGAACTGGCTGATGAAACGGATCTCAAAGCAGACGCAGGCCTTGACCCCGGCCGCCTCGACCGCCGCGTTGATGGCGTGACAGTCCTCCCATGTCAGGGCCATGGGTTTTTCGAGAATGATGTGTTTGCCCGCCTTCGCCGCCGCTTCGGCCTGCGCGCGATGCTGGTTCGGGTAGCTCGTGATCGAGACGACATCAATGTCGGACGCAAGCATCTCATCCAGATCCGTGTAGGTCTTGATCTCGCTGCCGTGACGGGTCGAGACCTCGACATCGTTGAGGGGGCGAGAGGAGTAGACTGCTGCAACCTTGCCCTGACGAGTTCCGTTGATTGCGTCCGCATGAGCCGTGGCCGCCCATCCATATCCTATGATCCCGACTTTGTATGACATCACTCTATTCAACCGACAAGGAAGCCGGGAGGCAACGGAAAAGTTTTCCCCGAACACGGGACACTCACTCCGCGCCTCATAAGGCGCTTCCGTCACCGAGCTCGAAGGACATCCCGACGAAGCCGCCGCCCGAGAATTCTCCGCCAAGACGCGGCGAAATCTTGAAATCGGGAAAAAGAAGCGGCTGCCCCGAAATCTTCTCGCGCCCTTTCCAGGCGAGGATGCCCCAACCGACCAGACCAATGAGGGAGATCCCGGCAATGAGAATAACCAGCGAAAAGACAAGCGAGAGGACTTTACCGGAGTCTTGAATGAAGATACCCGGGGCGTATTCGCGGAGCAATTCAGGCGCGTCGGATGAGGCGATCATCTCATGGATACTTGAGTTCGCAGCGCGGGCCCTGTCATCCGTGTTCTCGTGCTCCATGAGCTTGCTGAGCCAGTAAAGCTGGATGCTGAGCTCGATCGCCATTTTTTCCACCTGATCGGGAGCAAGGTCGGTGACACCGCCCTCGCGCAGTGTGTTTTGGAGGATGCGATCGAAGACAGATTGGGGCAGGGAGGTGCGCACCGACTCGTTAAAAACCAGCCGGGTGAGCTGCGGCTGCTCGCGGTAATAGAGCATCAGGACGGTGGGGGAATCAGAGAACCACTTTTTGTGAAGCCCATCGATATCGATATTCTCCGGAATCGTCTGCGTCTCGCCGAGCGCCATCACAAAAAGACGGAAATTTGATTCGTCAGAGTGGAACTCGAGAAAGCGTTTGATGTCGTTGGACTTCTGCTCAGTGAGGAGACGCTGCGGATCAATCAGGAAATCAACGGGTGCGTGGGCGAAATACAGGTCGCTCAACTCCCCCTCGATCGGCGGGAGCGGCTCGTAAGCTTCCTCCTCGGCGATCTCCTGGGGAATAAGAAACGTGCCGTCGGGATTTTCGACCACACCGGGACGGTTCCCGGAAGGAACCCCGATATTATCGACGAGTCCCTCGGGTCCGAAGAACCGCGGCGCGCCGGGACCGCTCGCTTCGGTGGCCGCTGTCCCAACAGCGGGCGACACGGCAAGAATAGTCCCATCCGGAGCGACGCCCGGGGCTGCCTCGCCCGTCTCACCCGCTGCCGCGCCCGTCTCGTCAGGAGTAAGAGACTTAGGCCAAAGTCCGCCGCCCAGGTCATAGCCCCCCGAAACCGCCGCCCCCTCCCATGTCGGCAATTCCACTTTGGCCGCACGGACCGGAAGAGGAATCATTGTCACAACGACGAGAATGGCAGCGAGACGCCTCATGCTGGAGTCAGAAGGGTAAGAATCAGGCGGATTTCAGGGGTATCTCAAGGGGGGCCATCTTCACGGCGAGAGATGGCGAGAGATGCTGGGGAAGGTCGAGGACAGGGTTTTGTGCCCCGATGAGGCCCGCGTGAAGTTGCTCCCGGGTCAACTTGCGAAGCTGGCGCCCCTTACGATCGAGAATCTTCCCGAGCCGCAAAAAGAGGCGCTCAAGCGCTTCGCCATACTCGGCATTTACCAGATTGGGGCGGGCCATCGTAAGAGCCCGATAGGCATCCTCCTCGGTAATGAGGCTCTCGGCAAAGTAGCCCAGCGAGATACCGACTTGCCTGGTATTCATGTCCATAAGGACGAGGATCGCGTTCTCATTCGGACGGGCGTATTCAGCCCCCTTGACCTGACCATGGTTCAACAGCCAGAAGCCAAGCTCGCTGAGGCTGAGGTGTGACGGAAGAGTCCCCAGGTAAACGCAAAAGAGCATCTGGGGAAATTTCAGCTCGAGTTGGTCGAGGGTGTAGGCAAGATCGTCACGCTCCCGCTTGCGAAGGCAATGGGCCGCATCGTGGATGCGGTTGAGCAGAACCAGATTGCCCCCGCAAATCGCCGCCGCCGCCGCCTCACTGTAACCGCACGAGTAGCAGCTCTCAGCTTCGTGATCCACCGGTCGCTGACATTTGGGGCACTTCATGGAAAAACTGAAAAGAAAGCACTTTTCCTTGCTTTTATTTAAATTATCAATTCTACAATATTATAAAGAAAGATTAGATAAGTCAAGCGATTCGCCTGATCTGCGGGAAATATGCCCCCGCCTACGCCCTCTCGCCCCCGATAGCGAATGCATACCGCCGACTGGAAAAAGGGGGCCGGAAGTCAACCTTTCCACCATGAAGGAACTTAGGAAGGACCAAAGCCCCCCTCGTGACGGTCAAATCGACATCGCCGAAAATCCGCCATCGACAATCATCTCGATTCCGGTGATGAACGAACCCGCTTTTTCAGAAGCCAGCAGCAGAGTCGCGCCAATCAACTCATGAGCCTCGCCGAAACGCCTTGCCGGAGTGTGATTCATGATCGAGGCGATACGCTCCTCGGTGAGGACCTTGCGGTTTTGCTCGGCAGGGAAAAAGCCGGGAACGATTGTATTCACCCGCACCTTCCGCTCGGCCCACTCGCGGGCGAGGTTCCTGGAGAGATTGTGCACCGCCGCTTTGCTGGCGGAATAAGTGAAAACGCGACTAAGGGGCCCCAGGCCGGAGATGGACCCGACATTGATGATAGATCCCCCTCCCTGCTCCAGCATGTGACGGCCGAAGATCTGCGAGCTGCGCAGGATCGCACCCAGATTAACATCAAGGATGCGGGTGAACTCCTCGTCGGTGATGTCAAGAACGGGGGTGGGCGAGTTAACTCCGGCCCCGTTGACAAGAACATCGACGCGACCCGTCTTCGCGACAACGGTCTTCAGCAAATCGTCCAGCGACTCGCGCGAAGCAACATCGGCGGGAATAAAAAAGCTCCGGCCCCCGACCGCATCAATCAGGCGAAGACGCTCGGCACCCTTTTCTTCGCTACGCCCGACGATGGCGACCGTTGCGCCGGCCCGCGCGAGCCCGAGAGCCATTTCCCCGCAGAGCACTCCCGTGCCCCCGATCACAACAGCGGTCTTTCCTTCCAGCGAAAACAGGTCCTCGACGTAACTCATCTTCATTGATACGACAGAGTCCGCTGCGGTCAACGCTGTGATTTTTCAAATCGAGGACTCCGGGGTCGCTTCCGTCGCCCCCTCTCCCCTCGCCCCCGGATCGTCTTCGAGGCTCTCATCGTCAATCCCATCCTCGATCTCACGACGCCACTTCCGCGAGATCCAGGGTCTCACGAGACCATAAACGAGATAGGAAAGAAAGAGGATGAGGGGCACAAACTCGACAAAATTCACGGCACAGACCAGCACCAGAACAGCCGCGAAAAGCCAGATCAGAGACTTTTTCGCCCGCCAGTTCATCGCTTTGAAGCTTGGGTAGCGGAACTCGCTCAGCATCATGAATGAGAGCAGCAGCATCAGGATGAGCAAAAGATAGCGCCAGGGCCCGAGATCTTTCTGACCCTCGTTCAGCCAGATCATGAACATGGTAAGAGAAGCAATAAGGCCGGCGGCGGCGGGAATGGGAAAGCCGACAAAGTCACGGTCTTTAACCTCCGGCTTCGACTCGGACGCGGCCTGCGAAAGGCAGTTGAATCGAGCCAGCCGCATCGCCCCGCACAGAAGGTAGATAAAAGCGATCGTCCAGCCAAGGCGATTGTCGAAGGACTTCATGACGATATCCATCACCAGCAACGCCGGAGCGATCCCGAAGGAAACGATGTCGGCGAGTGAGTCAAATTCGCGTCCGAACATGGACTCCTGTCCTTTCATACGGGCAAGGCGACCGTCAAGGGCGTCAAAAAAACAGGCTCCCAGGATAAGGAAGATCGCGAGGTGGAAATCCTTCGTTCCCCCTCCCGCATCCTGCATTCCGGCGAAAATCGTAACCACTGCACTAAATCCGCAGGCGAGATTGCCTGCCGTCATGAGATTGGGCAGGAGGTAGACCTGCGGATCACTCCAGGGACCGGGGACATGTCTTTTCATGGCGATATCATCCGATTCAATCGGCAAAGTTCAAATTTCAAATGTCATTCCGCGTGTAAGAGTTCATATTCCCCGATGGCAGAGACGGCTACACTACCTGAACTCGACGGCAGCAACACGATGGGCGAGGTCCTCGCCCGCTTCCCCGGGGCCAAACGCGCTCTTTTCGCCCGCTACCACATCGGCGGATGCCAGAGCTGCAGCTACGACAATTCCGAGACCCTCGCCCGCGTCTGCGAACGCAACGAGGACCTTCCGGTGGCGGAAGTGATCGAGCACATCCTCAACGCCCACGAAAACGATCGGGATATCCTCATTGAGCCCGGCGCGCTGCGCGAAGCCCTCGCGCAGGTGCCCCCCCCGCGCCTTCTTGACCTGCGCACCCGCGAGGAACATGAGGCCGTCGCCCTCCCGGGCTCCGAGATGTTCAGCAACGAACTCCTCCAATCCATCTTCGGAACCGAGGCAAAGGACAGGACTATCGTCCTCTATGATCACACCGGCGATCGCAGCCTCGACGCGGCCGCCTACCTCATCGGTCACGGCTTTAAAAACACCCGGGCTCTTCGCGGCGGAATCGACGCCTACGCGGCCGAGGCCGATACCGCCCTCCCCCGATACAAACTCGAGTTCGAAGATTGAGTTACTTTATTCCCCGATTCCTCATGAACCCCGAAAGCACCGTCGAAGACCGCATCCAGGCTGCCATTGCAAACCCTCGGAACATGGGGGAAATGACCGACGCGGACGCCGTCGGTACCGTCGGCAATCCCGAGTGCGGCGACATGGTGAGATTGTGGCTCAAGTTCGCCGAAAAAGACGGCAAAAAAATCATCGACCGTGCCTCGTTCCAGAGCTTTGGCTGCCAGACCGCCATCGCCGTAGCGAGCCTTGCCACCGAGATGCTCAAGGGCAAAACCGTGGCCGAGGCCCGTGAAATGCAGTCATCGGACCTCTCCAGACCGCTCGGACCCCTTCCCCCGATGAAACTTCACTGCGGAGACATGGTCGAAGGCGCGCTGCGGGATGCTCTCCGCGCCGACCGCAGCGCGGCGGAGACGGCTCCGGCAGTGCCTTCTTCCGGCACCACCCTTCTTGGCGACATCCATCAACCCGCCCTGCGATCAGGCAAACTCAAAGTCGTTAAACTTGATTAACGAACAACAAAATAGACCCAACAAATCCCGGCGCCCCGGCGCGTTTTTCCCATGCACAACGAAATTACCCTCTCCCGCGACGTCGAAGCCATTCAGATCCCGAGCGGTGACATTGTTCAACTGCCCGTCGGCACCAAAGTGATGATCACCCAGGCACTCGGCGGCACCTACACCGTGGCCACGAACTTCGGACTGGCTCGAATCAAATCCGAAAACGCCGACGCCCTCGGGATCGACCTCGAAGCCGAGAAGAGCAAGCTCTCCGCAGCGAGCGAAGCAATCGCCTCGGGCGATGTGGAAGGGGCGATCTGGGAGCAGCTTAAGCTCGTTTACGACCCGGAGATTCCCGTCAATATCGTCGATCTCGGACTTGTCTATGACTGCAAAATCAGCAAAGACGAAGGTGAAACAAACGTCGAGGTGAAAATGACCCTCACCGCGCCCGGCTGCGGCATGGGCCCGACCATCGCCGCCGATGCCCAGTCTAAGATTCTTATGCTTGAAGGCATCTCCAACGCGCGTGTCGATATCGTGTGGGATCCGGTCTGGAATCAGGACATGATCACCGAAGAGGGCAAAATGAAGCTGGGCATGATCTGAACTGGCCGCCGGTCCGGCAAGCGACGTGGTCGAACTACAGAAAAGCCGCTCTCCAAGGCCTGGTAACAGCCACGGGAGTTCCCTCAGACGAGCGGTGGACGAAGACGACAGAGACGCGAAAATGTCCCCCCGTAAAATCTCTTCCAATTTCCATTTGCTTCTCCTCCGAATGACCCCATATTCCCGCCCTCCCCTTGCGCAACGCTTGTAAACAAGTGACCCGTTCGTCTAAGGGTTAGGACACCGCCCTTTCACGGCGGTAATACGGGTTCGAATCCCGTACGGGTCGCCAAAATAAACCGCCAGAAATGGCGGTTTTTTTGTTTCTGGACAGCTACAAATGCCGCCGCATCGTAGCGCCCATCCGATCGATCGCCTCCTTCGTCAGCGGATCCCGCAACGGCAATTCAAGGTATAACTCGACGCCGGGGGCGAGCAGGACCCTCTTCCAGAACCGCCATTCGCAGAAGGGAAAGACGCTTTTTCGATCCCCCCGGCAGCGGATTCCCTCCAGCAACAGCTTTTTCAGATCCCCGGTCTCGCGGCCAGCCTTGAGGGCGGCGATCTGCCCTGAAGACATTTTCTCCCATAAAAGCTTGCGAATCATGAGCCCCTGCAGTCGGCTGGATCAATTTTAAGAAACTAGCCTGTATCACCGCGTTCGTTGCCGCCACCATACGCGGGATCGACCTCTCACCCGGCGGGGTAATTAAGGATCGGCCCGACACCGTTGACTTTGAGGTGAAGATGATTCGTGCCGCTATTGGCCCGATCCTTCCCCTTCTCATGAAGCGCTAAAGCGTTGAAACGCGTAGCAGGCCTCACCAAAAGAGATTGAAGGGCCCGTCATCCTCGCTTATGAAACGGCCCCGTGGAACTGCCTTTTGACGCCTCTGTTTTCACCTTCACCCTGGCCTGCCTCGGTGCCCTCTGCCTCGGTGTGTCCAAAACCGGATTTCCAGGCCTCGGCATCATCAATGTCCTCCTCATCGCCGAGCTCTTCGGTGCCAAAAACAGCGTTGGCATCATCCTCCCCATGCTCATCGTCTGCGACCTCCTCGTCTACCCGCTCTTTCGCAAATACGCCAGCTGGAAAATGGTCTGGCCTCTCATCCCTGTCACCCTCGTTGCGGTGGTCGGAGCCTGGCTCCTCCTCGATTCCCTCAATGATCAGAATGCCAGACGCGTCATCGGCTTCATCATTCTCTTCATGCTAGCGCTCCAACTCATGCGTGAATTTAAGCGCGAATTTCTTGAGTATCTCCCGGACTCCCGCTTTTTCCGCTGGTTCAGCTGCCTCCTGATCGGAATCTCCACGATGCTAGCGAATGCGGCTGGACCGGTTTACTCCATCTGGGCACTTGTGCACCGGATGAAGAAAGAAGATTTTCTGGGTGTCGGCGCTCGTTTTTTTCTCCTCGTGAATCTCTTCAAGGTCCCGTTTCTCGGGCAACTCGAACTTATCAACGAAAAATCACTCCTCCTGAACCTCCTTCTCCTGCCCGCTCTAATCATTGGCGTTCTTCTCGGTAAACGCCTTATCCACCTTATCCCGCAACGGACATTCGAGATCCTTCTCTATGGATTTTCAGCTCTCGCCGCCCTTCGCCTGCTTGTTTTTAACGCGTAGACGCAACCTTGAGCCCCCGCACTCCCCGTCACCAATTCACTACGGGACCCCCAGCACGCCCTCTTTTCTCGTGACCTTTCCGATGACCGCTTTG
>DIVG01000052.1 GCA_002422425.1 Akkermansiaceae bacterium UBA6138 | reverse complement strand
CCGTCGGGTCCGCGCACGATTCCGTGGAGGTCGTGTCCGATAAAGGAGACCCGCACGCCGTAGCCGGTCGAGATTTCTTTCTCCTCGTCCGCAACGCCGTCGCCGTTGGTGTCGCGCAGCTTCCAGACGCTGGGAATGCAGGTGAAGTAAACGGAGCCGTCATCCGCGAGGACGGAGAATCCGATGCCGTCTTCGGGGCGGTTGAACCGGTCTGAAAAAACGCTGCGGTGATCGGCCGCTCCGTTGCCATCACGGTCTTCGAGAAGGATGAGTCGATCGGCGACGCGGCTGAACCAGCCCTCGGGAAAGCTTGCCGCGTATTTCTCATACATCACGAGACGATCCGCCACGGTAACGGCCTTGAAGTCGTCGCGGATCAGTTCGTTGGCCCCGCGCAGGTCGGGCACGCCGAGCCAGAAACGGTTCGCCTCGGCCACATAGAGACGGCCCTGAGGATCGAACCCGAAGCTGCCGGGATTTTCAACGAAGGGAAAGGCGACCCAGGTGTGCCCCTCAAGCCCGTCGTGCTGGATGAGTCCGCGGAAGGCGGTGGGCTCATTGCTGAGGGGCGGCATTTTGTCCTCGGACACCGTCGGGAGCGGCTTGAAGCGCGCCTCCAGTTCGGCCGGAGTAATGGCCTGCGTCAGTAGCGGAGCAAGAGTGAAGACGAGACAAAGCAGGGAGATCGGGAGTTTGATCATGAGCGGGGAAGTTACGTTGGAGAGGCGAGTCGGGCAACCGCTGACTTGGCGGCGTCGCTGCGCTTTGCAAGCTTCGGGACTGGACAGGGTTGGATGGACCGTCATACTTTGTTACTTCATGCCTCACGATGCACCTTATGAAATTCCTTTTGCCCGGTATCTTTTCCTCGCTGGCTCTTTCCCTGTCAGCGGCCGACCGGCCGAATTTCCTCTGGATCAGCTCCGAGGACAATGGTCCCCATCTCGGATGCTACGATGACCCGAATGCGGTGACACCGAATCTCGATGCCCTCGCCGCACGCGGGCTCCGCTACACCCGCGCCTGGTCAAATGCTCCGGTCTGCGCTCCGGCACGGACGACGGTGATTTCGGGCCTTTACCCGCCCTCAACCGGATCCGAGCACATGCGGTCCGAAACCTCACTGCCCGAGTCGATGAAGATGTTTCCGGTCTACCTTCGCGAGGTCGGCTACTACTGCACGAACGCGTCGAAGGAGGATTACAACCTCGTGAAGACCGGTCAGGTCTGGGACGAGAGCAGCAAGAAGGGGCATTGGAGAAACCGGGCTGCGGGGCAGCCGTTTTTTGCGGTGTTTAATTCCACGATCTCCCACGAATCGCAGATCCGGAATCAGATCGACGACGCCGATCGAATCCATGACCCTGCAAAAATGCGGGTGCCAGCCTATCATCCCGACACGCCCGAGGTGCGCCGGGATTGGGCGCAGTATTATGACCGACTCACGATGATGGACGCCGAACTCGGCGGCAGGCTGCGCGAGATCGAAGAGGCGGGACTGGCGGACGACACGATTATTTTCTACTGGGGCGATCACGGATCGGGCATGCCGCGCAACAAACGCTGGCCCTATCACTCGGGCCTGCACGTGCCGCTGATCGTGCAGGTGCCGGAGAAATGGAAACACCTCGCGCCCGATAACTATGCCGCCGGCGGCACGAGTGACCGGCTTGTCAGCTTTGTCGATTTTGCCCCCACGATGCTAAGTCTCGCCGGGATCGAGCCGAAAGAGTGGATGCAGGGGAGTGCCTTTGCCGGAGAGTTCAAGAAGCCTGGCCGGGAGTTTAACTATGGTTTTCGCGGGCGCATGGACGAGCGCATCGATCTCGTGCGCTCGGTCACGGACGGTCGTTATGTCTACCTGCGACAATACCTGCCCCACCGGATCTACGGGCAACACATCGATTACATGTTCCAGACCCCGACAACGCGGGTGTGGCGGGGTTTCTTCGATGACGGCAGGCTGGACGAGGCCCAATCCCATTTTTGGCGGGAGAAGCCGGCGGAGGAGCTCTACGACCTGCACAGCGACCGAGACGAGGTGGTGAATCTCGTCGATGCGCCTGGGCATGCGGAAGTACTGGCGAAATTGCGCGGGGCGCACGAATCGTGGGAGCGGGAAATTCGCGACATCGGCTTCCTCCCCGAGGCGGAGATCCATGCACGATCTGAAGGATCGACGCCTTATGAGGTGGCCCGCGATCAGGCGAAGTACGACTTCGCAGAGGTCTTCTCCGCCGCGAGGCTCGCGAGTTCGCGAAAGCTCGAAGATGTCCCTGCATTAGTTGACTTGTTAGGGTATCCGGATTCCGGTGTGCGCTACTGGGGCGCGACGGGACTGTTGATCCGCGGCAAGGCGGGCTTTGAGGGGGGCGCGGCGGCGCTGCGCAAAGCGCTCGGGGATGACTGCGGCAGCGTGGCGATCATCGCGGCGGAATTGTTAGGGCGTTTTGGCACGGAAGCGGATCGGGAAAGGGCGCTCGATCTGCTGCTCGCCAGGTCGGACCAGGAGAAGGGGAATGTCTTCGAGGCGATCCTCGCCTTGAACGCGCTCGATTACCTCGACGAGGCGGCGGCTCCGCGAATGGAGGCGATCCGTCGATTGCCGCGCGAGCCCGGGAAACCGGCTCCGCGGGTTGATGGATATGCGGGCAGCTTGTTGAAGCATCTCACGGGACGGTGGAGGAAATGACCGGACAAAAGCCGCAGGTCGCGCAGGACCTGCGGCGCGCGCTCGATGACGACGGCGTGCAAGCCTGCTTCATGGCCACGCCCGACCATTGGCATGCGCCGGGGGCGATTCTTGCGGCGGATGCGGGCAAGCACGTCTACGTCGAGAAGCCGTGCTTCCACAATGTGCGCGAGGGGCGGCTCCTTATCGAAGCGGCGGCGCGGAACGGCGTCGCGATCCAGGTCGGCACGCAGAGCCGCAGCACGGGCCATGTGCGGACGGTGATCGAAAAACTCCGCTCGGGCGTGATCGGCGAGATCCTCGTGGCGAAGGCATGGAACAGCCAGAAGCGCACTGATCACGGGCGGCAGCCGGATTCGGAGCCGCATTCCTCGCTGGATTATGATCTCTGGCTCGGCCCGGTGCCGGCGGTGCCCTTCAAGAAGACCTATCACCCCGCGCATTGGCGCTGGTTCTTCTCTTTCGGGGCGGGGGATTTCGGCAACGACGGTGTCCATGATATCGACATCGCCCGATGGGGACTGGGGGTGGAGCGACATCCCGATGTGATCCACGCGATGGGCGGCAAACTCTTTTTCGAGGACGATCAGCAATGGCCGGACACGCTCTACTGCGGTTTTGAATACAACGAAGCCGGCAAGCAGCCTAAGCAGCTCGTCTTCGAACAGCGTATCTGGAGTCCCTACGAGCAGGAGGGACACGAAAACGGCTGCGCCTGGTATGGGACGGAAGGTTATGTGGTCGGGGGCAAGGCGAAGGGATGGAAGATCTTCGGTCCGAAAAACCAGCTTATCGAAACGATCGCCTCCGACGGCGTCGATCTCGCCGCTCACCATAAGAATTTCCTCCGTGTCGTCCGCAGCAGGGGCAAGGCGGAGGATCTTCACGCGGGAATACTTACAAACCACTATTCCTCGTCACTCTGCCACCTCGGGAGTCTCGCGTGGAAGACCGGCAGGGTGCTTCATTTTGATCCAATCGCAGAGATCTTTTCCGGTGATGAAGAGGCCTCGAAGGGGCTGCGCCGCGAATACCGCGACCATTGGGCGGCGCCGAAGGGAGTGTGAACGGGCATGCGCTGCCGAATGTGATTACCGGCTCGACGGCGTGATGCAAAGCCTCACCGAAAACTCCGCTTTCTACTGGCGCTTCGCGGAAACGTTTCCTACCGTAGCGCATGACGGCGAGGCAGTATTTTTTTGCGGGGAGGGTCCAGGGAGTGGGCTTTCGCTACGCCACGAAGCGGCTCTCGCAGGGTTTCGATGTCCTGGGCTGGGTTCGCAACTGCGACGACGGTCGGGTTGAGCTTCAGATTATGGGCGAGGAGGACGAACTCGACGATTTCATCCGCGAGTTGCACGACAGCCCTCTCGGGCACCATATTCAGGAACAAAGGGAGCGCACCGTGCCGCTCCTCGAAGGGGTGACCGGATTTTCGATACGCGACTAGCATGAGCGAACCAGCTGTGGAGGTGAAAAATTTGACGAAGGTCTTCAGTCTTGGACTGAGGAAGGAATACGTCGTGGCGGTGGACAATCTCTCCTTCGAGGTGAAGGCGGGCGAGGTCTACGGACTGATCGGGCCGAACGGTTCGGGCAAGTCAACGACGATGAAGGTGGTCCTGGGACTGATGGCCGCGAGCAAGGGCTCGGCGAAGGTCTTCGGGCTGGACTCGGGCGATATCCGTGCGCGGAACGAGATCGGTTTTCTCCCGGAGAACCCTTATTTTTACAAGCATCTCTCGGGTGCGGAGACGCTGCGCTTTTACGGAAAGCTCTGCGGGTTGAAGGGCGCCGCGCTGAAGGACCGCATCGGCGAACTACTGAAGCTCGTCGATCTCGAGGGCGCGGCGAACCGTCGTCTCGCCGGTTATTCGAAGGGCATGCTGCAGCGCATCGGCCTGGCCCAGTCGCTCATCCAGAATCCGCGGCTCGTCATCCTCGACGAACCCACTGCGGGGGTCGATCCGGTCGGGTCGCGTCAGATCCGCGACCTTATCATGCGGCTGCGCGACGAGGGCTACACGGTCTTTCTCTGCTCGCACCTCCTTGAGCAGGTGCAGGAAGTCTGCGACCGTGTCGGAATCATTTTTAAGGGCCGCATGCGCCGCGAGGGCACCCTCGACGAACTCATCGAAATCGAGAACCAGACCAGCATGACGATAGAGAACGCCACCCCCGAACTCATCGCCGGGATCCACGAGTTGATCCGCTCGAGCAAGGGCGCCCGCCTCATCGAGGAAGGGCACTCCCGCACCAGTCTCGAGCATCTTTTCATTCAAATCGCGGAACGCAACCGGGAGGGGGAATCATGAGCGAGACCCCGACCACCCCTGCAGAATCCACTCCCCGCACGACCCCGCGCGCGGCGGGCAAGTCGGTCCCGATCTTCTCGATCGGCCGGGTTCACACAATCGCTTCGAGCACGGTGACGCAGCTCGTGAGGATGAAGACCTTTTATTTCCTCCTCGCCTTCGCCCTCGTCGTCGTGGCGGTGGGGAACTTCAACATCCCCGCGACGCCGGCGAAGGAGCTCTCGATGATCAAGAAGGTCGCCTTCGGGACGATGGACATTTTCGCGTGGCTTTTCGCGATCGTGGCAACGGCGCTGCTTATTCCGAAAGATGTCGAGGACCGCACCCTTTACACGATCCTCGCGAAGCCGGTGCGGCGCATCGAGTACCTGCTCGGCAAGCTCGGCGGCGTCCTTGCCGTCATCGCGATTTCGCTGGTGGCGATGTATGCGATCTGTGCGGCCGTGATCTTTTCGCGGGAGAGCCTTTTTGTTTCGGCGGAGTATCAATCGATGGTGGCGAGCGGGCAATACACCGGCGCGGAGATCGAGGAGCAACTCTCCCTCATCCGGTCGCAGGGCCTGCGGGCGGAGCTCGGCATTGCGGTGCTGGCCTCGTTTTTCAAGGCAGCGGTGGTGGCGGTGGTGACGATTTTTCTCTCGACATTCGCCTCGAGCTCACTCTTTACGATTATCGTCAGTGTCCTCCTTTTTCTCATCGGCCACGCCCATCACATGGCCTCGAGCTTCTGGCTCGATGAGTCCGGGAACAGCGTCTTGGTGCAGATGCTCGTGAAGGTGGTGAAGGTCCTCATCCCGAATTATCAGCTTTTCTCTTTCAGTGAGGGGATTGTCCAGGGAGAGGCGGTCGTGGCGGCGCTGGTCTGGCAGATGGGCGGACTCACGTCGGGATATCTCATCGTTTTCCTTCTCCTTTCGCTCCTCGTTTTTGTGGACAAAGAATTCTGATCCGCCGTGAAGAGCCTTTTCCAGAAAGTCCCCCGTCTTGTCATCGCGGTATTTGGTCTCGCGGTCTTCGGACTGGCGCGGGCTCCCCTCGAGGAGGGTCTGCGCGAGCGCCTTGTCGAGTCGAATCTCCTCATGCCGCCGCCGGGGCAGGGGGCCTTTGAACAAATGAGTCAGTCGGCCCTGATGGGCACGCTCGGCGGATTGCGTTCCCTCGTCGCCACCTATTTGACTCTGAATGCTTTCGAGCATTTCAGCACGAAATCGTGGGACGACTTGCGGGCGAACTATCTCATCATCACCAACCTCGAGCCGCGGGACGAGTCGCATTGGGTCTCGGTGATCTGGCACATCGGAATCAATGCCACGGCGAACATGGAGATCGATACACGCCTGCCTGCTTTTGAGCGGGAGCGGCGATTCAAGGAATATGCCTTTCAGGCGATCGAGCTGGGTGAGCGCGGTATCAGCCAGATTCCCGGGTCCGTCGCGATCCGCCTGCAGCTCGCCGAAGTCTACCGCGAAAAGCTGAAAGATGATTGCGCCACCGCAAGGATCTACGGCACCATCATCGGATTGCCCGGCGAACCCGCCTATGCCCGGCGTTTTTACGGTTATTTCATGGCCCGCTGTCCCGGGCGGGAGGGGGAGGCTTACGACTACCTTATGAGCCTTTATCGCGAGGGGGAGCGTCAGCGTTTACCAACTCTCATCAAGGAGATTAAGAATCTTGAGGAAAAACTCCTCATCCCCTCGTTCCGGCGTATCTCTGAGGCAGATCCGGATCAGCCCGGAAAAGGGCAATCCCCTGCCTCCAGGGCTCTTCCCGGCGGCATCATTGTCCCCTGAGAGGCACGGATATTTTCTCTTTTTCCGCCCTCGTCGGGCGGATTGAGGTGCTTTTGCTTCCCTCGCATTGCGAAAAGCTCTATCTATGGTTAATTCCGGCTTTCCCGTCCGGAACCGCCTGCTTTCGGGTTCGGGCTCATCAGAGAATGAAATACGCCATTTTCGGAGACATCCACGCCAACCTCGAAGCCTTCCAGGCCGTGCTGGAAGACGCCGCCGAGCAGGGGTGTACCGACCGTGTTTGTGTCGGAGATATTGTCGGCTACGGGGCGAACCCCCGCGAATGCATCGCGATGGTCAAGGCGATGGGATGTCCCGTCGTGAAGGGCAATCACGATGAAGAAGCTGTCCTTGAGACCTCTCTCGAGGGGCTCAACCCGCTCGCGCGCCAGGCGATGGAGTGGACCCGCGCTCAGCTCGACCCTGATGATCGCGCATTTCTGAAGAGTCTCAAGCTCGTCCGCCAGGTCCGCGACTTCACGATCGTGCATGCGACCCTCGACACACCGGGAAGCTGGACTTACGTGACGAACAAGTTCGATGCCATGGCAAGCTTCAGTTATCAGTTTACCCAGCTTTGCTTTTATGGTCACACCCACACGCCCCGCATCTATGTAAAGGGCGACAGTGTCGAGCCGCTCGAGGCCGTGAATGTTCGTCTTGAGATGGGGCGCAAGTATTTCATCAACATAGGCAGCACCGGTCAGCCCCGTGACGGTGACTGGCGCTCTGCTTACGCCATTTATGATGCCGCCACTCAGGAGGTTACGATCCGACGGATTGAATATGACATCCGCACCGCTCAGGATAAAATTGTCAACGCCGGTCTCCCGGAGATGCTGGCGCACCGTCTTTCACTCGGCAAATAGGGTAACAGCGTGAATCTCCCTGCCTGTAAGCGGATCCTCATCGTGAAGCCGAGCTCGCTCGGTGACATCGTTCACACCCTCCCGGCTGCGGAGGCTCTCCACCGTGCCGCCCCGCAGGCGCGGATTGATTGGCTCGCTAACACGGAATGGTGCCCGCTCCTGCAGGGGATCCCGTTCTTGAACGAAGTGATTCCTTTTCCCCGCCGCAGGTTCAAGGGAATCACAGGAGTATTCGGAGCTACCCGCTGGGCCGATAAAGAACTCCATCCGCGGAACTACGATCTTGTGGTGGACTTTCAGGGGCTGTTTCGCAGCGCTTTTCTCGCAAGGCGTGCCGGCGCCGACCTCATCGCCGGCTTCCGCCAGTCGCGGGAGGGGGCTTCGCATTTTTATACCCACTGCGCCGAGGTTCCGGACTGGAGGAGACGTCATGCCGTTGATCGTAATCTCGCCCTTGTGGCGTCGCTCGGCGTTGACGTAGCGGCCCCGTCCTCTGTTCTACCAGCCGGGGTGGAAATGAAAAAGCCGCCCGTCTTTTCCCCGGCCCCGATTCTGCTGCATCCCTTTTCACGGGGGGCGGGAAAGTCCCTTTCTGTCGTCGAGGTTGCCGAACTCTGTGAATTGCTCGCTCCCTTTCCCGTTTTCCTCGTCGGGATTCCGGATAGACCGATTACGCGTCCATGGCCGGGGAACGCCACTGATCTTTTCGGCAAAACGACCTTGCCCGAACTGATCCATCTTATCAGGCAGGCCGCCTGGACCGTGAGCGTTGACAGCGGACCGATGCACCTCGCGGCCGGGTTGACTGATCGCGTCCTCTCTATTCACACCTGGTCAAATCCCGCCACGGTCGGACCGTGGTGCTCCAACGCGTGGGTCTGGCGCGAGTCGCGCCTCGTTCAGGTGCGTGATTTGCAACTCGACGAATTTCCCGAGCGACGTGATCTTCAGAATCATTTCGGGGCAAAAGCGAGACTGCTCTCCCCGACCGATCTTGCCTATCTCGCCGCTTTCCTGCGAACAAAAGTTGGCGAGATCTCTGCGACATGAAAGAAGTTTTCATCTACACCGATGGCTCTTCGCGCGGCAACCCCGGCCCCGGCGGTTACGGCACGGTGGTCCGCTATGGAGGCCATTGGCGCGAGTTGTCGCAGGGGTTTGTCACGACGACAAATAACCGTATGGAGATTCTCGCCGCGATTGCCGGGCTCGAGATTCTGAAGGAACCCTGCCGGGTGACGATCTATTCGGACTCCCGTTATCTGGTCGATACCCAGACAAAAGGCTGGATCAAGGGATGGAAGGCACAGGGATGGCGGAAGAAAGACAAATCGGCGGTAAAAAATGTCGACCTCTGGATGCGACTGGAGCGGGCCGCCGAGGGGCACTCGCTCACTTGGCAATGGGTCAAGGGACACGACGGTCACGAGATGAACGAGCGCTGCGATGTCCTTGCGACCGAGGCCGCTGACGGACTTCGCGGAACCCTCGTTGTGGATGAGGGATTCAAGGGATAGTGTCTGATAATCAGGACGAAGCAGTGACTTGTTAGAGTTCCGCCCCTTTTAATCTCCACCACGCGCACTCGACCCAGAAGTAAGTGCAGTAATAGAGATCGGTGTAGTCGTAGTGCCGTATCATCGTTTCAATAGCTTCGCGATGCGGCCTCACGACTTCCGGATCGGGGCAGAGGGAGATGATCCAGGCGGCCGAGGCCGGCTCGCGGATGAAAGCGCATTCAGGCTGTCGTCGCGGGGAAATTTTGATGAAGGCGCGCAGCTGCTCAAGCGCAAGCGTGACGGCTTCTCCCTCATTGGCCTGTGGTCTCCACAGGGGGATCATGGCCTGGTGCCAGTCCTGGCTGAAGATCG
>DIVG01000046.1:152155-200112 GCA_002422425.1 Akkermansiaceae bacterium UBA6138 | reverse complement strand
CTCGGCGGAGTCGCCTTTTCCCTCGGCCTCATCCTCGTTGTCATCGCCGGGGCCGAACTTTTCACCGGCAACAACCTCATGGTCATGGCCCGGGTTCATCGCAAGATCACGACGCGCCACCTCCTGCGGAACTTCGGCGTCGTCTACCTCGCGAACTTCGCCGGTGCCGCCGGACTCGCCCTCCTCGTCTTTTTGTCAGGTCACGGAGGCATGAACAACGGCGCCGTCGGCGAGTCCGCCATCGCCATCGGCACCGCGAAGTGCTCGCTCGGATTCACCGAGGCCTTTTGCAAAGGCATCCTCTGCAACCTCCTCGTCTGTCTCGCGGTGTGGCTCGCGATGGCGGGGCGTCAGGTTGTGGACCGCATCGTCGCGATCATCTTCCCCATCTCCGCCTTCGTCGCGGCGGGCTTCGAACACAGCATCGCCAACATGTATTTTGTGCCGCTGGCCATCCTCCTCGCCGGAGACGCCGCACCCGATAGCCTCACCTGGGGTGCTTTCCTCCTCCACAATCTCCTTCCCGTCACCCTCGGCAACATCGTCGGCGGAGCCGGGCTCGTCGGACTCGTCTACCACCTCATCTACGAGCGGGAATGACCTGTTTTTAAGGGAAATCCGGTCTATCTTCCGCCCATGAATCGCATCCTCGTGACCGGCGCGGCCGGCTTCATCGGCTCCGCCCTCGTGCGCGAGCTGCTGCAGTCCGACTCGACCATAATCGCTGTCGACAAGCTGACCTACGCCGGAAATCTGCAGTCGCTGCGCGACGTCATGGCACACGACCGATTTCAGTTCATCCGGGCCGACATCGTCGACCGCCGGGCCATGGCTGAGATCTTCTCCACAACAAGACCGGGCGGGCTCATCCACCTCGCGGCCGAGTCCCATGTCGATCGCTCCATCGAGGGGCCGGTTGATTTTATCTCAACAAACATCGTCGGGACCTTCACCCTGCTCGAGGCCGCGCGGGACTATCACGCGACGCTCGAGGGAAAAGCCCGCGATTCCTTTCGCTTCCACCATGTCTCCACCGACGAAGTCTACGGCGACCTCGACACCCTCGCGCCGCCCGCGACTGAGGACACTCCCTACCGTCCCGGCTCCCCCTACTCCGCCAGCAAGGCCTCGGCCGATCACCTCGTTCGCGCCTGGTCGCGCACCTATGGTTTGCCCGTCATCATCAGCACCTCCCCGAATAACTGCGGCCCGCGCCAGTTTCCTGAAAAACTCATCCCGCATGTCATTCTCAGCGCCTTGTCCGGGAAAGACATTCCCGTCTACGGCGACGGGGAGCAGATCCGCGAATGGCTCTACGTCGAGGATCACGCCACCGCTCTCGCGACGATTTATCATCACGGAAAAAACGGTGAGACCTATCATGTCGGAGGCGGGAACGAGCGTCGCAATCTTGAGGTCGTCCATGCCATCTGCGATCTCCTTGAAAAGCATGCCCCCGACCACAAGCCCGCCGGACTTGCGAGCTACCGCGAGCTTATCACTCACGTAAAAGACCGCCCCGGTCACGACCTCCGTTATGCCCTCGACGGGACAAAACTGCGTGAAACACTTGATTGGGCCCCGCTGGAATCCTTCGACACCGCCCTGGAAAAAACCGTTCTCTGGTATCTCGGAAATGAGTCGTGGTGGCGCGGCATTCTCTCCGGTGACTACCGGCTGGAACGACTCGCGTAGTTCGTCCGGGCTACTCCTCCCTGTGCCACCCGAAGAGGCGGTGCTTCACCGTGTGGAACATCGCCCCGAAAAGCAGATAGATCCCCGCAATGACAAAGGCCGCTTTGTCTCCGGTGGCCGAGTCGATCAGAATACCAACGACGCCACCGGCGAGAAACGAAGCGAAAAGAAAAAAGTGCAGCCAGATCTTCCACCTCTCGACGAGGTCGCCCGCGATCTTCATCCCGATGCTCTGCCCCAGGTCAGTAATGATCCCGGTAACGTGAGTGGTCCGCAATACGATCCCCCGGTAGCGCGTCGCCAGGGCATTCTGAAAACCCGAGGCAAAGGCCGCGACCGGGAGCGCGGTCATGGCCGAGTGAGGCTCGAAAAAGGCGGCGATGAGAAAAAGTCCCCCGATGGCCATGAGCGATCGTCCGTAGGGGCGCTCGATGTCGAAACTCGGATGATGGATCGTCGCTCCCGAAGTCGCCGCCCCCGCGATGAACATGACGAGAATCAGGGTGAGCGTGATCGCCGCGTAGAAGTCATTCTCCGAATGATCGAACTCGATCAGCAGGCGGAAGATGTCCCCCGTGAGATTGCCCACCGCGAAGGTAAAGAGGCGCACAAAATGCACGTTCACCGCCCCGGAAAGGAGACAGAGAAAACAGGCCGCGGCGCCGACGAGATACTCTTTCCTGATCTTCAAAACAGTTGGCGCGTTGGCAACATGGAACGGTCCCTCACCACGCCGCCACCTTACCACAGGGAGACGATCACCGCATCCTCGAAGCTCACCTGAGCTTCTCCCCGATGTCATCGGCGTAGCCTGTCATCTCGAGATAGGCTCGTCCCACGACTTCGCCCGTGACCTCGTCACGCACATCGCAGGCACCTTCCCAGTAACTCACTCCGCCGGCCGCGCCGACCATTTCCTGATCCTCCATCAGGGGCACGAGACGCAGCTGTCTTTCCTTTCCACTCGCCGGATCCGTTGTGCGGATCAAGGGCGAGATCGGGTAGGTCGCGCCCGTCACCAGACTCGTCCAGCTCCCCCCGTGGCGCCATTCGTAGTCGCCGTGGCGAACGTGGGTGAGAGCGCCGTCTTCGGCGATCCAGACAAGTTTGGAAAAGTCAGATGCCTTTCCGTCGCCCGTCCTCAGCACATACCCCATAATCTCGCGCCCGTCGAAAAACTGCAGGCAGGCCCAGTCCCAGCCGATCTGGTTGCGGTCGAGCTGGCTGCTTGAGATCTCGTGATCCATCCACGCCTCGCCCGTCACCGCGACCTCCTCGCCCGCGATCAAAATCGAGCCCACCGCCGCAAGACGGGTATAGGTGATGTAATAACTCGCCGCCGTGCCCTCGGGACCTTTCCTCGAGATCCCGTCTTCGCCGAAGATGACGTGGCCCTTCTTCGGCACCAGCCGCAGCGACATCGCCGCCTCCGCGAGAATCGTGCCCTCAAGCGACATGCCTGCCTCGTCCCGCTTCAGACTCCAGTTTCCGTTGAAGACGTCGAGATCGCCCACCTTCGCCCCGGCGTCCCAGCCGCCGCGGTTGAGCCGCTCTTCGTGGAGAAAAACGCCCAACGCAGGATCGCTCAGTCCCATGTGGGCAAGGTAAAGTTGCTCCGTCCCGAAATCCTCCCCGGCAGGCACATCGACCGGCGCCTGCCCGAGCCGGAAAAAGGTCGCCTGAAATCCGAAGCGACGCTCCCCCGCAAAAAGATGACCCGTGAGATACCACCACTCGATTTTAAAATCGGGATGGCTCCCATGGTCGCGGGGAAAGGACAAAAGATGCCCCACCCTCGGGACATTCCACTCCGCCGCACGTGCCTCTCCGCTCGCCATCGCGGCAAGCAGGACGATCGCGAAAACGCGTTTCACTGTGGTAAAGTTAGAGCATCTCGTTTTCATCTCATTCTTCCCGATCCGATCTCAGATTCGCATTGCGATAGCCAACCGCCCACGAGACCAGCGCCGCCGTCGCTAGGGTCACCAACGCCAGAGCGGCGAAGGACAGCCACGGCACCCGGTAGCTCAGAGTCCAGCCGAAGCTCTGGGGATTAATCACGTGAATGAGGACCCAGCCGAGGACAAAGCTCAGCACGTAGCCACCCGCGAGCCCGACAAGAGCCAGCCCGATTCCCTCCCACATCGAGGCGAGTGCGATACTGCGTCGTGTCGCCCCCAGCGCGCGCAGGGTCGCGAGTTCGTTGCGCCGCTCGAGCAGCAGGCCCGCGAGGGCGAGACCGAGACCCGCCACCGCGATGATCACGGCGATCGCTTCGAGCGCGTAGGTCACCGCAAAAGTCTGGTGGAAAATGCGGATCGACTCCGTGCGCAACTTTTCATTGGTGCGCGCCATCACTCCGGGGAATTCCGCACTGATCGTTTCGAGAACTGCTTCCGCATCCGCCCCGGCCTCAGTGTAGATCGCCATTTGCGAGGTGCGGTCATCCTTGAACCAGCGGGAGGTGAACTCTCGTCCGACGAGGATCGTTCCCGCCTCATTCCCGTATTCGGCATAGACGCCCGTGATCTCGACCTCCTGCACGGCCGACTCCACCGGCAACTCGAGAGTGTCCCCTTTCCCATAACCGAAGCGGCGGGAAAAAGATTCGCTGACCCAGGCAGGCGCTTTCGTTCTTCCCTCACCCGAGAGCGCTCGCGGACCTTTCTCGTCCGGAGGATCGATCCAGATGAGCTGGAGAAAACGCTCCGCATCATCGTTGTAGTCCGCCCCGCCGAGGTAGACATCTTTCCCCTCCAGACTGATCGTGTAGCGCTGCAACTTGTCCGCCCCGGCGACGCCCGGCAGTTCGAGGATGCGCTGCCATGTCGCCGCCGAGAGAGAATTCTCATTCGTGACCGAACTCGCGCCCGCCGCCGCGACGTAGAGGTCCGCCTTCAGCAATTGCCGTATCCACGAAGTCAGCGTTGTCTCGAAGCTCGCCACAAGGATGCCCATCGCCGCCGACATCCCGATCGCGACCGCGAGCCCCGCCGCCGTGAGGCGATGTCGCCCCTCGGGCCGGCGCAACTGACTCGCCGCGTAGCAACGCATCGCTGCGTCGCGCTCCGCCCCGAGCAGGGCCGCGACCGGCCTGAAGAGCACCCCGATGAGAATGCTCGCGGCGAAGACCAGCATCATCGCGGCGAGGTATCCGCCCAGAGGCACGACCGTGCCGCCCTCGAGGCGCAGCGGCGGCAGCATCGCACAGGCAAAACCGGCGACAAGAAAAATCAGCCCCGGCGGCCAGCGTCGCAGCAGGGTCAGCCCGCCGCCCTGGGTGCCCTGGCGCATCGCCTGAGCCGGAGGAGTCATCGCCGCATCCCGCGCCGGCACCAGACCCGCGAGGACACTCGCAACCACACCGAAGACGAGGGAAAAAAGCAGCTCACCGCTCTCCAGTGTCACCGCCGAGCTTGTCGTCTCGTAGTAGATCGTGTTCACGGTTTTACCGATCGCCGCGACCATGCCCACCGCGAGGACACGTCCGAGAACGACGCCGACGACACTGCCGACCAGCCCGAGGATGAATCCCTCGACGAGCCAGGCGCGCCGGATCTGTCCCGGCGTCACCCCGAGCGATCGCAGGATCGCGATCTCGCCGCGCCGTTTCACCACCGCCGCCTCCATCGCCTGCATGATCAGGTAGACGCCCACGAGCAATGCGAGACCCGAAAGGATCGTGAGGTTCAGGCGAAAGGCCGAGCTCATTTGTGTCACCGACGACTTTCGCTCGCCCGGCGTTTCGAGGATCAGGCCCCGCTCTGTCGCAAAGGCCGCAAAGCGCGTCGCCATTTCCTGACGCACCCGTTCGGCCGTCGCGCCCGGCGGAATGCGCAGTTCCAACCGACTGAGCCGATCTTCTCTCCCCGCGAGCGCCTGCAGGGCCGGCAAATCCATCAGCACAAGATTTTCCGGCACCTCCGCCCGGTTGGGATCCGAGGGCAGGATGCCGCCAAGCGTGAGCACTGCGGGCGTGTCGTTCACGATCACCGTGATCTCGTCGCCCGCCTTCACGGCGTGCGCCTTCGCAAAGGCCTCGCCCGCGTAGATGACCCGGCTCACCCCGAGCGGACTGGCCTGTCCCTCCTCCTGCGAAAACGAGATCCCCTTTCCCTTTTCCCCGCCCGCCACAAAGTTCGCCGCGTTGCGCAAGGCCACAAGGTCCGTGCCGACGAATCGCAACAGACCGCCCTCGACCTCATCGGCGAAGACACCCGACGATTCCAGCACCGGAAAAATTCCCAGCGGCGCACGCCCTGACAAAGACCTCACCTCACGCAGGATCGCGCCGTCGAGCAGGCCCGCCTTCGGTCGCAGCAAAAAATCGCTCTCCCCCGAGACCGACTCCGTGAACATCCCGAAGCCCGTCACCGCCGCCTTGTTCGCGAGCCGCACCGCGAGGAAGACCGCGACCCCGAGCGCGAGGATGCCCACCAGCATCAGCGTCAGGGCAGGTTCGCGACACCAGTGACGCCAGATAAATCGGCTCCAGAGGAGGCGCCCCACCGGCAGGGATGAAACCGGGTCACTCATGCCTCGGCATCCTGCCCGGAAATAATGCCGTCTTTCATCTCGAAAGTCCTGCCGCAAATTCTCGTGACGAGGGGGCTGTGAGTCACCAGGAGCATGGCGATGGCATATTTTTCACTGATCGCCTCAAGCAGGTCGAGGATGGACTCTCCCGTTGTCGAATCGAGATTACCAGTCGGCTCATCCGCGAGGATGAGTCCCGGCCGGATCGCAAGAGCACGGGCGATCGCGACACGCTGCATCTCCCCGCCGCTCAGTTCGTGCGGCATCGCTTCCGCGCGATGCGAGAGACCGACCTCTTCGATGAGCGTTTGCACCCTCACGGCACGTTCCGCCCCCGGGATTCCCCTTAACTGCATTGGGAATTCCACATTCTCACGTGCCGACAGCGTCGGCAGGAGGTGAAAAAACTGGAACACCGTGCTCACCGTCTCGCGGCGCAAGCGGCAAAGCCCGGCTTCGTCCAACCCGGCAAGAGAATGGCCCGCGATTTCGATACGCCCCTCATCAGGACGGTCGATTCCACCGATACAGTTCAGCAACGTACTCTTGCCCGAACCTGACGGCCCCATCAGAGCAGCCCTCTCCCCCGGCTCGAGGACCAGCGAAACGCCCCGAAGAACCGGATCCGACCCGTAGGATTTTGTCACCCTGGAAACTTGCAGCGCTTTCATTTTTCTCCACCTTTGACAGTTTACGCGGATCGACCCCTCACGGACCCTATTTCGTTTGCGAATTTCGGGTGAGATCCTGCCTTTTCCCTGCTAACCTGACGAAAATCCTTCCCTTTACCACGATGCCTCGTTTTCCCATCAAAATGCCACAACTCGGCGAGTCGATCGCGGAAGCGACGATTCGGGAGATCCTCATCGCCCCCGGAGACGAGGTCAAAGCCGATCAGAATATTTTCGAAGTCGAAACCGACAAGGCGATGATGGAAGTCACCACTCCGTGCAGCGGCATCCTCATCGAAATAACCGCCGTCGTGGGGACAAGCTACCCCGTCGGCTCGCAGATCGCTTTTATTGAGGCCAGTGACGAAGAGGCGACCAAGGCCGGTCTCATCAAACCGGGGAACGGCTCAGGCGAAAAGGCGGCCGGTGAAGCGGAGAGCTCGGACAATCTGCATTTCGCGATCGCCGAAAAAGACATCATCGATCACAGCAAACCCGCTGCCGTAAAACCCACCATCGAGGGCGGTCTCCCCGTGCCGGTACGTTCCAGCGTCTACCTCAGTCCCCGACTCCGCGCCCGTATGGACGAACTGGGGCTGAACTCTGCCGACCTCGCCGGACTGCCGGGGAGCGGCGCGGGGGGGCGCGTCACCGTCGAAGACTTTGAAAAATTCATCAACGCCCTCGAGGAAAACCAAATGACCGATGCCTCCCCCATGCGCATCGCCGTGGCTGACTCGATGCGCCGCAGCTGGACCCGCCCTCTCGCCAGCGTCACCGTCCCTATCATCATGGACGCCGTCCTCGCCCATCGCAAGAGCCTCACCGCCAAACCCGGCGTGACCCTCTATGCGATGCGCGCCCTTGCTATCGCCATTTCCGAAAACACCGCCGTCGCGGGACGTCTCATCGGAACCCGGATCGTTCATCCGAACGCCATCGATATCGGTTTTGCGGTAGAAGCCGACGACGGGGTTCTCGTTCCCGTGATCCGAAATGTTGATCAGAAGCCTCTCAGCGAAATGCAACAACCGTATGAGGAACTCGTCAATCGAGCCCGCGAACGACGCATCCCCATTGCCGCCACGGGAGGCGGCATCGCCACCATCACGAACGTGGGGCCCTTCGGCATTACCGCCGCCAGTCCCATCCCCCTGCCCGAGCAAAATCTGGTCCTCGGGCTCATGGCCGGGCGCAAGGCTCCGGTCTGGGACGAGGAGAAAGGCGAATTCGTTCCGCGCATGGAATCCAAATTTGTCCTCAGCTTCGACCACCGCATCCTCGACGGCGGTGCTGCAGGCCGATTACTGCAACGCATCGGGCACTTGCTGCAGGAGCCTGAGAAGCTGTAGGCGGTCGGCGGTGCGTCGCTGCGAGGGCTGGGGTCGAACTTCGGAAGTTTGAAGAAGCGATTTTCCCGGCTCGCGTCCTTTACTTCGGCGCGGGCGGCTCCAGCTCGCCGAGGATATAGGGCTTCCAGACCTTGGCGACGTCGGCGTTCGGGATAAAGGTCTCGTCAGGGCCGAGTTCGGCGGACGGATCGGTAATCTTGACGACCTCACCGGTTCGGATGTTACCAACCGAGCCCTTCGACCGGTCCAGCTCGACAGGCTCGGGCAACTCGGGCGCGGGCGAAGGCTCGGACTTCTTCTCCTCTGCCGGGGCGCCGTCGGCAGGTGCTACCGGATCCGGAGCAGGCGCCGGTTTCGCCTCCGGCATGCGTCGCGGGATCATCGCGAGCAGGTATTGTTTCGCCAAATACTCGACCACCGGATTCTGATCGTCCCGCCCGCGCGGCTCACGAGCATTTGTCCAGTTCGGCTTCATCGCGGCATACCTGACGAGGATGGGTTCGGCGCTGTTCTCCGATTTCCAGAGTTCGTGATTGGTACCGTACTGTCCCCAGATAAAAAGCACCGGCACCTTCGCCGAGGCGGCGGTCGGCTCGGCGTCGTAAAATCCCCCCTTGCTCACCACCGCTGCGAGGACCCGGTCCGGATGCACCTGCACAAAATTATACACAAAGGCGGCACCGGTGCGCCCCGCCCCGTAGAGAGCGATGGGAAGATCGGCGAACCCGGGCTCCTTGAGCTTTGTCGCAAAATGACCGAGGGCCGTGAAGAGAGTCTTGCTGCTGCCCTTCTGGGCAAACGCGAAGTCGTCGAGCTTGGTCGGATCCTGATTGCCTGTTCCAAGACTGTAGGAAAGCAGGGCAAGATCGTGCTTGTTCTGAAAATCACTCCAGACACCGCTCCCTCTTTCGTGACCCATCACATAGCGAAAGGAATCGCCGAAGTCGTCGAGCGAAAGCACGAGCACGCCGCGGGGTTTAGCCGTCGGCATTTGGAGCATAAACTCGACGGATCCAACTTTTGTATCCATCCATCCCGAATATTTTTCCCTTGGCTGACTCACCGGACTCACCGGACTCACCGGCGCAGGGGATTCACCGGTCATCGCTGCGTCGTTCAGGCTCAGCTCGATCGTTTCGCCGGCTTTAGTGCGCAGGTAAGCTTCATAAATCGCCTTCTGATCCTTTTCGAGCGCGGCCAGGTCGAGCTTTTCCCAGGGAATTCCGAGAATAGGGCCGTCCGGCACCATCTGAGCGGTTATCCCCTTCGGGGTTGCGGACTTGATCGAGTGAAACTCCACCGCCCGGCCATTGGAACCTGTCAGGGTAACGGCCGAGAGAGAAAAAACGGGCGACAGGAACCAGATCGACAAAAAGACGGAAACAGCCCGCTGCCGGGACAGAGTTCGTTTCACTTTCAAGGCGGACTTTTTCATTGAAGGAAAGACTTTTGTAAAAAAGCACCTCTACGATCCTCTTTTTACAAAATTCACCGGAAGCCGACAAGAGAAAAACAGAGCGCTGAAAACAAGGCCCGGACCGCTCAACAAACGCCGATCCACCCAACTTCCCGGCGGGACCGCTCCGAAAGAGAGCGGGGCCCCTCTCAGGGAGTGACCGTTTCACTTGTCTTGCGTTTCCTGAAAGTGCTGATCGAGACGTCGCCGTAGAGATCATGAATCCCGACGACATCCTGAATTTTCATGAAGACCCAGGGTGAATTCAGATCAGCCCCGTTTTTCGTGAAAACGATGTCCTCGGCGATGTGAATACAACCATGAACCACTTTGCCGCCGGAATTGAAAAGCAGCATGTCTCCGAACTCGCTTGGAGGCAGTCCCGTCTCAAATTCCTGCAGGATGAGGCTGTCCCTTGCCGGTGAATCAGCATAGACTTCCCGGGGGACGAAGCGGAAAAAGTTATAACAGGTCCAGAACCAGTCCGGGAACCGCCCCGACAACCCGTCCGAAGGGTCGGGAAATCGATTCAGGTAAGTCCTCGGCGTCGACGGAAGGAGGTGGGCAATATCAATGGTTCCGCCGTCATTGTTTTGGACAATGGACTCAAGGAGGGGCATCACTGCCTTGTTTTTATACCCGGCGGTCCAGTAATCGGCGGTCTCCTGAGTCAGTTTATCGGCGCTCACCCGCAATCGAACAATGAGGCCCCGCTTTCGGAACAATCCCTGAAAGAGAATCTGCTCCTCAAGCACGGATCCGGCCTGTTTAAGAGTGAAGGGCGCATCGGAAAAATGGTAGCCCTTCCCGCCCGGTGTCGGGTAACAGAGCACCGCGATGTCCTGAATGACAGACCGGGGGATCTCGCTACCCTCAAACCAGTCCGACAAATTCGAAGAATTGATGTAGACGGGCCTTTGGTGAAAACGATTCTCCTCATACCTGGAAAGGAGACGATAGAGCTTGACCCGGGTGGGTGTCGGCATATTCAGGACCGTTGCCTCCGCCGGAAAAATCCGGAAGGCCTCGAGATCCTGAATAAGTTTACTGCCGGAAAGAAGATCCGTTATCTCGGATTCGGTCAAACCCGCCGCGATTAATAATTCCTTGAGTTCCGCGCGCGAGGCGGCCGGGAGAAACCACTCCACCTGCTGCGAGGGGAGCTTGAGCATGGAATGTATCCCTCTCGGACCTTCAAGGGCCACCTCGTAGTATTCGAGCGATCCCCAGGGACCGGGCGGGGCGGCCACGACACCGTTCCCCGGTCGGGAAGGCGACGACATAACGATGGCATCCTGACCCGTGACGTCAGCAAAAAACAAAGCTCCGAGTAACAGTTGAAGAAGTCGTGACGGCATCTCACCCCCTCTTCTTCCGCCGGTAAGTCTCTGAACGGTAAGCCGACTCGTCAAGATAGACGGACAACATATCCGACTTTTTGGCGAGGACATACGGACGCGTAAAGCTGGACCCGTTCTTTGTAAAAACAATATCTGAAGCAATATGGACGTAGCTGTGTAGAAACGTATTGTCATCGGTATTAAACATGCAGACGATGTCTCCAAATTGAAGATCGGCACTTTCAATTTTTTCAAAGTCGTGTTCGAGGTGATAATTCAGAGTTAAAGGATCAAGGATGCGGGGGGAGGCGTTCGGTCTGAAAAACTGCACGGATGCCCAGAAACAATCGGGCGGGCTCAAGGGGATCATATCGCGAAGATTCGTGAATCCAAACAGGTAACGCCTCGGGAGAGGCGGCAGGATCTGGACAAGATCCAGCTTATCGGCTCCGGCGGTCAGCTTGACGCCTTTCAAAATGTGTTCAATGCCGGGATTCCGGCCTTCACTCGACCAGTAATCAATAACCGACTCCAGATCCGTGGACTCGTTAATGACGAGCCGAACGATCAGACTTCGCGTGGCAAAGGCCGCCTTGAGGAATCGCTCTTTTTCCTCCTGATCATCTCCCAACTGCCTCATGATATAGGCCCGGTCCATGAGACTGAGCACATTCCGCCGTTTAAAACTCATCCTCCTGATGAGATCGAGGGTTTTCGGAGAGACACTACCTTCTTCGAAGGCGGAAAGATCCCCTCCTTCCAGGTTTATGATGAGTCTGCTGAAAAAGAGCTCGTTATTCAGCCTGAACCATTTGGCCAAAGCCTCACGGTTTTCGGGGGTCATGCTCTCGATGACCGCATCGCTGACATCGACCTCGGTGCCGGCAACCCCTGTCTTCCACTGGCCTTCGGTTTTAAGGAGGCGGATACTTTCCTTCGAGAATCCGGACGTCTCAAGAATGTCATAGACGCCCTCTTCAGGAACAGAGCCGAAATTCCAAAGGGTGCGATCGTCGTAAAGCGCCGCCCAGAGATGGTCTGCCGGAGGCTCAAGAATGACGGGGTAATATTCGATCGTTCCCCATGGACCGGTTGCTTCGCCTTTCGGGAAAGCCCCTTGCCTCACAGGGTTGACGGAGACTACAGATTCATCCGCAAAAATGTCCGGCCGACCGGATAGGGCGAGAAAAAACAGAAAAACACCCGTCTTCATCGCTGACCGACGAGCATTTCGGGCGGACAATCTGGCGATTTGATTTTTCATGGCGACCTGAAATTCACTACGGGACGGGAGCTTGACCAACTTCGCCCCGGCCTCTGTTTTTTGAAACGAAAACTTTGATGCGGCAAAGGACATCATTACGTCGAATGATAAAACGAAAACAGGCTTGCCGCTTTATCGGAACAGGGACAGGGAGGCAAAAAAGCCCGTCCATCGCCCCGAAAATCAACCCGGCCATTACCCCTCAAACCGTCACTGCTCCCGAATCCCGTCCCGGTATCACTCCTCATGAACAGCGGCACCTTTCTCCATCGCCCAGACGATGACAATACCGAGAACCATCATACCGAAAGCGATGAGAGACGATTTTTCCAAAGAAGGGAGAAACCAGTCGTAGCCGATGATTTTTTCCTTTACCACTCCGGCTGCCTCGAAACTTGCGAAGACGGGAAGTTTCCAGGGCCAGATCACGAGAAGGGAACCGGCCACGAATCCGGTGAGAAGGGCAACGGCATGATTGTGAAAACGCCGGAAAATCCAGGCGAGCAGGCGACTGAGAACAACCATGCCGACAACGGCACCGGCGCCGACCGGAATGAGGATAGCGAAGGCCCCGGGCTCGAGCGATTTCAGTTTAGAGACCGACTCGATCATGATGAGCTGGTAATTCCCGAGGAGGAGCAAAACGAAACTACCTGAAATCCCGGGAATGATCATGCTGGCCATGGCAATAATGCCGCAAAGAAATAGGTAGGCGATATTGTCGCTGCCGGACGCGGGTTTGAGGAGGGCAACACCCACGGCGATGGCGGCCCCGACGGAAAGGGCTAGAACGGCCCCGGGGGACCACTCCCTCACCTGCTTTCCGACGAAATAAACCGAAGCGATAATGAGCCCGAAAAAGAAGGACCACACGTGGACGGCATGATTGGCGAAGAGGTACTTCAGAACCTCGGCGAAGGTGAAAATGCTCACGACCACCCCGAGACCGATCGCAGCAAGGAAGGGAAAATCGATCTTCCTTGAGAGTTCTTTAAAACGCCGTCCAAGGAGCAACCTCACCGCACCGCCGTCGAGGTTTTTGAGGGCGTTGATGAGCCGTTCGTAAATGCCGGTGATAAAAGCGACCGTGCCGCCAGAAACTCCGGGAATGACGTTGGCAGCCCCCATCGCGGTGCCCTTAAGGAAGATGACAAAAAGCTCTTTCATAAAGAATGCGGAGAGAAGATGGATCAACCGTATTGCCCCTGCATTTCCTTCAGCTGGCGACGAATCGCGAGCTTACGGGCGGAGCTCATGCGATCGATGAAAAGTTTGCCGAAAAGGTGATCCACCTCATGCTGGATCGCCCTCGCAAAGAGACCGTCGGTCTCGATGACGAGGGTCTCGCCCTCGAGAGTCTGCACGGTTGCCCGGACTTCGTAGGGACGGGTGATCTCGCCGCGCAGGTCGGGAAAGGAGAGGCAGCCTTCGGTGTCAGTGTCTTTTTCACCGCGGGTCTCGACGACAGGATTAAAAAAGACGAGAGGACAAACCTCTTTGAGAGTCTTTTCGACCCCGTTGACTCGCAGGTAGGAGATGCACTCCTCATCGTGCGAGACATCAATAACGGCGAGTTGCAGGGAGACCCCGATCTGGGGGGCGGCGAGGCCGACTCCGTGAGCGTCATACATGGTTTCGATCATGTCTGCGGCGAGGTCGCGAAGCCCGGGTGTCACCTCACCGACGAGTTCGCCGACTTTCCGCAGGACAGGATCAGGGTAAAATACGATGTCACGAATCATGGTGAAGCGAGGAGTTTACCACAGCTTCCGCCGGATTCCTCCGGATTCTCACTCATCGAGGAGAATGCGAAGGGGCAGGTCGCCTATCTCAAGTCCGGCCAGGGTCACGGCGTCCCAGACTTTAACGATAAGTCCGAGGGGGACTCCTTCGTCAGCTTTGAGCTCGAGTTTTTCCCCGGGGCGGGCATTTTTGAAATCGCGCAGGGCTCCGGCGAGGGAATCGATCGGGACAACAGTGCTCCCCAGGGAAATCTGCCCGTCCTTGCCGAGGGCCAGCGAAAAACGGCGCTCGCGGTCCTCACTCGAAGCCAGCTCCGAGGAACGGGGCAGGTTCACCTTCACGAGCCCTTCGTTTTTTTTGAAGGTTGTTGTGACGATAAAGAAGATGAGCAGGATCGCGAGAATGTCGATCAGCGTCACGATAGGCACCACAGGGCGCTGACGTCTTTTCCGGTAAATGTTCAAGAAGGGATGTCGCCGCGTTCGGGGTTTATCTCATCTCCATCGGGCCTCCTGGACTCCGCCTCGACCGCCGTGGAGAGAGGGCGGCCCCCGGATCCGGTCGCATAGAGAGAAGGCCCCCCGTGCTTGTAAAACTCGTGGAGAAGATGACCGGCAATCACCTCCAGCCTGGCCGCGATGCGCTCAAGGCGGCGGGTGAAGTATGAGTGACAGATGACCATGACAACCGCGACCACGAGCCCGGCGATGGTGGTATTGAGCGCAATCGCAATGCCCGCCGCGATGAGCGTGGGGTCGGAACTGTCACCGGCCTCGCCGAGGGTGGCGAAGACGCTGACGAGACCGCTCACGGTTCCGAGGAGCCCCAGAAGCGGCGCGATCGTGATAACGACCTCGAGAACCCCCATTCCGTTCTCAAGTCTCACCATCTCCTCGCGGGCGGTGGCTTCCACTGCACCATAAGCTTCCTCGCGATTGGTGAACTCCGGCGAGAGAGCAACCCGCCCGAGCTTGCCGACGGGACTTTCGCTACGTTTCAGCTCGAGAAGGAGCCTCGCGGCACGTCCATCCCGGAAGCCTTCGCCGCAAAGAGCCAGATCCTTTCTGAGATTGAAGGGAATGACCGAACTCCAGCGCAGCGTGAGAGCGCGGTGAATGCAAACGGCGATGCCCGTGAAAGAACAGACGGCGATGAAGCCCATAAAGAGCCCTCCTGACAGGAGGAAATCCCATACCTTGGCGTTGATCGAAGAGTCGAGCATGGATAGAAGAGGAGACGGGGAGATGAATCAGTAAATGATAATATCGTAATGGATGATAAGCCCCTGCGCACCCACCGACCTGGCAACATCGTCGGGCATTGGCGGAACTCTCGCGTCACGAATTGCCTTGAGGGAAAATTCCGCAAGAGTGGCATTGGCCTCGTTTTTGGTGATTTGCAACTGATTCACCTTTCCCTCCCGATCGACATTAAACTGGACCTTGAGGATGCCCCAGCTGACGAGGTCCGCGTTCTCCTGCTTGTAGCGATGCCATTTCTCGGAGATGGCATCACGGACCGACTTCTTGTACTTGCCAAGAGGCGTCTCTTCAGCATCGACCGAGTCTGGTCCAACCCGAACGGACCTGCCGTTATTGACATTCCGCTGCTCCTCGGGACTGAATCCATCGGAGAACGGCCCTTTGTCAGCCGGTAGGGAGGCCGTCGCGCCGCTGATCGCGGATTCAGGGGTAGACTTCCCCTTCCGTTCATCCGGCTCCCCGCCCGGCCCGCCCTCACTACCGCCCCTTTCGCCGAGGCGGCCCTCCTCTTCCGGCATCGACTCCGGAGCAAGGGACCTGCTATCGGCATTCGGGTCCAGAAAACTCTTTCGAGTTCCCTCTCCGGCCTCCTCCCTGACAGCATCAGCGATCGTCCCCTCCGGGCGAACCCTCCGGGCGGCATCAAGCTCGGAGAGATTACTTTTCACCGGATCGGCAGCGGTTTCGGCAGTGCCGCTGCCGGCCTCGGACGGCAAGGGGGCGGCTTTCACCGCAGGCAACGCCACATTGGCTGAAAGCGGCATCAATGCCGCTCCGGACGGGTCCTGAGCAGGCGTCTCGCCCATGCGGTAATTACGATTAGCGAGGGTAAGATGGGGAAGCGGATTTTTTCCGACAAGAGTAGGGCCCTCTTCCTGCCGGAGGTTCTCGTCCGGCCGCAGGGAGCTTGCAGCGAAGAGGTTGCGATCGGACTCGAAACGCGCCTCTGCAGGAGCCTCCTTCTCACCGGGAATGAGGTCGGCGGAGACAAACTCGCGAAGCCCCGCTTCCGGCGACTCGACCCGGACCTGCTCCATCAGCTCGCTCATCACGAGGGTGATTTCGGGAGCAGCGGCCTCGGCAGGAGGACGCTCCCCCGCCCGGCCGGCGGAGGAACTCGCCTTGCGTGTGGTAAGAAAGCCAAAAACCAACAGAAAAAAGATCAGGTGGGCCACCAGAGCCCCCGAAAGACTGGCAAAGAGCTTTTGCTGTTCCGACATCTTTAAGCGAGCGAAGATTAAAGCGTTTTCCTCGCAAAATGAAAGAGGTATTGCTGCGCATAGCCCGCGTTGACACCGAAATGCTTCACCGCCCATTGCTGCAGCTTCGGGCCTTTGACCCGCTTCCGGTAATGCTCGCGCAAGATTCGCTCGATCCACACATCGATGGGAAAAGCCCCCCATTGGCCCGCACTGAAGAGCAGAGCGCAGTTGGCGATTTTTTCTCCTACCCCGTGGAGCTGCATCAAGCTCTCCCGGGCACGACTAAGGGAGGGCTCGCGCTCAATCGCGTTCAGATCGATCCGGCCCGCCCCGATGGCAACAGCGGCAAGGTGGAGGGATTTTGCGCGATAGCCAAGGGAACACTGACGAAGCGCCTCTTCACCGGCGGCCGCGAGGACGGCGGGCTCGGGGTAGGCGTAAAAAGTCCGGCCCCCGAATTGGTGGGCGACTCCGTAGCGCTGCCGCAGCGTCATGGAAATAGCCCGGATGTGGGTCACCTGTTTCAGTGACGAGGTGATGAAAGTGGCGAGGCATTCCCAGACAGGCTGGCGGACAATGCGAATACCGGGACAATAGGCGATCGCGGCGCGGAGAACGGGATCATTGGACGGAAACGTCGCATGAATCTCCTCCATCCGATGATCAAGCCCGAAGTATCCGGCTACTCTCTCGCAATCACCCTTCAGGGTGAGGACAGCTCCGCTCTCAAGCTGGGCGATAAACGAAGGCGGGGCACCACCGATGCAGCCGGCGTAACCGTCAAACTCGCCGAATCGGAAACTTTCCCAATGAAAAAGCTGGCCCGATTTGAGCGTGTCGAGCAGCGAAAAGCTCCCGTCGTAGGGGATGGCGACGAGAGAACCGTCGCCCCTGGCCGCAAGCTCCGGTTTCAACTCACAAAGAAGCTGAGGCTGCCAAGCTCTGCCGCAAGATCGACGTGGTTCACCACGACGTCGTCGGGAACACTCAGCACCGCAGGGGAAAAGTTGAGAATAGCCTGCACCCCCGCCGCTACGAGGACATCAGCAACCTTCTGCCCGGCTGATTCCGGCACCGCAATAATGGCCATACGAACCCCGTGCCCTCTGACGTAGCGGCCCATCTCTTTAACATCGTAGACCGGCACACCCATCTGCTCGGTGGTGGCTTTGACATTGGCCGGTTCGGCGTCGAAGGCGGCGATGATCTCAAAACCCTCTTTGCGAAAGCCGCTGTAGCGCAACAGGGCGGACCCGAGGTTCCCCACCCCCACCATGACAACAGGCTGCAGCATGGTGAGCCCCATCACACCGGAAATTGCTCCGGATAAAGTGGTGACGCCATACCCGAGTCCCCGAGTCCCGAACTGTCCGACATGGCCGAGGTCTTTTCGCAGCTGTGTGGGCTTGACCCCGGCCGCTTTGGCAAGATCCTCCGATGAAACCGTCTCGACCTTCTGCTCACGGAACTTTTGAAGGCATCGCTGGTAAAGAGAGAGCCGGTAAACCGTTTTTCGGGGGATGTCGATTTTTTCCAAAGCAGTTACAGGTTGCTATACTATACCAGAAGCACAGACAATCGTCACCACTTAGACGCACGGATCTGCGGTTTGTGGGAGTTTTTTGGGGTTATTTCTTCTTTTTAGTATCGAAACAGCCCCGGACAGCCTCACACATCCACCCCGGAGAGCGTCCCGCGGGCGATCCGCCCTCCCCGCACAATCGTGCGGTTGAGGATCGCACCGGCCGCCACGACTCCGTCCGGCCAAATCACCGACTCACGGATAACGGCACCGTTTTCCACCACCGCCCCGGCTCCGATTGTCGAGAAGGCGTCAATCTCCACTTCCTCACCGATCCGGGCCGATGCTGAAATGCGCTCCGGCAGCTGGCCCGAATACCGGGGGAATCCCCGTGAGGCGAGCGAAAGAGAGTCGAGGTAGGCATCGCGCTCGCCCAGGTCGTGCCACTCACCCTCGTCGATGACGATGCCGCCGATCCGGCCTCCTGCCCGAATCGCTTCCACCATAGGCAGAACGACAGACTCAATTTTGCCGGGTTTCAAAAAACGGTAAAATGCCGGTGAGACAAAGTAGATCCCCGTGAACTGATAGCGGTGAGGCCAATCCGGTCGCAGCGCGCCCCGCATATCGACGACCCTGCCCGTCGCGGCATCAAAGCCGACCCGCAGCTCATCTCCCCTGCTGCGCAGGATGAGGGTGACGTCGTCACCGGTGGCAAGATGCTGACCGAGGGCGGGGGCAAGCGGCAGATCGGTGAGGATATCACCATTGTAGACGACGAAAGAATCATCCCGCGGGAGCCAATCGCGAAGATTGTCAATTCCCCCGGCGGTATCGAGGAGGACGGGCTCGTGACGAAACAAGAGAGCGCTCCCGCCCTCGCAATGCTGCGGAAAAGCGGCATCGTAGGCCTCGTGGCAATGGTGAGTGTTTACCGCAAACTGCCCCACCCCGAGGTCGTGGCGCAGATGGGAAAACGCAAAGGTGATCAGGGGACGATTGAAAACGGGGACGAGCGGCTTGGGCAACTCGTCGGTGAGCGGGCGCAGGCGCGTGCCGAGGCCGGCTCCGAGGATGAAGGCTTTACTGATTGTCCCCATGTCGCGGGCAAAGTCCCCGCAATCGACAATGAATCAAGCACCATCCTCGCGCCTTTCCCTCTCCCTCATCAGGGGGAAGCCGAGCCGTGTTCCCGCCCGGGCCTTTTCATTCCGTCCGTTTGCGGGAAGCGAACTTTTGCGCCACCTTCAACGATGGCCTACATCATCAACGGCAAACACATCGGCGACGAGATCCTCGAAGACGAGTTCGAATCGATCAAGGAGCACTACCAGAGCATGGGGGAGGTCGTCTGCTGTGATCGTGACATCGAATTCCGCGCCTACGCGAAGGATAATGTGATCAACCGCACTCTCCTCGAACAGGAGTCGGTGAAACGCTTCGGCGATATTTCCGCCGAAGCGGTCGAAGCCCGCTTCGAGGAAATCAAGGCCGAACATGGAGACGAACAGACATTTTATGACAACACCGGTTTTAATCCCGGAGACCGCCGCACCATTCTCGAAAAGCTGAAGAGCAGCATGATCGTCGACCGCCTCTTCGACGCCGAGCTGCAACTACCTGCGGCCCCCTCTGCGGAGGAGCTCACGGCTTACTATCAGGAAAATATCTCCCGCTACATGAGCGGGGAACAGGTCCGGGTTAGCCAGATTTTCATCGAGCCGTCCAGCCACGAAGCCGCCCGCGAAGCCTACCTCGCCCTCCGCGAACTGCGCCGTGAACTTTTTGCCGGCAAAGACTTCGAACTCGCCGCTCGGGAGCACGGCAGCAGTGAAGACCGCGAAATCGACCTCGGTTTCATGAAACAGGGCGAAACGATGCCCGAGGTCGAGGCCATTACCTTTTCAATGGAAGTGGGCGAGATCAGTCCCATCGTGGCGACACACTACGGCTTTCACCTTTTTAAAGTCACGGATCGCAAAGATCCGGCCCCCATCCCGCAGGACGAAATCCCGGGCTTGCGCGATCAGTATCTGCAGGAAAAACGCGCCGTCGCGATCGAGGAATTAATCAACCGCCTCAAGGCGGCCGGCAGCATCGAGGAAATAACCGAGGCACCCCGCGAAGACTGACCGTCCCGGGAAAGGCGAAAGGGGGAACCTCCGGGAGGCCGCTCCGGCACGAGATTCCACCTCAACGAAGATCCGGCCCCTTTACCTCATACTGCCCGGCGACCTTTTCCCTGATGCAGGGGGTGCTCGCCTCAACCCACGCCGCAAAGTGATCGCTCGCCTTGTGCGCGGCAAAGGCCTCACGGTCGGTGTAGAGTTCGTAAATCGCGAATCTGGCAGGGTCCTCGATGTGCTGCGACCACTCCCATTTCAGACAGTCGGGCTCGTGGCGTGAATGGGCCCGATTGCCCTCGAGAGCGGCGATCATTTCCCCGATCTTATCGGCGTGGGCGACAATGGTAACAACAACGGCAAGCATAGACACCGGAGATAGAGCAGGCCCCGCGCGAGCGCAAGAGGTTTCCCGCCGCCCCGGAGCGGTGCCACCCGCAACGGACCGCCCCGGACTCCTGCGGGGCCGGGCATCTCTTCCGACGGGTTCCACCTCCTCAGCGATAGTGCCGCCTGTAGTACAATGGTGTCATTCCCATGTGTTTGCGGAACTGCCGGGAAAAAGCTGCCTGATCATAAAACCCGAGGTCGGTGGCGATGTCGGCGATTGACTTTTTCGACTGCCTCAGTTCGTCGCATGCGGCGTGGACCCGGCTTTTGATAATATATTGCTGAGGGGGAGTCTTAAGATGCTCTTTGAACTTGCGCTCGAACTGACGTAGCGAGAGACCGCACCTCTCGGCAAGTCCGGGGACAGGTATCTCCCGGTGAAAATTCGCGGCGATATGCCGCAAAGCCGGGGAAATATCCGAATCGGCAGGTAGAAGCTCACGCTGCTTTTCGTAGTTCTGGATCGTGCCCATGACTCCAATCACTTCGCCGTCGCGGGATCGTATCGGGATTTTGTTCGTCAGGAACCAGGCCGGAATCCCCTGCCGGCTGATAAAGACCTCCACCATTTCGAGCATCGCGACGCCGGTGCGGATGATCCGGAGATCGTCAGCGCGAAATTTCTCGGCGAGACTGCGAGGAAGCAGTTCAAAGTCGGTCACCCCCCAGAAGTCTTCTTCCTTCGCAAAACCGTAGAGGTCGAGGAGGGCCCGGTTCGCCGCAAGGAGCCTCCCCTCCCGGTCTTTGGCGAAAAAAAGCACTCCGGGGAGGTGGTCGAAGAGAAGATGAAACGCCGTTTCGGGACGGACTGACTCGAGAAACGAGGCTCTGAGACTGACTCCGCTCTTGTTCATTGAAAGATTGATCGTAAAAGTCACGTAGCTGATACCACAGAAATCAGGCTGCCAAAACATTGGAAGCGCTAGAATTAAGGCGAAACACGCTTACCTTTCGAATTATGAGTGAAGAATACGACCCCGACAAGGCCCTCGAAGAATACGGCTACGGCAAACCCGGCCGGGGCAAGACCGTGGCAATCGTGCTGCTGACGCTTCTCGTCCTCGCCTCGGGAGCCACCTCCGTTTTCCTCGGCAAGCTCTGGAGCAGCGAGCAGTCGAAGGTGCTGACCTTCGAGCAGCAGGTAAAAGACCTTTCCGCTCGTATCAGCGAGGCGGAAAACAAAAATGCCGAGCTCTCCTCACTTCTGGCCGACAAGCAAGCCGAGACCGAGCGCCTCGTTGAGGAGTGGAGCGCCCAGGTCGAGACGCTAAAACAGCAACATGTCGAACAGCTCGGGCGCACTTACGGACAGATGAACGAAATCATCTACGACAGTCGCAAGACCCTCGCCTACATCGGTGACATCGAGAAGAGGCTGCGCTCGGGGCAGAAAATCGACCAGAACGAGGCCGCGAGCCTTACCGGAGTGATCAACGGCCTCGCTTTCCTTCATCAGCAGTACGGCAAACCGCTCAACGAGTTTCGCGAGCTAGATCGCTACTTCACCCGCCAGCTCTCCGCCCTGCCGGAAGATGCCGTTGACCCCCTTGAGACGACGCCTCTCGGAAAACGGATTTTCAAAAACAAAGAGTTCAAGGAAGAGCGGGCCGATTTTTTTGAGAAACAGGGACGACGCTCCGCCATCGTGGAGGCAAAATCGGCCGTCGCAACCGCCTACGAAAGTGCTCAGCGCCAGATGGCGGACATCTCTCTCGATATCAACCAGTATCTCGCCAAGCTGCAGCAGATCGTCGATTCGAACAATGCCAGTGCGGCGGAGGTGGATGACTTTTTCGCCAAATCCAAGGAGATCCTCAAGATCCATGACAAGATCATGAGCATCGAGCCTCCGGAAACACCGACCGTGCAACCCTGATCGCCAGATGCCTTCCCTTCGCCTCCCCTCCCCGCTCCCGACCTTACCACCCTTGCCCGGTGCATGCCTTTCGCCGTCGGGACGATGAGCCTCGACCCCATCTGCGAGGCCGGACTTCCGCCCCTTCGGGACGGCAGGCACGGCTCTGCGGATTCAGGTGAGGTCTTCTCCCGTCCCGTTGATTTCACGGCCGTCCTTCCACTCCCCGCGACGGTTTTAGCGTGGTTTTCACTCCCCCGATCCGCGATACGGATACCCAGGCGGGCCGCAATCACCGCTGCCCTCGGAGCAGTCCTGGTGACCGCTCTTCTCAGTAATTGCGAATCCCTCTCACCGTCCGGAGCGATGCGCCACCCGGACATCCAGGTTCCCGAGCACTGGATTACCGGAGAAGCCCGCCAGCCCGACCAATTCCCCGATCATCACTGGATCGGGACCTTCCGCGCGCCGGACCTCAGCGCTTTTGTTGAAAGTGTCATGGCCGGCAATCGGGACCTCAAAGCCGCCCAGTCCCGAATCGAAATTGCCGGAGCCAATGCCCGCATCGCCGGAGCAGACCTGTATCCACAAATTACGGGAAATTTCCCCGGGCAGCGCAGCTCGCAGAACTTCATCGGGCTACCCCTTCCGGGAGCTCCCCCCGGAAGCGTTCTCTCCTCGCAGAGTAATCGCTTCGGACTCTCGCTCGACTTGCAATGGGAGATTGATCTCTGGGGGCGCATCCGATCCGCCAGGGCCGCCGTTGTCGCCGACTTCGAAGCGTCAGCCTACGATTTCTCGACCGCGCAGCTCTCTCTCGCCGGGCAGGCGGCCAAAACATGGTTCGCGCTTGCCGAAGCGAAAGATCAGGTCGCGCTGGCGCGAAGTGCGATTGCCACTTTCTCCGGAACGGAGTCCGCTATCAGGGAGCGCTTCGAGCGGGGCATCGGGGACAACGGACAGAACTTTGCATCGGAGCTGCTTCTCGCCGAAGCTGATGTCGCCAATGCGCGGGACGCCCTCGCCGCGCGCGAAGAACTGGCCGGTCGCTCGGCCCGTCAGCTTGAAATCCTCGCAGGGAGTTATCCGCTCGGGACAGTCGGCAAGTCCGCGAAGCTACCCGAACTGCCGGGCCAAGTACCCGCCGGTCTCCCTGCCACCTTGCTCGATCGGCGTCCTGATCTCGCCGCCGCCGAAAGGCGCATCGCCGCTGCCGACAAGCGGCTCCTTGAGGCAAAGCGCTCACTTCTCCCCGCCGTCAGCCTCACAGGTAGCTACGGGAGTGCGAGCGAGGACATCAGCGACCTCCTCAACGGCGATTTCAGCGTCTGGAGCCTTGCCGGGAATCTCGCCCAGCCCATTCTCCGGGGTGGACGTCTCCGGACGAATATTTCGAAACGCGAGGCCGAACTCAGCGTTGCCGCCGCTGAGTTCGAGCAGGCTGCCCTGACAGCGTTCTCCGAAGTGGAAAACGCCCTCGCTGCCGAGGCTTTCCTCACCCGTCGGGTCGGGTCGCTCGCCGAAGCCTCGCGCCTCGCCCTCGCCGCCTACCGTCGCTCTCTGGAGGCATTCGAACTCGGCACGGGCGACATTCTCACCGTCCTCGCCGCCCAGCAGCGCCTTTTCACGAGCCGCTCGCAATGGATAAGCATACGGCGCCAGCGACTCGACAATCGTGTCGATCTACACCTTGCCCTCGGCGGGAGTTTCCGACCGACCGAACCTCCCCTCGATACATCAACGGAACCATGAAACGTTTTGCGGGAATCCTCATCGGCCTGGCCATCATCGCCGGAGGCATCGCCTTTTCGGCGCTTCTCTGGGTGACACGCCCCCTGGCGGAAAAGGAAAAGGTGGAAGAGAGGCTCCCTCTTGTCGAGGTGCAACCTGTCCGCTATGAGGACGTCTCTTTTGACGTGCCCTCGCAAGGTATCATCGAGTCCGCCCGCCGCACCCGTCTCGCTAGTGCCGTAGCCGGACGTGTCACCGAGGTAAATCCCGCCTTCGAGCCCGGTAAACGGGTCAGCACCGGCACCTGGCTCGTAAAGATAGAACCTGTCGACTACCTCTCGGCCCGCGCTGCCGCAGCCGCTTCACTCGCCGACAGCGAGGCGGCTCTCGCCGCGGAAATAGCGCGCTCGGAACAGGCTCGTCGCGATTGGCTTCAGCTCGGTAAAGGCGGCGAACCAACCGAACTTGCCTCGCGCCAACCCCAGTTACACAGCGCCGTGACACGCGCCGAAGCCGCCCGAAGCGCTCTTGAGAAGGCAGACTTCGACGTGAAGCGGACCACCGTCACGGTTCCCTTCGACGGAATTATCGCCTCGACCGCAACCGAGGTCGGGAGCTACCTCGCGCCGGGCGCAGTCGTTGCTGAAATTTTCGAAACCCGCTACGAGGTTCGCCTGCCCCTCTCGGTCGATCAGTTACCCTTTCTCCGGATCGATAATACAGGCGAGCCGGCTGGAGAGGTTGATATCGTCTCCACCGCCGCCGGAGAAACAACGCGCTACCGCGGACGCATCGTTCGGACCGAAGGCGAGATCGACCGGGCGAGCCGCTCTCTCTACCTCGTCGCGGAGGTGGAGCAGAGCCGAACGGATAACGCAGCCAACCGTCTCCGGCCGGGGCTTTTCGTGAAGGCGCGAATCGCCGGACGCACCATCCCGAACCGTGCCCGGATTCCCTTTAACGCCTTTGTCGACCTCGGGCAAGTCGCCATCGTGGCCCCGGACAACACCCTTCAATTCCGAGACGTCACCGTCGTCTTCCGGGACGATGACAATGTCTATATCTCGGGCGGCGTCGCGGAAAATGATCTGCTCTGCCTCACCGAACTCCCCGCCATGATCACCGGTCAGCGGGTCTCGCCCAAGCTGGCGGAACCCGCCCGCTCTGGAGACAACAAACCCGGGGACCCCAACGGACCAACCGCACCCCGGCCGATACCGTGAACGAGGAAAAGGGCATTATCTACTGGTTCAGTCGCAACCATGTCGCGGGGAACTTCCTCATGCTCATCGTCGTGGTCTTCGGTCTCATGACCTGGCCCGGGCTGAAGAAAGAAATCTTTCCCGAAACGGCTATCAACGCCGTTCTTGTCTCGGTTCCTTATCCCAACGCCACTCCGGAGGAAGTCGAAAAAGGTATCCTCATTCCGATCGAAGAGGCGATTCAGGATCTTGACGGGATTGACGTGATCCGCTCCACCGCAAGCCAGGGAATCGGCTCGACCACGGTTGAGATTGAAAGCGCCTACAACGTGCGCAATGTCATGGACGACATCAAGACCCGTGTTGATGCGATCCAGAACCTCGCCGAAGAGGCGGAAAAACCGACCCTCTCCGAACTGCTTATCAAAGCGCAGGTCATGAGTATTGCCGTCTCCGCCGATACCAGCGAGGCAACCCTCCGCGAAATCGCCGAGCAGGTGAGAACCGGACTGGTGACCTTCAGAGGGGGCGAGTCATCCGTGACCCAGGCCGTGCTCGCCGGAGTGCGCGACTACGAAATTTCGATCGAGGTATCCGAGGCCACCCTGAGACAGTATGGGATCACCTTTGACGAAGTCGCCTCGGCAGTGCGGCGTTCCTCACTTGACCTGCCGGGCGGTTCCGTCAGAACAAAAGGCGGCGAGGTCATGATACGGACCGAATCCCGCCGATACACGGCTGACGAGTTTGCCCCCGTCACGGTAATTACCCGCCGGGATGGCTCGGTCGTAAAGCTCGGCGAAATCGCAACGATCCGCGATGCTTTTGAGGAAGAGGAAATCGAGACCCGCTTTAACAGAACCCCGGCGATCCTCATCAACGTCTATCGCGTCGGCAACGAGGACACCATCAAGATTGCGAACACGGTAAAAACCTACGTCTACGATGTCGCCCCTGATACCCTGCCCAAAGGCGTCACCCTCGAGATCTGGAAAGACGATTCCCTCTATCTCTCGGGCCGCCTCGATCTGCTCGCGAAGAATGGCATCTTCGGCCTCATCCTCGTCACCATCGTTCTTGCCCTCTTCCTGCGCCCCAGCCTCGCTCTCCTCGTCGCCCTAGGGATTCCGGTCTCTTTTGCCGGGGCTATCGCGATGATGCCGTATCTCGGGATCTCGGTGAACATGATCTCGCTCTTCGCCTTCATCCTCGTTCTCGGAATTGTTGTCGACGATGCCATCGTCGTCGGAGAAAACGTCTATAGCCGCATCCGGCGCGGCGAGCATCCGCGCGACGCCGCGCCAAGGGGAACGAGGGAAGTCGGTGTCGTCGTGACCTTCGGGGTCCTCACCACGATGATGGCTTTTACCCCCATGCTGGGATTGAGCGGCGTAAGCGGTAAGATCTGGCCTAACATTCCCCTAATCGTCATCCCCACGCTGCTCTTTTCACTCCTGCAGTCAAAGCTCGTCCTCCCCTCGCATCTGGCTCTTCTAAGGCCCGCCGCCGAACAGGGTCCTCCGGGGCCGATCCTGCGCTTCCAGCATCTTTTCTCCCGCGGACTCGAACGGTTTGTGGAAAAAGTCTACAGCCCCTTCCTCTCAAAGGCGCTCCGGGCACGCTACCTCGTCCTCATGGCCTTCGTCGCCCTGCTCCTCGTGAGTTTTGCGACGGTGAGCTCGGGCTGGATTCGCTTTGTCTTTTTCCCCGAGGTCGAAACCGATGTCGTCCTTGCCAAGGTGAAACTCTCCCAGGGCGTCGCCTACGAACGCACTGCCGAAGCCGTCCGCCTCATCGAAGAGAAAGGCGCCGAGCTCGATCAATATTTCAGAGACAGGGACGACCGCCCGATCATACGCCACATGCTCACGAGCATCGGTTCCCAGCCCTTTGTCGAAGGTATTCAGGGAATGGGAGGCCCACCCCGTTCCTCGAACCTGGGTGAGGTCACGATTGAAATGGTCCCGGCGGCATCCCGTGACTTTGCCGCTACCGAAGTGGTTTCGAAGTGGCGCGAGCTCGTCGGTGCCATTCCCGGCACGGTGGAATTGACTTTTTCGTCCGAATCCGCCGCCGGCGGGAATGCCATCGATCTCGAACTGGTAGGGAACGATCTCGGCCAACTCGAGGCCGCCACCCGGGAGGTGAAAGCGGCGCTCGCGACCTTCACCGGTGTCATCGACATTGGCGACTCCAACATCGAAGGAAAAAGAGAGCTGAAGCTCGGCATTCTCCCGCGAGGTGAAGCTCTCGGGTTGCGGCTCGACGACGTCGCGCGACAGGTTCGTCAGGGATTTTACGGGGACGAAATTCAGCGGCTCCAGCGGGGAAAGCACGAGGTCAAGGTCTTCGTCCGCTACCCCGAAGACGAGCGTAAATCCATCGCCAACCTGGAGAACATGAAAATCCGCACGCCTGAGGGAGCCGAAATTCCCTTCTCTGAGGTCGCAACGGCCGACTTTGGTCGTGCCTACGCCTCGATCCAGCGGACCGACCAGCAGCGTGCCATCCGTATCACCGCCGACATTGACAAGACGACGGGTGCCAATGCCAATCAGGTCGTTGCCGCTCTCACGGCCGGAAGCGCCACGCCATCGGGCGGCAGGCAGTGGCGCCTCAATCTCATCAACTGGTTTCGCGACCGTCGCGGGCTTGAGCCTCTACCCGAACCCGAAAAGGGAGCCCTCTATAAGATAACACGACAATTCCCCGGTGTGACCTACAGCTTCGAGGGCGAACAGAAAGATCAGGCGCAGTCGGTGAAGGAAATCGGTCAGAAATTCATCATCGCCCTGCTCGGCATGTATGTCCTTCTCGCGATCCCCTTAAAGTCCTACATCCAGCCGCTCATTGTGATGGTCGTGATCCCCTTCGGCCTTGTCGGGGCGATCGGCGGACACCTACTGATGGGATTTTCCCTCAGCATCATGAGCATGTGCGGTATCGTCGCCCTCGCCGGAGTCGTCGTGAATGACAGCCTCGTTCTTGTCGATTATGTGAACCGCCGCGTCGCCTCCGGTCAATCGATGCACGATGCCGCCTGCGAAGCCGGTGCTGCACGCTTCCGTCCTATCCTCCTCACTTCGATGACTACCTTTGTCGGCCTCATGCCCATGATCCTCGAGACAGATATTCAGGCGAAGTTTCTCATCCCCATGGCGGTCTCGCTCAGCTTCGGTATCCTCTTCGCCACCTTTATCACTCTGATCCTCGTCCCCTGCGTCTACCTCATGCTGGAGGACGCCGGAAAACGTTTCAGAGCCAATCCCGGAGGGTCGCTTCAATCTCGAAAATGATCGGCTCTCGCTGCGAAAAAGGGAAAATCTCGTAAGCGTTTGTCATTTCCCCGAGGGGCCGGATAATAAAGGCAATTGATTGAGCATGAGACGATTTCGCTGGCTGATACGACGACTCCTTGGCGGTGCGCGCGAGTTCGTCAGCGAGAATGCGATCGATCCCCTGCCCATCAGACACGGCTTCCGCGGCTACAAACTCTCCGACTTGCGCGCCGACGCCGCGTCGGGTTTGAATGTCGCCCTCCTCGCCTTCCCCCAGGGCATGGCCTACGCCGCTATCGCCAATCTCCCGATCAAATACGGAATTGTCTCGGGTGCTGTCGCGGCTATCATCGCGCCACTTTTCGCCGGCTCGCGCCATACCATCCTCGGGCCGACGAACGCGACGGCCTTCATGCTCTTTGCAAGCATTGCCTCTTTCGCTGCGGTCGAAAGACTTTTTTACCTTCCGTTGCTCGTTCTCTTTATCGGAGTTCTTCTCACGATCGGCGCGTTTTTTCGCGTTGCCGAACTGGTGCAGTATGTCAGCCGGTCCGTCATCGTTGGCTATATCACGGGCGCGGCAGTCCTTATTATCGCGAACCAGGTCGATCATCTTCTCGGCATCGAAATACCGGGAGGAACTGCCGACGAGGCGCAGACCTTCTTCACGATTCTTCAGACTACTTTCTCCGTGATTGAGACAATGCGGTGGGAGGCGGCGGCCCTCGCGGCCGGGACATTTCTGGTCTGGTATGCCCTCACCCGGCGCCTCTCCCGGCTGCCCGTCTTCGCGATCACCATCATTGTCATGTCGGGTATCTACGAAGTTCTCCATCGTTTCGCGGGCTGGGATCTTGCCACCTTCGCCTCCTTCTCTATCGCCGATCTCGCCCCGCAAATGCCGCGGATCAGCTCTCGCGGGTTCTTCGCCGACGTGAGCAGGCTCATCGGAATCGCCTTCTCCATCGCCTTCCTCGCCGCGCTCGAGAATTCAGTCATGTCCAAGTCCCTCGCGAGCCGCGTCGGCGACCGGCCCGATGTGAATCAGGACATGCTCAGCGTCGGCATCGCCAATATTGCCGCTTCACTCACCGGCGGCATGCCGGCTTCCGGGTCGCTGACCCGCTCGGCCCTGAATTTCAGCAGCGGCGCGGTCTCGAGACTCTCGAGCATCATCAGCGGATTTCTCTGCATCGGCGGACTTCTCGTCCTCGGTGATTATATGGACCGGGTCCCGAAATGTGTCATCGCCACCCTCGTCGTCTGTATTGCCACCTCGGTGATCAACCGACATCACATCCGCATCTCCCTTTACGCCACCGCACAGGATGCCGCCGTCCTTATCACGACCTTCATCTGCGCCCTCATCATGCCGTTGAATATCGCTATCTTTCTTGGGGTCGGAATCTCCATTATTCTCTACCTCCGCGCCGCAAGCCAGCCCTACCTGACCGAGTACGAATTCTCCGAAGAGGGCGAGTTGCGCGAAGCCGGGGAAAAACGGACTCGTCCTATCCCCGCCATTTCCATCGTTCACGTTGAGGGTGATCTTTTCTTCGGCGCGGCGGAGCTCTTTCGAACCCAGATCCAGAAGACATCACTCGACCCCGACCTCCGCGTCATCATCCTGCGCCTCAAAAACGCACGTCATCTCGACGCTACCAGTGTCGTCGCTCTGGAAGAGATGGTTCACTTTCTTCGCAAGCTCGATCGACACGTCATTATCAGCGGTGCAACCAAGGATGTCTATCGCGTCCTGAAAAACGCAGGCTCCGTCGATGTCATCGGACGTCGTAATATCTTCCTCAACCACCCCCGGAACCCGAACCTCTCCACCCGCCACGCTCTCATCCGGGCACAGGAACTGCTGGGAACCACGGAAGCGGATATCCGCATCTTTTACGATCCGGGTGCCCGGCGGACGTAGAGTCGATGCCTCGGGGCGTCGCCCTCAATCGCGATAAAATCTAGTCGGCCTGCTCTGCTACCGGGTTAGCCGGTCGCGTCAAAAAGTAAAGCCCCGCCGAAACGGCGACGATGGCGAGAGCAACCAGCGGCGCGACATGGCCGCCCTCGGCCGTCAGGGCCGACCCGACCCGGACCGCGATAAGTATCAGGCAAACGAGCGCACCCGAAACGGGCACAAAGACAGGCACCTCGAATCCCCCACGCGGCTCACCGGGACGAAACTTCAGAATGATGAGGGAGAGGTTCACGACCGTGAATACCATCAGGAGGAGGAGAACCGTCGATTCCGCGAGCTGCTTCACGCTCCCGCTGAGGATCAGCACTGCCACAATCGCAAAGAGAATCAGGATCGCCATGTGCGGGGTCCGCCGCGTCGCGTGAATGCGGCCAATCAACGCGGGGAGAAGCCCCTGACGGCTCATTCCGTAGAGCAACCGCGAACCCATGATGTAGTTGAGCAGAGCCGTGTTTCCGATCGCGAAGAGGGTAATGCCAAGGTAAATGCTGTCGATATTCTTGAACCACGGTGCTGCCGCTTTCGCGACCTCCATCAGCGGTGCCGGGCTCTTCGCGAGATCGGCCCAGGGGATCACCGAGACCGCCGTGATCGCCACCGCCATGTAAATGAGCGTCGCCACGACCATTGCCCCGATCAGGCCAAGAGGAACGTCACGCCGGGGATTTTTGACCTCTTCACTGACATTGAGGATGTCTTCGAAACCGATGAAAGAAAAGAACATCAGCACCGCGCCCTGCAGGATGAGCATCATCGGGATCGCCGAACTACCGCCCTCTCGCCGCGCCGGAGTTTCGAAATAATCGACAGTGCCCCAGAATTGCATCCCCACCGCAATTATAAAAAGCAGACCAGCCGCCTCGACGACCGTGCAGGTAATGTTCACCCACATGCTTTCGCGGATACCCCGATAGATGACCAGTCCGACGAGCAGGACGATGCCGATCGCGAGAAGCTTCACCGGCAAATCCATCCCGAGACCCTTTTCAATCGTCCCGGCCATGGCCTGGGCACCGGTCGCCATACTCGTTAGACCGCTCATCATTACGCACAGGCCGACGATGTAGCTCAGCCATGGCTTCCCGAGGGCCCGCTGCGTCAAGTAGGACGCTCCGCCCGCCTTCGGATAACGACTCCCGATACAGGCGTAGGAAAGGCCGGTAAGCAGCGCCACGACCATCGCCGCGAGAAAGGCGAGCCAGATCGCATTGCCAAGTGAGTCGGCGGCTTTACCCACCAGTGCGTAGATCCCCGCACCAAGCATCGAGCCAAGTCCGTAGAGTCCAACCTGCCAGGGGCCGAGTGATTTCCGCAAGCCGTGTTCTTCGTCTTTCATACGTCACCTTTTCTCACGGACAACCCCGGAGTGCTCTACACTGGGCAGCCGATGCGGTTCGAATCAAGGTTTGTTTTTCGACAAAGTGATCTCAACCGGGAGACCCCCAATCTATTTTCCGCAGAAGTCGCCAAAGAACCGGGCGTGTCCCTCTATCACCGCCGCTTTGGCCTCCTCGTTCACTCCGAGATCCCAGACGTCGCGCTCCGTCGTACCACCGAGGAGGATCCCGTCGCGCCGGGGGAACATGTAGAGGTTTCCCGCGAGAGTGACGTAGTCAATTTCGGGCTGTGGAAGCAGAACGGTGAGCTGCCCTTTGATCGGGGTGAGTTCGTCGTCACCGAAAAGATCCTTCGCTCCCATCCCGGTGCAATTCACGATGACCGGCTCGTGCAAACTCTCGAGTTCCGCCGGATCACTGAAGCCGCGAACCGAAAGTCGGCCACCCATCACCATGAAGTCTTGAAGAATCGCCTCCAGATACACCGGAGTCTCGATAAAAAGGGTCGTGAACCGCCTCACATGGGCAAAAGGAAAAGGGTGTTCGCCGGGCGCGAGGATTTTCTGATCGGGATAAAGATCGACGATGGGATCGTCCCGGTAACCCTCGCTCGGTGCCTCACTGCACGCATAGTTCTCGATCCAGCGCACTCCGTAACGATCGCCGACGAGGTCCTGAAAATAACGATGGGAAAGTCGTGAGGCTCGCTCTAATTTCGCGTCAAAATCGGGAGTGCGCTTCTCCCGATCGGCGATGGTAAATGGCTGCCACTGAGCCCCGGCAATGTTCGACGTAGTCTGCGGCGGCAGATCCTTCGCATAGATCGTGACCCGGCCGCCGCGTCGCTGAAGGAGCCGCGCCGTCGCCAGGCCGACCGCGCCGCAGCCGATCACGGCATAGTCCGCGACGCCCCCATCGTAGGCCTCGCCCACCGCGAGGTGGGCAGTCCCCCACGAAAGGGTCACCCCGCAACCCCCGTGACCATAGTGGTGGATGATCTTTTTCGATCCGACCTGGTCCACCCTCACGACAAATCCCGAGGGTCGGAAAGGTCTCTGTCCCACGACCGTGCGAATGATCCTGTCGTGTTCGACTTTGACCGGGGGAAAGACCCTTCGCCAATCCGGTTCGTCTTTCACCGGCGGTGAGCACCCCCCCAGCGCAAGCGCCCCAAGACCGGCCGTCTTGAAAAGTGATCGCCGAGCCATCGGTCCGTTTGTTTCCATTTCGCTGCGAATTCTCACGGCACGACCGGCACAAGTGGCTTCCCGGACGCGTTAACCGGATAGACCGCGTCCATATCCCCGAGCGATTTCACCATGCCCTGCATCATCCGGGTAAGCAGTTCTTTTTCGGTATAGGCGAGATTGATCTGCTCGAAGGGATCGTTCTGCAGATTGAAGAGCTCGTAGTTGCCTCCGTCAAACTGGATAAATCCCCCGTGGGCTGGCACCTCGGGGAGAGTGTGGTAGATCACCTTCCAGTCGCCGTCGCGCCAGACCGTGAAGTAATTACTCCGGTGCGCGCCGTGCGGGTAGTGCATGAGAAACTGCTCCGGATACGAGGGATCGGGCCGACCACTCAGAAGCGTGTCGAGCGGACGCCCGTCGACGAGATGCTCACCGGGAGCAGTGTCTCCCCCTTCGGCTGCGAGCAACCGCACGAGCGTGGGGAAAAGGTCGGTCACATTCGCAACCTGGCTTTGAATGGCCCCGGCGGCGATGGGAAGACGCTGCTGCGAGGGGTGGTCGCTGTTGACCTTCGCCCAGGCGGCGATGAAAGGCACCCGCATGCCGCCCTCGTAGTGAGCGCCCTTTTTTCCCCGAAGCGGTTCGGCGCAGGCGACGACGTGCTGATCCCCGAGCGGCGCGTCACTGCCGTTGTCCCCGAGAAAAATGACGAGCGTGTTTTCGGCTACGCCGGTCTCCTCGAAAAAGTCGAGCATGTCACCGAGCGACTTGTCCATGCCCTCGACCAGTGTGGCAAAGGCCTGCGCGACTTTGGGCTTGCCGCTGTCTTTGTAATGCGCTTCGAATCGCGGGTCGGACTGGAACGGGGCATGCACCGCGTAGTGAGAGAGATGAAGAAAGAAAGGTTTTTCCTCTCTCACCGCTTCACGCACCGCCGCCTGCGCTTCGAGGGTGAGAGCCTCGGTTAGAAAGATCTCCTGCCCGTGGTATTTCCCGAGCCCCGGCACTGCATGATCGACGGGCTGGCGTTTTCCCTCACCATCGGGATTCTTCGGACGGTCGAAGTTTTGCGTGCCGTAGTAGCTCCCCGGCGCACCGAAAGAGGAGCCCGCAATATTGACCTCGAATCCGAGATTGGAAGGGTCGGCCCCTTCGGACTGACGCGGGCCGAAGTGGCCCTTGCCCACATGGATGGTGCGATAACCCTGATCACGGAGCACGGTGGCAAGGGTGACGTCGCCGGTCTTCAGCCCCTGCCAGTTCCACGCCGGCGGCCCCTGCGGTCCGGCATTATCGGAATCGGGATTGATCCAATTCGTGGCCCGGTGACGCGCCGCGTTCTGCCCCGTCATGATGCTGATGCGCGTCGGCGAGCAGACGCTCATGGCATAGAACTGATTGAAGCGTATCCCCTGCCCCGCGAGCCGCTCCATCGAGGGAGTACGGTAGAAGTCGTTGAGCGGATAACGCTTCGGCTTACCCTCCCCGTCGGTTAAAAAAGGCACGGACGTATCCATCACCCCCATGTCATCAACGAGGAAGATGAGAATGTTCGGTGCCTCCGACGCGCGCAGCGCGGACGACGGGAAAAAAAGCCCGCAAAGGGCAACGGCGGCGAGGGAGAGAAAGCGCATGCTATTTTATCAATGTTAGTCTTGTCGCCTCACGCATTGGCGAGAGCCTGCTCGAGGTCGGCGATGATGTCATCGATGTTCTCGATCCCGATGGAGAGACGGATCAGTCCCGGGGTAATCCCGCAGGCGGTCTGGGCCTCGGGGCTGAGCTGGGAATGGGTCGTTGTCGCGGGATGGATCGCGAGAGACTTGGCATCGCCGACGTTGGCAAGGTGTGAGAAGAGACCGAGATTCTCGATGAAGCTCTTTCCGGCGGCGGCCCCGCCCTTGATCTCGAAGACGACCATGGAACCGCCCTTGCCGCGCAGGTAGCGCTGATTTTTCTTGAACTCCGAGTCCGTCTCGAGGCCGGGAAAGCGAACCCACTCCACCTTCTCGTGCGTCTGCAGGTAATGGGCCACGTCGAGGGAGTTCTGACAGTGACGCTCCATGCGCAAAGTCAGCGTCTCGATGCCCTGGAGGAGGAACCAGGCATTGTCCGGCGCGAGGCAGGCCCCGAGATTACGGAGCGGCACCGTGCGCATCCGGAGGATATACGCGAGCGGAGCGAGCGGTTCGGGGAGATCGTGCCCCCAGCGAAGACCGTGGTAGGAGTTATCCGGCGCGTCGAAGAGCGGGTGCTTGCCGCCGGACCAGTTGAACTTGCCCGAATCGATCACGATCCCGCCGATCCCGGCACCGTGCCCGCCCATCCACTTCGTGAGCGAGTGCACGACGATGTCGGCACCGTGGTCGATCGGACGCGTCAGATACGGAGTCGAAAAAGTCGAGTCGACGATGAAAGGCAGCCCGTGATCGTGGGCGACTTTGGCGACCGCCTCGAGATCGGTCACCTCGAGCGCCGGATTCGAAACCGTCTCGCAGAAAAGGGCGCGGGTCTTCTCATCGATCGCATCGGCGAAGGCCTGCGGATCCTGCGAGTCGACGAACTTCACCGTGATCCCGAGAGCCGGGAGGATGTCGTTGAACTGGGTGTAGGTGCCCCCGTAAAGATTGCGCGCCGAGACGATGTTGTCCCCCGCCCGGGCGAGGTTGATGATCGCATAAAAGACCGCCGAGGTCCCCGACGCCAGAGCGAGCCCGCCCATCTCGGGTGCCCCCTCGAGCAGGGCGACGCGTTTCTCAAGCACGTCGGTGGTAGGGTTCATGAGCCGCGTGTAAATGTTACCCAGCTCTTTCAGCGCAAAGAGATTCGCGGCGTGCTCGGTCGAGTTGAAGACGAAGGAACTGGTGCGATAGACCGGGACGGCACGCGAGTTCGTGACAGAGTCGGGCGTGTGGCCACCGTGGAGGCAAAGGGTTTCGATTTTCATGATCAAGAAACGTTCCTCAGCGTGGCAAATGCCGAAGAGGATGGCAAGAGAAACGATTCAACAGGACGGACCTGCCAACCTGGCGCGAAGAGACGGGACATTTTGCTTCGTCGCCGGATTCGGCGGGAGTGTCGGAGGCGGCGGGACTTGTCAAAGCCCCGTCCTCTCACCGCGCCGACACTTTGGTATCGCCGCCAACCGGAGCCGGTCCGACCCATGTCTCGCGCAGAATCTCCCCCGAACTCGCCGAGAGATAGACAACACCCACGGAGACCCGGGCGCGGTTGAGAAGATTGAGCATCCAGACCGGCTCCGCCCCGAAATCACGAACCCGCAACTGAAAATGGGCCGAGTCAAAAACACGGCTCTGACGCCGGGCGAGCTCCTCGACGATTCCGAAAGCAGCGGCAGAATCCAGTCTCAAACCGGCCCGATCAATCGGGAGATGAGGAAGGTCCTGCCCCGGAAGCGGACTGAAATTTCTCGTGGCAAGAACGCGCCCCCCGGCCATAACCGACTCACGCAGCACTCCGGGAGTCGACGGATGGGTCGTCAGAATGAGCCACTGAAACGGCCCCGGCTTCCCGAAAAGACCGACCATCCCAAGAACTTCCCCGGCGGATTCACGGGGGGAAACGGCGAGAAAAGCCTCAAGCGCAGACAGGGCCGATTCACCCGTCACCCGTTCGGACGGGGCGGCCCCCAGAGGCCACGAAAGAGTAGCCAACCCCGCCACTACCCAACTGGTGATCCTTACTCTCATTTTACTCCCCGGCAGGCCATGAAGACGGCCAACCACTTAATATTAGGAAAATCATAATATTAAGCAATCATTTTTCATTTAAAATACGGAATTTCTTTATAAATCTGACTTTTTGTTAACACAGGCGCGTTTTCCCCCTCGAAAATAGTATTGGCGCGTCCAGCTATCGTCCTTTTCCGTAAGAGTTTCATGCCTGTATCGAAACCAGATTGCGCCCTCCTTATCCTCGGCCACGGCTCGACGGAGAACCCGGACTCGTCACAACCAAGCTGGGACCACGCTCAGACGATCGAGGAAACGGGCCAGTTCGGCAGTGTCCACTGCGCCTTTTGGAAAGAGGAACCGAGCTTTCGCCAGATTTGGCCCATGATCGAAGAGCGCGAAATCTACATCGTCCCGAATTTTATCAGCGAAGGTTATTTCACTCGCCAGGTCCTCCCCCGCGAGCTCGAGATAGAGGGACACACGACCGTCCGTGAGGGACGCACGATTCACTACTGCGACCCCGTCGGGATCCATTCGGCCATGACCGGGTTGCTCATCAAGCGGGCCAAAGAAATCATCGACGACTCGGTCAAACTCGAGGACACGACCCTCATCATCGTCGGTCACGGCACCAACCTGAATAAAAAATCGACCGAGGCCATCACCGATCAGGTCGAGGCAATCCGGGCGAGCGGCGAGCCTTTCGCCCGCGTCCTCGATGCCTACATGGAGGAGCCTCCCTTCATCGCTGACTGGCAGACCCTGACCGATTCGCCGAATGTTGTCGTGGTGCCCTTCTTCATCGCCGACGCGCTCCACAGCTACCAGGACATTCCGGTGCTCCTCGGGATCGAGACCGAGCCGACGGCGGCGGCGAGCCAGCGCGAGGTCTTCCGCCAGAACCCCTATCGCTTCGGCGACCGCACCCTTTACTACAGCTCCGCGATCGGGACCGATCCGTCACTGGCCGACGTCATCGTGGATCAGGTAAGCTATTTCGACGAACACTACCGCTCATGACACTCGCCGGGGAACTCGAGTCCCATCTGCCCGCCGGAACTTCTCTCGTTTTCGGACAACTCTATCTCACCCGCCACGACGACGGCACCTACGAGGCCTGCCATCTCGATGACATGGGCGACAAGTCCATGCTCGAGTCGGTCGATTCGGTCACGGACCTGCGCGAGCTCGCCAAGTTCGACGCTGCCGGTGAATACCGCCCGCTCAAGACCGCGCCCACGCTCAAGGGCGGCTGGGTGACCCGCTGCGGCGAGGCGAGCGAATTCCTGAAGCGTCTCGACGCGATCTATCCCGCCGTCTTTGCGACATGGATCGCCTATGCCCGCGAGGAGCATCATCCCACTTCGCTGCGCCGCACCCTCGACCGGCAGACGGGCATGTATCGCTTCGCCGGGACGATCTCAGACCAGATGGCTAATCGCATGATGCGCGAACTCTGCCATCCCGGCTGCATCCGCAAAATCGCCTGGCCGATCAATGACGGACACCCGGTCAGCCGACTCAAAGCGCAGCCCCGCAGCATTCCCGTCATCTGCACCGAGGCCTGTACTTTCGCGATCAATGCCGCCCGGGCCCTCGCTAAAGAGGCCTTCGACAAGGCAAACGCTTCCTCCGACGGCCCGACAGGCTGACCTGGCGCGCCGTCTCTTCAACGGGCCGAATCGACCCCTCTCCAAAAGCGGCTCGACCTCATGTCAGTCATCGGATCGGCCTCGGGAATTTCCTTCTCCGAGAGCCGGTCGGCGTGGCCGTCGAGATAAGTGGCGATCACCTTGCTGCCGTCCCAGCGCTGATTAATCGTATCGATGATCGCCTGCCGCTCCTCAAAGGTGACGACGTTAGGCTCGCTGCACTCTATGTAGAGCATTGCATTGGGTGCAAAAAGAAGATTCGAAAGCGTTTTCTCCGTCAGATGCGGATCACTCGACTCAACCTGATCATAGATGCGGTCATACTGAAGACTGGCGTTCATCGCGTAGCTGTGCTTATGCCAGTTTTCCTCAAGAGGATTTTTCTTCACCGCCTGGGTCGATTCGAAGAGAGTGCCCTTGAGGTGAGTGCCCTTTTCATCCACTTCGTAGCCTGTCACCACGCCCTCTTTATCCTCCTTCAGATAGAGTTCACCAAAGATAACCCCGTCGAGCCAGAGACCGGATTCCCCGAGATTGTAGTGGAGCGGGAAAAAGTCATCCGGATCAACACCCGACGGTGGAACCATTCCCCCGGGATACTGTGGCGAAGGCAGACGGCTGCCGTTGTCCGCCGCCCAGCTGATCGTGGCCATCGTAATCTGCTTGAGATTAGCCGTATTTTTTGACGCCTCGGCGACTTCCTTCGCTTTGTTCAAGCCGGGCACGAGGAGACCCACGAGGACCCCAAGAATCGCAATAACAACAAGCAGCTCGACAAGGGTCATCGCGCGGCGGGAGGAGAGGTGAGACGGTAAATTCATTGAAATGTTGGCGTTAATCCGGGAACATCGCCAGAGCATCGAAGCGTGTTGCACGACCTTCCCTCCGCTTACCCTATAGAAAGCAGCCTCTTCGGGTCAAGTGCAATACGAACATTCCCGTCGAAATTCGTGGCGACGCAAGGCCGCAACGGAGCCCATAGCCGATATGGGCCATTGCCGCGGGTGGCGCATCCTGTTTAAATGGCAGGAAATGACAACGATCCGAACTGCTTTCGCCCTGGTCCTCGCGATCTTTATCTCGGGCTCCACCGTCGCTTCCGGCGGAGACTGGCCCCAGTTTCGCGGGATCAACGGGAGCGGCGTCGCCGTCGGGACCGAGGCAATCCCGACCGAATTTTCCTTTGAATCAGGAGTCCTCTGGAAAGCCTTCCTCGGCGACGGAATCGGCTCACCCGTGATCGTTGACGGAAAGGTCTTTAGCACCGCCTTCGTCGGGGAAAAAGACTTTGTGATCTACTGCCACGACGCCGCCACCGGAAAAGAACGGTGGAAACGCACCCTTCCCGCTGGCGATCTGCCCCGCATCACCCCGCCTAACAGCCACGCCTCCTCCACCCCGGCCGCGGACGCCGAACGCGTCTACGCCTACTTCAGCACCCTCGGCATCCTCGCCTTCGACGCGGTCACCGGCGACGAACTCTGGCGCCACGCCCTGCCGAAGGCCGCCTACCTCATGGACTGGGGATCGGGGGCCTCTCCCGTCGTCCACGATGGTCGTGTCTTTTTTGTGCAGGACGACGATCTCAACTCTTTCGTTATCTGCCTCGACGCCCTCTCGGGCGAGCCGATCTGGAAAACGCCACGCCCTGAGATGCTCGCCGGTTACTCCCTGCCCGTGATGTGCGAGGCCGGTGGCCGCAAAGACCTCGTCGTCGCCGGATCGGGGAAGCTCATCGGCTACGATCCCGCGACCGGGGCCGAGCGCTGGAGCTGCGCCAGCCTCCTCCGCACCATGATGACCTCGCCTGTCGTCCACGGTGACCTCATCTACCTCGCCGTGCAGAGTTACGGCGACTCCAGCCGCACCCTGAAATTCGCCCTTCTTGAATGGCTCGACACGAATCAGGACGGCAAGCTCGCCCGCGAGGAAATGCCCGCCGAGTTCCTCGGGCGATTTGATGCCTCGGACAAGAACAGCGACGGACTCATCGACGAGACCGAGATCGACACCGCCTTTCAACATGAGAACAATCAGGCCGCCGGCGGCAACACGATCCAGGCCGTTCGCGGCGGCGGCACCGGCGACGTGACGAACACCCACGTCGTCTGGAACATCGACAACAAATCCCCCTCGAACCTTTCCTCACCCCTCGTCTACCGCAACCGCCTCCACGTCGTGAAATCCGGTGGCGTCTCGAGCTGCTTCGACGCCACCAACGGTGGCACGATCTGGGACCGCACCCGCCTCAAAAATTTCGGCGACTATTACGCCTCGCCCGTCGCCGCCGACGGCAAAGTCTTCATCGCGGGACGGAACGGTTTTGTCCTCGTCCTTGACGACAGCGACGAACTCACGATCCTCGCGAAAAACGACATGGGAGAGGAAATTCTTGCTACCCCCGCGATTGCCGGCGGGCGACTCTTTATCCGGACGAGAGAAAACCTTTTCTGCCTCTCCGGCGAAGCCCGGTAAGAGCTGCCCCTGACATGAGCCCACGCTTTCTTGTTCCCCTCCTCTGCCTTTGCGGCACCGCCCTCACCACCCGCGCAGCCGGCCCCGAGATCATCATCGTGACGAAACCGGCGCCGGCTGAACTCGATCGTTTCGCCGCCGACGAGTTAAAAAGAATCCTTGAGACCCTTTTCGAAGCCCGGGTGAGCGTGACCGACGCCGACGCCGACGTCGAGGCACCGCACCGTATCCTCCTCGGGCATCCGAATCCTGACGAAACACCAGGATTCCAATCCCGTGATCTCCACTACCTGAAATCGACCCCGCGCGGTCTCGTCCTCGGCGGCACAACCCCGCTCGCCACCCTCTGGGCGGTTTATGAATTCGGCCATCGCGGGGGGATGCGGTATCTCCCGACGGCTGACTTCCCGCCGCTCGAGTCGCCCGATTTTTCCCTCGACGGCTTTGACATCACCCTGCGACCTCTTGCGGAGCGCCGCGCCTGGCGGCTCCTCGGCACGAGTCCGGCGAGCCAGGTCGCATGGGCTCTCGCCGATTACGAAGCCCTCTTCACGCAACTGGTGAAGATGAAATTCAACAAGGTTGAGTTGATCATGCGACCCTATCAAGTCTTCGCCGGAACCGTCGCCCCCGACTCCGGTATCTGGAAGGGCGATCCCCTCGACGTCAGTGGAGACATCGCCGGTCGCGCCGTTTTCAACGGAAAAAAAACCTTCGACCATCCCGCTCTCGCCGCCGCCGCGACGCCGGAAGAACGCGGCGAACTGGCCGTGGCATTCATCAAAGAACTCATCTCCGCCGCGAAAAAGCGGGGCCTGAACGTGGCAGTCGAACTCGCCGGAGCGGATGAAGGGCAACTGACCGCCCTCGGCGATCTTTACCCCGAGGCCGACTTCGTCACCTCAGCACCGGAGTCGCCCATCCTGGCATTCGCCCCGTCAGGCGGCAGCCTCATGCCTCATCAGGCGGAGAGCGAGGTGAATGCTAAAGAAAGCTATGCCGTCGATACGCCTCTCGTCGCCGATCATAATCACCAGATCTGGCGGCTCGCGCGCAACGCTTTTGCGGATCAGGATGCCGCAGGAGACCGCCTCGCCGATCTCATCCTCCCCATTTGCGGAGAAGGTGTCGTCGAACCTTTCCATAACGGAATCGCCGCCCTCACCGAAGCCGCCGCGCTCATCGCGAAAGAAGATCCCGCCTTCGGCGTCACCGGCAAAGCGGGATTCATGCGTTTTTACCGGTCCGCCGATCCCGTACCCGCCTGGATCGCAAAAGCCAAGGAACTTTATGGCAAAGCCGTCGGCGAGTTTTACCGCGCCAACACCCGCGCGCGCGACGGCGCCCGTCCCCTGCTGCTGCGTCAGGCCAAACGCGCCACTTTCGCCCTCCACTGGGTCAGCGCTGCCGAGGCCGCACGCCATGCCGGGATCGCCAAAGCCGACGGAGACGAGGATGCCCGCCTCGAACAACTTGAGCTCGCTGTCGAGGCCATGCACAATGCCCTCGCCATCTACGCCGAAGTGGCCGACGAACCGGGAGATGCCGGAGCTATCGCCCTGATGAACGAAGACGCCTACCGACCGCTCCTGCACGCACTTGAAGAGTGAGAGATGCCCGGCGGAAAGCGGGGGCCTGCCTCCCGGCCCGGCCCCCAACGCGTGAACCAATCCGGGAATAAAACGCAAAAAAGCTCAGGCCGCGACCGGGAGCCCCATAACCTCAAGCTGCAAATCTGACCAACCAACCCCTTCCGCGTCAGGGACGTTTTCCTGACCGACAAAAGCACTGAGAGGGGTTGTTGACGGGGTCATCGAAAAGGCAGGATAGAGGAAGACCTCGCCCCGGATACGGACACTGGACACAACATTGCCGCCGAAACGATGCAAGGTCAGCTCACAGGAAATCGGAACGCCGGGAACGAGCGACGCTCTTGCGAGATACCCGATCACACCTCCGCCATTATTAAGATCACACACCTCACCCGTGGCCGGATAAATCGCCACAGCGATCCCGCACCGGCGGCTCTCGTCGAGGATCCCCACCACCACACGGCGGGACCGGAGACAGGACTCGATATTCACTTTGAAGCTCACCTCGGCATTAGGAGAGGTTTTGAAAACAGATGGCGTCCGGCCGAGCTCTTCAAGGGCGAACTGATTCAATTCAGGGATAGTGATATTCATGGATGGAGACTCATCGAGAAAAAAGAGAAGCGTTAGACAAGTTAGTCGTAAAACTTCGATTACTTTCAATAAATTTTAAAAATTTACATCCTTGATTACAAAAAATCAATTTAATTATTGTATTTATGAAAATTTTTGTCAGCCGATACCTCCATGAGATCCTCCCGCTTGCAGCGCAACTTTCCATTTCCAAGTCTCTGGATCAGGTTAGCATTGAACTCGCTGCCGCCACCTCATGGACGAAGACCTTTTCACGGATAAAGCCACCGGTGAGTCCGGACTCTTAACCGAAAACGACGGGAGTCCCGCCCATCCGGACCGGCGAATCGATCCCACGATGCCTCTCGCCGCGCGGATGCGCCCTCGCAACCTGGACGAATACGTCGGCCAGGGGCACATCCTTGGCGAGGGCAAACTCCTCCGCCGCGCCATCGAGGCAGACCGCTTTACCTCCCTGATTTTCTACGGCCCGCCCGGAGTCGGGAAAACCAGTCTCGCCGAACTCATCGCCCGCCGCACCGTGTCACGCTTTATCAACCTATCGGGAGTCGAGAGCAATGTGGCCGAGATCCGCCGCGCCGTCGAGGTTGCCCGGCAATTCCAGCGGACCCGCAACGAAGTTACGACGCTTTTTGTCGATGAAATCCATCGCTTCAATAAATCGCAACAGGATGTCCTGCTTCCCCACATCGAGCGCGGCACGGTCCGATTCATCGGAGCAACGACGCACAATCCCTACTTTTACATCAACAGCCCCCTCGTCTCCCGCAGTCAAGTCTTCCAGCTTGAGCCACTCTCGCCCGAGGATCTTACCGGCCTGCTCACCGCCGCCGTGTCCGACCCCGAGCGGGGCTTCGGGAAAAAATCCGTCCTCGTTCATGAAGAGGCCGCCCGCCACCTCGTCACGATGTGCGATGGCGACGCGCGGAAGCTTTTGACCTCTTTCGAGCTCGCCGTCTTCACAACCGAGCCTGACGAAACTACCGGCGAAATCGTGATCGACCTCAATGTTGCCGAAGACTCAATCCAGCGAAAAAGTGTCGTCTACGATGCCGACGGAGACGCTCACCACGACACCATAAGCGCTTTTATCAAGGCGATGCGCGGCTGCGACCCCGATGCTGCGCTCTACTGGCTTGCAAAAATGCTCTACGCCGGGGAGGACACCCGCTTTATTGCCCGCCGTATCGTCATCGCCGCGAGCGAAGACGTCGGCATGGCTGACTCCAATGCCCTGCGGGTCGCGGTCGCTGCCCAGCAGGCGGTTGAGTTCATCGGCATGCCCGAGGCCCGTATTCCCCTTGCTCATGCCGCCGTCTATATCGCGACCGCACCGAAGAGCAACCGCACCTATCTCGGGATCAATGCCGCAATGAAAGACATCGCTGAAGGGCGCACCCTCGCCGTGCCGCCACACCTTCGGACAAAGTCCCGCAAAAAAATCGGTGAGGCGAGCGGTGCCATCACCCCGGGCGAAGCCACCTACCTTTACGGTCACGATTACGAAGACGGCTACGTACCGCAGGCATACCTGCCTGAGGGACGCCGCTACTACGAACCCTCGGGTAACGGAATGGAACAGCGGGTCGGCGAGAGACTCGAACATTGGCGGCAGAGTTTCCAGGATCGAAAGGGGAAGTAAGCGAAAGCATCCGCTTCCCGCCGCCGCCCTTCCCTTCGATCCCGGTCCGGACCTTGCCGGAACGGCTCATCGCCTCGTCTCACAACGAAGCGGGATGGCGGCGGGTTAACGAAACTCCGCCTCAAGCGCGTCGAGGTATTTGCTGATGCGGTCATTGCGCTGTGGAGCAGGTTTACGCTCAAGGCTTTTGCGTATTTGCATGTACTCATCGAAAACCGCACTGCGCTGCGGCGCGCGGGTCGCTTCGAAATAGTTCAGATAATCCTCGGTTCGAACAAGCGTTTCGCGTATCTTCGTGCGCATTTCTTCAATACTTTGCAGCTCGGCAGCAATCTCCCGTAAGTCCCCGTTGACCAGCCTGGAGATGACGCCCTCATAAGCGGAGAACACCGGGCGATAGAGTGGAAAACCGCTGCGTTTCAAGTGCTGGAGCCGATCGAAAGCCGCCGTTAGCTTTTCCTTCGAATCGGCCCGGTGAAGATAATCCTGATACTGGCCTATCGTGCCGACGAAGGGCCCGGCGCTGTCGACCGGCTGTTCAGATTTCGTTTTCCCGAACTCGAAAAAGCCCCGTTTCACCGGCTTCCCGACAGCAACCGTCTCAGCCTCCCCCTCAAATCGCAACGTGATTGCTTCGGTAAGAAGACGCTCGGTCTCCCGGCGGTCAAGAAACTCAAAACCCTGGCGCTGTCCAAGCGAAGCCACCTCAAGGGCCCACCACTTATCAAGCCCTTCGCCAAGGTCCCGGACGGCTTCAAAATGCTGTCTCAGCAACACCCCCAGCGCGGGCGCGCCCGGGCGTCCCAGGTCAGCAAGGAGACTGCGCATCCCCGCGTCACCCTCGGGTTGATCGAGGAGGGCCTCCAACATGGCCGAAGCTGAAGCCCGAAAAATAGCGTAATTCACCGGATCGAGGCTCGCCGCACCCTTCAGAGCGACGATATCGTCGGGCTTCAACATCTGACCGCTTGTGAGAAAACCGCGATAAAACGCACTGGGACTCCCCCCGCGGCGATGGGAAATAAGCTGATCAAATCCATGCAGAATCCAGTCCGGCACTTCGACCCGGTCGAGAGCGAAATCTCCCGGACTCATCGCGTAAGGGGCGATGATCTGTTCGATGAGAAGTGCCTCAAGCATCCTGAGGCGAAAGGCACTTTCGTCAAACGCGTCGTGGAGCTTCACCTCAAGCCTGATTATAAAACGCTGATCAGGCCGCACCTGCACTCTCACGATGAGGTAGTCACCTTTGTGGACATCCGTCACCTCTCCCCATAGCGCCACCTCGATCGGCACGGTCCAAACATTCCTCGCCACCGGAGCATTCGGATTCAGACGGAAAAGGAGCCATCGGAAGTCCTCGCGCAACTCGTTGGCAAAAGTGGAAAACATCACCCGAGCCCGTGGATGACCGCCGGTGACTCTCACCTGATAATCCTCACCCCAGTCCATCGCGGGGACTTCGCCGACAGAAGACCTCGCCGCTGACTCACCCACCCCTGACGATCCCGCCGCTCCCGCGACCGGAGACGCGGTCGGCGGGGCTTGAGCCGACGAACTAATTCCGGCACCAAACCATAGGCCTACCGCCGCCGCGAAGCAGTTGCTTTTCCAAAAGGTTTTTCCGCAAACGAAGGTCACGAAGGGAGGATAACGAAAAGAAAGGCCTGCCACAATCACGGAGTTGCCTTCGTTACACGCAAAAGGCCGCCCCGCGAAGGGGCGGCCGGATGCCGACAGGGATGAGAAGAGCCTTAAAAGGCCTATCACCGAATTTCGATGCTGCGGGGCTTTACTTCTTCACGAAGAGGAAGCCGCAGGGTCAGAACACCGTCTTCGAGCCCGCCCGAGATCCGCGTCTCATCGACTTCCGGACCGACGTCGAGCCGGAGACGGTAATTCCGTATCGGCTCATGCTCCCCGAGCGGACGCCACCCTTCGGGGAGATCAAAGTGACGCGTCGCTTTCACTTCGAGGATTTCGTTTTCCACCGTGACCGCGACATTTTCCCGGCTCACGCCGGGCAACCGCACCGCGACTTCCCAGGCTTCCTGATCGTAGCGGGAGGTGTAATGGGGCCGGTAGGTCGGGAGCGGACGTGCCTCGGTCGTGACCGCGTTGTTACCGGTCTGATGGGAGAGTTCGTTTTGATCACTCATGTTGATAAGGAGTTTAGGGTTTCAGGGATTGAGGGTTTCAGTTGATCGTGATGCTGACGGGCTTGCGCACTTCCTCCTTAGGGAAGGACAGTTGCAAAATGCCGTCGGCAAGCCGGGCCTCGATCGCGTCGCTACGAATGCCTTCGGGGCAACGCAGGACCTGCTCGTAGCGGCTTGCACGAGCGGTTTCGCCCTCACCGGTCGGGGCGGACTCGCGGGTGAGACGGACGAGACCGTCCTCCAGGTCGAGGCGGAGTTGCTCGCGCTTCACGCCGGGAACTTCAAGGCGGGCGTGGTAGTGGCTGTCATCTTCGAACCATTCGACGCCGGTAGGAAGTGCACGCGAAGCGGAGGCACGGCGCGCCGGATTCGCCGCTGAACGCAGCAGGGGCGCAAAGGCACGGAAGGGATCCCCGAAGAGGGACTCCCAGTCGTTGAGATCAGTGTATCGAATCAGTTTCATGGTAGGGGATGTTTCTTGGTTGAGTTGACGTTAGTGAGATAACTCGACCGACCAAAAAGCATCAGCTGTGCCATGGGAATACAAATCAATACAACCTATTTATATACAGATGGTTATAAGAAAATAAAGCATGTCAAGGGGTAATGCTTGAGCGCCATTTTGGCTCAATCTGGCTACATTTCGACTCAACTAAAAGCGCCAATATGACACGCCTAAAATATGAAAGGCACAGACTCATGCCGAATCTCATTTGCCTCGAAACTCTCACGAGTCTCGCTACCTCTGAGCCGTCGCGAAGGTGGTGACACCTTCGAGCAGCAGCGCGGCAAAAAGGCCGCGCGCGTATCAGGGCAGCGGGAAACGCTCGTTTAGCTCGAGAACGCGCCGGCGGATCGCTTCGAGTTTGGCGGCGTCGCCGTGATGGCTGATGGCCTCGTGAATGAGATCGCCTACGGTGACCATGTCGCCCTCTTTCATGCCGCGCGTCGTCACGGCAGGCGTGCCGATGCGGATACCGCCGCCCTTGAAGGGGCTCTCGGTGTCGAAGGGAAT
>DIVG01000046.1:149577-152045 GCA_002422425.1 Akkermansiaceae bacterium UBA6138 | reverse complement strand
ATGAGTCCGCCGCGGGGACCGCGCAAGCTTTTGTGAGTCGTCGTCGTGACGAAGTGCGCGTGCTCAAGCGGAGAGGGGTGGACCCCGGCAGCGACGAGGCCGGCGATGTGGGCCATGTCGACGAAGAGGTAAGCGCCGACCGAATCGGCGATCTCGCGCATCCGGGGGAAGTCGATGATCTGCGAGTAGGCCGAGGCCCCTGCGGTGATCATTTTGGGCTGATATTCCTTCGCGATCACGGCAAGCTTGTCGTAATCAATCGTCTCGCTCTCTTCGGAGACACCGTAGTGTTTCACTTCGTAAAGTTTGCCGGAGAAATTGGCAAAGTGCCCGTGGGTGAGGTGACCGCCGTGGGCGAGGTCCATCGTGAGAATCTTGTCGCCGGGCTCGAGGACGCTGAAGTAGACGGCGGCATTGGCCTGCGATCCGCTGTGCGGCTGCACGTTGGCGAATTTAGCCCCGAATAGCTCCTTGGCCCGCTCGATCGCAAGAGTCTCGGCTTTGTCGACGTTTTCACAGCCCCCGTACCAGCGCCGACCGGGGTATCCCTCGGCGTATTTGTTGGTGAGGCAGCTGCCCTGAGCCTGTTGCACGGCCTTGGAGGCGAAGTTCTCGGAAGCGATCAACTCGATGTTTCCGCTCTGGCGGGCGGCTTCTTCTTCGATGACGTGGAAAATTTCGGGATCGGTCACGGCGACATGGGGCGCACTAACCGGCACGCCGCAGGAGTTCATCTTGGCGACGCGGCGCTCGTGGCGGCCTCCGGATTCAAAAGAAGCACCGAGCCAGGCGTCGACGATCGCGGCCCCTTCGGCACCAGTGGTGAAATCACCGGCGAGACAAAGCACGTTGGTGTCATTGTGGACGCGGGTGCGGGCCGCGAGATCGGGTGTCGTGACAACGGCGGCCTGGATGCCGGAATAGCGGTTCGCCGCAACGGACATCCCGATCCCCGTGGTGCAGCAGAGGATCCCGAGGTCCTTTTTGCCCGTGGCAACGGCGCCGGCAATTTTGGCGGCGTAGTCGGGGTAGTCGACGGACTCTTTGGAGAAACAACCCGCGTCCTCGATGTCGTAGCCTTTGCCCCTGAGATGNNGGGGGGGATTGGACAGGTCTGCCAAGTCTACGCTGCGTTAGCTAGAGCGGGAGACGCCACTTGTCAAAATAACTTAGCGGCCGCCTTCAGTCTCAGCCCCTCGGACTCAGGATCCCGGTTCAGAGGGGTCGCCGGTAAGAACAAACCGCAGAATCGACGGCATCGCCTCCTTGATCAGGTTCCGCGTGATGCGATACTCGTCAAGGTCGCCGCCGATAGGGTCGGGGACTTCGAGATCGAACTTTTTCTCGGCAATAAACTCCCGCAGGACGAACGTTTTTTCCTGCTCTTCGGGGAAATAGCTGCGGATCGCATCAATATGGCCGGTCCCCAGGCCGAAAATATGGGTGTAACTCTCCATCATCGCGGGAGTGAGCATGCGACTGCGCTGATGGGAGATGTCGATGCCCTCCTCTCCCATGGCCGTTATCGAATGACGGCTGGGCACCATGTCCTCCATCGCGCCAATCCCGGCGGAACCAACTTCGATATCAACCCCGGCTTCCCTCGCCATATGACGAAGGAAACCCTCAGCCATCGGGCTGCGGCAGACGTTTCCAGTACAGACGAAGAGGACTTTCCGGCTCATCAGTATGATAGACAAATACAGGTCAAATGGAACCCCGAACGACGGAATGTAAAGCATCAACCCCGAAAAACTGCCTTGATCCCCCGTCACCTGTGCTTATGCTCGGAAACCGCTTCCTCCTGTTTCCAAGACTCTTTTCATGACGCTCGCAGACCTCCTGACACCCGGTTGCGTGATTGCCGAGATGCAATCCGACGAGCAGTTTCCCGCCATCGCCGAGCTGGTGGAGCGCCTCGTCACGAGCGGCTCTCTCCCGATTGCAAAAAAACAGGAGGCCCTCGCCGCGCTCCATGCCCGGGAAGAACAGCGCAGCACTGGGATCGGTGGCGGCATTGCGATCCCGCACTGTTTCCTTGCCGGGTTGGAGTCAGTCGTTGCCATCTTCGGTCGATCGCCCGCCGGAATCGACTTTTGCGCCCTCGACCGCGCCCCGGTCCACTTTGTCGTCCTCTTCATCGTCCCCGAGTCGCAACACACGCTTCATCTCAAAACGCTCGCGGCGATCGCAAAGATCCTCAACAGCGCCGAGACCCGCAGCCGCCTCGCCGCAGCCGCTGATGAAACGACCCTTTTCGAAATTCTCTCCCTCAGGGCAGCCACCGTCTGAGCCGCCCCTTCCCTTTTCCCTGTTCCCATGGCCGTCCCTTTTTCAGAGCTACTCTCCTCGCGTCTGGGCGAGGCGCTCGCCCTCACCGACTTCGCCGCCGATCTCCCCGAAGGGTTCTCCCCGAAAGTCGATCAGACCCAGAACCGTCAGTTCGGTGACTACCAATCAAATGCGGC
>DIVG01000046.1:72357-149517 GCA_002422425.1 Akkermansiaceae bacterium UBA6138 | reverse complement strand
ATCGCCGACGAGGACCGCATCGGCGTGGCCCGGACGGCGACGGCGAAAACGATCGTAGCCGACTTCTCCGCTCCAAATGTGGCGAAGCCCATGCACATCGGGCACATCCGCGGCACCATCATCGGCGACTGCCTCACGCGGGTGGCGGCTTTTCTCGGACACAAGGTCATCTCGGACAACCACATCGGCGACTGGGGAACTCAGTTCGGCATGATCCTGTGGGGGTGGAAAAACCTCCTCGATCACGGTGCCCTCGAGGCCGATCCTATCGCCGAGTTGCTTCGCGTCTACCGCGAGGTGAACGCCCGCATCGACGCCGACGAAACCCTGCGCGACATCTGCAAGGCCGAGCTCGTCCAACTCCAGGGCGGCGACACGGAAAATCTCGCGATCTGGGAGCGCTGCATCGAGGTCTCGAAGATCGGTCTTCAAAAAATCTACGACCGGCTCGACATCCGTTTCGATCACTGGTTCGGCGAAAGTTATTACAATGACAGGCTCGCTCCGCTTGTGGACGACCTCATCGCCAAAGGCATCGCCGAGGAGTCCGAGGGCGCGATCTGCGTTTTCTTCCGCGACAATGAAAAGCTCGCCGACAAACCGGCTCTGATCCGCAAGTCGGACGGCGGCTTCCTCTATGCCACGACCGATCTCGCCACGATAGACTTCCGTCTCGAGGCACTCGGGGCCGACGTCATCTGGTATGTTGTGGGCGCGCCGCAGCAGCTCCACTTTGACCAGATCTTCGCCGTTTCCGCAAAACGCGGGCAGGTGGCCGAACTGCAATTTATCCCCTTCGGCAGCATCCTCGGAAAAGACCGCAAGATGCTGCGGACTCGCGCCGGCGAAACGGTCCAGCTCGCTGACGTCCTCGCCGAGGCGGTCGACCGCGCCATGCTCATCGTCGAGGAGAAAAACCCCGACCTTTCCCCGGAGGAAAAGGCAGCCATCGCCGAGGTCATCGGGATCGGTTCGGTCAAATACGCCGAACTGAGCCAGTTCAGGATGACGGATTACATCTTCGATTGGGATACCATGCTCAGTCTCAAGGGCAACACCGCGCCCTACCTCATCAACGCCTACGTGCGGACCCGCGCCATTTTCCGCAAGCTCGGAAGTGACTTTGCCGAGGGCGGCGAGGTCGTCCTCACCGAGGAGGCGGAAAAGGCGCTGCTCCTGAAACTCGCGCAGTTCGCCGAGATCGTGCCGACGATCCTCGAAGACTTCCGCCCTAATGCCCTCGCCGCCTACCTCTACGAAGTGGCGACGACCTATCACCAGTTCTGGGAAGCCTGCCCGGTCCTGAAAGTGGAGGGAGAGATTCGCCATACGCGTCTCGCTCTCTGCGAACTGACCGGTCGTGTCCTCCGCTGCGGTCTCGGTCTCCTCGGCATCCGCACCACGGAAAAAATGTAACCTCCCACGGGAAAAGGATCTCCATTGGACACCTCTCTCAACGCTCTCCAGGATCACCTCAACGCCTCCGTTCTCGGCGCGGGCACGGCCACCTATGAAATCATCGCCGCGCTCCTCGCCGGAGGACACGCGCTCATCGAGGGGCCTCCCGGCGTCGGCAAGACGACTCTCGCGAAGACACTCGCCGGATCGATCTCAGGCACCTTTAAACGGGTCCAGTTCACGCCCGACCTCCTGCCCTCGGACCTCGTCGGGTATTCACTCTTCCGTCAGGATAAAAATGCCTTCGAATTCATCGAGGGCCCGGTCTTTACCAATCTGCTCCTCGCCGACGAGATCAACCGCACCAGCCCCCGCATCCAGAGCGCCCTGCTCGAATGCATGAACGAGGGACAGGTCACCGTCGACGGCATCACGAGGCCGCTGCCGTCCGTCTTCCAGGTCGTCGCGACGCGTAACAATCGCCATCGCGCCGGCACCTTTCCCCTGCCCGCGCCGCAGTTGGATCGTTTCCTCATTTCCATCGAGATGTCTCTGCCCGACAGCGAGACGCGCAGCGGCATTCTGAAATACCACGCCACGAAATCACCCGCCGACGCCACCCCGGCGACGATCTCGCTCGAAAGAGTGGCGTCGTGGCAGGATGCGGTGAAACGACTCCCCGTCTCGGACGCGATTTTTCACTACGTCATCCGCCTCTGCGACGCGATCCGCCACCATGGCGAACTCGACGCGACGATCAGCAATCGCGGTGCCCTCGCCCTGATGCAGGCATCCCGCGCCGTCGCTTTCCTCGAGGAGCACGAGGCCGTCTACCCCGACGATGTGAAACGCGCCTTCATCCCCGCCGTTCTTCACCGCATCGAGCGCGGCGAGAGCGAGTTCGAGAATGACAGCTCGACCCGCCGCCGCGCCGCCGTGAGATTGCTGCTCGAAGAGTTGCTCGAGGCCGTCCCGATCGAGTAAAGTGGCTCGCCCATGGACGAGTCGCCCGCCAGCCCCGCCTTTGCTCCCGTCGTCAGCCTCACCCCGGCCGGCACGATCGCACTTGTGGCGGCAGTCGTGACCACGGCGATCGGCGTGCTGATGCTCTCGGGTCCGATTTTTGCCAGCGGCAGCCTCGCCCTCGCCCTCCTCGGGATCGCCCGCCTCGCCGCCCGACACCACCTCGACGGGATGCGGGTGAAACGCGAACTGCCCTCGCGCGGTCGCACCGGCGAGAGCTTCACCGTAGAGACCTGCCTTTTTCCCGGGGTCGCTTTTCCCGCCGGCACGTCGGTGCGCTTCCGCGATCCGCTCGCCTCGACGACAGGGGAAAAGCGTCTCGTCCCGGGCGATGCGACGCCCGCGCTGCGCTACACGGGAAAATCTTCGCGGCGGGGGATTCATCGTCCGCGCCCCTGGACGATCACCTCGACCTGGCCGCTGGGACTTTTTACCACAGAACGCAGCGCTGCCTTTCACGACAGCGACACGCTCCTGCTCCACCCGAAGCCCTTTCTCCCGCCGCGGCTGCGATCCCACCTTGAAAAACTCGCGCTGGAGTCCATCGAGAACTCGCCCGAACCGCCCGATCCCGTCGCCGATTTCCGCCTCCTCCGCGAGTTCCGCCCCGGCGACGCGGTCAAGCGCATCCACTGGCCCGCGAGCCTGCGCACCGGCCAGCTCCAGGTCGCCGAACTCGAACCGCCGCGACCTAAGCCGCGACGCTACGGCATTCTCATCCACACCTACGAGCCCGCCGGACAAGTCCTCACACCGGAGACCTTCGAAATGATCCTCCGAATCGCGGCGGGTCTGCTGCAGCGATTTCAGCGCGATGAGATCCCCGTCGTCTTCCGGCATTACCCTGACAAACCCGCCTCTCTGACCCATCGCAGTGAGATCGAACAGGCTCTCGACCACCTCGCCCTCTGTCACAAACGTCCCCTCTCCTCGCTCGACGCCGTCGCTGCGGCCGCCGGAGACTTCCGGCACTGCGACGAGGTCTTCATCCTCAGCGACTGCCCCCGCGGGGAATGGGAAACAATCCTGCGCGAGCAGTTCCCCGCCAACACCTGCATCGACTCGACCTCCCTCAGCAGCCAGTCGCGTCCCGGTCTGAAAACCCGCCTTCGCCTCCCCGCATGAACCTCGTCCCCGTCGCCATCGCCTCTCCTCTCGCGGCCGCGCTCGCCGCGTGGATGCTCTCGGGCTCACCGGTGCCAATGGCGCTTTCAATTATCGTTTTGCTAGTCTCCCTGGCGGCAGGACCTCGCTTCGCCCGGGACGGAGAAAAACCTCGCCGCTACGGTCGCTCCTTTTTCCCCGTCCTCCTTGCCGGACTCGCGCTCTTCATCGAGATCCGCCTCTATTCCAGCGGTCAGGCCCTCGCCCTGCGGGCCGCTCTGCCGGTGAGCTTTCACTGCGGCATGGCCCTGCTCTGGTGGGTCGTTGCGGACTTGCTCGTGCGCCTGCCGCAGAGGCGCCTCACCCGGCCGTATCGCCACGGCCTTACCGGCATCGCCGGCGGTCTCATCCTCCTCGCCGCCTCGGCTTCGACGGAGCGATATGACTTCGGTCCGTGGGAAATATTTCCGGTGGCGGCGATCCCGGCGGTGGCCTTTGCCGCCACCTTCCTTCTCCCGGGGATGGCGGCGGTGAAAAACGTGATTTTTGTAATGCTGCCCGCGGCCCTCGCCGTGACCGCACTCGTCCTCGGATCGGACCACGCCGCCGACAGGCTGAGACCCTGGCTTTTCCCGAACGAATACGAGGAGAGCGAACGGGATGACGATAGACCCGCCGCGCCCGGCGGAGAGAGCCCCCTCGTCGACGGGGCCTCGCGCCACCTCCCCCGAGAGGCCGACGTCCGCTTTCGGGGACAGGTCATGGTCCGGATCAGGGCCCATCGGCCCGAGCTCTTCCGTTCGTGGCTGAAGTCACCGCTCTACGTCCGCACCTCGACCCTCGCCCTTTTCGAAAACGACGAAGTCATTTCCCCCATCCGCAGCGGACGCTGGCTCTACGACATCGACGACGGAACCGAGGATCACGCCATCGCCCTGCTGAGGACCGCAAGCCCCCTCGCGTTACCCTACACCCTCTTTCTCTCGCGGGAGTCGGCCGGCCACCTCCCCGTCGTCGCCGGTTCGGGGACGCTCTTTACCGACGCGGTCTACGAGTTCGCCGATGACTGGTTGCAGCTCGCCCCGCCGACCGAGGTCACGAGGCTGCGCTACACGGCCTCGGTGCCTCCCCTCGTTCCGCTCGCGGACGAGTCCATCACCCGGCTCATCCGGCGGAACAACTCCGGCGAGCAGAGTCTCTACCTCGGCCTCCCTCCCTCGCCCCTCGCCACGCGGGTGAGCCATCTGACGGCCGACTTCGAAAAAGACGATCCGCTCGGAGAGATCCGGCGTTTTCTCGAGGATCGGACCCGCTACTCGCTGAATTTCAAAACGCCCGATGATTCCAGCCCGGTGGAGGCCTTCCTCTTCGGTCCCGGTCAGGGCCACTGCGAGCACTACGCCGCCGCGACCGTGCTGATGCTGCGCAGCCTCGGCATCCCCTCACGTGTCGCCTACGGTTATGCCGGAGGAGCCGCCGACACCGGCAAGCAGGTCCTCGCTTTTCGCGACAGCGACTTCCACGCCTGGGCCGAGATCCTCACCCCGGGAGCCGGCGGCTGGGTCATCTACGACACCACGCCGAGGGTGCCTGACGCCGCGCCGCGCCTGCCGACGACCATGATCCTACCGGCGATGGACGAAATCCTCTACCACGACTTTTCCGAATACGACCCCGACCAGTTCCGCGCCGGATTCGGCATCGGGGAGGCGATCGCCGCCTTCATCGCGCTGCTCTCGCGCCACTTTTTCCTCACCACCGCGATCGGGCTGGCCCTCCTCGCGGGCGCCTCGCACCTGCGGCGCGGAAAAGGACGTGGTGCGGTCAAAGGCGGTGAGGTCGATGCCGTCGCCCGGGTCGCCTCCCCTTTTCTGCCGGATTTTCTCAACGAACTCGAACAAGGGGCTCGTCGCCTCGGGGTGATCCGGCGTCCCGGAGAGACCTGGCGCGAAATCCTTGAGCGCCTCCGGAGTCGCCAAGCGCTTCCCGATGAACTTAACGCCGCCGTCGTCTATTACTACGCGGTGTGCTATAGTGGGCGCGACCGCGACTCTGCAGCCGAGATCGAGTTCCTCGCCCACATCCGTCACTGGCACAGAGCCCTGCGGCCCGATTGACAAGTTCGCCTCGCGGAGGCTTGTTTTCTTTTTCGTTTTTTGAAATCCATGGATGAACCTTACTGGCTCGACAAAACCCGCGGGTACATCGATCTCGCGATGCACGAAGAGGCCTGGCGCGAGCTGGAAAATCTCCCGCCGGAAAAACGCAGCAGCCCCGAAGCTCAGGAGATGCGCATCATCATCCGCCTGGATCAGCAGGAGCTTGAGGAGGCCCTCAGACTGAGTCGGGCCCTCTCCAAATTTCATCCCGACAACCACGCCGGCTTCATTCAGGGAGCCTACTGTCTGCATCAACTTAACCGCACCGGGGAGGCGATCGAACATCTTCAATCCGGCCCGGAAACCCTTCTCGACGAACCGGTTTACTTTTATAACCTCGCCTGCTACGAGCTTGCTCTCGGCAAAACGGAAACCGCTCTCACCTGGCTGCGCCAGTCCATTGAGATGAATCGCGCCTTCCGCGAGAGGGCACTCACTGATTCCGATCTTGTAAGCCTCCGCGACGATCTTTAAGGCGATGAGTGAATCTCTTGAGGCGGTCTTCCGCCGCAACTTTGAAGAACGCGACGAACTCGGTGCCTCACTCTCGGTCTGGAAAGACGGTGTTGAGCTCCATTCACTGCACCACGGCTGGCGGGATCAGGATCGATCCGCGACGTGGAAATCGGACACCCTCGCACCGGTCTGGTCGGCGACAAAAGGTCCGGCGGCGCTCACCGTGCTAATGGCGCTGGAGGCGTCCGGCCTCACCGCTCACAACCGCGTCGACGAAGTCTGGCCTGAACTCCGCGCCGCCCGGGCGACAGGGCTCACTTTTGCCCAACTCCTCTCGCACCAGTCCGGCCTTGCCGCGCTCTCCGTGGAGAATCGACCCCACATCCTGAGCTTCAGCGGTGTCCTCTCGGCACTTGAAGTGCAGGAACCCTTCTGGGTCCCGGGAGACGGGCACGGCTATCACCCGCGAACGCTCGGCTTTCTTCTCGACGAAGTCGTCAGACGACTCAGCGGCGGAGCCAGTCTCGGTGAATACTGGAACACCCGCCTCGCCGAGCCCCTCCGGATCGATTTCCGAATCGGCAACCTGCCTGCCGCCGACCTCAAGCGGATCGCGACGATGGTGCCTCCAAAATTGCTAAAGCCCTCCGATCTTGAGCTGCCCTTTTACCGTGCCCTCGCCCGGGCCGACTCGTTACCCCTTGCCGCGTTCTCCTCACCGGCGGGGATGCGAGCCCTCAGCGATATCAACAAACTTGAGTTCCTCCAGGCCGGGCTTCCCGCTCTCGGCGGAGTCGGGACCGCCCGCGGCCTTGCGAAATTTTATCAGATTCTCGCTAATGGAGGGGTCCTTGACGGCGTTCCCGTAATCCCTTCCCGGGTCGTCGAGACGGCGCTGACGCTTCAGACCTGCGGCGAAGACCGCACCCTCATGATGCCGACCTCATTCACCGCCGGATTCATGCGAGATCCGCTCGATGCCTCGGGAAAAAAGCGACGCACTATTTTCGGACCGTCTCCGCGCGCTTTCGGCCAGCCCGGTGCCGGGGGCAGCCATGCCTTCGCCGACCCGGACAATGGCATTTCGTTCGCCTACACCATGAACCAGATGGAAGCGGGACTCCTTCCCAACCGTAAATCGCTCGATCTCGTCGAGGTGGTCTACGAAAGCCTCGGGCATTGAGAGAATCGGTTTCGCGCGATTCATCGCCTCGACCCTTGACCTTTCGTTGCGCTTCCGGGATTCGCTTTTAATCCCGGCCCTACCCAATCGCGCGCCCTCACCGCGTAACGATCCGGCCGGGAAACCCGGGGAGACCGCGCTCACTGCGGAAGACGATTCAGCGTATAATAGGCGTTCGGAAAATCGAGCGCCCGACCCGAGGCGGACTTCAGACCGCTCGTCCGCAGCTCGTGCACATAACCGGGACGCAGTCCGTCGATGACGAGTCGCACGATGAGCCCGTCTTCCGAGGAATTCACTTCCCTGATTTGCAGCGCCTTTGTATCGATCTCGTCCCCGCCGTAAGCCGAAGAATATTGATAGGTGTAGCTGCTCATCGCAAAGGCGTCCTTGAGACTACCTTTATCGACTGCCTCAGTGAAGAGCAATTCGAATCCGTCCGGCTTGGCTCGCATCTCCTGCATCGCAAACGGTACCACCCCCGTGAAGTTCACCCGTGAAAGACCGTAGGATCGATTCCCCAGCGAGGACCAGCCGCGATTGGTCATGCCGACAAAGAGCGAACCGTCCGGAGCAAAGGCGAGACGCACCACCGCAGCGGGGAACTTCTCGAGAAAGGGAAAACAGGCTCCCTGATATTCGCCCTCGACCTTTTCAAGAAAGACCCGGTTCACCGCCGAGTTCGTGAACTCCCCGACGAGGAGTTGCCCGTCGAAGGGCCCGAATTTCCCGTCCTGATCGATCACCTGGAGGTCGGTGCCGCTGCGTCCCATCTTGTTGTAGGGCAGCCACACCGCCGGCGGCACGAACTCGGGCGAAGTCGCAAGCGCCTCGGGGTAGGGCACATTCGCCGTGGGCACACTCGTGAGCTGGAACGGAGCCGCCGGATTCTTGAGGGAACCGAGCGATTCCTGATTTCCGTAGAAAACGCCAGGGCGCAAGTGATAGACCGGTGTCGCCGGGACCCAGGTGCCCTGTTGATCAGTAAAGAACATGTCGCCTTCCCGGTTCGCCCCTATCCCGCTTGGCGAGCGCATCCCGAGGGACTGCGGGGAAAATTTGCCGTCCCCGCCGATGATGCCGCCCCACCCGTGCCAACCAGCGCTGTTGTCGGCGAGGTCGCCCATCCCGAGATTCAGGGTGACCCAGAGATTGCCCTTGCCGTCGCGTTTCGGGCCGTAGGTATAGGCGTGGTAGTTCCCCGTCACGGCCCAGCCGTCCGCTTCGGTGAGATAGGCGTCGGCGACGCCGTCCTTGTTCGCATCCTGCAGGCGCGTGACCTCGGACCGCTGCGCGACGAGGAGATCTTCACCGTCCCGCAGGAGACCGAGCGGCTCATGGAGACCCGAGGCAAAAAGATGATACTTGATCTCCTCGCGATCTTTCGAAAGCGCTCCGTCGATGAACCAGACTTCTCCCTTGCGCACCGAGACGGCGAGCCGGTCGGGAACTATCCACTCCATGCCGCTCACTTCGAGGGCGAGACCGTCACCGGGCTTCCATTCCTTCGAGCGCGAATCGTTCGGCGAACTTGCCGTCAGCAATTCAAACACCTCGTAGGCCGGTTTGTCCTGCGCGAAAACAGCCACGGGCGGGAACAGCAGGGCCAGAACAACACCAAGGAGAAGAGAAGTAGCATGGGCATCCTGCCCATGCGCCGAGGGCGGACCCTCGAGAGCGATTGCCGCCCCCTCCGCTCTTTGAGGTCGCCCCCGCCGAAGGCATGGGCAGGATGCCCATGCTACGCGAGAGTCTGCACCGCTCGTTCGAGGATACTTGCTCATTTCCATGTATAGATACTTGTCAGGATTCCCTCACCCGCCGTCGCCTCGACCGCGACGCCAGCAGGATGGACGATTGCCGGAGCCTCACCCCCGGTCCAGCGGAGCACGCGGATGAGCCTGCCGTCAACAACCGAGAAGGACTCGCTCAGCTCGCGTTTGCCGTCCCGCAGAAGAAAGGTCGGATTCCCCGCTTCATCGACCCGATACCCGCGAAACGCTCCCGCAGGGGCCGATTCCGGAAAAGGATAGATCTCTTCGCTGAGCGGCTTTTCAAAAGGCGCGTGGCGCGAATACCAGGTCTGGTAGGCGTCGAAGAATCCGCCTCTCCAGATCAGTGCCGGAAGCGCCTTGTCCCCGTCGTAGGCGAGACTGATGCCGCCCGGGAATCCAACGAGGATCGCCTTTGTCCCGACCCCTTCGAGAAAGGTCCGCTGGATCACGGCCCGATCCGCCGGCACGATTTCATACAAGCCCGAAGAGCGGTCGGGGAACCCTTCGGGAAGGCCCTCACCGCCGCGAATAAAACTCCAGATCGCCGCGATCTGCCGGTCCGTGTCGCCCCCGAGGACATCGGGGACCATGGACTGGCCGCCCGGCCACAGCGGAGGCATCAGGGTGCCGGCGCGGTATTCGGCGGGGTTGATCAAGTAGCTGCGAAACCATTCGGGGCGGAGCCGCTTGTCGAGGCGGCTGATGTCGAGCGCGGCGATGCCGAGGGATTTTTTCTCACCCCAGTTGTGGCAGGTGATGCAGTTGACGCCGCCGTGAATGCCGAGCAGTTTGCGCCCCGCTTCGAGGTCATCTTTTCCTTCCGTCAGGGGAATCGCATCGGGTTTTGCATCGATGCGGTCGAGCCACTCCGTCAGCGCCCCGGCATGGGCGGGATAGACGGGCATCTGGGTCTTAACGTAAGAACGCACACGGCTGCCCTCGGCTCCGGCAAAGACGCCCTCCATCCAGTCGCGCCGCAGCTTGTGCCCGATCCCGGTGAGCGGAGGCGCGAGTCGGCCGGAGTCACCGATTCCCTCGTCGCCGACAAAATAGGGATTCGTCTCCACGGTCGGGCCTCCGATCCCGTCGCGGTCGTGGCAGGCGTAGCAGTTCATCGCCGCCAGGGTGAGCTTGCCATCCTTGTCCGTGACAGGACGCTCGCCTTTGAGAAACGCCGCAAGCGAGGCGCGCTGCCCGTCGTCGAGACGGTAGTGCGGCAGACCCGCCACCGGTGCTTCGGAAAGACAATGCGACATCGCCGTGCCCGTATCGCCTGACAAAGCCACCAGAGCGGGCGCCTTCACTCCCGGAATCGTGTGGCACGAGGCACAGTTCAGGCGGGTCACGATCTCTTTGCCGATCGCGATTTTTTCCGGATCACCCGCCGGCCATTTTTTCACCGACGGGGCCTCGCGCGGGTCCGAGGCCTGAAAGTCCATCAGGTGCGAAGCGATGTCGAGTGCCTCCTGATTATCCAGGGGAAAATGCGGCATGCGCCCGTCGGGCCGATAAGCCGAAGGCGCCGCTAAAAAGGTCGTGAGCGCCTCAAGACTCGTCTTCTTTTTCAAATCCGGATGCGGGATCGCGAGCGGCGAGACAAGCAGTTTGCCGTCCCCGTGGGGCGGTTGAAAATCAGGCGTCGGGGCATGACAGGCGACACAGCCTTTCTCATGATACAGCGCACTGCCGCGCTCGGCGTTGGCGTGGCGATCGGGTTTGTACTTGATCCCCTTCCCCAGTGATCCGAGGAAAGTGACCACCGCATCGACTTCCTCGGCGGCGAGACCATGAACCATCTGCGGCATGGACGAACCTTCACGGCCGGACTCGGGATCTTTCAGAAACTCTTTCACCCACTCCCGGTCCACCCGGCTCGCAAGATCGACGAGATGCGGTCCCTCTCTCGGCACAACAACAGGAGAACCCCCGTGACAGCTCGCGCAACCCAGTTCCGAAAAAAGAACCGCTCCACCCTCAACCGTCGCCGCGCCGGCGTGGAAGCGCTCGTAGCCGGCGACGTGGGGGTTGGCCGCGACCATGCCGCTCAGCGCCAGGCATCCTAACACCAGCCCTAAGCAGGGTTGAATGCAGGGCCCGCCAGGGTTGAATCGGGCTCGTTTCATGACTTGGCGAGGCACTCGTCGATGTAGGCGCGCGACTTGTTGATGGCGTCGGTGATTTCCGGGGCGGTCGGCAGCATGGGTGTTCCGCGCGGGGTCGGGTGCATGAAGATCTCGGCGAGACCGTCGAAGGCGATCTCCTTCATCGCCGCGACGATGGGCACGTAGTCGAGGGAGCCGAATCCGGGGAGTTGCTTCAGTTCTTCCTCCACCGGCATCTCCTGCTTGGAGGAGAGGTGATACTCCTGGAAGTAGATAAAGGGCAGGTTTTCCTTGCCGCAATGCCGGATCAGAGCAGGGATCTCCTCAACGACGTCGTAGAGATGATGCGGCGCAAAAGCAATACCGACGGCCTTCGAGGGATTGAGCTCGGCGAAATATCGAATCGAGTCGGGTGAGGAAAGCATCGCGTTCTTGTGGTTCTCGATGGCCATGGTCAGGCCGAGTTCTTCGGCGAGCTCGTAGTGCGGTTTCAGTTTTTCGAAGAAGGCCGTCACCTGCGCCTTGGCCTCGGCCCCGGAGACATCGGGAGCGCCCATCCTACCCGAAGCGCAAACAGTCATGCCCCCGCCGTTCTTTTTCACCCAGCGCAGTTCGTCGTCCTGCTTGAAAGGCCCGAGTGGATAGCAGGTCGAGATCGCGAGCGGGACGTCGTGCTTCTTCAGGAGCGACTGGAAAGCCTCATCGCCCATTTCCTCGATCTGCTCGCGATGGGTCGCATGCCCCTTGCGCCAAATGTCGATGCCCCCGGAGCCCGATCGTTTCACTTCGCCGAGAACCTCGTCAAGGGGCAGGTCGCCGCAGAGGGCGGAGGAGAGGACGTAGCGGATCGCGAAGCTCTGCGCTACCGCTGCGCGAGGAAAGGCGGGCGCGAGGGCACCGGTGCCGAGGAGTTTGCAGGCGTCTCTACGATTCATGGGGGAATGAGTTGAGGGATTAAGACTTTCAGGCTTTCAGGAAACGGCGGCGGCCTCCAGCATTTTGATCCACGGACCTACGTAATGGCCGTTGTCGTGGAAAGTGCGGCCCGAGACGAGATTGCCGTCGATGACGCAGGGTTCGTTCACGTAAATGCCGCCGCAGATCTCGAGGTCGAATTTGCACTTCGCGACCGTCGCCATGCGACGTCCCTTCACGCGATCGGCCCGGGCCGGGATCTCGACACCGTGACAGACGCTCGCGATCGGCTTGTTGTTGTCGAAGAACCACTGTGTCAGGCGGATGAGGTCCTCGTCTTCGCGGATGTATTCGGGGGCACGTCCGCCCGAGAAGAGAATGCCAAGATACTCTTCGGGATTCACTTCGGAGAAAGCGAGGTCGGCTTTTAGCTGGTAGCCCTCCCACTCGCGCGTAATCGTCCAGCCGGGTCGCACCTCGTGCATCACCATCTGATAGATTCGTTTTTCCGGCGCGATCACAACGGGCTGGATCTTCGCCTCCTGCAGGCGGTAAAAAGGATAGAGCGTGTCGACGGTCTCCGTCGCGTCGCCGATGACAATGAGGGCTTTTCCGATGTAGTCTGACATGAGGGCAGGATAGTCGCGTTGACAGGGATGTCTGTACAGATATGATTCAGAAAACATCAGGTTTTTCGTCAGTCTGAAAAAAGTCCCCTCATCCTCCGTCAAGCGCGTCGCGATCCTCGTCGAGACGACGCGGACCTATACCCGGGACATGCTCTCGGGAGTGAGCCGCTACCTCCAGACGAACGGTCCGTGGTCGACCTTCCTCGAACTGCGCGCCTTCGAATCGTCCCTGCCGCCCTGGCTCGGGAATTGGGATGGAGACGGCATTCTGACGAGGACTCACAGCCCCGATATGGCCGCCGCGATCGCCGCCGCCGGGGTCCCCGCAATCGAACTGCGCTCGACCAATTACAATCAGGGAATTCCCTTTGTCGGAATGGATAACGCCCTCATCGGCGAGATGGTAGCCGAGCATTTCCTCAACCGCGGCTACCCCCGCTTCGCCGCCTACACCCTCGACACCGAGTCATTCTTCCGCGAAAGGGTTCAAAATTTCGTCACCCGCGTGGAGCGGGCCGGTGCCGCCTGCGCCCGGCTCCCCGCCGACAGCGAGGCCAGCCCGACAAACTGGGAGCAGCATCAGACCGATCTCATTCGCTGGCTCTCCTCCCTCGAAAAGCCGGTCGGGATTTTCGCGACAAATGACCAGCTCGCGGTGCGGCTCCTCGACGCCTGCCGACGCGCCGGCATCGCCGTTCCCGAAGAGGTGGCCGTGGTCGGATGCGAAAACGAGGAAACTCTCTGCGAGTTCGCCTCACCCACCCTGACAAGTGTCAAATTCGACGGCGAGACGGTTGGCTATCGCGCGGCGGAAATGCTCGACCGGCTCATGCGCGGGGAAAAAGTGAGTTCCGCACCAGTCCTCATCCCGCCGAAAGGAATCGAAGTCCGCGCTTCGTCCGACGAGTTTGTGATCGAGGATCCCGTCGTCCTGCGCGCCGTGAAACTGATCCGCGAGCGGGCCTTTACCGGCATCGCCGTCGGGGAAATCTGCGACCGGCTCGGCCTCTCTCGCAGCACCCTCGAGCGCCGCATGAAAGCGAGCCTGCAACGCGGCACCAAGGACGAAATGCTGCGCGTCCGCTTCCGCGAAGTCAACCGCCTCCTCCGCAACGCCGATCTCACGATCGAGACCATCGCCGAACTGACCGGCTTCACCCACGCCCACTACCTGCAGACCTCCTATCGCGAGCGCTACGGGATGACACCGGGCGAGTATCGGAAGCAGAGCCGTTGACGGAGCGCAATCACGGGCTGGTATCGCCCCGCTGCTAACGGATACGATCCTGCCAATGAAAGCCACTTTCCTCTTCACCGCCCTCCTCCTCGCCACCTCGCTCCACGCTCAGGACAAAAAGGGTCTCGAGGCCGGCACGGCGGCGGTCGAGATCTCGCCGACGGTGGTGCCTTTTCAATTGCGCTCGGGTGCCTCAAGCTATGTCCACGATCCCCTCCACGTCCGTGCGATCGCTTTTCGCAACGGAGAAGGCCGGGCCGTTATCGCGCTGGTCGATGACATCGGTGTCGGACGCGAGATGACCGACGAGGCGAAGGCGGCCGTCGCCGAAAAGACCGGCTGGAAGGTCACCGAAATGCTCGTGAGCGGCACCCACACCCACACGGCCCCGAAAGGCGGCGACACTTCCGAGGGGCGGATTGCCTACGAGAACCGGAGGCGCGAGGGTGTCATCGCCGCGCTCACCAAGGCGATCGAATCACTCGAACCCGCGAAAGTCGGATGTTCATCGGACGAGGAACCGGGCGAAGTCTACAACCGCCGCTGGCATCTCAAGCCCGGCACGATGCTGCCGAACCCCTTCGGGAAACTGGATCAGGTCCAGACCAACGCGCCGCGGGACAAACTCCTCAAGCCTGCCGGACCAACCGATCCCGAGGTCTCTATCGTCGATGTGCGCACCCGTCGCGGACGTCCCCTCGGACTTCTTGCAAACTACTCCCTGCACTATGTCGGAGGCATACCGGAGATGATGGATGAAAAGGGAAAATCCGTCGGCATGGCTTCGGCGGATTATTTCGGCGAGTTCGCCCGCGTCATGCCCTACCGCATCGGCGGCTCGAAGCCTCCGGAGAACTTCGTCGCGATGATGACGAACGGAACGAGCGGCGACATCAATAACATCGACTTTTACGGCAAACGTCCGCCCCGCGCGCCCTTCGAACAGGTCCGCATCGTCGCCGCCAAAACCGCCGACGCCGCCTGGCGCGCCGTGAAAAAAATTGAGACCTACGACGAGAACCCTATCGTCGCGATGCGCCAGCGCGAAGTCGAGTTGACCTATCGCAACATGAGCGTCGAAGAGATCGAGCACGCCCTCCGTCTTCTCGAACTGCCGAAGAAGGACCGCGAATCGCTTCACGACAAAGCCATCCAGTATGCGAACGCGACCGTCCAGTATTCCGAGCCCGACAAAAAAGAGAGCGTCATCATCCAGGCCATCCGCATCGGAGACCAGGCTATCGTCTCCCTGCCCTTTGAAGTGCTCGTCGAGATCGGACTCGAGATCAAAGAAAAGAGCCCTTTCCCGAACACCTTCACCATCTCTCTGGCGAACGGCGGCTACGGCTACCTGCCCCCTCCGAATCAGCATGAACTGGGCGGCTACGAGACCTGGATCGGAACGTCGAAATTCGAGAAAAATTCGTCGGTGATCCTGACAAAAGCGCTGCTTGAGATGCTGGACGAGTTGAAGGCCTTGTGAAGGAACGGGAATCGGGACGCTCATCCCGGACATGCCTTACACCCGCAGAAAAATCTGTCGCCGATAGAGGAAGCGGGCGAAGAGGATGACTAGAAGCAAGCCGGTGCACGCGGTGACAAGGTCACCCAGCCCCGCCGCGAAGTGCCGGTCAAAAAACCGGCTCACATCACCGCCCGTGAAACGCGATGCAAGCATTTTAAAATTCACGATAGGACTGACGAGATAAATGGTGAAAGCATTGCAACCGACCCAGATGAAGGGCTGACACCAACCGCTCCACCGCCGCACATCCACCATCCAGTAAAACAGCGCCAGCAGCAGCGCGCTGCAACCGCCCGCCACCAAAACAAACGACGAGGTCCAGATCCGCTTGATGAGCGGAAACGAAACACTCCAGAGCAGCCCAAGGAGAATTAAGGCCACGCCTGCGCCAACCAGCCAGGCGATTTTCCGGATCGCTCCTTCGGAATCACTCTTCAGCAACAGGCCTGCCAGCACGCCGAAGAGCGTCAGCGCGATCGCGGGCAAGGTGGAGAGAATCCCTTCATTGAGATAATAGAGCTGCGCTTTCCTTCCGGGCAGGTAGAGGAAGTCGAAATGATTTACCAGATTCCGCCCTTCCTCATACAAGCCAGTGACGCGGCCCGGAACACCCGCGGCAATGTCGAAAGGTGAGTCGGACCCGATGCGCTCCGCTATCTCTTCCACCACCTCCCTTTCCAGCTTGAAATCCGGGACTGCTACATAGGTGACAAGCGCCCAAAAACCCGTAAGCAGTAGTGCGCACACGACTCCAAGCCAGCGCGGCGAGCGCACGAAGGAATAGATCAGCGCGGCGCACACATAGCAGACGGCAATGCGATGCAGGACGCCACCGAGTTGTACCTCCGGCCACGCTTTCGACAGACCGCCATAATAAAACACTCCGGCCGCGAAGAGCAGCAATCCGCGCCGGAAGACCCTGCTCAAAACCCGAGCCCGCCCGCCTTGCGCCAGTGCCTTGTCGAGCGAGAATACGACGGACACGCCGACGATGAAAAGAAACAGAGGAAAGATGAGATCGTAAAAGCGAAAGCCCTCCCACTCGACGTGCTGCAACTGGATCGCGAGCAGGTCCGTGAGCGGATTCGCGCCCATTCCCTCTAGTGCCGTCACGATCGCGCCGGCACCCACGATCCAGAGCATGTCAAAACCTCGCAGTGCATCGACAGACATCAGACGTGCGGTGCAGGCTGGCGGCGAAACGGCAGCACTTTCGAGAGGAGTTTGGTTCATTGCTTAAACGTTGTCAGAGGAAGGAGTGACGGCAGCAGATCGGAAGAAAGTGAACGGGAAAGCGGTCAGACGGGATTCCCTGACAGCTTCCAATTCTTCCCTGCCGTTGGCAAGAGTTTATCAGGAATCTGATCTTTGCCGCCGATTCACCTGCCCTAACCTCGTTCTCTTTTTCAACTTGGTTTGGAACGGTTTTAAAATTGGACTTTAGGGAAGTCCAATTTTCCATTAATTTACCACTCGTGTCAGACCAACTCTGAGCGCCTCGTCTATTTCAACTTTGAGGACGAAAGGCTGGCGGGCATGAAGGCTTCGCAACTCGCTCTCATCCCGGAAACCCATCTGCGACTTTTCCCCGAAGCAACGACCGAGCCCCTCACCCTTTTTCTGGACGAAATCCAGACCGTTCCCGGGTGGGAGAGTTTTGCCAGACGGATGCTCGACGAGGGAGGGCACGAGCTATTTCTCTCGGGCTCGTCCGCGAAGCTACTGAGCGGCGAGATCGCGACCTCGATGCGCGGACGGCGCTGGGAGATCGCCATCCATCCTTTCAGCTTCCGGGAGTATCTCCGTCATCATGGAGAGAAGATCCCTGAAGACACTCAACGGCTGACGCATCGGCAGGCCGTCCGAATCGATCACCAGTTTGCGGAATACCTGAAGAGAGGGGGTTTTCCCGAGGCACAAGGGTTGGCACCGGTCGAGCAGCGGCAACTGCTGCAGGGCTACGTGGATGTCGTGATCCTGCGCGATGTGATCGAGCGGCACCACGTGGGCAATGTGACGGCGCTCCGCTGGATGGTGCGTCGCCTCCTCGGCAACCCGGGAGGACTCTTCAGCATCACGAAATTTGAGGCCGCCCTGAAATCGCAGGGTATCCCGGCCGGATGGGAATCGCTTTATGAGATGCTCGACCATTTGGAGGACGCTTTTCTCCTGAAGGCGATCCCGGTGGCGACAGACTCGGAAAAACGTCGGCAGGTGAACCCTCGCAAGATCTATCCGGTGGATTTTTCTCTCGGTCCGATCTTCGATCGGAGCACGAAGGCGAACACCGGACACGCGCTCGAGGTGGCGGTTCACCATGAATTGGTGCGACGGGGTGCCGACGTCACCTATGTGAAGACAAAGGACGGGTTTGAAGTGAATTTCCTCAGACGCAATGCCGACGGCCGCCAGTCATTGATCCAGGTTTGCGCGAGCCTTGACGACCCCGGGACGCTGGCCCGCGAAGTTCGCGCCCTGGAGGCTGCGGCCGCGGAATACCCGGCGGTCGAGCACCTGCTGCTGACAGCGGAATCGCGCCTGCCCTTCCCCGAGGTACCGGGACCGATCAGAATCCTGCCCGCCTGGCGCTGGATGCTGCAATCCGAAGAGGTCTAGCGAACAGTCGGTCTTTGAGCGGAGTCAGGGAACGAATTCCGTATTACATTTCCTGACAAACACAGATGGCCACAGATGCGCTTCGCTTTCACCGATGGCCACGGATGTGTAAGGAGCCTTACGGGAACTTGCGACGGAGGTGAAGAGTGAGGGTGAGCGCGGATCGAGTGTCATGGCGCACGGGCGTTGAGGGGAAGGACATAGGCAGTATGCCCATGCTACTTTTTTCAATCGACGGCTTTCTCCCCTACCCCTCTCCATCCGCCTCCGGATGCTCGTGGCGATTGACCATGTAATAAATCACCGGCACGGCAATGCGACTGACGAGGAGCGACGCGATCTCCCCGGCCATGAGGGCGATGGCAAGGCCCTGGAAAATGGGGTCCATGAGGATGACGCTGGCACCGACGACGACGGCGAGGGCAGTGAGGAGCATGGGTCGGAAGCGCACCGCTCCGGCATCGACGACGGCTTCGCGCAGGGGCATGCCTTCGCGGAGACGCAACTGGATGAAGTCGACGAGAATGATGGAGTTCCGCACGACGATGCCGCCTCCGGCCATGAAGCCTATCATCGAAGTGGCGGAGAAAAAGGCGCCCATCATGCCGTGGGCGGGGAGGACTCCGATCAGGGAAAAGGGAATCGCGACCATCACGATGAGCGGGGTGATGAAAGACTTGAACCATCCCACCATGAGGATGTAGATCAGGACTAACACCGCTCCAAAAGCAATCCCGAGGTCACGGAAGACCTCGATCGTGATGTGCCATTCCCCGTCCCACTTCATGGAGGGTTCGGCATCGAGGAAAGGCTGCGAGGCGTTGAGGATTTTCAGCTTCGGATCGGTCGCGCCGAATGTTGTCATGTCGAGCTGCGCGAGCTTTTCGTTCATCTCGAAGATGGCGTAGACGGGACTTTCCTTGACCCCGGCGACGTCTCCGGTCACATAGGTGACGGGCTGGAGATTCTTGTGGTAGATGCTCTTATCGATGACGTCCTCTTCGATCGTGACGAGTTCGCCGAGGGGGACAAGGGCGGGTGGCGCGGCCTGTCCTCCCGGTTCGGGCAGGGCATTGGCGTCGCCAGAGCGCACCCGCAGACCGAGCAACTGCTCCGGATCAACCCGCATTTCGCGCGGCAGCTTCACCCGCACGACGACGGGCTCGCGTTCGCGGGGGAAATGGGCGAGATCGACATCGACGCCGTCGACCGCCATCTTCAGGGTCCGGGAAATGGTCTCGGCGGTGATGCCGTTGAGGGCCGCCTTTTCCTTGTCGATGTGGAAGAGGTAGCGCTTTTGATCCTCTTCGCCGTACCAGTCGACATCGACGACGCCGGGGGTCTCCTTGAAAATTCGTTTTACCTCTGTGGCGAGGGCTTCGCGATGGGCGCGATCCTGACCGTAGACTTCGGCGACGAGGGTTTGCAGGACGGGCGGTCCCGGTGGCACCTCGGCCACGGCAATGGTCGCTCCGAATTTTTCGGCGATGGGGACGAGCTTTGGACGGATCCGTTTCGCGATGTCGTGACTGTCGGCGTCGCGATCGTGCTTCGGGAGTAGATTCACCTGAATATCGGCGACGTTCGCTCCGGTGCGCATGAAGTAGTGACGAACGAGCCCGTTGAAGTTAAAGGGCGAGGCCGTTCCCGTGTAGATCTGGTAGTCGGTCACCTCGGGCTCTTCCGCGATCTCGACGGCCATCTCGCGGGCGACGCGGGCGGTCTGCTCAAGCGTCGATCCCTCGGGCATGTCGATGATGACCTGGAACTCGCTCTTGTTGTCAAAGGGTAGCATCTTCACCTTCACAAAGCCGATCCCGACGAGCGCCATGCTCCCGAGCAGGAGAGCGGCGATGATCCCGAGAAAAGCCCACTGATGGAGATGCCCCTGGAGGAGCCAGTTCATGTAGCGGCGGTAGCTCGTCGTCACCCAGCCTTCCTTGCCGTGGCCGTGCCCATCGACCGGGTCCCCCTCGACGACGGGCTCGGGTTCGGACCGCTTGAGAATGCGCACCGCCGCCCAGGGGGTGACGATGAAGGCGATGAGGAGAGAAAAGACCATCGCGGCTCCGGCTCCGATCGGAATGGGGCGCATGTAGGGGCCCATCAGCCCGCCGACAAACGCGAGCGGCAGGATCGCCGCGATGACTGCCCAGGTCGCGAGCACGGTGGGATTACCGACCTCACTGACCGCCTCGATCGCCATGGTCATGGCCGATTTGCCGCGGTTCCCAGGGAGTCGATAATGCCGCACGATATTCTCGACCACGACGATGGCGTCATCGACGAGGATGCCGATGGAAAAGATGAGGGCGAAAAGGGTGATGCGGTTCAGGGTGAAACCGTAGAGGTAAAAGACGAGCAGGGTCAGCGCGAGGGTCGAGGGAATCGCGATAGCGACGACGAGGGACTCTCGCCAGCCTAACATAATCAAAATCAAGAGCGAGACACTGACCACGGCGATGCCCATGTGATAGAGTAGTTCGTTGGACTTCTCCGCCGCGGTCTCGCCGTAGTGGCGGGTCACGGAGACAGTGACATCGCCGGGAATGACGCGGCCCTTCAGCGACTCGACTTTCCCGAGGACCTTTTCGGCGAGGGAAATGGCGTTAGTCCCGGGGCGTTTGGCGACGGTAAGGGTGACGGCATTCTCTTCGCCTCCGGTCCGGCCCGAGGCGGCGCCGTGTCCGTGGAGGACATAGTTCACGGGATCGTCGGCACCATCCGAGAGCATCGCGACGTCGCGCAGGTAAACAGGTTTTCCCTCGTAGGCACCGAGGACGACATTGGCGGCCTCGTCGGCGGAATGAAGGAAGGCACCGCTTTCGATGAGAACCTGACGATTCCCCGAGATGAATTCCCCGGCCCGATACTGACGGTTTGCCTGCTGCAGGACGGGAATGATGCCGCCGAGGCTAAGGTTGCGCGCCGCGAGCTTCGCCGGATCGACCTCGGCGACGATGGTGCGCTGCTGCCCTCCGATCAGAGTGGTCTCGGCGACATCGGCGACCTGTTTGACGGCGTCTTCGAGTTCCGCAGCGAGACGCCGCAGAGTCACGGGATCGTAGCGATCGCTGTGCAGGGTCAGGGCGAGGATGGGCACATCGTCGATGGACTTCGCCTTGATGAGGGGAGCGGTTACGCCCGGAGGGATGCGATTAAAGTTGGATTGCAGCTTTTGGTTAAGACGCACGAGGGCAACCTCGTTGTCGTAGCCAACTTCGAATCGCACGATAACGAGACTTTCGCCGGGCTTTGAGATCGAGTAGACATATTCCACCCCGTCGATCTCCCAGAGCAGCTTCTCCATGGGATTGGTGACGCGCTCCTCGACTTCCTTCGCGGTCGCACCGGGCATCGCGACCATGACGTCGATCATGGGGACTTTGATTTGCGGCTCTTCCTCGCGGGGGAGCAGGATCACGGCGAAGAGTCCGAGCAGGACGGAGGCGACGACCACGAGAGGCGTGAGCTTCGAATCAATGAAAACGGTCGCCAGCTTTCCGGCGATGCCGTGGACCTCAGACGGGGGAGATGGTTCGCTCATGGGGCGGATTCAATAAGGTGCAACAGGGAAACGACATGGCCCGATCATGGAAATCAGGGGTTGTCCGAAACCGGATGACCATCCTGCATCGCGGCGGGCGGATTGAGGACGACAAACTCGCCGCTGTCGAGACCGGCGAGGATCTCAGTCTCACCGCCGTGATTTTGACCGATGCGGACGATGCGGAGACGCGCCATACCGTCAACACTTACAAAGACATAATCCATCTGTCCGCGCGAGATCAGGGCCGAGTCGGGGACGCTGAGAGCGGTCCGCTTTGCCCGCGGCAAAAAGGCGCGACCGAACTGCCCGGCGCGAAGAGCTTCATTCTTCGGGAGATCGAGTTTCACAAGAAAGGTGCGGCTCCCGACGTCGGCTGAGGGAGCGACTTCGCTGATGACTCCCTCGAAGTCGGCATCGGCGCCTCCGATCTCGACACGAAGCTTGCCACCGACAGCCATCGTTCCCGAGAGTGCCTCCGCGACATTGATCTCCAGCCTCAGGAGCGACGAATCCTCCATCGAAAAAAGCGGCCGACCGGGAGCGCCGAAGTCTCCGGGTTCGAGGTAGCGGCGAGTGATGGTGCCGTCGAAGGGAGCGGTGATGGTGGCATTGTCGACGAGCGTTTTCATCTCCTGCACGGTGGCGGCGGCCATTCGCTCGCGTGACTCGGCCTGCTCGTATTCCGAGAGGGCGATCGCTCCGGACTCGCGCAGGGAGAGGAAGCGGGCGAGGTCCCGCTCGGCCTGGGCGAGAGCGGCGCGGGCGCGGGAAAGAGAGGCGTCGAGCTCGCCGACGTCGATTGTGGCAATGACATCGCCGGTTTTGACCCGCGTGCCGGGAATGGCGTCGATCGTGAGGATGCGCCCGGTCACTTTCGCGGCGACCTGGGCCTCTTTGCGGGGGCGCACTGTGCCGACGACCTCTTCGTAGACCGGCACCTCGCGGGCTTCGACGAGGTGCAGAGCGGCGGCAACCGGCTCGGCAACCGCAAGAGGGGGCGCCGGATCCCCGCCTCCGCAAGCGGTGAGGAAAAGGGCCAAAACGCCGCCAGGAAATGAAAGGCGGGCGAGCGGAAACTTGCTAATTTCAGATAACCGTATATCCATAGGTCGATATTGTAGGGGCGCTGACGTTTTTTGCTCGGAAAAAACTTACCTTGCGGCGATTTTCTCGACACTTTAATCGGATTGCCGACCTTCCGCTTCGTGAAATCGATGCCCGTGTTGATGAATCATAACCAATCTCGGTCAAATCTGCCGACCACATCCCCTATTTACCATAGCGCGGGGATTCGAGAAAAACCCTGGCTTGTCGATTCCCCCGGCCCCATTCCCGACTGATCGGCTGGAGGAATTCCTCACTTTTTCTTTTTCGGAGGCGCTTCGACGGCGTGTTTACTGTCGATGATACGCTGTTTTTCTTTGGCCGAGGCATTGTTCTTATCTTCTTTCTGGCCCTTGTTCTTCTGTTTTGATTTTGGTGATTTGTCGCCCATGATTTTCGCTATATCGAGGTTGGAGGTCGGAGACCGCCTCCATTCACCGGGGAATGAAAGGGATCAGAGGGGGCAGCATGGCGTTTTCCGGAGGCGATAGATAGGTAAATCGGATGCTTAGGATACGGGATGACGGCGGCGCTTTCGAGAGGCTTTCGAAAACAACGCTCGCTTTTTCGAAGAAATGCCTGTTTAATTGCGCTGTCGGTTCAAAGCTTGGCAAAATCAAGGTCTGAAGTGTTGCCAGGTGAGTCATTTGAATTCGGTGGTGATCTGAAACCCGCTAATTGGGAGCAGTCTATGGAGACGGCGCCAGGCACAGAACCGCCGAAATGATTATGAAAATGTATGTTGGCAATCTGTCGTTCGACACGACTAAGCAGGATCTCGAGTCCCTCTTCTCCGAGCACGGCACCGTTACGGACGTGCACCTTCCCACTGATCGTGAGAGCGGACGCCCCCGTGGTTTCGCCTTCGTGACGATGGATTCCAAAGGAGCGATGGACGCTGCGATCAAAACTCTCGACGGCCAGAACGTTGACGGCCGTAATATCAAAGTGAACGAAGCGCAACCTCGCGAAGAGCGTGGTGGTGGTGGCGGCGGCTACGGTGGTGGCGGCGGCGGCGGTGGTTACGGCGGCGGTGGTCGCGGTGGAGATCGCGACCGCGGCGGAGACCGTGGAGACCGTGGCGGACGTGACCGTCGCTACTAGTCTTCCCCTGACCGAACAGGCTTTCTGAAAAGCGGCGCTCCTTGCGGGGTGCCGCTTTTTTTGTGTCACGATTCAAGAATCTCGGCGATCAGGACAGACTCACGCCGGCGGATCGACTCCTGCGCCGCGAGGCAGACCGCGACGGCGAGACGGGCGGCAGGTCCATCGTTGAGCGGGGTGCGCCCCTGCCTGATACACTCGACGAAATGCTCGAGCTCGGGTTTGATTCCGCGATCGACCCGCCCGGAGCTATCGACAAAGTTGGCAGCATCTCCCTCGTCAGCGATCTGCATGATCAGGCGATCGGGCACGTCAAAGCGATGATGAACAAGCTCCAGTGCCTGATTTTTGGTGTCGATGCGGCCGAGATCACCACAGGCGCCAATTTCACAATCACCCCCGTAAGGGGCGAAGAGACAGAGCTCAAGCGAAGCTCTCCGCCCGCCCTCGTAATCAATAAGGATCTGGGCATTATCGAGTATCTCGCGATCCTTGATCACATTGGTGCCTCCGTGAGCGGAAACCCGTAGAGGGGGCCGATCCATCATCCAGTTGAAGAGATCGAGATGGTGAACGTTTTTTTCCAAAATCGTGCCCCCGGTGAGAGCTTCACTTGAGCGCCACCCCTGCCGCATTGGCCCGCGGAACTCACGACACCACATCAGTTGCAGGTCGCCAACCGCGCCCTCCTCAATCATTTCCTTCATTTCCCGGTAGAGACGCTGGAAGCGCATCTCATGCCCGATTTGGAGGACTTTTCCGGAGTCTCCTGCCGCCGAAATGATCTCGTTGCACTGCGTGATGGTAAGGCCGAGCGGCTTCTCGCAAAGGACGTGCTTGCCCTTACGGAGCGCTGCCATCGCGGCATCGTAATGCTGATCGTTTGTAAGAGCGATAATGACGGCATCGAGTTCATCGAGTGCCACCACCTCGCGCCAGTCGGAAAAGGTTCTCAACGCGGGACCGGCGATTTCCCGGGAAGCTTCAAGGCTTGCGGGACTGCGGCTGCTCACCGCCGCAATCTCCACGTCTTCGAGCTTCGCGAGGTTCCGCAGATGCGCTTCCCGTCCGAACCAGCCGGCTCCGAGTAGTCCAATTTTCAGCATGGGATCGATTCTGTTTCCTCTTTCGACGGCGAGGCGACGGCCTCGTCGTTTCGTGAACGTTTCGGCAGGAGGCAGGTTACCATTCTGACAAGGAGGTATACAAGACAGATCAGTGTCATCGCAATGATGAGATTCGCCGGATGGCTTTTCCAGTCGAAAATTCCCTTTAGATAAAGAGGAGTCAGTCGGCCCAGCCCTGAAAAAACGCCGGCAAGGGTGCCAAGGAGACAAATCTGCAGCCCGGTTCGTCTCAGAAAAAGCGAAATGACCACCCCTGAAAGCACCAGGATGCCGATGCCGGCCGGGATCGCTGAGAGGGGATCCCCCGCCCCATCGCCGGCCTCCCCGCGGTTATAATACGCTGCCGTACCGAGACCGATGAGGAGAAGTGAAACGATCAAAGTGAAGATTTTCATGGTTTCTCCGAAGCAATCACAGGGACGTCTCCCGGCGACGCAACGGAACTGCGCCCGGCAAGGATCTCAAGGGCGAGGGGGTGGGCAAGGTCGCCTCCGAAAGCGAGCGGGAAGAGCGGAGTGAAGCTGTCGCGACCGACCCAGGTGCCCCAGGTATGCTCGTTATCGAATCCGAAATACCAGGTATCCGTAAAACCGGGAGTCGTCCCCGACTTGCCTGCCAGTTTCACTTCGCCTGTGTCGGCCCTTAGACTTGCCGCGATCGCGAAAGCGGTGGCCTCACTCATGGCAGGGTCCGGTTTCAACTCAAGCGGAGGTGAAATGAGTTTCCCCGATGCGTCGCGCACTTCGCGAATCATTCCCGGAAAAGGTGCCCGGGTTCCGCCGTTCGAAAAAGCGGTATAGGCGAGGGTGATTTCGGTGAGATTCACCTCGCTGTTTCCCAAAAGACTTCCGGGGGCGTCCTCGAGGACCGAGTCAATCCCCGCCGCCGCGATCAGCTTGCGCACCGGAGCAAGCCCCAATTGGAGACCGAGACGCGCGGTGGGGGCATTCTTTGAAAGTCGCAAGGCCTGCGAAGCGGGGATGTAGCCCTCCCACCGATTAGCCAGGTTTTCCGTGCTCCATTCACCGAGAACGCCGCCGATGCCGCCGAGCCCCATCTCTCGGTTGTCAAAGGGCGCGTCAAAGACAAGCGATTCCGGCTGGAACTTCCCCGTCTCATAGGCGGCCGCATAAACAAAAGGGAAGAAGGCGGAGCCCGGCGGCCTCGTCATCTCGATGGCTCGATCATATTCACTTTTGTGGAAATCGCGACTGCCTACCGAAATCACGATTCGGCCGGTGCGATTTTCCATCATGACAAAAGCGGCCTCCAGATCATCCCCCGGGTGCCCTGCTTTCGCCGCCTTCCCGGCTACCTCTTCAAGATGCAGATCCATCGTCCTGGCGGCTTTTTGCTGCCAGTCGAGATTGATGCTGGTTTCGACGACGAGCCCGTCGAGAGAAGTGATCGGGACGGGACGTTTCCCGAGGGAGTCGCGTAACTCCCGCTCAACGCGGGCGAGCAGATAATTCACCTGCCCCCGGTTAATGAGATGCTCACGGGACTTCGCGACAATCGTCTCATTGGCGAGGAGCCCGGCGAGTTGCTCCCGGCTCAGTTTACCGATCTGCCACATCCGCTGCAGAGTCTGGTTGCGGTTCTCCAGAGCGAGAGTTTCGCTCACGAGGGGTGAGTAACGACTCGGCGAGGGAATCAACCCGCACAGCAGGGCGGACTCATCAATCGTTAGTTGTGAAGGTGTTTTCCCGAAGAATCCCCGTGCGGCCGACCCGAGACCATAGAATCCGCTCCCGAAGTATATGCGATTGAGATAGTGGACGAGAATTTCGTCTTTCGTGTATTTATTCTCGATTCTGACCGCCGCCGCGATTTCGGCGAGCTTGCGATCGGCGTCTTTCCCCTCGAGTTTGTAAACATCGCGCGCGAGCTGCTGGGTCAGGGTGCTGGCGCCTTCACGAATCGAATCGGCCCGGTAATTCACCCAGGCGGCGCGCACGGACCCCACCGGATCGAACCCGGGATGCTGGAAAAAACGCTGATCCTCCGCCGCGATGAGGGCATCGACAAAATGCCCGGGTATCTCTTCACGCTTGATGAGGAGACGGCTCATCGTGCCGGCCCGTCCGATCTCCCGTCCGCGACTATCACGGACGAGAGCTCCGACTTCAAGCCGCTCGACCGCCGTTAGATCAATTTCGGCACTCGCCGCATAATAGTGCCAGCCGATTCCACCCATGAAAGCGGTCATCGCGACGAGGAGATAAAAGGGAGCCAGGAAGATGACCTTGAGGCAGCCCACGACAGCCCTCACCCATAGGGGGTGAATCCGCTCCGCAAGAGCGGGGGAAGATGGTATCTCCTCATCCGTCACTGTGGCTTCCGGCCCCGGGAGGTCCGGTTCTGTCCGTTCTTCTTCCATCCTAAAACTCTTTGCGTCCCCCGCCGAAGAGGAACCTGAGCAAACCTCCGCGACGCTGCCCCCCTATCTCCAGGGGAATCTCCTCCAGCGGCGGCATCAGTTCGGCGGCAACAATGACAGGCCGTTTCCGCGACGGACCTTCGGGGAGAGTGACGGCGTAGAGCTCCGGATCAGCATAGAGTCGACGCAGCACGTTCGAGGCGATGGGTGCCGCGTTGCGTCCGCCACTGAGAGTCTCGCTTCCCCTCCCCTGAGTCACCACCGCAAAGGCGATCCGGGGATTTTCCGCATCGACCCACCCGGTAAACCACGCAAGAGATCGAAGCCGACCGCCCACCGACCACTGTGAAGTGCCGGTTTTGCCGTAGACGACCGGATTCCGCATCGCGGCACTGCCGGCTGTACCGCCGGCGTCATTCACCACCCCCCACAGCCCGTCGCGCACCAGATCGATGTCCTCGGGACGAAGGTTAAGCAATGACGCCCGGCGCGGCGGGTTCCGCATGATGACAGTTCCAATCGTCGGATCTATCGTTTCCCGGATCAGTCGGGGGTGCGGGACGTGTTCCCCGTTAGCCAGCGCTGCCATCGCAAAAGCCATCTGCACCGGCGACGCAAGGACCCGGCCCTGCCCGATGGCAAAATTGGCAAGGCTTCGGGGATCACCGTAAGATTCCGCCTTCGGAATATTTCCCGGTGAGACCGACGGCAGCGGAAGCGCCGGGGCAATCCCGAGTCCGAACCGGGCCGAGAGATCAGCGATCGGACCGGCTCCGGTATTTAGAGCCGCCTGATAGAACCAGGTGTTACACGAGCTCACGAGAGCGTAAGAAACGTCCATCGGGCCGAACGAACTGGTGCTCCAGTTCTTGAAATAACGTCCGTCGATCATGAGCTCGGCCGGCCCCGGAAAGAGAGTCTGTTTGCCGACGATCTCTCCCGCTGCCATCCCCGCAAGCGCAACGAAAGGTTTGAAGGTCGATCCCGGCGGGTAAGTCCCTGTGACGGCACGATCGAAGAGAGGAGCGTCTTTACCGTCCGACAGGGACGCGAACGTTTCGGCCGAGATTCCGCCTTCGAAAAGGTTCGGGTCAAAGGTCGGATGCGAGACCAGCGCAAGGATGTCCCCGGTATGGGCATCGACCGCAACAAAAGCCCCCGGACGACCGCTTCGCTCAAGCTGCTCCCTCGCGAGCCGCTGCATTCCGAGATTGATCGAAAGAACGAGCGTGTTCCCCGCCTTTGCCTCGCGCACGACTTCCTGATGCTTAAGGTTTCCGGAGGGGTGATAAAGCCTCAGGACCTCCCCGTCGGTTCCGCGAATCTGTTCGTCAAGCGTGACCTCCATTCCGGCGCGTCCTTCAGTCGGAGGAAAGGCATACTCGATACGCCCGATCGGGCCCCTCTGATCGGGCAGGGACACTCCGACGTAGCCTATAAGGTGGGCGGTAAGTTCACCCTCGGGGTATTCCCTTTTGTAGACGGACTCAAGCGCCGCGCCTTCGGGCAAGGTCTCTCCCAGAACGGCGAGAGCCTCATCAGAAAGCGTCGGGGAAATAGCGAGCGGGATCCACGGGCGGTTCTCATAGTGCTTTCGCACGTCGGCCTCACCGAGCGTCAGAAGGGGAACCTCCGCATCGAACTTCGCGCGGAGTCCGTTGACCATCGCCACCGCCGCCTCGGACGAATCAGCCGATCCCAGGAGGGAGAAAACGAGACGTTTCGCGACCCTGTTTTGCGCCAGAACGACGCCGTCGGAGGAGACAATCCGGCTGCGCGGGGCGGGAATACGGAAATTCTTCACCTCCCAGTCCGGCAACGCCGTCATGGGGGTGGCGCCGAAATTCAGCGATTCAAGTCTGATGACAGACTCCTGCACCGCCTCGGAGATCCCGGGGGGCAGGCCCGGTTTTTTTTCCTCTTCGGCGAGTGACCATTCCGACGCGAGCGAGGCGAAAAGGATTAAAGGGATCTCCATCCTCCGCCAGATCGGCCAAATCCCCCGTGGAGGGAAGTCCTGTTGGTTGGTGATCAATAAAATGCGCAATGGTTCATCGAAATCGGGCGGCTTGGATCGCTCTCTCTGGAACGCAGCCGCGATGCCTCCGCCCCCTTAACATCGTATAACCGCTTCAGGACGAGATCAAGGGGAGGATGAGGGCACCCACCACTTGCGCGGCGCGCCCGACCGTTAACGCCGTTTTCGGATTTCACCTCGCCCACAAATTCAAGAGCACAACACCGGCGACGGCAACAATAGCACCTAAGATCGAAAGGCGGCTGGGATGATCGCCTTCGGTGATCATGGCGAGGGGCATCATGACGATGGGCGTCAGGGCGACGACGGCAAGAACGATTCCGCTCTCAAGGCCCTGCAGGGCCAGTTGGAAAAAACTTACTCCGACGACCGGCCCAAAGATTGCCGCCCCAAAAAGCCAGGGGGCAACACGGCGGTTGAGAGGCGAGCGCCAGCTCTCCCGGTCTTTCCGGGAACCGAAAAGGCGGATCAGCAAGACCGCCACGGCGGAAAAAAGGAGACCGGCGACGACGCGTTGAAAAGCGGCCGTAATTCCCGACCCGTGCACTCCCAGATCCAGCGCAACCGCTTCCGCCTTGCGGCTGATGACAGCCCCGATGCCCTGCCCGAATCCGGCGATGACGGCCGCAACGAGGCCAACCCCGTAACGCCCGCGCAGGACCTTTTGCCGGGACTTCGCCCCTGGTCGGATCGCCATGGCCACCCCGACGAGAACAAGGATGGCGCAGAGGACAACCCGCGGACCAAGGCCATTCCCCAGCCAGAGCCACTCCATCGTCATCGCGAAGAGCGGCGCGAGGCAGAGGTTTAGTAGAATCGTGAGGCGTGAGCCGATCCTCTCGTAAGCAGTGAAAAGAGCCACATCTCCGATCCCGAATCCGATCACTCCGCTGAGGAAAAACCATTGGAACGATGGCCACCGGATCGCATCAGGCGTGAGCACGAGAACGAGTAAACCGAGGATAATCGCCGCAAGCAAGAGGCGCATCAGGTTCCCCCAGGCACCACCGAGACGCATCGCGACCCGCTGTCCCGTCACGGCGGAGAAGGCAAAAAAGAGGGTGGTGCAGATCGCGGCGATCATCAAAAAAGGCCGCCCGGCGACCGCTTATTCAAAAGTTGCAAAGGCAACGGCATCCGGAGAGGTTTGTAAAGCCTCGCCATGCACCCCGAACCTGACGATTTTCCCCCTTTCCTGATCCATAACGGCACCCTTCGCAAGGCCGGGAGCGAAGTCCTCCCGATCGAGGACGGGGCTCCGGCGCGCGGACAAGGAGCATTCGAAACCATTGCCGCCTATCATGGACGGCCGTTTCTTGCCGCCGCCCATCTCGGAAGGTTGCGCCGCGCCGCCGCGAGGCTTGACCTCGATTGTCCGCCCGATCACGTTTTTCTCGATGCAATGGAGATCCTGCTAAGCGCGAACCGGCTCGACCAGGAAGCTAAAGCCCGGATTCGCCTCACCCTGACCGCCCCCCCGCAGGGGGGAGCTTCGTGGTTTATCGAGGCAGGACCCGTTCCCTCGCACGGGATAACCGCTCGCGTTGTCACCATTCCCTATGCCCGCAATGAGAGGGGTGCTCTATCCGGGCTGAAGACGATCAGCTATGGAGAGAACGCCGTCGCGATGCAACTCGCCCGCGCCGCCGGAGCGGATGAGGCACTCTTTGCCAACACCCGCGACGAGCTCTGTGAAGGGACCTGGTCCAATATTTTTCTCTATTCGAAGGGGTGCTGGCTCACCCCTCCGCTCTCATCGGGCTGCCTTCCCGGTGTCACCCGCGCTCTCGTTCTTGAGCTTTTCCGGGAACTCGGCCTGGCCGCCAAAGAGGTCCCGATCCCGATGACCGACCTCCCGACCGCCGAAGGTGCTTTTCTCACCTCGAGTCTCCGCGAAATCCAGACGATCATGGCGATCGACGCCCGTGAGCTTCCCGAGAGCCCCGACCTCGCCTCCCTGCGCGAGGCCTTCGCCGAACGGGTAGGGCGCGAAACGGGGCCTGCCCCCGCTTGAAGCACCGTGCACCCGTCGGCCCGTCGTGTCGCGGGACTCTCATTTGTGATTGCGAATCACCCCGGAATTTGCCACCATCAACCGGTTCGGTTCCCACCCAAAAAATTGCCCTGACTCAGGCCCCGCATCACCGAGCTAACCCATGGAGAGCCGGTGCCGGGACCCGTTCACTCACCTGGTTTAACTCACTCGAGGTTTCTTCTCCGTCGCACCGGATGCCTGCGGCCGGGCACAACCCAAACCCGAAAACTCCTTCCCGATGCCCCTCCTATTAGCAAATAAGCACACCTTCACCTCGCGGCGCCCCTGGCTCGGGATGGCCCTTTCCCTCGCCTGCGGACTCGAGGCATCGACGGGCCGGGCAAATAGCGAATTCAGCGACGATGCCGCGATCAAAGCCGATTTTGAAACGCGCCTCGGGGAGCTCTACGAGGCCGGTTCTCTGCCGGGCGGGGCGGAAACCCTGAGACAGCTTCATCAGGAGAAAACGGGGCCGGTAGTCCTGCCAGTGTCGTCAACAGCGAATCCAAATCAGGCCGCCGCATCAAACTCTTCCGCGATCTACGACCGCACCCGACAGGCCACCCTTCTTCTCGGGCATCTTTACCTATGCGGAAAATGCGATCAATATCACGGCAACCTTGCCGGTGCGGTCATCATCAGCCCGGACGGACTCGCTCTCACCAACTATCATGTGCTCGACACCCGCGAAAGTCTCGCCTTCGGAGCCATGGCGGCCGACGGCCGGATTTTCGCTATCGCCGAGGTCCTCGCCTCCTCCAAAAAAGACGACATCGCTCTCATCCGATTGCGTGACGCTATCGATCTGCCCCATGTGCCGATAAAGGAAACGGTTGTGACCGGAGACGAGGTTTTTGTAATCTCCCATCCTGACGGCTTTTATTACAGTTTCACCAGAGGCTATCTCTCCAGAAAGTATCTGACACCGAAAGGAAAGGTCCCGCGACTCCAGATCACAGCGGATTTCGCCAAAGGTTCGAGCGGATCCGGTATCTTTACGATGAAGGGCGAACTGATCGGTCTGGCAACGGCCACCAACTCGATCTATTACGGCAAAGAAGGAAACCCTCAAGGGCACTTGCAAATGGTCATCAAGTCAGGCGTGCCGATCTCATCGATCGGCAAATGGTTCGAAAAGCATCGGGAGAACTAGCCCGCATTTCTCCCACGATGAGAAATGCGGCCCGGCACCCCGTCGGGGACACTTCACCCGTTCCCCGTCACCAACGGCGAGTCGCCCCCCGAACAAGCCCGACCATAACCCCCTGAATGAGGAGCTCCTGCGCCGGGATGAGATCGGGATAGGCCGGATTTTCCGCCTTGAGGTAGGGCTTGCGACCGTTCGTGATATAACGTTTCAAGGTCGTCTCACCGTCAATAAGGGCAGCGACGATATCCTGGTCGCGCGGCTCCCGATACTCCAGCACGACATGGTCACCGTCCATGATATGGGCATCGATCATTGATTCGCCACGGACCTTGAGCGCGTAGGCCTTGGCCCGCTCGGACAGTCCCATGGATTTCACATCGACCGAAAGAGTGCCATCGGCAACAGGGGCGGTGTCGTCGCTGTAACCGGCCGGAATGGCCCCGAAAACCGGGATATCGACAATCGGCTCCCGGTCCGCCGCGTCGGCGAAGACGAGGCAGCGGGCGCGACGCCGGTCATCGTCACCCTCGCGACGGGTGATCGCCCCCTTGCGTTCGAGCGCGCGGAGGTGGCTCACGGCGGCGGTCTGGCTGGCAAATCCGAAATGCTCCTGAATCTCACGCGTGGAGGGCATGATTCCGGAACGGCGATGCTCTGACTGTAAATAGTCGAGGACTTCTTGTTGGCGGGCGGTTAACTTCATTTTGAACACTGTTCCCGAGAACATTAAAGATTTTTCGCCGTGCGCAAGTAAAAATCGGAATTTTATTGATCTTTTTCCATGACCCGATTCCCCCTCCATCCCTCGCGCCTTCTGATCGCCCTTTTGCTTACGGGTCCGCTCGCCGTCGGTCCGGAGACTTCACTCGGGGCGGAGGAGGCTCCTGAAACGCCGGCGGTCTCTTCGTTGCCGTTGAAAGGGTTTCGCTTCACGAGCCGGAAGGCTCCGCCGGAGGAACCCGCCCCGCCGGCTCCCGGCGAATCCGGCAGCATCACTCCCGGGCCCGGCGCGGCGGATTCTCCGATGCGGGTCGGCAAAGTGACGGAGCTGGAGACCCTTCCTCCCGGTCTTGCCGCGATGGCGCGCGAGGGAGCCCTCGCTGTAGCCGATAAAAACTGGGAGGAAGCCCGCTCCATTTATCTCAGGATGGTAAAAGAGGCGCCAGACAACGCCCTCGCCTACGCGAATCTCGGGGTTGCCGAACACCAGCTTGGCAATCTCCTCGCAGCGGCCGGCAATCTCGCGAAGTCCCTCAGGCTCAATCCCCATATAGCCCGTAACTGGCAGACCCTCGGGCTTATTCACTATGAGAAAGGTGAATTGGTCATGGCCATTTCCCACCTCACGAGGGCCATCCACGAAGCCCCGGACGAAGCCGAATCGAGGCTGCTCCTTGCCGCCGTGATTCGGGACTATGGGTGGATCGAGGCGGCGGTCACGGAGCTGCAGCGTGCGGTGGAGATCGATCCGAATCTCGCCTCGGCGCATTACAACCTCGCCGTCACCTATCTTGAGACGAAACCGCCGCGGATTGAACTCGCGCGTCGTCACTACTTCGCCGCGATCGATCTCGGGACACCGCCATCGGCCGAGATTGAGTCGATTTTCAGCAAGTTGGAGTGAGCTTATTGCTGAAATCGTGCCATTGTGCAGTATCCTTCCCTGAACAATGATCCCAGTACGCCGACTCCTTTCCCTCGCGTTCCCGGCCCCCCTGATAACGGGGGCCGCTCTGCTGGGCGTGCTCTTCTCCCTTGCCGCCTGCCGTTCGACCGAACAGGCTTCGGTGAGCGTGCCCTCGCCGGCCCTGAGCGGTTTTGGCGATCCCGATCCTTCAGCGGGAACGGGAAGTAGCGGCCAGCAATCGCTTCAGATCCCGGTGCAGCCCGGAGAGGGGTCCGCCCTGCCACTTCAGCAGGGGCCCATTGAGATTGCCGGAACGGCACCGGCGGCATCGGGGCAGCCCAACATCAGCGCCAAGGCGGCGATTCTTGTGGATGGCTACGGGAGGGTTCTTTTCGAGAAAAATGCCGATGCCCGACTCCCGACGGCCAGCACGCAAAAGCTGCTTCTCGGCATCCTCGTGGCCGAGTCAGGCGATCTCGGCAAACAGATCACCGTGGTCGAGTCCGATACCTGGGCCGAACCGACCGTGATGGGACTGAAACCCGGCGAAGTGTATACCAAACACGAGCTCTTCAAGGCCGTCCTCATCCGCAGTTGCAACGACATTGCCCGCACCCTCGCCCGCGATCACTCCGGCAGTGAAGCGGCTTTCGTCGCGAACATGAACCAGCGTGCCCGTCAGCTCGGAATGAACGACTCCTATTTCACCAACTCGAACGGGCTCCCCTCTCCTCCGGGCCAGTATTCAACCGCCCGCGACTTGGCCAAGCTTGGCATGGCTTCCCTTCGCAATCCTTACGTCCGGGAGGCGACAGGAACAAAAGTCTACCCGTTCCGTCTCGCCAACGGCACAGTCCGCACGCTTTACAACACCAACCAGGTGCTCAAGCACTTTCCTCCCTGTACTGGTCTGAAGACAGGCTTCACCAACGCGGCCGGCCGCTGCCTCGTCTCTTCGGCCACCGCAAACGGAAAGACCGTCATCGCCGTGGTCCTCGGCAGCACCTCGCCGACGGTCTCGGTCGAATCCGAGGCCCTCCTTCGCTATGGTCTCGGTCTGTGATTCGCGCGAGGCGGTGATTCGCGGATGGTTCGATGCCTCCCTGACGCCAATGCGCCGTTTCCGTGGCTGACAAAAGCCCGCCGATCTGGTGAACTCCGTCAGATGACTCGTCCCGCGTCTTTTCTCCTCGTCCTTTTTACCGTCGCCGTCAGACTCCACGCGCAGGAAGTGCCGCCGTGGCCCATCCTCACTGCCGCGACCACGAGCGAACCTCTCCCGCGCACGGGTGCGCTCACGGATAAGGGGGACCTTTCCCTGATGCTGCATGAGGCCAACGACCGCTTTCTCGATCGCGAGATCGAACGGGCGGCGAAAGAGCGGGTAGCTCGCTGGAAGAGTGGAGTCCAATCCCCGCGCGACGAGCTCGCCCGGATGCTTGGCCTCGACCGCGAGACGCGATACAACGACGATTCCGGGACCGGCAATCGATTCGAATACGTGTCCGCCCGTCCGGACGGGGAAAAAGAGGAAGGCAGCACCAGGGTGCACGGGGTGCGTTGGAAATCCTTCGGCCAAGTCCAGGGCGATGGCGAGATCGTGCTGCCCGAAGGAGAGATCCGCGCTGACGTGATCTATGTCCCCGAAGCAGACTACCTTTTTGCGATGCCCCCCGCGGCCGCCACCCTCGCCGCGAGTGGGTGCCGTGTTCTGGTGCTGCGGCTCGTCCCCCGCTCACAGAATGAATCGAAACTAAGCCAACGCGAGTGGATTCAGCGCTCCGCCTTTATTCTCGGTCGTACGATGACCGGCTACGAGGTGTTGAAAATCCAATCGGCGATCGACTGCCTGCACTCGGATCAGGCTGATTCCAAGCGCCCCCTTTTTGCGATCGGACATGGCGATGGCGGGCGACTCGTCCTCTTCGCGGCCGCCCTCGATGAGCGCATTGGCCGAGTCCTCGTCAGCGGGGCGTTCGGTCCGCGCGAAGCGCTCTGGCGTGAGCCCGCCGATCGCAACCTTTTCGGCCTGCTGCGCCGCTTTGGCGATGCCGAACTGGCGGCCCTCGTCGCCCCTCGCCCCCTCGTAATCGAGCAGGGCACGGCACCGGCCTACGGCTATCGCGCCACGAAGAAGCTCGAAACCGGTCACGTAAAGCACGGCGAGATTCCCGGAAAACCGGCCCTGCTCCCCCTTCCGACCGACGACGAGGTGTCGGCTGAATTGGAAAGAGTCGCGACCATGGCACCCAACGCGAAAACGACACTGGTCCGCGCCAACCACCCCGTCTCAAACGATGCGCTCTCCCACCTGCTGGGAGATCTGCCCGTGGCGAAACGCACCGGATCCGAGAAATTGATGAAGATCCCCCGCAAAGAGCGCACCAACGAATTCGTCCGCCACAACCAACTCGCCCTCATCGACGCCGCCGCCGACCGGGCCCGTTACTTCCCTGATCTCAAAACCGACTCACTCGAGAACTTCGAAAAGACGATCGAGCCCTATCGCGAGAAGTTCCGCACCGACGTCATCGGCGATTTCGAACTGCCTCTGCTCCCGCCGAATGTCCGCACGAGACCCTATCAGGTCGGTGACAAGACCCTGTCATACGAGGTCGTCATGGACGTGATGGAGAGCGGAGGCGAAAAGGTCATCGCCTACGGCATCCTGACACTGCCAAAAGACCTCGACCTTTCCTCGGGTGAAAGGCGTCCCGTCGTCGTCTGCCAGCACGGACTCGAGGGCACTCCGCAGGATCTCATCGGCGAGGCCAAACACGACGCTTACAAAGCCTACGCGACCCGACTCGCCGAGCGGGGCTTCATCACCTTCGCCCCGCAGAACGGCTACAAGTATTTCGACCTCTTCCGCCTGCAGCAGTTCAAGGCCCAATCCATCGGCAAGACGCTCTTTTCGATCATCGTGCCCCAGCATCGCCAGATCACCGACTGGCTCGCGGCGCAGCCGTGGGTCGATCCTGACAAGATCGCCTTTTACGGGCTCAGCTACGGGGGCAAGTCGGCCATGCGCATCCCTCCCCTCGTCGACCGCTATTGCCTCTCGATCTGCTCGGCCGACTTCAACGAGTGGGTCTGGAAAAATGCCGCGACCGACGAGGCCTCGCTGCGCTACAGCTACGCGAACAAGGGCGAGTATGAGATCTTCGAATGGAATCTCGGCGGCACCTTCAACTACGCCGAGATGGCCGCCCTGATCTGTCCGCGCCCCTTCATGGTCGAGCGCGGCCACTTCGACGGAGTCGGACCCGACGAGCAGGTCGCCTTCGAGTTCGCCAAGGTGCGGAACCTCTATGCCGCCCGTCTCGGACTCGCCGACCGCTGCGAGATCGAGTGGTTCGTCGGACCGCACGCCATCAACGGCGTCGGGACTTACGACTTCCTCCATCGCCACCTCGCCTGGCCGGTGCCGGAGAAGTGACGATTTGGTCAGGACGGCGCGGCGCGGACTAAATGGTTTGATTTTCCCTTCAGGAGATACGAAGTCTCCGCAAGTAGTATGGAAAACCTTCCCGTTTGGATCTCAGTAATCATTCTAGGACTGATCGAGGGAATCACCGAGTTTTTGCCCATTTCATCCACGGGGCATCTTCTCATCCCTCAAAACCTGGGCTGGCTCCACCGCCAGTCTGACCTCTTCGCTATCGTCATCCAGAGCGGTGCCGTCATCGCCGTTATTGCCGTTTTTGCCGAACGAATCAAACATCTCGCCTCGACCCTTCGCGAACGTGAAACGCGGGACTATCTCGCCAAGCTGGCTCTTGCCTTTTTTGTCACTTCGGTCGGCGGCATTCTCATCAAAAAGTTCGGGATCGGCCTGCCCGAGACTGTCGCCCCGGTAGCGTGGGCGACTTTTATCGGAGCCTTTGTCATTTTCGGCGTCGAGTTCTGGCGCAAAGGGCACCCCGGCGAGCCGGCCGTGAGCTGGCACATTGCCGTCGCCGTCGGCCTGGCCCAGATCCTCGCCGCGGTCTTCCCGGGGACCTCGCGTTCCGGCGCGAGCATTCTCATTGCGATGGCCCTCGGGGCAGCACGACCGGCCGCGACCGAATTCTCCTTTCTCCTCGGAGTGCCCACCCTCATGGCGGCGGGGGCTTTCCAGATTTTCTCGTCCGTTCAGGAAGGACATTCGGGCACCGAAGACTGGGCCATGGTCGCCCTCGGCACCGTCGTCTCGGCAATTTCTGCTTTCATCGTGGTGAAATGGCTCATCCACTTTGTGCAAAGCCACACCTTCAACGGCTTTGCCTGGTATCGACTCGTGATGGGGGCGGCGCTGCTCGCCTATGTGGCGATGCAGGCGAATGCGGAAGCCGGGGTGGCCGACTGACCCTTACCGCTCACCCTCACTTTGAAGAAACTCTACCACCTTCACCGGGGCAAACTTCTCGAAACCGGGAAGACGGAGGGCAGTGCCTGGATCGATCTTTACTCGCCCTCGCGCGAAGATGAAATCGAGTTGGAAAAACTCCTCGGAATCGAACTTCCGACGCGCGAGGATATGGAAGAGATCGAAATCTCAAGCCGACTCTATGAGGAGGACGGAGCCATTTTCATGACCGTGCAGCTGCCTTCGGCCACCGAGGACAACACCACCGTGATGGGACCGGTCACCCTTGTCCTCGTCTCGAATACGCTTATCACAATCCGCTACCACGACCCCCGCACCTTCACCACCTTTCCCGCCCGCGCCGCCCGAACCCCTATCGGGGGAGAGTCCGGCGAGACCGTCTTTCTCGCCCTTCTTGAGGCAATCGTTGATCGTCTCGCCGACATCATCGAGCGGGCGGGGTATCAGGTCACGCCGGTTTCCCGTAGCATTTTCCAGGCTGCCGACCCGCGCATCACCCGCAACCGCAACTACAAATCCTTTCTGGAAACGATAGGGCGTGCCGGTGATCTTATTTCGGACATTCGCGACAGTCTCATGACCCTCGACCGCGCCGTCGGTTTTTATGCCCAGCACATTGTGCGCCGCGAGGGAACCGAAGATCAGCGCAGTCGCATCAAAACGATCACACGGGATCTTCACTCGATCGGAGACCACGCCGGCTTCCTTGCGAGCAAGATCACCCTCCTTCTCGACGCCACTCTCGGCATGATCAGCATCGAACAGAATGCGATCATCAAAATTTTCTCCGTCGCCGCCGTTATCTTCCTGCCGCCCACGCTCGTTGCCTCGATCTACGGAATGAACTTTGAATTCATGCCCGAGCTCAACTGGCAATTCGGTTACCCCTTCGCGATCAGCCTCATGATCCTCTCGGCCCTGCTCCCCTATTGGTTTTTCAAACGCAAAGGCTGGTTGTGAGACTCGCCCGGAAAGGGGCCCGGAGCCCTTTCACGAGGCTCCGGCGATCGCCCGGCGACGGGGGGAATTCCGGACCCTCACTCCTCAGCAATGCTTCTCCAGAATGGCCCGCATTTTCCCTTCACGGGCTTCAATGCTCTCACACAATGCGAACTGCACCCTTGCCCGATTGAGATTCTGGCCTTCGTATCCGACTTTGAAATAGACATCTCCGGCGAGGTAATCGGCGAAAAAGCGAAGCCCCAATTCGAAAGCGATGAGACGGATCGAGTCGTAGAGGTAGTGCCGGTCCGCTTCGGTGAGAAAACTCCTCGCTTCCGTAAGGTATCCCCTCACCAGCGCCTCGAAGAGATCGAGGTCGAGAAAGACTTCGCTAAGATCGCTCGTCTCCTCCCCGGCCGGATTGCATCCGCTGCGCACCGCGTCTCCGATGTCGTAGTGAATAAGACCCGGCTTGACCGTGTCGAGATCGACGATGGCGGTCCCCTTGCCGGTGAAATTGTCAATCATGACGTTTGTGATCTTCGGGTCCCCATGAATGGGACGCAGGTGGATCTCTCCCCGCTCACGGGCGGACTCGAGCACGTCGACAAAATCGCGTCGCTTCTCGACGAACTGGTGAAGTCGCCTGGCCTCGGAAACCGCCGTGAGACGGGCCTTCGCCGCAGCATTCTCGAAATTACGGTCATAGGCTTCGAGATAACCGGGAGCGATGTGAAATCCCGGGAGCGTGTCGGCAAGCCCCTCGATAGGGAAATCGGAAATGATGCGCTGAAAGTGCCCGAGAACCCGCCCCGCCTCCGCCGCATGCTCGGGGATGGTGAGCTTTTCGTAATTCGTGGTGCTCGCGATCATCGAGAGCGCGCGCCAGTAGCCCCCTTTTGGATCGACGACAAAATCACTCCCGTCCTTTGCCGGGATCACCCGAGGGAGCTGCCAAATGCGGTCGGCACCGTCAGCCTCCTCCTCAATCCGCCGATGAGCATGATCGGTGACCGCCTTCATATTCGCCATCACCGCCGCCGGATCCTTGAAAACCGCCTGATTGATGCGTTGCAGGATGTATTGCTCCTCCGAAAAGGTCGTGCGCAGAATCACCCGATAGGTGTCGTTCACATTGCCCGAGCCAATCGGCTGAAGCGCCACGAGGCGCCCGGGAACATCAAACTGCGTGGCAATAGATTCGGCAATCATAAAAAAGAGAGGGATGGGAATAGCGCCTCAAAGGGGGGGGGAAGTCAACTTTTATCCGGAGAAACGCAGCGGACCACGAAAGTGCCCGAACTCGGGAGAGCGGCCTCACCCCCGCAGCGGACGGAGGGTGAAACGACGCGTATTTTGCTCTATTTTCCGAAAATGGGAGGTCCGCGCCTTGAGGAGCGGTGAAAAAAAACCTACACTGGGAACAGTGAATTCAGATCCCCAGACAACCGAGGCTCCGCCCGCTCCTTATCAGGTGCTGCTCTATTACCGCTATATTCCCGTCGCGGATACGGCGGCCTATCATGCGAAGCACCGGGCTCTCTGCGAAGAGCTGGAGCTACGCGGGCGTATTATCGTCGGCCGCGAAGGAATCAACGGGACCGTCTCGGGAACCCTCGAAGACACGAACCGCTACATGGAGGTGATGCTTGCCGATCCGCTCACTGCCGGAATGGAGTTCAAGGTTGATCCGGCGGAGGGCCACGTCTTCCCGAAGCTCTCGATCAAGGTTAGAAAAGAGATCGTCACCATGGGACTGCCCGGCGAGGCGGATATTGACCCGAACACTCTCACCGGCGAGAGACTCTCCCCCCGCGAATTTTACGAGGCGATGCAGGAGGATGACGTCGTCGTCATCGACGGTCGCAACGACTACGAGGCGGAGCTCGGCCGGTTCAAAAATGCGATCTGTCCTCCGATCCGGAGTTTCCGGGACTTCCCGGAGTGGCTCAGGGAGAATGCGCCGAACCTGCGCGGACGCAAGGTCCTGACCTACTGCACGGGCGGGATCCGCTGTGAAAAACTCTCGGGTTACCTTCGCAAGGAGGGCTTTGACCGGGTCTACCAGCTTGACGGAGGCATCGTGAAATACGGAAAAGATCCCGAGGTGCGAGGCCGCGACTTCGAGGGGCTCTGTTATGTCTTCGACGAAAGGGTCGGGGTTGAAGTGAACCACACCGAGACGCGCAAGGTCATCACGCGCTGCCGCTACTGCAGGGTGGAGGAGCCGCGCTACGGCAACTGCCGCTGGCCCGACTGCAACGAGCAGATCTTCGTCTGTCCCGACTGCCGCGGGACGCACGGTCTCTTCTGCGGCGATGCCTGTCGCGAGGCGGCGGTGGCAGCCGGCATCCCGGTCGTCGTCTCTCCCGAAACCCCCGTCTGAGAAAATATCCCTTATGAAAAAGCGCTGCCTCTCCCCTTCCCTGATCCCGGCGTTTTTGTTCCTGCTTCTCCTCACGGAGCCGATGAGGGCCGCGCTGCCGCCGCTGAGTCCGGAAGAAAGGGAGGCGCAGGCCACTCTCATCGTCAGCGGAGAGGTCGTCGGATCGCGTGTCATGACGCTTCGGAAACCGGTCTCGACGGTGACATTTGTAAGGCTCGCCGCAAAGGTCGAGTCGGTTGAAAAAGGAGCCGAACTGGTGCCGGGGGATCAGCTTCTCGACATCCGCTGCCGTCGGATCGGGCTACACGAGGCGGACGGGGCGCAGGGCCATCGCGACATCCCGGCGGAGGGCTCGCGCTTTAAAATGTGGCTGCGGAAAAATCCCGAGTCACCCGACGAACCGCAGTGGGAACCGCTCGAGCCGAACGGAATCGAGCTGCTCGACGGCTCGGCGGCGATGACCTTCCGCGAGGCTTACCCGCCCCGCTCGATGCGCGAATACACGATCGGAGGCATCATCGGGATCGCCACCTTCGTCGCACTCGCGATTTTCCTGTGGCGGCGGCGGGCTGTCCGTTGAAGATCAGTGCTCGACGTTGCTGAGGACCTCCTCGATCGTAGTCTCACCCGAAGCAACCTTGCTCCAGCCGTAGTCACGCAAGGTGCGCATGCCGTTGGCGAGAGCCTGTTTTTTAAGCTGGGCGTAGGAGGCGTGCGTCGTGATGAGCTCGGACATAGCCGCATCAATGAGGCAAATCTCAAGAATCGACATCCGCCCGCGGTAGCCGGTATCCCGACAGGCGCGGCAGCCTACCGCCTCATGCACCCCCGCGCGCCACTCGGGCGGGAAACCGATCTCCGCGAGGTAGGCATCCTCAAGGTGAGACGGTTTTTTGCACTGTTCGCAAAGCCGCCGCACGAGCCGCTGGGCGAGGAAGCCCCGTACCGACGATGCGATCAGGAATGGCTCGACGCCCATATCGAGGAGTCGGGTGATACCCGAAACGGCGTCGTTAGTGTGGAGGGTGCTGAAGACGAGGTGGCCCGTGAGAGCCCCCCGGATCGCGATCTCGGTCGTCTCGAGGTCCCGCATCTCCCCGACCATGATGATGTTCGGGTCACCCCGCAGGATGCTGCGCAAGCCGCTTGCAAAGGTGAGTCCGATCTCCGGTTTAATCGCGATCTGAATGACACCGTCGAGGCGGTTTTCAACGGGATCTTCGACGGTGACAATCCGGGTCTGCTTCGTGTTGAGGCGCTTGAGAAAGGTGTAAAGAGTCGTCGATTTTCCCGAGCCGGTCGGACCCGTCACAAGAATGATGCCGTTGGGCTGACGCAGCAGTCCCTCGATGATCGAGACGGTTTTTTCATCGAGTCCCAGCATCGACATATCGAAGTTTTGGCGGGTGAGGAGTCGCAGGCTGACGCTCTCGCCATTGACCGAAGGAATCGTCGCGACACGCACATCGACGGGCGAGCCGTCGAGTTCGAGGTTGATGCGGCCATCCTGCGGGAGACGGCGTTCGGCGATGTCGAGCTGGGCCATGATCTTGAGCCGCGAGATGAGCGAGGCCTGAAGGGCTCTGATGTCCGGCGGAACCGCGACCTCCTGAAGGGCTCCGTCGATGCGGTAGCGGATACGCAGATTTTTCTCGAGAGGCTCGATGTGAATATCCGTGGCACGCTCGCGCAACGCTTCGCGGAAGATCTGGTTCACGAAATTCATGACCGAAGCTTCCTCCTCTTCTTCGTCGAGCTGAGTGACCTCCTGTTCGAAATCGTCGCCTCCGGAGGGATCGCGGCCTTCGAGGAGTTCATCGAATTGTTCAGCCCCGACGCCATAGCCCTGGCGCAGGCCTTCCAGAATCCGATAGCGTGTGCTCACGACCCACGAAACCGGTTTGACCATCTCCCGACCGACCGCTTGACGGGCCTCCAGATCAAAAGGGTCGTAGGTCATCAGGGTAATCCCCTCTTCGTCGATCGAGGCGGGGAGGAGCCGGTAGCGCAGGGCCAGCTTCGCGGGAAAACGACGATGGAGCGCGCTGGTGAGGTCGAGGGAGGATTCGGCGACGAACTCAAGCCCGGCCTCGTCGGCGAGCTGGCGGGCAAAGGATTCCTCCTCAACGAGTCCCGCATCGAAGAGCGCGTCCACAAGCGGAGATCGTTTCGCGGCGGCCTCCGCGAGAACCGCCTCGCAGCGCATCGCATCGGCGCATCCGCTACTGAGGGAAACACGGGTAAGAAGAGGGATCAGGGACATGGGTGAGAAGCGAAGCGGAAATTCTTAATCTTAATCCTAATCTTAATCCCGATTGAAGGACTAATGACGCCCATCACCGGGACCGATGAGGATAAAGATTAAGGATTAAGACTGGGTGGGACAGGTTAGTCAACCCCGGGAATGGAGGACGGTTGCGGGGCTCGCGATACCTGAAAACAGTGCTCTGCGGAAAAATCGCCCGGATTCCGACCGATTTTGAGACGGATTTTCTGGCCTGGTCCGCTTTTTGCGCGTAAGTCCTGTCAACCTTCCCCCTTTGCCGCTCCGGCGCCTCTATGCCATTCGATTTTCTCAACCCGGGCTTCGGTGTCGCTGCCCTGTTTCTCGCCGCGCTCGTCGCCCCTTTTGTCGGACGAAAAAATGACCGTTTTCCCGCCACCCTCTGGGCCCTGGTGCCCGGGGCGATTTTCTTCTACTTCCTTTCGGGTGCCGGCCCAATTTGGGGGGGCACGACCTGGCGCGACTCGCTGACCTGGGCGACGGAACTGGGGATGGACTGGGACCTCTGGGTCTCGCCGGTGGGTCTGCTCCTCGCTCTGCTCGTCTCGGGGATCGGCACGCTTATTGTGATCTACGCGGCGGCTTATCTGAAAGGGAGCGACAGGCTCGGGCGTTTTCTTTGTTATCTCTTCCTCTTCGCGGGAGCGATGCTCGGGATCGCGGTGACGGAGAATGCGATCGTTCTTTTTGTCTTCTGGGAGCTGACTTCGATCGCGAGCTACCTTCTCATCGGTCATTACCACGAAAAGCTGGAATCGAGAAAGTCCGCTCTCGACGCGCTGCTTATCACGGCGGGAGGCGGGGTCGCCCTGCTCGCCGGTTTCATCCTCCTCGGCGAGATCACGGGCAGCTACCGCATCGGAGTCTGGGTCGATGCGGCCGACGCGATCCGGGCGCATCCGCTCTACACGGGGGCTTTCCTCTGCGTCCTGCTCGGGGCGATCACGAAATCGGCGCAGTTCCCCTTCCACTTCTGGCTCCCCGGGGCGATGGCGGCACCGGCTCCGGTCAGCGCCTATCTCCACTCCGCCACGATGGTAAAGGTGGGGATCTTTCTCCTCGCGATCCTTCATCCGGCCCTCGGCGGGACGAGTCTCTGGCACTACACCCTACTCGCGCTCGGGGCGATCACGATGGTCTGGGGGGCGCTCGTCGCGATGGTGCAGAGCGATCTGAAACGGCTCCTCGCCTTTTCCACGGTGAGCGCACTCGGCACCCTAACGATGCTGCTGGGGATGGAACACACCCTCTCGGTCAAGGTAGCGATGCTCTTCTTCATCGTCCATGCGCTCTACAAGGGTGCCCTTTTCATGGTCGCGGGCGCTCTCGAAAAAGGGACCGGAACACGAGAGATCGGACAGTTGCGCGGTCTCATGCGCAGCTTCCCCGCCCTCGGGATCGCCGCCGTCGTTGCCGCTTTTTCCATGTCGGGACTGCCGCCCTTCATCGGCTTTATCGCGAAGGAGCTACTCTACGAGGTGAAACTCGAGACGCCCGTGATCGGGATCAGTCTGCTCATCTGCGGGATCGTCACCAACGCCGCCAACGTCGTCGTAGCCCTGAAAGTCGGCGTGCTCCCCTTCCTCGGCGAAGCTCCCTCAGCCGAACCGAAGAGCATGAAACCGACGAAGATCGGCTACTGGATCGGGCCGGTCCTGCTCGGGTTCGGCAGCATCGCCTTCGGCGTTTTCCCCGATGTGACGCTGGGGCGTCCGCTCGAGGCGATGGTCGCACAGATCGCGGCGGAGGAGGTGACGATCAAGCTGAAACTCTGGCACGGATTTAATCTCGTGCTGCTGCTGAGTCTGGTGACGGTTTTGTCCGGGGTGGGACTCTTCCTGATCCGCAAGCGACTCTCGCGATACAGCGCCGCTCTGCGCGAGGGCGTCGGCTGGAACGGGACGACGATTTTCCGCTCGGGGATCTCGGGATTTCTCTTTTTTTCAGGGCTCGTTACCCGCACGATCCAGTCAGGACGGCTCCATAGCTATCTCGCGGTACTATTTTCGGTGGCGGTGGCCGGACTCGTCACCGCCTGGTGGAAAAGTGGCTACACGCTCACCCTGCCGGCGAAGGGTGCGATCCGCCCGGACGTGGCGATCCTCACGATCGTCCTCGCCGCCGCCGCGGTCGCCCTCGTGCGCTGCCGCCGCCGCATGGCCTCGGTCCTGATCCTCGGCTGCATCGGTTTCGGGATCGCGGGATTTTTCGCCCTCCACGGGGCACCCGATCTCGCCATCACCCAGATTCTGGTGGAGACGCTGACCCTGCTGCTTTTTGCCCTTGCCCTCTACGGCCTGCCCCCGATGCGTGAGGAACGTCGGGCGGGGATTCCGCGCGTGCCCGCCGTCGTCCTTTCCGTCGCGGTCGGTCTCGTCTTCACCCTGCTGACCCTGAAGGCCTTTGACGTGCAGGTGGCCGAACCGGTCTCGCTCGAACTCGCCGCGAAGAGTCTGCCCGAAGCCTTCGGCAAAAATGTCGTGAACGTCATCCTCGTCGACTTCCGCGCGCTCGACACCCTCGGTGAGATCACGGTGCTGCTGATCGCCGCTCTCGGGGCCGCAGCCATGCTTGGAACAGGCCGTTCGCGCTTTTCGCGGGAGCGACTCGAGTCCTCACCGGTGCTCTCGGCCTCGGCCCGCTACACCGCGCCGGCGATGCTGGTCTTTTCCCTTTACCTGCTCCTCCGCGGCCACAACGAACCCGGCGGCGGCTTTATCGGCGGCCTTGTCGCGGCGATGTCGGCGGTCCTGGTGCATCTCGCTCACCCCTCCGTGAAACTCCGCCTTTTCCGCCTTGGCGCGGCCTCGCTGATGGTTGTCGGACTGGCCACGGCGGTGCTCTCGGGCCTACCTGGCCTACTCTCGGCGGCAGGATTCCTTGCCGCGCAGTGGGGCCCCGAGTTCCCCTTGCCCGCCGTCGGCAAAGTCAAGATCGGCACCCCCCTGGTCTTCGACATCGGCGTCTACCTCGTCGTCGCGGGAGTCGTGCTAATGCTCTACGAAGCGATGGAGCGAAACCGTGTCCGTGAAAACGTGGAACCCGAACCCGCCGCCCTACCCTGATGGAAACTCTTGCCGCCATCCTCGTCGGAACCCTCGCCGCCTGCGGCACCCTGCTTGTGTTGCGAAACGGACTTTTCCGCATCCTCCTCGGTCTCGCCCTGCTCGCCCAGGCCGCGAACCTGCTCGTTTTCACCGCCGCCGGACTAGGAAGGGGTGACACCGCGATCATCGGGCCGGACGAGCGAACTCTCGCCGAAGGCCATCCCGATCCCCTTGCCCAGGCTCTCGTCCTCACGGCCATCGTGATCAGCTTCGGAGTGCTCGCCTTCTGCCTCGTCCTTCTCAAAAAGACCCGCGCCCGCATCGGCGCTGCCGGCGTCTCCGGTCTCGCGAATACGGAAACATGACTGTCCCCGCCCTCATCGTCCTGCCCGCGATCCTGCCGCTCGTCCTCGCCCTCGCGGCGTGGCTGGCACGTCATACCCCGTCCCTCTCGCGGGCTCTCCTGATCACGGGGACGGGCCTGCTGCTTCTCGCCACGATCGGGCTTTTTCTCGCCGTGCGCGAGCCGGGGATGCCTCTGCGGCTTGACTTCGGAGCGTGGGAAAAACCGCTCGGCATCTCCTTCCATGTCGATTTGCTCTCCGCCATCCTCGTCGTCGTCAGCGCGATCGTCGCCTTCGCCGGGGCTCTCTTCGCCGCAAGCGAGATCGGACGCCTCGTCTGGGCGAAGGGCTACGGGACCTTTTATTTCCTCCTCCTCGCGGGCATCAACGGGGCCTTTCTCACGAACGATCTCTTCAATCTCTTCGTCTGGTTCGAGGTCATGCTGATGGCCTCCTTCGCGATGCTGGTCCTCGGACGCCGCCGCCACGTCTTCGAGGGCGCGACGCAATATGTCGTCATCAACATGGTCTCGTCGTTCTTCTTCCTCGCGGGTCTCGGAATCCTCTACGGGAAAACGGGCCACCTCAATCTCGACGAGCTCGCCACCCGCCTCGTCGCGAGCGGCAACGATCCCGTCATCCTGAGTTCGGCGGCACTGCTGCTCCTCGCTTTCGGGATCAAGGCGGGCGTTTTCCCGCTCTACTTCTGGCTCCCCCCGGCCTACCCGAACACCGGTTTCGCAACGGCGGCGGTCTTTGGCGGTCTCCTCACCAAGGTGGGAGTCTACGCGCTCTTCCGCGTCTTCGGCGGCGCTTTCGGATTTCTGTCAGGGTTTACCTCGGACCTCATCCTCTGGGTGGGCGTGGCGACGATGATCACGGGGGTTCTCGGCGCGGCAAGCCAGTTCCACGTGCGGCGCATCCTCTCGTTCCACATCGTCAGCCAGATCGGCTACATCATACTCGGGCTGGGGCTCTTCACCCAGGGTGCCATCGCGGCGGCGATTTTCTACACAGTGCACCACATCTTCGTGAAGACGAACCTCTTCCTCGCCGCCGGCGCGATCGCCTCGACCGGACGCAGTGAAGAGCTCGGACGACTCGGCGGTATTCTCAAAGCTTCTCCGCTGCTCGCTTTTCTCTTCCTCATCCCCGCGCTCTCGCTGGGCGGCATCCCGCCGCTCTCGGGTTTTTTCGCGAAGTTTCTTCTCCTGCGCGAGACGCTCCGGGCCGAGGCCTGGGTCGTCGCCGCGATCGCCCTCATCGTCGGCATCGCGACCCTCTTCTCGATGGTAAAGATCTGGGGCGAGGCCTTCTGGAAAGACTCGCCGCGCCCGACCGGACCGCTCCGCCATCGCCCCGCTCAGCTGGTCCCCGTGGCCGCCCTGGGACTGCTCACCATCCTCATCGGACTTTTCCCCGGTCCGCTTTTTGAACTGGCGAACGAAGCCGCCCGGCAGCTCCTCGCCTCCAATCCCGCCTACGTCCCCGCCAGCCAATGAACTTTTTGACCAGGCTCCTGCGACTCGTCCGACTTGCGGTGCGGTACACCGCCGATTTTTGGATCTCAAATTTTGTCATCGCGCGCAAGGTCCTCTCGTGCCGCCCTGACATTCATCCCGGCACAATCACGATCCCTACGCGGGTTGAGTCGCCCGCCGAGATCCTCGCGATGTCCAACCTGATCTCGTTCACCCCCGGCACGCTCCTCCTCAATGTCGAAGCGGGAAAACATCTCGAGGTCCACACCCTCGACGACCGCGGTCCGGTCGGAGAATCGATTACAAGACAGCTTGAGGAACCGCTCCTGCACGTCACCCGCCGCGATCCCCGCCATGATTGAAATCGCCCATCTCCTTTTCACGTTCTGCCTCTTCATCGCGGTCGCCTGCGCGGGGCTGAGGCTCTGGCGCGGCCCGACTCTTGCCGACCGGCTCAATGCCGCCGACGTCGTCGCCCTCTGTGCGATCGGACTCGCCCTCGGGCACGGATGGTTCGTCCGTGACTCTCTGTGGCTCGATGTCGCACTGGTCGCCGGACTCGTCCTCTACGTCGGTACCACCGGGGTTTCCCTTTTTCTCAGCCCCGCCCACCTCTCCCGCAAGGACCATGATTGATCTGCTCAGTGCCCTGCTCCTCCTCCTCGGCGGTTTCTTCGCCCTCGTCGCCGGACTCGGCGTGCTGCGCCTGCCCGATCTCCTCAGCCGCATGCATGCCTCGACAAAGGCAGCGGGAGCGGCCCTGACCTTGATCCTCGCGGCATTTTTCCTTCGCGTACCCGGGTGGGAGGTTGGTCTGAAAGCCCTCGTCGCGCTCGGCCTCGCCTTCCTCACCCTACCTGTCGCCGCTCACATGCTCGGTCGGACGATGCGGAAGTGAGATGCTCGATCCACCTCCCCCCCTCCCCCGTCACTCCGCCCTTGCGCCCCGCGTCGCGCCCCCCCATAGTCGCGGGGTGATTCTCGACCTCGACAAGTTCATCGCGAAGGAGCGTATTTACTGGGACGAGCTCGCCGCCCTGCTGCAGCGGCAGGAGGCGCAGCCGGACGATCGGTTGTCGCTTGAGGAGGCAAAGCGGTTTTATTACCTCTACCAGCGCATTTCATCGGACCTTGTCAAGTTGAAGACCTTCGCGGGAGAGGTGGAAACGACCCGATACCTTGAGCGTCTCGTAGCGCGGTCCTACAGCCGCCTCCACGAAGACGGCGGCGAAAAGGTCCCCTTCCGTCCGTGGCGTTGGCTCACCCGGACTTTTCCCGCCACCTTCCGGCGGCACGGCATCGCCTTTGCTCTGTCGATCGGGACGTTCTCCATCGGGGCGGGGTTCGGAGCGACAGCGCTGAAGCTGAACTACGACTCAAAAGCCGATTTCATCCCGCCGCCATTCTCCCACCTCAACGAGAAACCCTCCAGGCGGGTCGAGCGGGAGGAGAAAAAAGACTTCGACGCCTTCCAGGGACGTCACGAGTTCTCCGCCCAGCTCATGACACACAACACGAAAGTCACGATCATGACGATGGTGACCGGCTTTCTCTGGGGCGTCTTCACCCTCATCCTTCTCTTTTACAACGGGACCCTCATCGGCGTGGTCATCTATGACTATCTCGCCGACGATCAGGGCGTTTTCCTTTCGGCATGGCTCCTGCCCCACGGGTCATTCGAACTGCCGGCCATATTTATCGGCGGCCAGGCCGGACTGGTGATCGCACGCACCATGTTCGGCTGGGGCACCAACCTGCGGCTGCGCGAGCGTTTTACCCGGGTCCGAAGCGACCTCCTCACCCTCGTCGGTGGCGCGGGACTTTTGCTCATCTGGGCGGGACTCGTCGAATCGTTTCTCTCGCAATATCACGACCCGCAGTTCTATCCCTGGAAGATCGGCTTCGGGGTAGTTCAACTCTCCGGCCTCGTTCTCTATCTTTCCCTCTGCGGTCGCCGTCCTGAAAGCGGTAACACCCTGCGAATCTGATGCTCGGGACTACCACCACCCTGAAAGTAGCAACACCCGAGGGAGTGACCTTCGAGATCCCGCTCGCGAGTCCCTTCAGCCGCTGCCTCGCTCTCGCCGTCGATGTCGCGATCATCTTCGCCCTGACGGTTTTGCTCGGTCAGACGATACGCCTCCTCGCCATCGCGGCTTCAGGCATTCCCGTGCTCGGGCCCGTCTTCGGGGACTTCGGCACGGGCGCGGCGATCGTCCTGCAATTTGTGGTCGCGACCGGCTACGGCATGGTGACCGAGTGGCTCTGGTCGGGACGCACTGTCGGGAAGCGCCTGATGAAACTGCGCGTCATCGACGAGCGCGGCCTCTCTCTCGGGCTGAAGCAGGTCATCATCCGGAATCTCTTCCGCCTCCTCGACATGATGCCCTCGACCTTTTACCTCCTCGGCGGCTTCTCCTGTCTCGTCACGGCAAGATGCCAGCGCCTCGGTGATATCGCCGCCGGGACTCTCGTGATTCGTGAGGTGGAGCTCGCGCCGCCCGCTCTCGGCGACCTCGTCAGGGCCGAACGCAACTCTTTTGCCGACCTCCCTCATCTTGAGGCGAGGCTTCGTCAACGAACTACTCCGGAGGAAGCCCGCCTTGTTCTCGACGCGGTGATACGGCGGAATGAACTCACCCCCGAGTCACGCCTCGAACTCTTTTCCCGACTCGCGGACTACTTTCGCGGGATCGCGGAGTTCCCCGAAGAGATCACGATAGGACTTTCGGACGAGCAGTATATCCGAAACGTTGTCGAGACTCTCTTTCGCCGGGCCTCGGTGTGAAGCTCCTCCGGTCAGCGACTGAGGTCTTCCTGGCGCAACACCTTGAAACCGGCTTTGGCGAGGACGGACTGACCGAAGTGGTTATCCTCAACACATAAAGCAAGGGCGGCATGCCCCTCAGGCTGAGAGAGAAGCGGATAAATAAAGTGAATGTTAGTCTCGGCCTTCAGGAGCGTGCGGAGGCAGTCGGGCATCTGCTCGGCTCCGTCCCGCAGCGCTACGACGAGGATATCAGACGAATTAAAGGGAATGCCCTTTTCAATAAAAAGCGTCTCTACCGTATCGGGATCGCTCACGATAAGGCGGACAACCGTGTTGTCGATCGAGTCCTGCACCGAAAGGCCAAGCACGACAACATGACTGGCACGGAGCAGGTCGAGGATGGACACAAAAGCCCCCGGACGATTCGGGAGAAATACCGCCATCTGGCGGACCGGAGTGCCTTTGATGGTGCTAGTGGGTGAACTGATGTCGTCTTCCATGGTGAAAAATCCCCGCGACCGGGTTATTTGGCAGGCAAAAACAAGGTTACCATTACTCTACCGTCACGCTCTTGGCGAGGTTGCGCGGCTTATCGACATCGCAACCTCGCGCGACCGCAAAGTGATAGCTGAGAAGCTGCAAGGGGATCACGGCGAGGATGGGGCTGAGACACTCGGAGACTTCGGGAATGTAAATAACATCGTCGGCGAGGCGCTCAAGATCGGAGCTTCCCTCAGTCGTAATCGCAATAACGGGCCCCTTGCGGGCTTTCACTTCCTCGAGGGTGCTGACATTCTTCTCGTAAACGGAGTCCCTCGGCATGATGAATACGCTCGGGACGGACGCGCTCACGAGGGCGATGACCCCGTGTTTCAACTCGGCGGCGGCGTGACCACTCGCAAAAATGTAGGAGATCTCCTTCATCTTCAGCGCTCCCTCCAGGGCCGTGGGGTAGTTGAACTGGCGTCCGAGGAAAAGCATCCCGGGGGCGTCGATGTATTTCAGCGCGATCTCGCGGATATGATCCGTTTGCTCAAGGATTTTCCCGACTTTGGCGGGGAGCTCGCGGATCTCTTTGAGGAGACGCTGGCCATGATCGACCGAGAGGTGCCGCATGCGCCCGAGGAGCAGTCCCAGAAGAGCGAGCACGATAACCTGCGAGGTGAAGGACTTCGTCGCGGCCACGCCGATCTCGGGACCGGAGTGCAGGTAACTGCCGCCGTCCGACTCCCGCGCGATCGTCGAGGCGACCGAATTCACGATCCCGAGGACCCGGTGCCCCTTGCGCTGCCCCTCGCGCATCGCTGCGAGGGTGTCAATCGTCTCCCCGCTCTGGCTGATAACAAAGGCCAGCGTGTTCTTGTCGAGGGGGGGGTTACGGTAGCGAAACTCGCTCGCAATTTCGACCTCGGTCGGAATCCTCGCGAGGTGCTCGATGATGTATTCCCCCACCATCGCGGCATGGGAAGCGGTGCCGCAGCCGCAGAGGACGATGCGATCGACGTCGCGCAACTCCCGCGGGGTAAGCCCGAGGCCACCAAGGATGGCGGAGGCCTGATCGTCGATGAGGCGCCCGCGGAAGGCATTCTCAATCGAGGTAGGCTGCTCGAAAATTTCCTTGAGCATGTAATGGGGATAATCCCCCTTCTCGGCCTGCTCGGCGGTAAACTCGACCTGGCTGACTTCGTAGGGCGATTCACCCCCGTCGAAATTCTCCACCGTGAAATCGTCTGCGGTGAGGTAGACGAGATCACGATCCTGAAGGTAGATCGCGTTGGTCGTGTGCGAAACAATCGCACTCACATCGGAGGCGAGGAAGTTCTCCCCTTTCCCGAGTCCGACGACGAGAGGACTGCCGAGCCGGGCCCCCACGAGAAAACCGGGGACATCGGCATGCATCACGGCGATGCCGTAGGTGCCGGTAACCTGCTTGAGAGATTCGCGCACCGCCCTGACAAGGCGATTTGGTCCCTCGATCCCCGGGATCGCATCGTAGGTACGTCCGATAAGATGGGCGAGAACCTCGGTGTCGGTCTGCGAATGAAAGACATGCCCTTCCCTGAGGAGGCGCTCCCTGATGAGCTGGTGGTTTTCGATGACGCCGTTGTGGACGATAACGAGGCGACCGCTCCGGTCGGCATGAGGATGGGCATTGGCGTCACTGGGCTCACCGTGAGTAGCCCAGCGGGTATGACTGATCCCGCAATTGCCGACCGCAGGTTCCGTCGCGAGGAGGTTTTTAAGATTGACGAGACGACCGCTCTTCTTGCGCGTCTCGATCGCGGAGGCACCGTTCAACACCGCGATGCCGGAGGAATCATACCCGCGGTATTCAAGGCGCCTCAGGCCCTCCACGAGGATCGGAGCAGCCGACGCTTTTCCGACGTAACCAATTATACCACACATAAATTCAAGAAAATCCGGGACCCGTGCGAGACTAAGGGCGAACCGGCCCCTAATCAAAAAATTTGTCACGAAATCGGTGCCCTTTCGAGCCGTTTCGTCTTAGAATACTTTTACGCATGGCTAAAATTCTTTCTCCAAAGTCCATGAACAATGTCCTCGCCATCATCATGGGTGGCGGGCAGGGTTCCCGTCTCTTCCCTCTTACTCATAAGCGCTCAAAGCCGGCAGTGCCGCTCGCGGGGAAGTATCGGATCGTCGATATCCCGATCAGTAATTGCATCAACTCCGGTATCCGGCAGATGTATGTCCTGACCCAGTTCAACAGCGAGTCACTCAACCGGCATGTCACGACCGGCTACAAGTTCGATCATTTCGGAGAGAACTTTGTTCGCGTTCTTGCCGCCCAGCAAACCCCCGGTGACAACAACTGGTATCAGGGTACGGCCGATGCGGTAAGGCAGAACCTGAGCTACTTTCTCGAAAATCCCTATCAGTATTTTCTCATTCTGAGCGGAGACCAGCTCTACCGCATGGACTTTCGCAGGATGTTGAACGAGCACCGGAAAACCGGGGCCGACGTGACCATCGCGACGACTCCGGTCCCGCGCGAACCCGCCCGGGCCTTCGGCCTGATGCACACCAATGCTGACAGCCGGATTACCCGCTTCGTCGAAAAACCGGGCAATGACGATGCGGCACTCGACCAGCTTGTCATGCCCGCCGAGCTCCTCAGTTCAGTCGATCTGCCTCCGGACGAGGAGCGGTTCCAGGCTTCCATGGGGATTTACCTCTTTAATCGCACAGTCCTCGAAGAGGCGCTGAAAAACGATTTCCAGGACTTCGGCAAGCACATCATCCCGGGGATCATCCAGGAGAAGAACGTCTACAGCCACATTTTCACGGGCTACTGGGAAGACATCGGGACGATCGCCTCCTACTACGAGGCCAATCTCGAGTGCACTAGGATCGTGCCGAAGTTCAACTTCTTCGACTCGCACAACCCGATTTACACGAGGGCGAGGCTCCTCCCTGCGAGCAAAATTAACAATGCCTCGATCGAAGAAGCGCTGCTCTCCGACGGCTGCATCATCACTGACGCCACGATTCGCCGGTCCATCATCGGGGTGCGCTCGGTCATCGAAAGGGGTTGTGAGATCACGGACACGATCATTATTGGATCCGACTATTACAACAAGATCGAGATTCTTGAAGATGCCTCCATCGAAGAGAGACCCATCAAGATCGGCCAAAACACCCGCATTCACCGCGCTATTGTCGACAAGAACGCCTCGATCGGACGCAATGTCGTGATTCACCCGCGCGATCGGGTCAACGAAGACAACGAGTGGTGCCACATCCGCGACGGCATCGTCGTGATACCGAAGGGCAGCGTGATCCCCGACGACACGATCGTCTGACCTAGCGAGGCCCCGGCCCGCATTCAGGGGACAACGACTCCGTCGCGAGCGACGGTGACGACTTCGTCCGTAGAGACGTCCTTGATGACGACCCCGGTGGGGCGGATGTCGAGGACCTGATACTCGACGACGCCGGCGTCCGGTTGAGTGGTGCGGAAGACATCACCCGCCTTGACGACATAACGGTAACGACTCTCCGGCGAAGTGAGAATCGCGTAGGTGTCTGCGGTCTGTCCGCCGATGTCTTTCACGAGGAAATGGGTCGAGCCCTTCACCGTGTCCCGGATTTTCACACGCGAGACATCGACCATGCGCCCCTTGCCCTCCTTCGAGCTGACAAAACGCGCCGTCACTTCCTCGACCCGGTAATTCGTACCCGGGATGACCGCTCCCTCCGCGACCGTAACAGTACTGCCCGCCGGATCGTCAAGGCGGCGGACCGAGGCACTCGCGCCGTCAACCCGGTCGACAAGGATGGGGAGGGACTCTTCATGGTATGCGGCCAGGACCATCGCCTTTACCGGGGCCTGCTCCGGAGTGCGGGCGTGAATCGTCGAGCCGTTCAATGCGACAATAGGCTTGGACTTCGATTCTTCGCGAAGCTGACGGGCCGCCTCCACTGCCGGACGGGTCGATGGAACCGCCGAATGATCCGCGTCAATGGGCGTGGCAACGATAAGCGGCGCCGACGTCACCGGCGGAGACGAAGTCGGGCCGGTGCCCGAAGCAGAAGAGGTTGATCCCGTCGTTCTGGAGGAGCCTTGAGCGGGCGTAACCGGGACCGCCGCGATCGTTCCGGAAGTCCCTCCCGCTTCCGACGAGGCCCTCGCTGCAGGGGCACGACTCTCTCCCGCAGTTGACGGAACGGGAGCGGCGGCAACCAGCGCGCCATTTCCGGCAGGGAGAGTCTCCTCGATACCCGCACCGCCAAGCGCCTCCTGGGCCTCCGCCATCTCGGAAGCCACTTCGAGACCTTCCTCCGAAGCGCCCCACGCCCCGGGATTGGTGATGAGTTGTGTCACCTCTTCAAAGCCGGCCGACTGGGCAAGAGTCGCCGCCGTTTGATTGCTAAGATCGACCGCAAAAGGATTGGCCTGATTTTGCAGAAGCACCCTCACCGCATCGATCCTGCCGACTCCGGCGGCGATCATGAGAGGGGTTTTGCTTTCCGGGCTGCGGGCGTTGATGTTTGCGCCCTGTCCGAGGAGGGTGTTGATCACCTTGGGATCACCGCTAAAGCTCGAAACAAGGAGCGCGTCATCAAGCTCCGCCGGACTGGCATTTGCCGCGAGCAGCGAGACTACCCCGGCATGGCCGTTGTAAGCGGCAATGGAGAGCGCGCCCCAGCCTTCGCTGTCCTTGACCGTGGCGTCGGCTCCGCGGTTCAGGAGCATACGCGAGACGTCCTCGTGACCTTTCGACGCCGCGCTTATGAGAGCATCACGACCTACCGCATTCACCTGACGGGGGTCCGCTCCGAGCCCGAGGATCGCCTCCACCGCTGGAAGGTGCCCGGCCGAAGCCGCTTTGATCAGGGCCGTATTCCCGGAAGGGTCAACCCCGTCGATCTCGATTCCCGCCTCATTAAAAAGGGCGATACTCTCCAAATCGCCCGCCGAAGCCGCCACGAGAAGATCCTTGAGAGTATAATCGTAGCCCTTCGTTTCCAGGGTTTCGCGGGCCTGTTTCTGCGGATCACTGCATCCAGCAAGGACCAGCAAGAGAGCAAGGGCAGACGCTACTGTTCCGGAGAGATTAAAAATCTTCATGAGGCCTTATTGAATTAAAATTCTGAATATTATTATTTTGATATATTTTAAGAAGAAGACAATTAGTTATTTTATAAAACTTAACTATCTTCCGCCTTCGCTAGCCACCATTTTCTCGCATTCAGGCCGAACCGACTCAACCTCCTCATGATTCGCCTTCCTTTTCCTTCGATATTTTGAAAATCGACTCACTCATCGTCGGCCAGGGTCTGGCCGGTTCACTCCTCGCCCTGCACCTCCTCGAAAGGGGCCAGCGGATTCTCGTGGTCGATCGGGATGAAGCAAACACCTCATCGAAAGTCGCCGCCGGTCTCGTCACGCCGCTGGCGGGTGCCCGCTTTAATCTACCTGCCGGTCTCGAAACGCGGCTCGACTACGCCCGCGCCTTTTACTGGAACCACGAAGAGGCAGGCGGGATGACTTTTTTTCACCATCGCCGCATTGCCCGCCTTTTCCAGTCCGCCGCCGAGCGCACCGCCTGGAACGCGCGCCTTGAGAAAGAAAGGGAGCGCTACGCCCGTTTCCACGAACCCCTCGCGATTGATACCCGGCACTTCCCGGGAAGCTTCGGCGGTTTCGAAATGAAGGAGGGTGGATGGCTCGACGTCCCCGCTTTTCTCGAATACTCGCGCCAGCGGCTCCTCGAGCGCGCCGCCTACGCCATTGGACGGGTAAAATCAGAGGACGTCACGCCCGGGAACGACGGCATCCGATGGAAAAACATCTCGGCCTCCCGGATTATTTTCTGCGAGGGATGGCGAGGGAATCAGAACCGCTTCTTCGACTGGGTCCCGATGAACGCTGCCCTCGGCGACATTCTCGACCTCGAAATTCCCGAGTTGGCGCATGAGCGCCGCATCGTCAGCGGGGGAGCCTGGCTTATCCCCCGGGGCTCGGGTCACTTTCGCGCCGGTTCAAATTACCGGCACCGCTTTGCCAGTGAGACACCGGACGAAGCGGGCCGGACTGAGGTGCTGCAAAAGCTCGCTCGGCTCACTCCGGTGATCCCCCGGGTCGTGGCTCACCGCGCCGCAGTGCGTCCCGTGATCCGGCGCAGCCAGGTTTTTATGGGAACCCACCCGACCCATCGTCACATCGCGTTCTTTAACGGCCTCGGATCCAAGGGGGTCCTCAATGGCCCCTGGTATGCATCGCAGCTGGCGAACCATCTCATCGACGGCACTCCCCTGCCCGGCGATGCCGATCTCGCAAACAACCACTTTTAACCCTCATCGTCATGGGCTTTCCCCGAGCGACCGAAATCGCGCAGCTCCTCGTGAAAAAGCGGCTCCATCCCGGGGACCGCGCCGTCGACGCCACAGTCGGCAATGGGCATGATACCCTTTTCCTCGCTTCCTGCGTGGGGCCTGCCGGTCGCGTCGATGGTTTCGATATTCAGGAGGCCGCGATCGCCGGCACGAGGAGGCGAATCAGCGCAGACCAACCCGTCGTTCTCCATCTGCGGGGGCACGAGGAAATGGCGTCCGTCGTTCCGGCTGGAGTCAAAGCGGTGATGTTCAACCTGGGTTATTACCCCTCGGGGGACAAAAGTATCATCACGCAACCCGACACCACCCTGCGCGCTCTTGAGGCTGCCCTTGACCTGCTCGTTCCCGAAGGGATTGTCACCGTCGTGATTTACCCGGGGCACCCGGGAGGTGCCGAAGAAGCCGACCGGATCAAAGCATGGCTGGCCGGCCTCCCTCCCGAGCGCTACCGCACGGTCCACTACGGGATTCAGGGAAGGCCGGGCGGCTCTCCGCCGCCCTACCTCCTTGCAATCGAACGTGAGCGGTGAAGGCCCCTCACTCCGGAACATCGATTCCGAGGAATCGCAGATGGCGGCGCAGAGCTTCCTCTTCATCCCCCTCCGGAGAAGGTGAGTAGGCATCATCACCGAAGTATCTAGCCCCGCCACCGCCTTGAAGATCGAACCTGAAGAGGCTGCCCGGCAGGCCGAAGCGGCTGTAATAATCACCATGCTTGCGCACCCAGTCGTCCGTGGTCTGGTCGTCGGGGTAATAAGCCGGGTAGTTCGGCCCGGGCGGTACCGGAGGCTCAGGCGGAGCGGGGGGAACCGGCGGCGCGGGACCCATGAGGATAGTATCGTAATAGAAGGCGAAACTCGCCACGTTCGCCGGGGCGGCACCGGACCAGAAGACATTCTCGTGTTCCTCCGGATCCGCTTCCGTCTCCCCGATCATGTGGATGGTGTATTCGTCGATGCGCTGTACCGGCGCGGGATCCGTTGAGGCCCCGGCCCATAGCACTCCGTTAAGGTAGGCACCGGAAGCGATTTTGTTGTTACCGCGACGCGGCACATAAAAGCGCAACTCGTCCTCCCCATGGAACTGGCTCAACGCATCGGCGGTGAGAGTGCCTCCCGTCGGATCAGTCGGGTCGTCCCGGCTCACGCCGATCTGCGTCACGCCATCAAGCGCGGTCGCTCCTGAGAGATTATTGACATGACCAATCATCCCCCCACTGAGGCTAATGTCACGGCCGGCCGACACTTCAATATTGCCACTGCGGTTTCCGGTGCCGCCGGTCGCGGCGGATGCTCCCCTGAAATCATCTCCGTGCCCGATCTTCGAGTAGGATTGACCGAGAAGATTCGGCGCGCTGATGTCGATACTGCCACCGGTAACGACGCTGATGCTGCCGGACATACTTCCTGTGGAAATACTCCCCCCGTGACCGATCTGGGAATAGGCCGCAGATCCAGCCCCGCCGCCCAGGACAATATCGCTGGCGACATCCACCGTGATCACTCCCCCGAAAGTCGAGACATTCGCTGAAGCACCCCCGTGACCGATATGCGCAGCCGCCTGGACTCCGCTTCCGCCACGCACAGTCAGTCCGCCGCCAGAGATGACATCAATCGAACCGGTGAGGCTTGAGACCGCGATAAGCCCGCCGCCACGATGACCTATCTGAGCATAGGTATTAGACTGACTGCCACCGAGCACTGAAACGTCGCCCTCACGCGATCTCACGTTAATCGAACCCGAAGGGTTGACGCCGGTAAGGGGAGCGAAGCCAATCAAAGCCGAGGAACTTCTCGCCACATTACTGCCGCGAACCTCGACCGAATCCCCCAGCACCGTAGTGGCTCCACCGGCGCTTCCCACCGACACCCGGGCAACCTGCATCCCATCGCCGATCGAGGCGACTCCGCCGTTATTTCCCCAGGTATTCGGATCCGCGAGAATCGTCGCGAAATCGACCGTCCGCATCGGGACCTTGTCGAGGAAATCAAGCGATGGTGTGATACCGTCCCATCCGGCCGCAACGTTCACCTCGCCGCTTCCCGCATTCTGAACACTGCGGCGCACATTGACATCACCAGTCGCCACCATATTTATCGACCCGGCGGAATTAGAGGTCAGGGCGAGATCCATCACCAGATTACCAAACGCACCGAAGGTAGCCCCGCCACCTCCGGCGAGATGGTCGCGAACACCCATCAGGTTTACAAACGCATCATTGATGAGGTAAGAGCTCGTCCCGTCCGCCCCATTACCGATCAGGGTAAAGTGGTTTCCGGCGGTGAGGCCGTTATTTATCGCCTGACTGCGATGACCGATGCGGGCGAGCGAGGTCGTCCCGACCGGAGTGATCTCCCAGTTGGCCGCCTCAAGATAGATGTCACCCGAGCGGGTTCCCAGAGGCACGCTGCCCGCCGCATTGCGGAGCGAACCGTGACCGACGAGCGAATAGGCCTCACTGCCTGCGCCGGCGAGGACACGCAACAGTCCGGTCTGGGAAATCACCGAGATATCTCCCCCCAAGGTCATGTTCAGGGTCCCATCCTCCCAGCCGCCATGGCCGATCTGGGTGAAGCCCCGCGTGGCCGCGCCACCCTGCAGAGTGATATCGCCGTTTGCGGCAACGCCGACATCACCGGTCATGGTGCTCGCATTCCCGGCGGTGTTGCCCGAGGACCGTCCGCCATGGCCGACCTGGACCCAGGAATCCGTGAAGGTTCCCCCGGTCAACGTCACCGTTCCCTGACCTGCCACGACCGAGGCAAATTGAACCTCATCGGCAACCCCGTCGCGATCGAAATCACCGAGATCGTTAAAGGCACCCAGTCCGAGCGAAGTCCCCAATCCGCCGCTGCCGGCACTGACGAGCACATTCCCGGAGTGGTTACCATCGGCATCCCAGCCGCCGTGGCCGATCTGGACATAGGCACGATCCTGCTGACCACGCGCTTCGAACTGGATGCTGCCGCCGGCGCGCATCACGATATTCCCGCTTGCAGCACCTCTGGTTTCGTAGCCGCCATGACCCACCTGGGCGTAGTTGTTCAGCGAAAGACCCCCGCGAACATTGATATCGCCCTTTGCCGCGACCGAAATGTTCCCGCTGGCACCGAGCGCGGTATCATTGTTCGGGTCGTCGGCGTCATAGCCCCCGTGCCCGATCTGCGCGTAGGCGCGGTCGGTCCGAACATGCTCCATGCTAACGATCACGTTGGCTGCCCCCCCTTCTGCGCCCGGATTCACCCGTGTCGTGAAGGTCATATTGCTCGCCCCATAGTTGACCGTTCCGACCTGCATACCCGCCGTCAGCTGGACACCATCGACCAGTTCGGTGAAATCTGCCACCACCCTCAGCACGCCCGATGCGTCGTCCTCGATCGTGCCGATTCGCAATCCGGAGTCGTTGTAGATTTCCACTTTGACCGAGTCGGGGATGACCCCATTAACGGCACGGAAGTTCAGCACCCCCGCCCCAACACCGCCGGTGACCGCCTGCAGCAAACCGGCGCGATCGGTGTTCTGGTTCAACTCACCCGCGTTGGAAGTGCTAACGTGATAATAGCGGGAGTAGATCCCGTTGCCGAGCGTCTGGGTGCGGGAGAATTGACCGGCCATGACGGAGACATCGCCTCCGGCAAATATCTGCACATCACCGCGATGATCCCCGCGACCGTTCGTGCCGCCGTTCCCGATCTGCGCATAGCTGTCGACCCCTTCACCTGCGTGGACTTCCACGTTACCCGCCGCCATCACCGAAGTGACGTCGTCGCTGCGCCCCTGCTGTCCGTTGGCGGACCTGCCACCGTGACCGATCTGGGCGAACTGCTGGCTGTCATCCTGATCCGCGTAGAAACGCCCACCCCATACCCGGACATGGCTGTCGGCAAGAGTGCCGGTCTGCACGGCCGCGTCATTAAATCCGGCATGCACGGTGATATCGCCCCAATGATTACCGACGGCATAAATACCCCCGTGGCCGATCATCGCATAATGATGGCGGCCCCCGGCATACATGTCGTTTCTTGCGATCCCGTTATTCACAAGACCGTCGTAGACACCAACGTAAGGTGCCAGACTCGGGAGGAAACTCCGCAGATGATCAGCGGCGAGAACGTTGACGCTACCCTGCTGACTGATCACGGTGATCGCGCCATTATGGCCGATCCCGTTAGTGTAACCCGCGCCCCCGGAGGCACCCAGGTCACCATCGAGGGAGACATCGGCATCGTAGCCTCCGTGGCCGATTTGCGCATAGAGGTTGCCGTCATCGACCGACTGACCCGCAGTGGACCCACCGCGGTTAAGAACCCCGGCAATTAGATTGATATCTCCAATCGAGTTGATGTAGATGTCGCCGGAATTCCCCTCCATCCCGGCGACGCCGGTAGTCGTGCCCGAGCGTGAGGAGTGGCCACCATGGCCGACCTGGGCGTAGTTATTGTTGCGCGAACCGGCCTGGAGGTGCATTCCGATGCCCTCGTAACCCGCCGCGAGAGCGGAGTTAGTGTAGATGGAGATCTCGCCCGAATGGGTCCCGCGGGCGGTCTGACCGCCGTGCCCGATCTGAGCATAAGCGTTGCCCGAGTCATAGTAATCCCCGTTCCCGCCGGTCAGGATGACGGCCCCGCCGATGCGCTCGCTCGCGGACCCGATGCGAATATCGCCGCTGTTCCGCCCCTCGTTGACATGCCCGCCGTGGCCAAGCTGGGCGTATCCCTGAGCACCGACCCCGGCCCTGAAAAGGACGTCCCCGCCGGCAAAAAGGGTAATATTCCCCGTGTTCCCAAGACTATTCGCGCCTGCATTGGTTCCGTTGGGATTATCGGCATCATAACCGCCGTTGCCGAGCTGGGCATAACCTCCCTGGATCTCAAGAGACTCGTAGGAAACCGTCACCAGATTGGCGGCGGTCGGTGACGCCTGATTGTTCGGATTGACGTCGCGGGTGAAGGTGATGCGGCCGTTCGTACCAGTGCCTCCGGTATACCAGATCGTCCCGACAATATCGCCGACACCGAGACCGAGCGCGGTGAGCACGCCAGGATCTCCCCCGGTCACGACAATGTTGCCGTTTCCATCATCTCCGAGAGTCGGGCCGTTCGGTATCGTGATAACGAGCGTTCCCGGCACCACATTGCTTCCTTCGAGGTCGTAGATCGCGTCATTCCCCTGGCTTCCGAGCTCCGTTGCACGGGTCAGATCAAAGTTTTTCTCCTCGCCACTGACGAGGTGTCGGCCCTGGACTGCCGCAAACTCGATGTTCCCCCCCGCGCGAACCAAGAGGTCCCCGGAATGGTCACCGCGTGCCTCGCGTCCGCCGTTGCCGAGCTGAACCGGACTGTCCTGACTGTTACCGGCCCGGAAAATGATATCGCGCCCGGCCGTGACCGAAATGGTTTCCCCGACACGCCCCTGATTACCCAGGGCGGAGCGTCCGCCGTGACCGAGCTGGGCATAGTTTACCAGCTCATTATCATTATCCTCGGAAGAGCCACCCAGGAAAATGATATCGCTAAAGGCGCTCACGGTAATGTTGCCGTAGTGATCTCCGCGTGCTTCATAGCCGCCATGGCCGAGTTGAGCGCTGTGAAAACGTCCCTCGCCCGTGCCGACACTGGCCTGATCGGCCCGGTCTGCGTCGCCCGCTCCGAAGAAAATCCTGCCTGCGGTCGAGATGACCGAGATCGCCCCATTGTGCCCGATGCCGTTGCCGGTGACGTGGTTGCCGTCCTGGGTGACATCGACGTCATAGCCTCCGTGACCGAGCTGCGCGTAGAGTCTCGCGTTTTCGTCCGAGTTGAAGAAATTAGCCGTCCCGCCGACAAAAGTGATGTCCCCTGACGCCGTGACAGTGATCGCCCCCGAGAGGCCCTGCTCGTTGCCGGTTACCCCATAAGTCCGTGAGGAGAAACCTCCATGCCCGAGCTGGGTAAAGTTATCATTCCAGGCACCGGCCCGGAAGACGATCCCCTGCCCTGCTTCGGCGTGACCGGCGGCAAACTGCCCCGCCGTCACCGTGATGTCGCCGGAATGAGTGCCGTCCGAATCATGACCGCCATGACCGAGCATGGCGTGGGAACCTTCATTCCCTCCCGGGTTGGCCCGGGCCGGATCAGTGTCAAGATAATCGACCCCGCCGTGGAAGGCAATCCCCCCGGCCACATTCACCGTGATATTACCGCTGTGAGAGTCGCGAGAGGTCCATCCTCCGTGACCCAGCTGGGCAAAGGTCTGCGCATCACGACCGGCATAGAACTCGAGATCGCCGCCGCTCGTCACATTGATGTTGCCGGAATTACCCACCGAGAGAACGGCGACCGGGATCACTCCGGTGAGGGAATCGCGGATGGCTTCACGATACTGGGTTGTCCCCTTCCAGGTCGAGTAACCTCCATGCCCGAGCTGGGCATAGCCGGCGTTGGCTCCATTGACCGAATCCGCGCCCCGGAAAAGAATACTGCCGAGAGTCGTCACATCGATGTTGCCGTTAAACGTGCCACCGGACTCAAAACCGCCGTGACCGAGTTGGGCGTAGGAAACGTTGTGGTTCGTATTCACATTCGGAGCGAGAGCAGTCCCCTGCAAGGCCCGGAACTCCAGCGCGCCGCCGCTATCGACGGTGATATTGCCCTCGATGTCGGCAAAGTTACGCCAGCCACCGTGACCGAGCTGCACATAGGAATCTTCGCCGCGCACCCCGAGAGTCCCCTCGGCGGCATCCGGCGCGAGGAACTGGATGTCGGCCCCGACCCCGGTCGTGCGCACGGTGATGTCGCCTTTGAAGACGCCAATGGACGCCCTTGGCCCCATGCCGAGACCGTCTGTGTTAGTGGTGAAGGGCGTCAGGGGATGCATCCCCGCGTCGTCCGTATTAACCACCCCGGTATTCGGGTTGATGTAATTCGCGCCGTAGGCCTGGAGCTTGGCGTAGAGATTGGCATCAATGTCATGGGCATCCCGGAAACTGGAACGCCAGCCCCCGTGACCGATTTGCGCGAAATTCCGCGCCACGTTATTGCTGTCGAAACGCCCTGTGGCCAGCACGCGGATCCCGGTTGCCGCCTCGACGAGAATATCGCTGTCGGCACGGTTGTCGGTCCCGTCTCCCCCGTGATTGCCGAACGACTCCGTCCCGCCATGGCCGATCATGGCGTGGGAATTCGCGCGGTCACCGCCGCGGAGGAGGAGGCTGCCCCCCGTAGTGATCACCGAAATCGCTCCGCTGTGCCCGTCGCCGAACTGACCGCCGGCATCGGGATTGGCATGAATGTTAAACCCTCCGTGCCCGATCTGGGTGAAAGCGCGGTCGCCGTTCGCGTTTCCTCCGACGAAAGCAATGTCACCCCCGGCGGTGACACTGATATCACCGGTGCGGCTGCCCGGACGGTAGAGAGAACTCTGGGAGTAGAATCGGTTCGTCGTCCTGCGGTAAGTGGGATTGGTGCCGCCCCAGTTGATCGTGTCGGTCCCGTGGCTCTCGCGCCCCCCGTGACCGACCATGGCGTATGAGTCGGTGCGGCCCGCCTTAAAGCGGATCTCGCCGGAAGCTTCGAGATCAATTCCCCCACTCTGCTCGCCGCTCGAATACGAGCCGCCGTGCCCGACCTGAACGTAGGCGGAGGACGCGGTCGAAGTGGAACCGGTCTCTTCGACACGATTCGCCGAGAAGAGAACATCACCCTGTAGCGCTCTTACGCTAATATCGCCGTGATGGTCGCCGGCCGTCTCGATCCCGCCGTGACCGATCTGCCCGAACGTGCCCAGCGAGGTTCCGCTCTGGAAGCTGATGTTTCCGGTCGTTGCGGTCACGCTGACGTTCCCGCCGAAGCCGTCGTAAAGGGGATTTCCTAGACCGAGAGTGGCACTACCGGTGTTATCGACCGACCAGGGGAATTGCCCGGTGCCGTCGAAGACGTAAGTGGTCCCGTTGTGCCAGAAGGGCACGCCCCAGTCGTCCGCCTGTCCGGTATTGCCGGGCAGGGGAAGATTGGTGCGAATATGCCGCCACGCCGCGTAACCGCCGTGACCGATCATGGCATAGTTGAGATACCCGGCATTGTTGTCGAGCGAACCGGCAAGGCGGTCCCCGCCGCGGAAATCGACTCCGCTCCCTGCCGTCACCTCGATGGCACCGGTTTTATCGCCGTAGACGTTGTCGCCCCCGTGTCCGATCTGGGCACGATTGAGACGCCCTTCGGTGCGGTTATAGTGGTTTTCATCCTGATTCCCGCCCTGGTTCAGAACAAATACGTGGGCCCCGTAGGCCACTGCACTGCGATCGCTTCGCACGTCCCCGCCCCGGACGTTCACCGCCCCGGCCGCGGTCACGGCGATATCACCAAAGAGGTTGCCGGTGCTGGTACGTCCGCCGTGCCCGATCTGGACGAAGTTGCGACCTTCGGTGGAGTTGGCGCGGTAGGTGTCCCCCCCGCCGGTGAAGTTGATGTCGGCCCCCGAGATCACCTCGATATCCCCGAAGTGGTTGCCCATCACGGAATAGCCGCCGTGCCCGATCATGGCGAAGTGGCCGTAACCGCGCACCCCTCCCCCGGTGAAATCGATGTTGCCCTGATTCGCCTGGACGAAGATATTGCCGTTGTGTCCTGTAGCCGCAGTGGCGGCCGCAAGCGGGTTGTTGGCATTGTTGTCGAGGGCGTTGTTGGCATGGGCCGAGACCCCGCCATGGCCGATGTGGGCGAAGGCGTAGAGGATGTCGGTGATGCCGGAATTGGAACGGGTCCCGTCCCCGAGCGGAGTGGAATACCTCAGGCGATCGGCATTTGATGCCGCTGTCACCGCCGCCACTTCGGTGTTGCCGGCCCCGTAATAATTGAAGGCGATGTGATGATTATCGATGAGGCCACCGCCACCCTGGAAGACGATGGCACCGTCAGCCTTGGTCGTGATCGAACCGGAGAGGGAGTGACCAGCGGGGGCAGTGGCGTCCATCCCGCCGTGCCCGATCTGAACGTAGGTCCGCTGATCATTACCGCCGATCGCGGTGATGCTCCCACCGGAGCCATTAAATGCTCCCGATGCGTCCACCCCGGCGCGAACGTCAATATTGCCGGAAATGCCCCGGTTCACAAAATCCGGAGTGGCGTCCTCGGGGTGAGCCCCGGCACGGGAATTGGTGGCATATCCACCGTGACCGATTGTGGCATTGGCATAAAGCGCATCATTACGAATACCGCTGCGGTGTTCGTAATTAACAAAAACGTCGGGCTGCGCGAGGTTATTATTCGCCACGATGGACTGGCTAAAGGTGATCGCCCCGGTGGCGTAGTCGATCGTGCCGACAACGGCTTGCGCGAGGTCGTTGGTAATAATATTCCCCGCCCCGTCATCAATAAAATCAGGGGTGGCCGAGGCGTTGAAGAGAGTTGGAGCAGCGACAGCGAGACGGATCTGAACCGTTCCGGGCTGGATGTCGTCGCCCATTAGCTTGGCCTTGGCTCCCCCACCCGCTGCGGCGGCGGCATCCAGCATCACATAACCGAGACCGCCGCTGCCGTAATAACCGTTAAACTCGCCGATATCGTTCGCATCGCCGCCGTTCACCCCGTTCATCTCCTGGAACTCGCCGATGCGGCGCACGACCCGCTTGAGGGCGATGCCGCCGCGCAGATCGATATCACCGCCGGCGCTCACCGAAATATCCCCGAGATGACTACCATCCACGTTGAGGCCGCCATTTCCGATCATGGCCTGGTTGCGATTGCCGCCACCGGCCGCCAGGAGGATGTCATTTGACGCCCGCACGATGATTGTATCACCGAGACGTCCGAGATGAGAGGTCGCTTCCGCGCCACCGTGACCGATCTGTGACCAGTTGTATTTTTCGGAGGAACGGTCGTGGGTGAGCATCCCTCCCGTCAGTTTCACGCTGCCGTTTTCGGCAATCACCGAGATGTTGCCAAAGTGGTCACCGTTTGTGGCGTAGCCCCCGTGCCCGATCGTCGCACTGTGGTAACGGCCGTAACCGTCACCAAAAGAGCCGTTGGCGGTGTCCCCGGCCTTCAGCTCGATATCTCCGATTTGCGCTGTCAGCGAAATAGCACCGCGATGCCCGAGGCCGACAACATAAGTGTTCCCGTTGACGTCACCATCCCACCCCCCATGGCCCACTTGAACAAAATTCCGTCCATCGTCGTTGTCCTGCAAGAAGCCGTTGTCGAGAGGGTGCACGATCTTGCTACCCGCCGTAAAGGTCATGGCACCTAGCGAATTAATCGTAATATCTCCCGAAAGCACCCCTGCCTGCCCTGGAAGTAACCCCGTCTGGGTAACGACACCCGCTTGACTGCTGCGTCCGCCGTGGCCGATCATCGCGTAAGTGTCAGTGCCATTGCCGGCGGTGAAAACAACCCCACCGAGAGAACCGCCCCCGATCACGCCGGGAATCAGACTCCTCTCACCCGTCCCGGCCTGAACCGAGATATTCCCCGTGTGGGATCCATCCGCATCAAAACCGCCGTGCCCGAGTTGGGCGTACTGGTTGGTTTTTGTGTAGTTGTTGGCGTTCCCCGCGATGAATTCGACAATGCCGCCGGCAACCAGATTGATGTTGCCCGAGTGGGCGCTCTGAGCGGAGGTGCCCCCGTGACCGAGCTGTGCGTAGGCGTTACTGGCTCCCCCCGCGTGAAGACGCACGTCTCCACCGGCAGTGATGTTCATTTCGCCGGTGTTGCCGATTGTATCGCGGCCCCCAACGCTCGAACCTTGGCCGCCATTTCCGATCTGAACAAAGGCGGAGTCCGAGTTTCCGACCGCCCACTGGTAGTCAGCCGAAACGGCAGCGGCCGTCGGGTTCACATTCTGACGGAAGCGGACCCGTCCCGTAGCGTAGTCGATCGTCGCCACCACCGTATTAGAGGCGTTGACGATCGTGCCGTTAAGCGCCGGGGCCTCGCGATAAAGCGTGCCTCCAATATTTAGCACAAGGGTGCCAGGGAGGATACGCCCATGACCGAGGAAAGCCTCGTTCGGTCGGAGGGCCGTGTCCGACTCGGCGGTGCGCTCCGATGCAATCGCGACATTCGTCAAAGTGGTCGGGTTGGCGTAGGAATAGTTGATATTGCGGTTGAGAGTGTTGCGGTCGTTCTCGAGATCTCCGTTGTTCGCCGTGACAAGCGAGGAATCGATCGTGACCTTTCCCGTCGCATAGTCAATCGTTCCATGGGCGACGCCGTGGCTACCGCTGGCGTAATTTCCGCTAATTGCTGAAGCCGACCGGTAAAGCGTGCCGGTCCCATCGCCGTTGGAGGCGTCCCGCAGATCCGCACCGCCAGTGCTCCCGAGGTCAATCAGCAGTGTGCCGGCAACAATATTCCCCCGGTGCGCCGGTTCGGACGCTCCCGCGTTCCCGTGATAGAGTTGGAACGAACGCTGCATCATCGACGCCTCAACGAGCGTGTCGTAGGTGTGGCGGGTGCCGGCCCACCGGTTCTGGATTCCGGATGCCGGAAAGGCCGACGGACCCTCGACGTAACCGGCCGTGTAGCTGGATACCTGGATCCCGGGAAGAGTGGAGGAAGCAATCGCATGGATGTGACGCCCGGCCGTCAACGTGATCGCGCCGGAATGGTCCCCGTCCATGTCATAACCGCCGTTTCCAATCATCCCGTAGGATCCGAAACCGCGGCCGAGGATCTGATTCTGGCCTGAATGCAGATAGTTCCCGTCGGCATCGCGGGTTACAATACCGATCATCGAGGAGCGTTCGACCATATTCATCCCCGGATTGGAGGCGTCAATGATGATGTCATCGGCAGCGGTTACAGTGATATCTCCCCCCGTGATCGATGCATTTGCGCCTCCCGTCCGGTAACCTCCGTGGCCAATCTGGGTAAAATCACGGTCCCCGCCACCGGCCGTCAACCGAACACTGCCTCCCTGGGCCTCGACATCGATAGTGTTATTGAGCGACAGAATCCCGTTCAGGTTCACGCTGCTCCCGCCATGCCCGATCATTGAAAATTTGATGTTGGTGTCCCAGTTGTGGGACTGCACCGCAGACTGCGGAATTTGGGTCCCTGCAGCGAGCGTGCCAGTGACGCGCTCGAGAAGCTCCGAGTCACCGGCCGTGGTAGAACCGGTCTCACCCATCGCCCAGTCGACGTAGTCCCTTGAAAGCGTCACGTCCGAAGGGCCGGAAAGCCTCGTCGTCATCTCCATATTCCCGGCGGCGCGCACGACGATATCCGAAAGCCCGTCACCCGTGACGACGCGGGTAAATTCCTGCCCCCCGTGACCGATCTGAGCATAGCTCTGGCGCATCCGCCCGGTGCGGAAGATGATGTCGCCACCGACCGCCCCTGCCCCTTGCCCGGCGATAACGTCGATCCTACCCTGCTTGGGGCCCTGAACGTTGGCGCCACCGTGCCCGATCTGGGCAAAGTTGAAGCCGTAACCCCAGGAACGCTGCGAACGCTTCTCCTCACCGCCGACAAACATGATCCCGCCTTTGTCCGCGACGACACTGATATCTCCCCGGTGCCCCGTGCTCAGGGCGTCGAGGGCGGCAATATTGGTCCCGCCATGACCGATCATGGCGTAGGCATTATGGTTGTTGCCAGCCCGCACTTCAATGCCGATATCGCGCAGAATAGCGTTGGCAGGACTGTAGGGATCAATCCCCGGCCCCTGATCGGCGAGCCAGTTACCCAACTCGTCGTAGCCCATGTTATCGCGTACGCGTACTGTCCCGCCAGCGAATACATTAACGTTCCCGGAGAGGGACATCTCGGGGGTGCGGTTGTTAATCAGCGCCCCGGTATTGGCAAACGTGTTGTTGAACGCATCGTAGAGAGTTGTCACCGCCACGGGCGCAGTGAAACCGCCCCCGGTGGTAGGGGCACTTTCACCGGAACCGCCATGACCGATCTGGACATGACTGTAGAGTGTCTCGGCATCAGCGGCGGAGTTGTTAGCCAGGCTGGTGACTCCGTCGAGGACAGCCCCCACGTTGCGGTCAGCCAGGGTAGTGCCGGCCCGGGGCAACTGGTTGAATCCGATCATCCGCACAGCACCGATCGTGGCGGTAACGGTGACTTCGCCCGACTTCTGCTGATCCCAAATCGAGCGTCGGTTAAACCCGCCACCGGTTCCGTGCCCAATCTGGGCGAAACTACCCGACCCGTTCGTGGCGTAAAGCTGAATCCCGGCACCCTCGGGACCGCGCCCGTCCGCCGCCGTCGTCGCCCCGCCCGCCACGACCGTCACATCCCCGTGAAAACTGCCGGCCTGGCGGTAGCCCCCGTGGCCGATCAACGCAAAGGCACCGGAACCCTGATCCGCGATGACGAGATCCGTGTAGCCGGCAGTCGTCTCGAAGCCGCGTGCGGCCGACACGAGAATGTCCTCAGCTGCGTTTACGGAGACATGGGCGTTTATTCGCGCGGCATGCCCGAGATAATTTGTCCGCCAGGTGGCACTGAAATACGGTCTATTGTTATCATTGTCCGGATCAACGATAAATCCGTCGCGCGTCGTGTTGACACTCGGAGCGGGGGCCGTCGATGCCCGCACTGATTCGCCGTCAACGACCCCGCCGTGACCGATCTGAACATAACTACGGGTCTGATTATGACCGGCCCTCATATCGAGACGACCGCTCAGCCCTATTTCAATCGCACCGGTGGCACCATACCCGGCCCCTTGGAAAGCGCCGCTGGCGAAAACCGTGCCTCCGAGGTCGGCGATGTAACTTTTACCCCGGACGTTGCCGGCACTGTTACCCCACCACTCGTTGCGGGTGCCATTATAGGCGCGCCCCAGTTCCCACTCGTAACCGCTGTCGTGAAACCCCACCTGGGCCCATCGGTCACCGCCTGAAGTCGACCCGGTCAGAAAGAGATCGTGACCGGCCAGCAAGGTGGAACCGAAACGACTCCCCACTTCGACATGCTGAGCGCCGGTGGCGGTATTAACGAAAATCGATCCGCCGTTCAAGCCAGCGGCGTCGGCGGCCGAGGCACTGAGCCCTCCGGGCATCGTCGCCAGAACGGCGGCCATGTCAAAACCGTCCATCGTAAGGCCGGTGCTGCCGTCCCAGCCTGCGACAACGTTGATTGCCCCGGTCCCCGCGCTGCGAACGGAACGATTAAAGTTGATGCTTCCCATCGCCAGGAGCGAAAGATTCCCCGCAACGGTGCTGGAATTTTCCTGATACCACTCCACCCGATCATTCACCGTGATATTCCCCGCATCCGCGCCCGCCCCGAAATTAGTTGAAATCACAATATTGGTTCCGAGATCCAACTGCTGGGAGAGCCAGACATTGCTGATCGTGCTGCCGCCGAGCGCCGAGGCCCCCGCCGCCGAGATGGTGATATTGGTCGGATCAAGGAGAAGGGTCCCCGCCTGGCCGTTTGAAGCAGAGAGATCGACTTGCCCTGTCACCTCAAGGGTGTTCTTCCCGGAGATCTCCGCAAAACCACCCTGCGAGATCCCCCGCGCCGAAAGATCCCCGCTGAACGCGGTATCCCCATCGGACCACACAATCACATTGCCACCCCGGCCGCTCTCGATGGCATCGGCCCGGAGCAACGCCCCGTCGTCGATAACAACCCGGTCCGCATTCATGACCTCCGCGTCCCGCCCCTGGAATCCGCCGCCGATGCGAACATAACCGCCACCAGTCGCACCCGAGGCGTCAACGCTCGCGGTGCCTCCCAAAGAGATTTCGCTTCCTTCCACGACTACTTCACCGCCGGTTCCGACGGCGGAGGAAACGTCGATACCACCTCCCAGCTCTACCTTATCCGTTCCGGTAACGCGGATATTGCCGCGCTCGGCCTCCATCATACCGTCGACTTTGGCGTAGGCCGCTTCGATCAGGACCCTTCCCGCGCTTCCCGTTCCGGGAGTGACGGCCCGGATCGAACCGCTATTGTTTACGGCTCCTCCGGCACTGCGGAGATACACTTTCCCCCCCGAATTCACCGTCCCTGTCGCGCGGACCGATCCCTTGTTGTTAATCGCGAGCGCAAACATGTTACCGTGCGCTTTGAGCTCGACCGCCGCTCCCTCGATCGTCCCGTCGTTAAAGATTCCGGTCCCGCTCACCCCTGCACCCGTCGCCCTCACAAAGAGCCGCTCCCCGGTGCTTCCCGCGCCCGTCAGCAGGACTTCCTCGCCCGCCGCGAGTCCCGCCGTGCCGCCTCCCGCCCTAATGGTGCCGCTGTTCGATATCGTCCTGCCGATCAGAAAAACATCACCACCGACGCCGTTGATCCGGCCCAGGTTCGTCACGTCCGCCCCGACCCCTTTGAAGTTGAGATCCCCCCCGGCGAGGAACTCCCCGTTACTCACATCCAGCGTTGAGAGAACGAGTCCGTGGACATCGATAGTCCCCCCCGAACCGACCAGTATCCCGTTCGGATTGATCACAAAGACATTTCCATTTGCCTTGAGGGCACCGTGAATCGCACTCGGATTTCCCCCGGTGACCCGGTTAAGCACGGCGGAATTGCGGTTAGGCTGGAAAAACTGCGTCAACTCCCCCTGATCGATCGAAAAGCTGTCCCAATTGATAATCGCGCTGTGACTGTTCTGCGTGATCTGCAGATTGCCCCCCAGCGAAGCCCCAATGGTGACGTCCCCGTGCACGACCACACCTCCCTGCGGATTCGCCAGCACAGGATTTCCCGTGAACATCAGACCGGGAGCGAGGCCGATCATGATCAAACGCAGGAGGAGGGGCCGACGACGAAGAGTCGTAACAACGCCTTCAGGGGCAGAGCGGGAAGCGCACATAAAGCAGGGGGGTTAGGATAAAAAAGGGGGGGTAGCGGGGTAGCGCGGGTTAGTTGAATACGAAAGGTGACGATTTGTCCAGCATCTCCGTAAAAAAATGTTCAGATTTTTCCCTATCGAAAGGCATTGTCATGAGAAGAAGGAGCGTGACAGGCCACCCTCCCGGCAGACGACCGAGGCGAAAGGGACCAACAAAGGGGGAGCGACCACCGGGCGGAGAGGCGTTTTTCCGTCCGGGGTCAAGCGGCGCGATCCCTCAGTCCCGCGATCCCGGGGTCAGCTTCAGGGTCAGCTCCTCGCCGCCGCGCTGCACCGTGATGGTGGTCTCGGTGCCCACCTTCAGGTCAGCCATCGCCTCGGTGTAATCGTAGATATTGAGGATTTTCTTTTCGCCGAGACCGGTGATGATGTCGCCACCCTTGACCCCGGCGAGGCCGGCGGGCCCTTTCTCGGAGACACCACTGAGCTTCACCCCTTTCACATCCCCCTGGCTGTAGTCGGGGATCGTGCCGAGATAGACGCGGAAGCCCCGCGCCCCCTGGTTTTTCGGGGGGTCGACTTTCAGATACCGGGGGGCCTCCGGGTCGAGCGCCAGTCCACGGGTGATCAGGCCCATCAGTTTTGTGATTTTCGTCGCCCCCTCGTAATTCACCTTGTCGGGAGTGTCACGCGGCGTGTGGTAATCCTCGTGCGCGCCGGTGAAGGCACTGAGAATAGGCACTTGCCTGAGATAAAAAGGCGTCGCGTCCGTCGGTAGAAAGGTGTCGGTCTGGATCGTGACGGGCAACCCGATCGGGGCGTTGCGGCTCTCGATCGCCCCGCGCCAGTAATCACTGGAACCGATCCCCTGGAGCACGAGGGTGTCCTTGAGTCGGCCGATCATATCCATATTGAGGTATGACGAGAGGAGCAGCCCGAGCGGGGCATTTTCATCCCCGAGAGTGTCGCGGGCGAGGGTCCGGACAAAATGGGACGACCCGAGGAGGCCGATCTCTTCGCCCGACCAGGCCGCAAACACGACGTCGCGTTTCAAATCAAGTTTCCCCTGCTTCCGTTGGTCAGCGAGGTATTCGGCGATCTCGAGGAGACCCGCGACGCCGGAGGCATTGTCGTCGGCCCCGTAGTGAACCTTGCCTTTTTCATCCTCTTTTGCGAGGGAGCCCGGCCCCGACTCGTTGCCGAGGTGATCGATGTGCGCGCCGACGACGACGGCAGGATTCGGGTGAGGTCCCTCCTGCCCTGCCGAGAGCACGGCGATAACGTTACGCCCCTGTTTTTTCTCCTGCGCGACATCGATTGTCGCTGTGAGACGCGCGCCGGGAATTTCAAACCCCTCGACCATCTCTCCTTTGTCGAGCGCGGTGTGGAGCGCGGCAAGGTCTTTACCGGCAGCAGCAACGAGCTTTGCCGCCATCTCCGTCGTCATGCTGATCGCGGGGATGCCCGAGTCCGCGAGCGAGGCGTCGAACTGCATCGGGATGAGGTCTTCTTTCACCGTCGCCTTGGGCCCTGTCACGTAGATGATGCCGGCGGCAAACTTCCGCCGCGCGAGAGTAGCCTTGTGCCGCAGGCGTGCGTAACGCTGCATCGCCTCGCGCTCCTCTTTCGGGATATCTTCGGGAATGTAACGCAGGACCATGACCCACTTGCCTTTCACGTCGAGGTGGAAATAATTCGTGTAGGACTCGCCACCCTTGCCGTCGGGTACTTCAAGTCCGTAACCGGCGAAAACGATCGCGGAATCCTCGAGCGTTCCGTTTTTGGAGAACGACACCGGGCGCCAGTCCTTGTCCACTTCCGGGGTCAAGCTCTCGTCACCGAGCGTGAGGGACATTTTATTATCCGGCCCCACCGCAACCCCGGCGGTAAAGTCAAAAGATTGAAAGTAGGTATCATTGTCGCCTCCCGGCAGCAGCCCCCATTTCTTGAAATAGGTCGCGACGTGCTCCGTTGCCGCCACTTCTCCGGGAGTGCCGGTGAGACGCCCCTGCAATTCTTCGGAAGCGAGATACTCAAGATGCTTGCGCAGATCCGCCTCCTCGATCGCGGGGGAGGTCACAAAATTCGCCGGAGCCGGAGTCGCCTCGGGAGGTGCTGCCGTCACTTTCCCGGCACCTGCGGCGCTGTTCCCGCTCCCCAACATCGCGAGGGCGGCCTCGTGATTCCAGTTCGCAAGAAAGATCTGCGACTGACCACCGGGCGTGCGGTTGGTCGTCCACGAGATCGTCTTTCCGTCAGGCGAGAAAGTCGGAAGCCCGTCGAAACCCGCTGTGTAGGTCACCCGAACCGGTTCCTTCCCGCCCAAGGCGTCGACGAGGTAAAGCTCGAAGTTTTCAAAGCCGTGCCGGTTCGTCGCGAAAATGAGGTATTCGCCGCTCGGGTGAAAAAAGGGTGCCCACGACATCGCCCTGAGCCTGGTCACCTGCCGCTCTTCGGTGCCGTCGATGTTCATCGTGAAGATCTCGGCGGTGAGCCCCTTGCGATCAAAGCGGCGCCAGCAGATTTTTTTTCCGTCGGCGCTGAAAAAGGGACCGCCATCGTAGCCGTCGGTGCGGGTGAGTCGCTTCACATTCGATCCGTCGGCGTCAGCGAGGTAAATCTCCATGGGGAATTTTTTATCGAGCTTGAAGGCTTTGAGATCGTCTTCGCTCATGGAGCCGTCGTAAGCCTGGCGGTTCGA
>DIVG01000046.1:31988-72301 GCA_002422425.1 Akkermansiaceae bacterium UBA6138 | reverse complement strand
GTCGTCTTGCCGGTGCCGGGGGAAATGCGCTCCGTATCGCCCGTCTCAAGGTCGAGCTGATAGATCTGGTAAAAGGGATTGCCCTCCTCGCGCTCACTCTGGAAGACCATTTTTTTTCCGTCTGCCGAGAAATAACCCTCTCCCGCCCGCAGGCCCTCGAAGGTGAGCTGGCGTATCCCCGAGAGCAGCTTCGCCTCCGCCCGGGCTGCCGCCTCCGGATCAGCGGACGCCTCTTCCGCTTTTCTGGCGTCCTGCGCCAGCACAATCACTCCAGCGAGGAGCAGGCAGGGTATCACGACTGAAAAAACCCTCTTTGGCGCGGGGAGAGAACGGGGAACGACAGGTTTGATCATGGGAAGCATGGGAGTCAATTTGAACGGCGGCATGCATTCGGTCAAACCGCTTGCGGCGCGTATGCACGGTAGACGCGTTCGAGGGATGAGCGTTCAAACTCTACGCGCGGAAAAGACGGAGGGTGCATCGTCCGTGGAAACAATTGCGAGCGGGTTGCGCCGCCAACCACCGCCGCTCTTGCCGACCGACCCGGATTTGCTACAATCCTCAAAGCTTATTTCCGAATGTCCGTCCCGCCCATTGTCGTCCGCTTCGCCCCGAGCCCGACCGGCTTACTCCACAAGGGCCACGCTTACTCGGCCCTGCTCGCCCACACCTTCGCCCGCGAGCGGGGTGGGCGTTTTCTCCTGCGCATCGAAGACATCGACCCGACCCGCTGCACGGCGGAGAATACCGCCGCCATTTTTGAGGACCTGGCCTGGCTGGGGCTTGAGTGGGAAAGCCCCGTCCGCCACCAGCGCGAACACCGCAACGATTTCGCCGCCGCCGCGCGATCTCTTTCCGAAGCCGGCTACCTGTATCCCTGCTTCTGCACCCGCAGCGACATTCTGCGCGAGATAAACCGGGCCGGATACGCTCCCCACGGCAGCGAGGGCCCCCTCTATCCCGGGCTCTGCCGACAACTCTCTCGCGGGGAACGCGAGGCACGTCTCGCCGCCGGTCACCCCCACGCCCTCCGTCTCGACCTCGAAAAAGCGCTTGCCAGGACCGGCTCCGACCTTACCTGGACCGACGCCGTCCACGGTCTGCAGCAGGCCAGGCCCGAACGCCTCGGTGACGCCGTCCTTGTCCGCAAAGACATCGGAACGAGTTACCACCTCGCGGTCGTCCACGACGACGCCTTCCAGGGGGTCACCGACATCATTCGCGGTGTCGATCTTTTCGAGGCGACCCATCTCCATCGCGTGCTCCAGGCGCTCCTCGGTTACCCTGTCCCCACTTACCTCCATCATCCTCTCCTTACTGGCACAGACGGCGCCAGGCTCGCCAAGAGGGACCGCGCCATCACCCTGAAATCTCTCCGCGAATCCGGCGTCACCGCCGCCGCCCTCAGGGCGGAACTTGGATTTAACGACGAAGGAGCCCGCCGAATCCGACCGTTTCACACGGAACCTTCCTGAGGCTCTATCCCCCTCCCGATATGAACCAATTCCAACCCATCGCCCGCTCCGAAGACCTTGAGGAAGGGAGGGGTCGACCGTATCAAGTCGACGGACACCGCCTCGCCCTCGTGCGCCACGACGGGGTCGTCTACGCCCTTGAGGACCGCTGCCCCCACGCCGACGCCTCGATCGCCTTCGGACCGGTCGAAAACGGCTGCATCGCCTGCCCCTGGCACTACGCCGAATTCGACCTGCGCACGGGCGCCGTTCTCAGCGGTCCCAGCCCTTGCGGCATCCGCACCTATCCCGTTCAAGAGGCGAACGGGGAAGTGGGGGTTTGTCTGGGGTGAGCGAGTTCACCCCTCTCTAAACTCCCAGCCGCTGAGACACAGACCCATGACTCTGACTTTCTCCCCGGGCAGTGCGGCGACAGGTGAAGAGAGAACGAAGTCGTGCCAGTTATCGGCGGATTCGCGCAGGGTCTCCGAGGAAAGGTGAGCCCGTAATTCCCGAATCGGACCGCCATCATCAGAATGAGCGTTTAGCGTAACCGATTGACCATTAACGGTGAGAGTCGCTGCCACAGCATGGCCCGGCGGAGTGGCGGAAAAGAGCTGGATGTGAAACCACCACGATGATTTTGAAGGCAAGGCCCAGGTAAAGCGGGTCTCAATATCGGGACCCGTCCAGCGGAGAAAGACCCCCCTGTGGTATTCGCGGGACTGGAGATTCGATCCGAAATAGGGATCCGAAGCTCTCCATTCTTGCGTTCGCAGGATGACCGGTTCCGCCTTCCGCCGAATGCGGCGGCGCAGCTCCGCTCTCGCCTCTTCGACGGCCGTGACTGAAGAAGGGTCCACCGCCAGGTCCTCCATGGTTCGGGTTCGATGTTCATCGAAGAGCTTCTTTCCTTCGTCGTAAAGTCTGTTGTCAGCACTGGCGAGACGTCTCAGCAGGTCGCGGACAGGCGGGGGAAGCGTGTCCTTCACCGAAAGACGACAACCGGCATTAACCTTTTGACCGGGTTCCGGCGGCCACGCGCCGACCGCGTGACAAAGCATGAGGAGTGAATCCTCCGGAAACTCCTGTAACGTAACAAGGCGACATCTTTGGAGGTTCTCAAGAGCGCCCGGCAGGTGTGCCTCCATCGCGACCTCCTTTTCTGCAACCCCTTTCATGGCAGGTTTGATTCCACCGGGCAAAAAGTAGCGGATCATCGAATCGGACAACTGAAACTCGTCTCTCAGAAATGTTTCCAGATTTCCCCCGGGGGCGGTCCTGCCGAGCTTTCTCTGGTAGTCGAAGAGAGACAGGATCCGCTCCTCCGGATCGCGCAGGGTGGTGATGACGGAACAGGGATGGAGACCAAGGGCATCAATCAGTCCCCATCCGAAGTGGCCACGGTAAAGGAGTTTATCCCGGGTATGCGCCTTCTTTGCCTGAGGGATCTCGGCCTGGTGATAGAAATCAATCTCCGGCAAAAATAGTTCACTTCTCGTAAATGCATTATCAATCGAAAGTCGGGCGGCCGTGCCCATGGACTTCATGATGTGCAGGAAGTAGACCGGCACCTTCAGGTCCACCGGGCGAATTCCGAAAATTCCGGGAGACTCCCTCCCCCAGCTGATCGAATAAATAATCAGTCCGAGAGCTCTGCCGTCGTTTTCGAATCTTTGTTCCGGTGCCACCCAGCCAAGCCATGCTCCGTCGGCATCCTCAAGCTCCACCGTAAAAGCCGCGCTGCCATTCCGGAACTCGATTCCGCCCGGGTCCAGTTGCCTTCCCTGATTGAAAAAACGTATCGTTCCGACCGGTCCACCGCTTTGGAGAGCGGGTGAGTTGATTTGAATCCTGAATCGCCCGGGCGGAACGGGAAGCCTTATCATGGCTTCAGGGGATGACCAGATGAAACGGGTTCCGTTACTGTCGGAACTCGCCTCAAAACCCGCAAGAATCGCAGCGCTGTCATCTGAGGGAAGCCAAACTCCGCTGTCGTTCCGCGTCACGGGGAAGTCCCGGGATCGCGGTGGTTTTCGCCTCAGTTCCCTCAGCTGCCCTATCCGGCACGCGGTATCATTCAGCTCGATGTACGAAGCCGCAGCCGACTTTCGGTCCCCGGCAGCGAGCGCCCGCACCGTAGCCTTCCTCCATTTTCGCAAACGGCAATGGAGTGCCAGAGAATCCGCTGCCATGCCAAGAAGAGCCCGGCTCATCCAAAGCAGACCCCGACGGATTCGATTTGCGTCAATTTTCAACGGAAAAGAGCCAAAATCCCGGAGAAGCATGGCAAGCATACGGCGGGCATTACGGCGGTTCATCGCGTCACGGTTTTCCCAGAGAGACGGACTGTCTATTCCCTCGCCATTACCCGGCAGGCCATAATCACGACGGTATCGAACCTGACCTGCCCCGAAGTCTATCGCAAATTCTTCAAGTTCCGTAAGATCTCCGCAATAATAATGGCGAATCCTGACCTCCGCGCTATAACCGACCGCGAAGCCCGCTTCCTTGAGACGGGAGGCGATTACCCATTCGGCGTAATGCCCGTATTCAGCTTCAACCCCACCGACTTCCGCGTAGGAAGTGCGACGAATGAGAAAACACTGATCCAGTACATTCAGCCAGGGGTGGGCGGTAAGGTGACGTTTTATGTCCGCGTCATACATCTCTGCTTCCACTTCCGAAAGGAGGTTGTGAGTCACCGGAACCGAATGCCCGCTGAACGCACTCCATTCCGGATGCGCCTCGAAAGTGCTCTCCGCCGAAGAGAGGAAGTCTTCCGAGGGGATGCAATGAGATTCCGTAAAAACGAAAAATTCCCCCCGGGCTTCCCCGGCGGCTGCCGCGATCAATTCCATGTCGTGGGTAAATGGGTAATGGATCGCCCGGTCAGAGGAACGCAGATTCTCCCTCACCCGTGCGGTATCCCGAGGCGAGAAGGGGCCGGGCAGGGCAAGGATCAGTTCGTATTGATCGCCGGCAATCCCGGTCTGCCGCCTCCAGCCCTCAAGACATTCATCCCATAACTCCCGATGAAATCCGAGGGGAATGATAACCGAAAACTTGGGTGCCGGAGAAGCAACGGGGGAAGTCCCGCCCGGTGATTCACTCATCATAACAGCGTCCTCAGGCACAATAATGGCTCGATGAAATGGAGATTTCGGAAAGACATCGGACAAAAACCTGAACAGGTGGAACCCGATCAAATCCTACCGGACTCCGCCGCTCAATCAAGCCACGAAAAGGACATAAGGATCCCGCTTATCGCAAGCGGAATCCGTTCGCCCTTCCCATGGCCCTTTGGAGTGACTCTTTCGAGCAGCCGCGAATGCGCTATCGCGCGAAAATCACATTCGACACCGCAGTCCTAAGCAGCGTAGTATCGCGCTCGATTCGGGGGCTGTCGTCCCCGCCAATCTCATTCCCATTTATCACTGCAACACATCATGGCTGAAACGGCAATTCAATCTCAGACGGAACTCGGATCATCGGACAAAGCCGTCATCGAGGAACTGCGCGCCGCTTACGCGTCAATGCGCGAGCAGCTCGAACTTGTCATCGTGGGGCAGGATGAAGTCATCGAGCAACTCCTCATCTCCATCTTCTGCCGCTCCCACGCGCTCCTCGTCGGGGTTCCCGGACTTGCCAAAACGCTCCTCATCTCGACCCTTTCCGAAGTCCTCGACCTCAGCTTCAAACGAGTCCAGTTCACCCCTGACCTCATGCCGGCCGACATTACCGGCACCGAAGTGCTCGAGGAGGACGTCGGCACGGGCAAACGCGTCTTTAAATTCGTGAAGGGCCCCATCTTTGCGAACATGATCCTCGCCGACGAGATCAACCGAACCCCGCCCAAGACCCAGGCCGCCCTCCTCGAAGCGATGCAGGAGCACCACGTCACCATCGGCGAAGAGACCTATGCCCTGCCCGAGCCCTTCTTTGTCCTCGCGACGCAGAACCCCATCGAGCAGGAGGGCACCTACCCGCTCCCCGAGGCGCAGCTCGACCGCTTCATGTTCAACATCCGCGTGAATTACCCCAGCGCGAGCGAGGAGGAAGCGATCATCAAGCGCGTCACCGGTACGTATAAAGCGAACATCCAGAAGCAGCTCGACGGCGAGGCCGTGCTAAAGCTGCAAAAAGTCGTCCGCCGTGTCCCCGTGGCCGATCACGTCGTCACCTACGCCGCGCAGATTGCCCGCGCCTCCCGTCCCCGCGAGGCCGAGGCCCCCGACTTCGTCCGTGAAATGGTCGCCTGGGGAGCCGGCCCGCGTGCCGGGATCTACCTCATCCTTGCGGCCAAGGCCCGCGCCATTCTCCAGGGACGCTACCACACCACGACTGCCGATGTCCGCGCCGTCGCCCTCCCCGTGCTGCGCCACCGCGTCCTCACGACCTTCAACGCCGAAGCCGCCGGAATCACCAGCGACGACATCGTGAACCGCCTCGTCGAGCATTTCCAGCCCGGCGCCGAGCTCGACGTCTGAGGCGAAGCTTTTCAGCTCTTTAGCGTTTTTGCTCTTTAGCAAAAGCATTTCACATGTCGGAAACCCTCCAGCCCCAGTTTAACGAACTCCTTCCGCCCGAGATCATCAACATGATCGGGCGGCTCGAGTTCCTTGCCCGCACCGCCAAGGTCGGTTCCATCAACGGACGCCACACCAGCCCGCACAAGGGCTTCTCGGTCGAGTTCGCCGAGCATCGTCAGTATGTCACCGGCGACGATTTGCGGAATCTTGACTGGCGCGTCTTTGGAAAAAGCGACCGCTATTACATCAAGCAGTACATCGAAGAGACGAACATGCGGGCCACCATCCTCGTGGACGCCTCTGGCTCGATGGGCTACGCCGGCGATTCCTCGGCCGGACTCGCGGGAAAGGCGCACCTTTCCAAATTCGAATATGCCCGCTACCTCGCCGCCGCCCTGACCTACCTCCTCATCCGCCAGCAGGACGCCGTCGGCCTTGTCACCTTCGACGAGGAAATCAAAACCTACCTGCGTCCCACCGCCAAGCCAAGCCAGGTCCGCACCGTGCTCGAAGCCCTCTCCCGCACCGCTCCCGCGCACGACACCCGCTGCGCCGCGACCTTTCACGAGATCGCCGAACGAATCCCCTCGCGCGGACTCATCGTCGTCATCAGTGATCTCTTCGACGACGCCGAAGCGATCAAAAATGCGCTCCATCACTTCCGCTACAAGAATCACGAACTCGTCGTTTTTCACCTCATGGCTGAGGAGGAACTGACCTTTCCCTTCGACAAATTCGACGACTTCCGCTGCCTCGAAGTCGACGGCCGCCGTCTCAACATCGACCCCGCCACGATCCGCGCCTCCTACCTCGACCGCGTCAAAACCCACCTCAAATCCATCGAACTCGCTTGCGGCCAGATGAAAGCCGACTACGTCCCCGTGAATACGAAAACGCCGGTAACGGAAGCTCTCTTCAGCTATTTCTCGCAGAGGAAGTAGGGATTGAGGTATTCAGGTTTTGAGGGATTCAGAGATTCAGGAATTCATAGAAAACCTCAACGCCTCAACCCCTTAACGCCTCAACCCCTTCCCCATGCTTTTCCTCAACACAGTCCTCCTCCTCGGCGCTCTCGGGATCGCGATTCCCATCGTGATCCATTTGCTGAACCGGCGTTCCAGCAGGGTCGTGGACTGGGGGGCGATGGGCTTTTTGCTTGAGTCACTCGCGATTCGGAACCGCCGCATCCAACTCGAAGAGGCGCTCCTCATGGCGACACGCTGCCTCCTCGTCGGACTGCTCGCCCTTGCCCTCGCACGCCCTTTCATCCCACCGGGTTCGACGATTCCCTGGCTCCTCATTCTCCCGCTCCTCCTCCTCGCCGTCGTCGGGATCGGGGTCGCCGTCGTCCTCCACGACGAGCCGAAATGGCGGCGCTGGATCGCGGGAATTTCGGTCGGACTGCTCCTCGCCTGCGTCGCCCTGATCGTCTTTGAGAAATACCTCAATCTCTCCCGCTTCGCTCCCGGGGCGAGACAGGACGTCGCCCTCATCATCGACGCCTCGACCTCCATGGGCCTCACCGTCGACGGCGCGACGAACTTCGAGCGGGCCATCGAGGAAGCCCGCACTCTCATCAAGCGGGCCCCGCGCGGCCACGCCTTCAGCCTCATCCTCGGCGGCCCCTCCCCCGGCGGACGGGTCCTCGATCCCACGACCGATCGCGCCGCGCTTGAGGCCGCCCTCAGCGAAATGGCCCCGCTCGACGGAGCCATGACGACCTATCAGGCCCTTACCCTCGCCTCTCTCAGCCTCGCCCGCGGCGACAATCCGGCGAAGCAGATCGTCATCCTGACCGACGAACAGAACGTCGGCTGGGAAATCGGCCAGAGCGGCCGGTGGAACTTCCTCCGCGACGCCTTCCGCAATCTGCCCTCCGAACCGCAGATCATGATTCGGAAAATGCCTCTCCCCGATTTCATCCGCAACCTCGCCGTCACCGACATCCGGCTGTCTCGTGACATCGTCGGGGTCGACCGCCCCGTCGATATCACCGCAACCGTCGCCAACACCGGCAACGAGGCCGTCACGCCCGGAGCCCTCGTCCTCACCATCGATGACGGCCGTGAATACCGAGACGCCTCGGTCGGGCAGCTCCGTCCCGGGGAAGAGCAAACCATTACTTTCACCCACCAGTTCGGCGAAGCGGGGGCGCATTCTCTCTCGCTCACGCTCGAGGTCGAGGATGACATCGTGAGTGACAACCACGGCGTCTCGGCGGTCAATGTCGCGAGCGAGTTGCGTGTCCTCATCGTCGATGGACGTCCCTCAAGCCGCGCCTTCGACAGCGCTTCGGCCTTCGCCGCCGTCGCCCTTGCCCCCTCGGCCCTCACTCTCGACCCGAACCTCGAGGCCAATGTCACGAGCGTCAGCGACGAAGCCTCCGATGACTTCAATCGCGACTACGACCCGACCCGTGATCTCATCCGCTTCCTCGTCGACCCGCAAGTCATCCCGCTCCCTGACATTGCCTCTCTTTCCGACTTCGCCGACTTCGACACCGTCATTCTCGCCGACGTTCCCCGTCTCCCCGCCGCCGTTGCCGCCTCCCTCGCGAAGTATGTCGCCGACGGCGGAGGTCTCCTCGTCGCGGCCGGACAAAAGACCCAGCCCGACTTCTTCAACGGTTGGAAAACCGCCGATGAGGCTCCCCTCCTCCCCGCCACGCTCGGCGAAGTCACCTTCGCCCCGGTGGATCAAGCTTTTTCCCCCTCGGCCCAGACGCTCACCCATCCCGCCCTGCAGAAGATCGCTGACGCGGCCAGGAGCGACTTCGGCGGCACCGTCATCACGAACTTCCGCCCCCAAAGTATCCCCGATGCCCTCGCCAAAGAGTCCTCCGTCGGCGCCCGGCTGAACAACGGCGAGATCCTCCTCAGCTCCCGCAAAGTCGGCCGCGGCCATGTCCTCCTCCTCGGCATCCCGCTCGATCTCTCCGCGGGCAACCTCGTGACGCGCCAGGCCTTTCTTCCGCTCATCCACGAACTCGTTTACCACCTCGCCGATCCGGCGGCCTACCAGCTCAATCTTGAGCCCGGGTGGGAGGTCAGCATCGGCCTCACGGGGAAGCGGGGACGCGCCATCGGCGAGGGGCTCATCGGCCGCTACTTCGCGAGCCACAACGCCACCGAGCCCGGCTTCACGCGGCAGGACGAAGCGATCAATTTCAACTGGCTCAACGGCATCCCTGCGCCTGGCATCCCCGCCGACAACTTCCGCGTCGAGTGGAGCGGCAAGATCCAGTTGCCTGATCCGAAGAAGCTCAATTTCAAAATCGAGGTCGATGACTCCTTCGAATTCTGGATCGACGGCAAACAGATCGGGCAGTTCAACAACCCCGGCGGCGACCGTCGTCTTTCCGGAAAATTCGAGGCCAATCGCTGGTATGATTTCCGCGCCGTCTATCGTGAGAACGGCGGCGAAGCAAAGGCGATCCTGCGCTGGGAGGGCGATGGACTTCCCCATCAGATCATCCCCTCGGCCCGCTTCCGCAGCTTCGCCGGCGGCGACGAGATGACAGGACGCGAGAGCGGTCTCACCACCTTTGCCGTGCGCGGCCCCGACGACCGCCCCCGCAGCGCCCAGCTCAGTTCGATGGACGGCGGTTCCGTCCTGAAGCTACAGGGCGACATCTCCTCGGGACTCTATCACCTCACTGTGCCCGACGAGCAGGCGCCCTTTTTCGCGACCTTTCTCCGCAAGGGCGGCAAAGAGATTCCCTTCACCGTGAAGCGCGACTCCGCCGAGAGCCGCCTCGTGCGATTGACCGACACGGACTACGCCTTCCTCGCGAACTTCGTGACTCTCTCCCGTCCCCAGACGCTCGAGGAACTCATCGGCTTCCTCAACGGCAATCAGTTCGGGCAGGAACTCTGGAAGTACCTCGCTCTCGGGGCCTTCATCTTTCTTCTCATTGAGATCGCCCTTTCCCGCTGGATCGCGCAGAGCCGCCGCATGGGCGAAGAGATCAAGATCCAGTTCGAGTCCAAAGACACTCCCACCAATTCCTTCCGCGAACAACTCGCCCGATTCGGGAAAGCTTAGTTGTGGCGATTTAGCCCTTAGCCTTTTTGCTTTTTAGCATTTGAAACCGTGAACCCCGAAGATTTCAGCCGCACCGACCTTATCGAGTCACTCAGCCCCGTGCTTGCCGCGGTGGGGTTCTTTCTTTTTGCGGTGCTCTGGTTTGCCAGTCTCCTCCTGCGCCGGCGGGCTCCGCGCTTTGGCGTGGCGATCTCGGTCTTCGGATTCCTCGTCGCGACGGCAGCCCTCTGGTTCGCCTTCCAGTGGATGGGCGCGGTTTTCTCCCTCGCGACCTCGTGGTCACTTCCCGTCGTCGCAATCATCGGCGCCCTCGCCCTCGAGGCCATCCTCTGGATCTATGCTTTTGAAAAGACCCTCGTGTCGAAAAAGCGCGGACGTTTCCTCCTCGCCCTGCGTCTCGGCGCCCTCGCGATCCTCATTCTCATCCTCGTGCAGCCGGTCCGCTCCTTCATTGAAGAACGCGAGATCTCTCGCGAGGTCGCCATTCTCATCGACGACTCGGACTCGATGCGTCTCGCCGATCAGCGCCTCTCACCCTCGCAGAAACTCGACCGCGCCGTCCTCTTCGCCGTCCCCGGACTGGAAAAACGTCCGCCTCTCCACGCCGTCGAGCTCGGGGCCCGCCGCCTCGAAGAGGCCATCGCCGCCGAACTAAACGCCCTGCGTTCCGCACCCAACGCAACCGCCGGACTCGAGAGTCGCGCCGCCCAATTGCCCGACTTTTTCAAGGCGACCGAGGCCGACCGCACCGCCCTCGTCACCACCCTGACAAATGCACTCAGCGGTCCGCTGCCGGGAGAGGCGAAAGGCAAACTCGAGGACTATCTCAAACGCACCCGCGACGGGCTCGGCCGTGTCCTGCCCCTCGCCGGGAAAGCCTCGACTGAAGGAAAAGCGGACGAGCTGATCAAACAACTCGACGTCGCCCGCACCGAGTTGCGCGGCATTCTCGAAACCATCGCGACGACTTCGACAAAGGCCGACGAAGCCTTTTACACGGGGCTCAACGAGGCCACCCGCAAAGCCATCGACGCGGCCGCCGCGACCCCGCGCGATGAGATCGCCCGCCGGATCCTGCGAACCCCTGTGGCCCTTCACGCCGACGCCTCCGGGAAGGGTGAAGTCGCCGATCCGACTCTCCTGGGTCAGCTCGCGGAACGTTACAATCTGCGCTACTACCGCTTCGCCCGCGACGTCACCCAGATCACCGATCCTCTCACTGGGGAAGCTGAGGGAGAAAAAGTCGCGATCGGTGACCAGCCTGCCAACGCCCAGACTGATCTCACCGGCGCGCTTGAGCATGTCCTCGACAACACTTCGCCCGAGTCGCTCGCCGGCGTCCTCCTCCTCAGTGACGGACGGCACAACAGCGCCGGACTGCCCGAGGACAGCCTGCGCCAGCTCGCCGTGCGCAACACTCCGCTCTCGGCCGTGCCCATCGGCAGCGACCTCGGACCCGTCGACATTTCCCTGCTCTCGCTCAAAGCGCCCGAGTCGATCTACCTCGATGATCGTGTCGTCATCACCGCCACGGCAAAGCTCGACGGCTTTCTCGGGCAAAAGGTCGAGGCCGAGCTGCTCTCAGGCGACGAGGTCATCGACACCGTAACCATCGACGTGACCGACGTAAGCTTCCGCACCGAAGTGAACTTTGTGCATCTCCCCGAGAGCAAAGGCATCCAGGATTACCGCGTCCGGCTCAAGCCTGATCCCCGCGAAATTTTCCAGGAAAACAACGAGTGGGATTTCAAGGTCGCCGTCACCGATGACCGCACCAACGTGCTCCTCATCGACGGCTACCCCCGCTGGGAGTTCCGCTACCTGCGCAACCTTTTCTACGGTCGCGACAAGTCCGTCCATCTCCAGTATGTCCTCCTCAATCCCGACGAGATTTATCGCGGCCGCCCCCCCGCAACGATCGCCGCGAGCGCCTCGCGTCCTTTCGGCGAGGCCGAGGCGACAGCCCTGCCGGTCACTTCGGCGGAATGGCAGCGCTTCGATGTGATCATGTTAGGCGACATCGCCCCATCCGCCCTGAGCGAGCGTGACTGGGCCGCGATCCGCGAAGCCGTGACCCTGCGCGGTGCCATGCTCGTCTGCGTCGCCGGACCGCGCTACATGCCGCACGGCCATGGCAGCGAGATCCTGCAGGACCTCCTCCCCGTCAGTTACACGCCGGGCAATACGGCGAAGTTCGACACCCCCGAGGCGGCCTTTTCCATCCGGCTCACCTCCGTCGGACGCGATCATCCCGTCACCTCGCAATCGACGAGCCGCGCCCTCAACGAAGAGCTCTGGTCCGGCTTCCAGCCGATGCGCTGGCGCTACAGCGGAGCCAAACTCAAAGAAACTGCCGAAGTCCTCGCCTACGCCCATCCCGTCGGATCGCCCGGGCTCGCCTCCGCCTTCACTCCCGACGGGTCACCCGGTTCGATCGAGGCGGCGATCGAGCAGCTCGCCAATCAAAAAACGATCGAGGCGGACAACGCCGTCATTTCGACGATACGCTCCGGACTCGGCAAGGTGCTGATGCTGCACTTTGACCAGACCTGGCGTTTCCGCTACGGCGTCGGTGATACCTACCACCACCGCTTCTGGGGACAGGTGACGCGATGGGGGGCCGGACCCAACCTGCGCTCGGGCAACGAACTCGTCCGCCTCGGCACGGATCGTCTCAGCTACACGCCCGACGATCCCATCGAAGTCACCGCCAAAGTCCTCGACAAAGATCGCCGCCCCGTCACCAATGCCGGCGTCGAGGTGGAGATCTGGAAAGACGGCGAACGACTCCGCAAACAAAAGCTCAGCTACCGGACCGATTCTTCGGGGCTCTACGAGACCAGTCTCTCGGGACTGACCGGCGAAGGCGAATACCAGCTCAAGCTCGTCGGTGACGAGGCTGCCGATGCCATCACCGCGATGCCCGACGGACCAAAGGAAATCTCGACCGAACTCCTCGTCGTGACGACCCGCAACCCCGTCGAACTCGCCGAACTCACCGCCGACCGCGATTTTCTCAACCGCGCCACCACCACCACCGGAGGCCGCCTCGCCGAACTCAACGACCTCGACTCCCTCGTGAGCAGCTTCGGCGCGCCGAAGGAAGTCCTCAAGGAAAGACGCAATGTCACGTTATGGGATAAATGGCCATTGCTGATCGCCTTCCTCGGACTGCTCACCACCGAGTGGATCCTGCGCCGACGGAGCGGACTGGTGTAGAGAATTTTTAGACACCAATTTACACGGACAACAAGAAACCTCGACTCGCTAAGTCCTTCCACTTCTCCACTTCTCCCGGACTCCACCTTTCACCGGGCTGTTGCCCGCCGCCTGCCTCCTCAGCCCCCATCGCAAACAAAACCTTTCACTTTTCCACCTTTCACCGTGCCTCCGGCCCACCCCGCCATGACCTCATTCGAAGCTGCCCTCGGACAACTCCCGAAACCCATCCTCGACAAGCTCCAGGCCATGATCAGGCGGGTGCGGCGACTCCTCTTCATTCGGGGATTCTTTGCCACCCTCGCCGTGGCCCTCGCCTGTCTCCTCGCGATCATGGCGGTCGACGCGGCAGTGACACTTTTCTCAACGACGGCGCGCTGGATCCTCAGTCTCGCCGGTCTCGCGGCCACGCTCGTGGCGGCCTGGTGGTTCCTCGTGCGCCCGCTCTCGCGCAAGTTCACCCTCACTCACATGGCCCGCATCATCGAGGTGCGCCACCCCGAGTTGCAGGAGCGCATCTCCACCGCGGTCGAGTTGCTCGCGAGCGATGATCCGGAATCGATCCGCGGTTCGGCCGAGCTCATCAGTGCGGTCGTCGACTCCGCCGTCGTCGATGTCGCCGAGGTCGACCCGAAGACGGAGTTCAAGCCGGCCCGGTCAAAAAAATTCATGCTCGCGACGGCGATCTGCGGCGGCATCATCGCCCTGCTTTTCATGATCTGGCCGACCCAGTCGTGGACGCTCTTCGCCCGCGCCCTTGCACCCTTCCTCGACATCGGCAATGCCTACGCCGACACCCTCGTGATCGATCCCGGCAACGTGAGGGTCGCCCGCGGGGAGCCGGTCACGATTCAGGTTTCGGTGAAACACAAACGACTAAACCGCGCCGAGATCCGCCGGCTCCTCCCCGACGGAACCGAGGCGGTCGAGCGCATGGCCCTGATCGCCGAAGAGGCCGACGGCACGAAGCGCTTTTCCCTTACCTTTCCTGCGGTCGAAGAGGGCTTTGACTACCGTGTCCGCGCCGGGGCCGCCCTCAGTCACTACTACGACGTCGTCACGGTCGATCCGCCTGCGGTCGAGAGCCTCACTGTGAAATACGACTACCCCGACTACACCGGCCTGCCCGATGCCGAAGCAGTAACCGGGACGGGCGAGATCCGCGCCGTCACCCACACCCGCGTCAGCGTCACCGCCACTCTCAACAAACCGGCCTGGACCACAAAGATGATGGTCAACGAGACGACCGAGATCCCCGACCCCGTCGTCGAGGAAAATCGCGTCACCTGGAATCTCGAACTCAAATCGGGGATGCGGGGCAACTGGCTCCTCGAGATCGCCGACGAAGAAGGCTTTAAAAACGAGCCGACCTCCTACCCCATTGAAGTACTCCCTGACAAAACGCCCACCGTGCAGATCACTCAGCCGAACCAGCGCGACATCCGGCTGAAGCCGACCGAGCGTTTCCCCGTTGATCTTGAGGTGATCGAAGATTTCGGCTTCAGTGACGTGACCCTGCTCGTCACTCCCGACGGTGCCGTCACCCCTATCGAAGTGGTCCAGGCAGCCCCCGTGGCAACAGCCCGTCCCGGCGTCTACTCGGCCCGCGCCATCCTCGACATCCCGTCCCTGAGACTCGCGCCCGAGCAGCAGCGCCTCGCCCTGCAAGTCCGCGTGCGCGACAATCGCCCGATCGACTACGACGGCCCCGGCGTCGGCATGAGCGAGGTCATTTTTGTCACCCTCGACCAGAACGCCAAGTCCGTCGCCGATCAGGCGATCGAGGCGCAGCGCGAGGAGATCAACCAGCAGATCCGCGAGGCAAAGCAGGAGCTCGAACGCGCCCGCGACGACATGCGCCGCACCGAGCAGGAGCTGAATCGGTCCGAAGAAATCAACGATCAGGCGAAGGAGATGTTGAACGAGTTCACCGAACACAACAAGACCGCCCGCGACAAGCTCGAGCAGGTCGCGGCCACGCTCAATACCCCGCTTTTCCAGGAGCAGTCGCAGCAGGCCGAAAAGATCGCCAACGAGAGTCTCGCCCAGGCCCAGGAAAAAGCGGACATGATCCCCGTGACCGACGATAAGCAGGCACGTGTCTCGGGCTCCAAAGAGGCCCGTGAGCAGGTTGAGGAATCCATTCGCGAGCTCGACAAACTCGCCCAGTCGATGCGCTCGGCGGAAGATGACTACAAGGCCATTTCCAAACTCAACGAACTCGCCAATCGCCAACAGGAACTCGCGATGAAGGCCGAAGACTGGTCCGAACGCGCCAAAGAGCAGGCCGCCGAGATGGCCCGCAGCGCCGCGAACGAAGAGGCTCAGAAGCAGTTTGCCCAACAGCAGCAGCGCGAGGCCGAACAGTTCCGCAACGAGCAGAACCGCGTCGAGCAGCAACTGGGCGAGATGCTCAAAGACAATGCCGCCGCTCTCTCGGAGGTGCTCCAGGCACAGCGGAAACAAACCGAGACCCTCGCCATCGAAGCGGAGGCTCTCGCCGCGCAGCAGGAAGCGCTCCGCGTGGCTAACAAAACGGCCACCGAGAAAAGCAAGGACCAGCAGGAGGCCCTTCGCGAAGCGCTCCTCGATCAACTAGCCGAGCGACAGGCCGAAGTCGCCTCCGAGACGAAAGAAGCCCTCGCCGCAAACAAGGCAAAAGCCGATCCCGCCGAGGCGGCAACCGCCGAAGATCAGGCCGGAAGAGATACCGCCGCCGCCAGCGGCGAATCCCTTGCCAAAGCCGCTGAAAAAACGAATCATGCCGCCGAGGGTCTCGCCGAGCGCAATCTTGAAGAGGCCATGACCGCCGCGCAGGAGGCCGGTGAATCCCTCGCCGAAGCCGCTGCCAGTCAGCCCGCCGCTCCAGCCAACGCCGCCGGAGAGACTCCCGCGGATCCCGCCGGAACTCTCAGCGACCTCGCCCTGCGCCAGGAAACGATCACCAAACAGATCGCCGCCGTCAGTGAGGGCAATCTCCAGGAAGCGCTCGCGATGATGGAATCGCAACTCGACGCCGAGGCGGGCGCACTCGCCGAACAGGCCAGGGGCGTCGAACAATCACTCCAGAATTTGCGGCAGAATCAGGCCAAGGCCCGAGCCGATCAGGCGGAGAAATCGCTCGATCAGGGGGCCCGCAAAGCCGCCGAATCGGCGAACCAGCTCAACCGTGCGCAGGAGCAACAGACCGCCGCCGCGCAGAAGGGCGAAGTCGACGCGAACGAACTCTCACCGCAGGCAAAATCGTCGATGCAGCAGGGTCAGAACAATCAGCAGCAATCCTCTCAAGCCCTCGCCCTGGCAGCCAAGGCCTTTGCCCAGTCCGCCGAAGCAATCGGCCAGACCATGGAAGGCCTCGAACCGTCCGACGCGGACGAACGACTCGCCAGCAAAGAGGAGCTTGCCGAGGGCTTTGACGACGTTTCCAAATCTTCGAAGTCGCAGGATGCCGAACAGGCCGCAAGTCAGTCCCAACAGGCAGCAAACTCCCTGCAGAAACTCGCCCAGTCCGCCTTGCAGAAGATGGGCGCCGCGCCCGGCGGTCAACCGGGTGATCCGAACGGCCAGCCGCAGCAGCCGAATCAGGATCTCACCGGCGAACCCGACTCACCCGATCTCAATGAGACCGCGCAAAAAACGGCCGACATGGACGGCAGTGGCCTGCCTCCCGAATTGCAGAACCTCGGCATCAGCGCCGAAGACTGGGCCCGCTTCAAAGGCGCTCTCGTCGGCGGCAACGCCACCGCCATCGAGACCGACCTACCCGCCGAATACCGCGAACTTGTCGGCCGTTACTTCCAGGTCATCGCTAAGGAAGCCGGCAAAAAATAGATTTCCCTCCACGAATGTAGCCGCCCTCTGTGAGGCCGGGTTCCACACCCGAACCGCCATCCGCCTCCATTCATCCCCCCTCGCCCCGGCAATGAAACCTTTCGCCATCCTCCTGCTCCTGCTCTTCCTCCCCCCGCTCGCCCCCGCCCTCCGCGCGCAGGAGGCTTTCCCCGGGATGACTTCGGGAGAAGAGGTCTTTCAAAAACATCAGCCTGCGATCGAGGCCGCCGTCGAAAGGGCCCTGCGCTACCTCGCCGCGAACCAGTCCGCCGACGGCACCTTCAATGACTCCTACGGACGCTCTGTCGGCGTCGTCTCCCTCGTCGGGATGGCCTACCTCTCGGCCGGCCACCTGCCGGGTTATGGCGAATTCGCCCCGAACCTCGAGCGCTGCCTCCGCTACGTCCTTGAGAGCCAGCGCAGCAATGGTCTCCTCGACAAAGGCGACTCCGGACACGGGCTCATGTATGCCCACACCATCGCGACCCTTTTTCTTTCCGAGTGCAGCGGCATGGTCGATGCGGAGACGCAGGAGATCCTCAGCCCGGTCCTCGCGAAAGCAACGAAGCTTATCCTCGAGGCCCAGGCCGTGCCGAAGAACGAAAATCACGAAGGCGGCTGGCGTTACAAGCCCGACTCGCGCGACTCGGATCTCTCGTGCAGCGGNNCTCAAAAATCACGATCGCGAGTCGGGCCGCTTCGGCTACACCGATCCCTGGGGCCACTCCGAGACCCTCACCGGATGCGGCCTGCTCTGCCTCGAACTGAGCGGTTACCACGGGTCCGAGTCGAGCCCGCGTTCCGGCGACTACATCCTCAAGCACCGTCAGCACATCATCAACAACGCCCACGAGTACTACGCCAACTACTACAACGCCCAGGGCATGTTCCAGCTCGGCGGCCGCTTCTGGGCCCAGTATGCCGACTGGATGTACAGCGAATACATCCCCAAGCAGCAGTCAAACGGCTCCTGGTCCAACGGCCGCAACGGAGGCACCTACGGCACCTCCATGATGGTGCTCTCTTTCACCGTGCCCTACCGCCAGCTCCCCATCTATCAACGGGATGAGACCGTCGATGAGTTGCCGTGAGAGGGCGGACGGCCGCGACAGACGCATCGTACTTCCCCGGCAGCGTTCTGTTGAGAATTGAGCCGGGCGTTGACAAAAATGTATTCAATACTGTAGACTCCCTTTATGACTACTACTGTCCGTATCTCCGAAACGAGTCGTAATCTGCTCGCCGATCTGGCTCAGGAGGCCGACACCAGCATGACCGCCGTCCTTGATGCTGCGCTCGAGGCCTACCGCCGCCAGCGTTTCCTCGCGCAAGCCGCAGCGGCCTACGAAGCGATCGCGATCGATCCGGACACAGCAGCCGACTATCACCGGGAAATGTCCGATCTCGATGGCACCGGCTCGGATGGTCTCGAGCCTTATCAAGCCTGAACCATGTCTTCAGGCCCATTTCCCGCAAGAGGAGAGATCTGGCTCGCTGATTTGAATCCGGTGAGGGGCCATGAGCAGGCGGGACGCCGCCCTGTTCTGGTCGTTTCCGTGGACCCGTTTAATTCGAGCCGGGCCGATCTTGTTGTCGTGATCCCGATCACGTCTACGCTCCGGAACATCCCCTTCCACGTGATCGTTCAATCTCCGGAAGGCGGACTGACCAATACTTCGGCCATTCTCTGTGAAGCGGTTCGCTCCATTAGCAAAGATCGCCTGATTACCCGTCGCGGATGTGTTCTCCCTAAAACCATTGCCGAAGTAGAAGATCGCCTGCGGGTGCTGATGGGGCTGTAGCAGACAGGCAGCCGACATCTGCCCGGAGAACACACGCCGGGTGGCAATGCCCGCCCCCCTCCCGGTCAGGCTAAGAGCCCTCTCCCGCCTCAAGATAGAGATCGGCCTCACCAACCCAGCGGTGGCGGTGATCCCGCATGATGAGGGCATGATCAAAGACGACGCTGCCATTCGGGAAAGCCCTTTCATCGGAAAAAAACGAGGACTCGACACTTTCGATGGCGAGAGGGCGAACCCGCCAGCCCTCGGTCTCCAGTCGGATGCCGTCAAGACGACAGCAGTCCTGAGTGACCGAATACCCCACGCTCCCTCCCTCAAAAAAGGACGATGAAGCCGCAAGCGATTCGAAGCACGAAGACTCGGGCAAAAAATCAGCTTCCCGCGCCCTCAGTTCGACGGACATGGTGCCATCGCGACTCCGCACCGAAAGATCGATGCGGGGTGATTCATCGATGACGGAGAAGTCTGCAAGATGGTGCTCGCCGGGAAAGAGGCGGCCTCCCGCGAAATGGTTCATCCGCGAACTCGTGTCGCGCCGCGGGATAAAAACTCCCTCCCGTGTCTGCCCGTCGGCATCCTCCCACAACACCGCGATGCGGTGAGCGGCGTTCTCGCTCGAGAGACCCGCCACAGCCGGCATCCAGCGAGGCCGGATGCCCTCGAGCCGAATCAGGCAGATTCCGGCAATGGCATAGCCGGCGTGAAGTTTCGGACGGAATCGGTCGGGCAGGTATTTCGTCATGACCTCCGCCTCCACCCGGAAGTTCACGAGAACTCTCCGACGGATCAGCCCCTGGATGACGGGAAGGCGCATGGCGGTAGAGGTGGGATTGAATACGGCGGGATGATCGACGACAACTGCACGCTAAAGTGGAGGGAAGGTCAAGTCCTGCCGTTCGTTTAAGGGTTGGAAAAACGGCAGTATGCCGGCTCCTTCTTCGCAGAAGGAGCGTTAAAGAAGGAGGGCCTGCACAATCCGGAATCCAATCAAGCGAAACGACCGGACCCGGGTGCGGGCATGAAATGGGAGGCAAAGAAATGACGGAATGAAGGAGCGGCAGCACGCAGCGAAATAAGGGACAAGGAACGGCGCTTGCCTAAGCGCTGCGGTTAGCGGGAGGGGCTTGGCAAGCCCCTTTCCTTGTCCCGGCCCCTGAACTAATACCTGCCCTTCTCTTACTGCCTCCGAATGATCACGAACCGTGCGACATTGCCGGAGATGGTCGAGCCGGCAACGGTGCCTACCCGTAGAACGGGTCTCCAGGCCCGCTTTGACGATTCTACTTTTTTCCCTGGCAGGGGACCTCTCCCGGGGGAGCGTTCACTCCCGCCTCGACGAAGCGACCCGGTCGGGTGTAGGGTGCGCGGATGATGGACTTCCGCTGGCTCGGGACGATCGCCTACCCGGACGGGCTGGCTTTGCAAAATGATCTCGTGGAGCAGCGCCGCGCGGGACTCATCGGCGACACCGTGCTCCTGCTTGAGCATGAGCCGGTCTACACGATAGGCCGCACGAGAGATCGCTCGAGCCTGCGAGACCCGGAAAATCTCCCCTACCCTGTCTTTGAAACGAATCGGGGCGGTCAGGCGACTTTCCACGGTCCGGGGCAGCTCGTGGGGTATTTTATCGTCGATCTAAACGAGTACGGGCGGGACCTCCACGTCTACCTGCGCCAGATCGAGTCCTTACTCATTGATTTCGCCTCGGGATTGGGTATTGATGCGGGTCGCAGGGAGGGACTTACCGGCGTTTGGGTCGGGAGCCGGAAACTGGCCTCCATCGGAGTGGGGGTTCGCAAGTGGGTTTCGATGCACGGATTCGGGCTGAATATCTCGAGTGATCTCTCCGGCTACGAGGCCATCACGCCCTGCGGTATCTCCGACGTCACGATGACTTCCCTTTCCACAGAATCACGCCGCGAGATCACAGTCGCCGAGGCGGCCCGCGCGATCGAACCGGTGATCCGCTCCGTTTTCGCGGCGGCGAGGAAGGCGCACGCGACGAACCGGGAGCTCACGGGCGAACTCGAAGCCTGAAATACGGATCACGAATGCGCTTCATCCTGCTAGAATGCCGCCGGGCGCGGCGCTCCGGACCGGCCGCGATGACGCGACGGGAATCGTGTCAACGGGCGCGAATAACCGTGCAATTTCCGACAAAATCCGCTCACATCCCCCGTTAACTAAGAAGATGTATCTGGTGGCGGTCAATTTGGAGAATTCACGCGAGATGGCGGTCGCCCAGGCGGTCGTCGGGCGTCCTCTTCGTATCGGGCGAAAACCCGAGAGTCTCCCCGAGGAGGCGGTCGACATCCTGCGGATCACGTGGAATGACAGGCTCGTGAGCCGCAACCACTGCGAGGCAGTGCGCGGCGCGGGGGATCTCCTCTCGATACGTCGCCTCCCCGCCCTCACGGGCCGCAGCGTGCCGAACGCGCTCCACTCGAATGTGGCCCCGCGCGAGCGCCTCCCGCTGATCGAGCCGATCGAGCTGAAGCTGGGCGAGTCGGTCGTGCTTGGCGCCCGCGGCACGACGGCGATCTACTGGCTGAAGTCCCTGCGCGATCTCGAGGCGGAGATCGAGCGCTACCACACGGAGCTGGAGAAGGAAAAGGAATCCTTTGAGGATGCCCCGGCGGCCCGGCAGGACTACGACGAGGTCGAGCAACTCGACGAGTACAGCCTGCGTCTTCAGTTGAAACTGCTCCAGCGCGAGCTCCCCCAGCAGGTCCTGAGCGGCTGGACCGACGAGGTCGATCTCTTCACCCGCGCGGCGGTCTTTCTCGAGAACGCGCTGCCGGGGCAAAAGGGCGTCACGGCGGTCTTTATCGCGGTGGAAAAGACGGAAAACGGCGTCGATTTCGAGGTTCTCAATCCCGATCCCCTCGCCCGCGCCGACTTTCGCCCGAGCCGCACCCTCATCAGCCGCATCAATCTGGTGAAACCGAATCCCGCCGACATCCGGATCTGGGCGTCGAAGGAGAACAACCGCGTCTTTGCCGCCGACAGCCTCGGGGGAAGGATCGACTGGGTCGCGATTATCCCAGTGGCCCGGCTCGACGAGTCGGCCGCGATCTACCGCGACGCGATGCGGCGACCGGTCTTCCTCTACGTGGAGACGCGCCAGGCCTCGGAGACGGCGGCGGCGGCCTTTGTCCCTTTCCTGCGACTCATCAGCTCCCTCGTCGCGAGTCTGCTCTCGGCGCGGGCCGACCAGAAGATGCAGGATCAGATGGCGGCGTATTTTTCCCCGGGCCTCCGGAAGGTCCTGCGGATCCGCGACCAGTCCGAGCTGGAACCGGCCATGGTTGACTGCACGGTGATGTTCGCCGACCGACGCGGTCACTCGCGCCTGCTCGAGCTGGCCCGCAGCGACGAGGAGATCCTCGATCGTCTCGACGAGAATCAGAAAGTCGTCGGTCTGATCACCGAGGAAGTCTTCCGCAGCAGCGGGGTGGTGACGGACTTCGCCGGCGACGGTGCCCTCGGGCTTTGGGGCTGGCCTGACTTTGGTGATCAAAGCAAGGATCACGCCCTCGCCTCGGTCGAGGCGGCCGAGGCGATCATCCGGCGCCTCGCGAACCGTGTCATCTACGAAGAAGAGCAGGACAGACACATGGCGGCGGTGCGCATCGGCATCAGCACGGGCCGCATCGCCGTGGGAAAAACGGGTCCCACGCAACAGTGGCACATCAGTGTCTTCGGCAGCGTCGCCAATCTGGGGGCGCGCCTCGAGCGCATCGCGAAGGAGTTCCGCATCCCCGTGCTGATCTCGGACGAGACTTACCGACGCATCAAGGACCTGCCCGGTCGCAGTTTCCGCCAGCTCTGCCTCATTCGCCCGGCGGGATTCGAGGAAAGTTACCCTATCCACGAGCTCATTCTCCCCCGCGAAATGGGAGGTTCGGGCGTGACCGACGAGGACGCCCGCACCTACGAGCGGGCCCTCAACCATTTTAACCACGAGCAGTGGGACGACGCCGTCGATCTCCTCGACACCCTGCCCGAGGACGACCCCGCCGCGATCTGGCTGCGCGGCAAGGCCCTCTGGTTCCGCAAAACGCCGCCGCCTCCGGGATGGGCCGGCGAAATCCAGAGTCTCTCGAAATGATTATAGCTCTTTAGCTTTTTGCCTTTTTGCTGTTTAGCTTTTTTCAATCCGACGTGCACGAAGAAGATTCCATCAAGATCAAGGACTACGTGATCCACCAGCCTGCGCTGGGGGAAGGCGCGTACGGTCAGGTCTACCGCGCGACCTACCGAGGGATCTCAGAGCGGGCCCTCAAGATTTTCCGCCCCGGCGCGGTCGATCTCGCGACGATGGCCCGCGAGCTGGAGAAGCTCTCCCAGGTAACCGAGCATCAGGGCATCGTGACCCTGCACGACTTCGATCTCCTGCACGATCCGCCCTACTACGCGATGGGTCTACACGCCTACCAGAATCCCGACGGCTTCTGGGAGACCCGCACCCTCGAGCGTCTCTGCGGGCACGTCGATCACCGCGAGGGGTGGCGGCTCATCCGCGATATCGCCGATGCCGTCTCCTACCTGCATCGCAATCAGATCATCCACTGCGACATCAAACCGTCGAACATCCTCCTCACTGACGAGACGCCTTTTCACATCAAGATTTGCGATTTCGGACAGAGCCGCGGGCAGACGACCGAGGGATCCCAGCCTGTCGGCACCCCGCTCTACGCCAGCCCCGAGCAGCTCCGCAATCCGCGCGACTCGGCAGACGGTAAAGGGTTCCGGTGGGATGTCTACAGCTTCGGCGTGGTGGCCTTCAAACTCCTCACCGGTGAGCTCCCTCGCCTCCAGGGGCTCGCCAACGCCGAACGCCGCAGCTTTGACCCCGATTCCACCCTGGTCGAGGCGGCGATTGAGGGCGATCAACCGCAGAACGAAAAAGCAGTCACGGGCGGGCAACTCGCGACCTTGATCGAGGCGGTCGAAGACATCACCTGGCCCCAGGGCTTCTATATTCCGAGCGATCACAAGCTCCTCATCGAGCAGTGTCTTAGCCTCGACCCGCGCGAACGCCCCGCTGACATGCGCGAGGTCTGGGGGCGTATCGAGCAGCTCGACCAACAGGCGGTGGTAAAAAGAGCGCGCCGCCTCAACACGATTTTTGCCATTCTTCTCGTCGTGGCACTGTGGGCCTCGGGTTTCGCTTTCATCCAGGCACGCAAGGCAAAACGCGCCACCGATGCCGCGATGCTCGCCTCGGTCGAGTCCGAGAAGAGCGCCGGGGCGGCCGTCGATCTCATGCTGCTCTTCGTCAGCGAACTGAACAAGGGGGACATCTCGGGGGCCGGGGCAGACCGTCTCTACTCCATCGTCTCGGAAAACGCCCAGACCTTCCTCGACAACCGCTCCAAAGACAGGCTCGCCTCGACCCGCATCCTGCGATTTTCGGCCCAGACGGCGGCTCTGCGCGGACGCCAGGCTCTCGATCGGGGTATGCTCGACGAGGCGCTCAAGGACTTCACGAGCGCCTACGAAATCCGTTCAGAACTCGCCGAAGACCCCAACTCGCCGGACGATTTTGCCCTCCTCGCCTCGCGCGACCTCATGGAGATCGGGAAGATTCACGAACTGAAGAGCGACTACAAGAACGCGGCGACGGCTTATTCCGGCGCCCTTGAGTGGCGCAGTCAGGTGAGCGGGGAGAGCGGTCTTTTCTCTCTCACCCAGATCAAGGAACTCGCCGCCAACTACAAGGCTCTCAGCCGTGTCCAGGAACTCGGGAAGGACACGAAATCGGCCATCGCCACCCTGAACGAAATTCTCAGCATTGTGAACCGGCGCATCGACGACGGGGCTCCCTCTGATGTCCCCGGCTACGCCCTTGAGGCGGTGCGAGTCCTCCTTCTCCGGGGAGCGATGGAATACTCACTGGGAAACATCGCCGGAGCTTCGGCCACCTACCAGAGTCTCATGACCCTGGCCAAGTCGCTCTTGTCCGCTCCCCCCAGCCTAGCAGAAGAAGCCCGGGGGGCTTACCTCACGGCACTGCGCTCTCTCGGTCTTATCCAGCTGGATCAAAAACAGCCCGAGGCCGCCCTTGTCCTCTTCCGCGAAGAGATCAAAATACGTGAGGAAGCGACCCGTCTGCGCCCTTACGACGCCGAGGCAAAAGTGACCCTGGCAGAAACATACGCCTACGCCGCAAAGAGCCTCGACCTCACCAACGCGACCTCGCGTTCACTTGCCGCCTTTTACCTCGAACAGGCCATCGCCCTCGTCGACAAACTCCCTACCGATCTGAAGTCCCGACCGGACGTCGTCGGGAAATCGGCCGGGTTCAAGTCTTCGCTCTCGGCGATTCTGGGAATGTGAGGGTTTTCCGTGGCTCAGGAGCGGGAACACCTATTACCGCCTCTTCGTCCCTCACTCCCCGCCACAAACACCCCGCCACAGCTCCGCCTCACCGGGGAGACCGAGGTTTTTAAGTTCTCTCAGGATCTTCACCAGGGTCGGCTCGACGAGGCCTTCCCGCTCGATTTGCGCGAGATCTCCCGGTGCCTCGGGAAAGACCTCGCGCGCGATCGCCCAGCAGGCCCAGGCGCGCCACGATCTCACCTCGCGACGCGGCTCGACCATGCGGGTGGCAAGGTGCTGGAAATGACGGCGCGGGTTGCCGATGAACTGCCCTTCCCCCCGCTGCTCCATGACCCATCGCATCGCTGCGTAGGGCAGCGGCCAATGATCGAGGACCGTCTCCCTGCCGGTGAGGTCGGCGGAAAAGGCGCGGTTCAGCAGCAGGATGGCCTGGGCCGGGAGGCCGCGTTGCCAGAGCGATTGCGCACAGCGCAGGGCGAGTTCGTAAAAAGCCTCGCCCCGGTCGAGTCCCGCCCGCCGCATCGATACGGCCGAGAGCAAATCATCGCCGGGCGGAAGATAGGGGCAGGAGGCGATCCCCCTTTCGCCGCACTCACCCATCTCAGTCGAGAAAGAGGAATTTACCGAACGAGGATGGCACATGGAAATCGGGTTTTTCCACCTGCGGATCGATCCAGCTGATCCAGTCCTGCACGACCCCGTCAGGCCCGTGGGAGAACTCGGCGCGATAGACCCCGGTGATCATTTCGTTGCCTTTGAGACAGCCGAGCGCGCGCAACTCCTCAAGCGGAATCGTTCCCTCAACCAAATACCCGCCTTCAAGGAGTTCTCCGGCAAAGGTGAGCCCGGCGAATGCCCACGTATCATCGAACTGCCGGTGATAGATCGCCTTATAATCGTAGACGCTCCCGCGCGGCTCCATTTCGGCGCCGTAGTAGGGCGTGCTGAGATCGGCCGAGGTGGCGAAGAAGAGCTCGACCCGGTCAGACCCGAGGGCGGCGGCATGGGGTTCCCCGCTCTCGTCAAGAACGAGGTCGTCGTCGGCGACCTCGAAGCGGAAGCGCATGAGCTCACGATTCCACACCGCCCGGAATGAGGTCCACGGACAGGTCCGGTCGAGCCAGGGAAAAGAGAAATCCTCAAGGACGCCGGCGGTTTCCAGATCAAGCGCGGCCGAGTAGTGAACGGAGTAGGTCTTCATGACGGAATATGGAAAAGCCCGGGCAATTGGGCAAGATCGGTGATCACCGCATCGGCGGTGGCGGTCGCCTCCCCGACACTGAGTCCACCGAGGCGCAAGCTGCGGGCATCGCCGGCGAAGAGCCCGGTGCGAAAGCCGAGTTCGCGGGCGGGGAGGACGTCTTTTGTCATGTCGTTGCCCAGGTAGAAAATGGCGTCCGGGGTGATGCCCATGGCAAAGGCACCTTCGGCAAGGACCTCGTAAAGCCGGCGCGAGGGTTTGCCCTCCTGTTCGCGGTAGGAAAAGACCTCGAGCGCGGGGTCGAATCCCATGGCCTTGAGGCTCGCTCCGAAGAGCCCCTCGATTACTGCCGGAGTGTAGAACTGGGCGTTGGAAATGATCCCGAGCTTTTTCCCGCTGGTGTGAATCGCGCGGATCGCGCGCCCGGCACCCGGCATGGACCAGACCGGATTTTTCCCGCACTCGTAGCGCAGCGCGACCTCCTCGATCGCCGCAGCATCTTGAGGCGTGAGGCAGAGGCTCTTGAGGACCTCGGCCCAGACATCGCGTATCTCCACCTCGGGATAGGCGATGCCGTGGAGCCGCCGCGCGGCCTGGTGCCGCTTTACGGTGGAATGATAGAGTTCATCGAAAGAGGCGGGACTGATTCCGAATTCATCGAGGATGGAATCGGATTCTCTCTCCCCGTCATCGCCCGCGTCGATGTCCCCCGCTGCGGAAATGATGAGCGTCCCGTAAATGTCGAAAACGACGGCTTCAATTCCCCCGATCGGCGGCAGGTGCGGAGCAAGACCGGTCGGGACCGGACGCATCGGCCGCATCGTCGTCCGGATGTAGGCGGCCGCATCCATCGTCAGTTACGGAGCAGATTGAGGCGCGAAGGATTGAGGAATTGCTGCAGCACTTTTCGCGTCGGGAGATGGGTCACCTTTCCGACGGCACCACTGCTGACACGATCATACATCTCGGCGAGCCGGTCGCCGTAGCTGGCGAGGCTGTAGACGCGCCGGATGATCTCGCGACGCTCCGCGATCTCACGCTCGGGGCAGAGGGCAAGCGGCGGGATGGAGAGGCTGTCGAGAAAGGCGGGATTTTCCCTGAGCTTGCGGAGCACTTCAATCTGGAAGGTCTCGCTGAGGACGCCGAAGTCGATGCGACCCTTTTTGACCCAGGCCTTGAGGGTCTGCTTCACCGCCGAGCGGGGCAGTTCGCAGTTGTAGGCGAGGTAGCTGCGGCGCAGCATGGACTCGATCGCCGCCATCAGCTCGCCCTCGTCGAGCCACTCGATCGGCAAATCGATGCGCCGATAGAGATTCCCCATCCCGATCCCGTTCGCCGCGAAGTCGCTCGTGATGTCGGGCAGGTCGCGCCCCATGACCGGCTTCCCGATGATCCACGGCTCGAGAAAGGCGAGACCGAATCCCTCGGCGATGCTCGTCGTGACAATGAAGTCGGACCACCCTAACAGATCGAGAAACGAATACTCGTCCCCCTCGGCGATGCCGAAAGTGACGGGCAGCTTCAGCTCGACCGCGAGATCCTCCCAGTCGCGATGGACCCGCTGCCAGTCCGGATTCTCGGGCTTCAGGCTCGTCGCGAAATCGATGCGGTCCCCGTAGATGAGCGCGAGGAGGAGGAGCTCGCCGATGTTTTTCCTCCGGATCCCGCGCGAGGGATAGAGGGCGAACAGTTTGTCCCGCGAAAAGGGCCGTTCTCCGGGAGTGGTCGCCACCGCGAGATCGGGGATCGCGTTGGGGATGACGTGCAGGTTCGCGGCGGAGATGCCCGCCGCTTTCAGAAAGTCGTGGTCGCGCCGGTTGATCGTGGCGTAGTGAATCTGCTTCGCGACGGGATAGAGGGTCTCTTCGAAGCTCGTCTCCGAGTCGAAGAAGGAGCGCTGGCTCGTGTAATTGCCGGGCCGTCCGTCCTCGGAAAAATCGTGCAGTTGCAGCACGACACGCTCCCCCTGCGAGGCGAGTTCGCGGATGACGCTGGGGAAAAGCACGTTCTTCGCGAGGGTGGGGTTGTGAAAATGCCAGACATCGGGCAGACCGCCGAAGTGCTCGACCGCCTCTTTTTTCAACTGCTCGGCGAGACTCTCGGCCACGACGGGACTGCCGGTCTTGCGGTAATTCAGCGCCGGGACGACGCGCACCCCGCTCTGACGGGCGTCGGCGAGCGGCGGTTCACCCGAGAGGATGACGACCTCGTCTCCGCGCGCGGTGATGACGTCGCGGGCGGCCTCGATGACGCGGGTGACGCCGCCCCGTCTCAGATGATAGTGCACGATCGCGATGCGCCGCTTTCCCGTCTCTCCCTTATCTGCCATGTCGCTCCCGGTATTCCGGTAAAGTAATCATTGGGGGCCGCTCTTCCTCAAAAATCTCGCGGGTGACCTGCTCGTAGCGCCGCCCCTCGGCCTGGAACTGGCGGAAGAGTCCGTGCAGCTCGGGCAGGTCGCTGGCCATGCCGTAGGTCTTGAGCCGGTTGAGAAAGCTCTGGAGGATACCGAAGGACATTTTCCCCAGATCCGTCGTCGACTGATTCCGATGGACCCGTTTGTCGAGATCAGTCTGGGCAAAGGCATCGAGTCCGCCCGACTGATAGAGATCGATGAGGTGCGAAGTCTCGACTCCGTAGCCGATCGGAAACGGGAGCCGCTCAAGGACCTCGCGCCGCACCGCATATTCACCCGAGAGCGGCTGGATCAGCGCGGTGAGCTCGGGGAAAAACATCGAAAAGAGCGGGCGCACGAGGATCTCGGTGACGCGACCTCCCCCCGACGGACGCACTTCATCCGAGACGGCGAGCGGCCTGTCGTAAAAAGCCTTCACATACTGGATCTCGGGCCGGTAGATGAGCGGCGCGACGAGGGCACTCGCGAATTTCGCGTGGATGTTTTTGATGTCCGCGTCAACATAGCAGATGATATCCCCCCGCAGCTGGTAAATCGCTTTCCAGAGATTCTCCCCTTTCCCTGCCTTGAAACCGTGCCCGGGCAGGATGTCGGCCGAGAGGTAGGTGTCAGCCCCATAGCTCGCCGCGATCTCGAGGGTGCGATCAGTCGAGCCCGAGTCGATCACCGCGATCTCGTCGATGAGCGGATAGCGATCCATGAGCTCGCTTTTAAAAACGATGATCTCCTTCCCGATCGTGGTCTCCTCGTTCAGCGTGGGGATGCAAAGACTGATCGTGAGACCGGCCTCGCGCTTGGCTCGCACCAGCTCCTGCATATCCCAGAACTCACTGTGATGAAACGTGTTCGTCTCGAGCCATCGGGCTATTCTCTCGTCGGTTCCGGGCATGGCATTAAAATGAAAAGTCGCCCCTGTCCATGAACTGAAGCATCGAGACGAGTTGGGCGAGACCGTCAAAAATCGGATCCAGCAAAATGGATTCTTCAGGGGAGTGGCGATTCTCTCCTTTTGTCAGGCCCAGCGTCAACGATGGAATACGCCGATCCAGGAGAGCGGCGAGCTCGGAGACACTCGGCTCGATCCGCGATTCAACGCCAAGGGCATCAAGGATTCCGCCTGCCGCCCGCACAAGAGGATGATCGAGCCCAAGATTGCCGGGACGACGCCGCGCAATGATCTCGATCGCGGCGGTCGTTCCCTCGCGACCGGAGAACTGCCCGACCAGTTCGACAAGCTCCGCCTCAACCCCGGAAACACGTTCAGCCTTGAGGCTGCGTATTTCGAAACGCACCAGTCCCCGCCCCGGGGGCACGCTGTAGCCCGATCCCGCCTCGATCGAACCGATGAGGATTCTCGTCTCGGGACCGCTGCGGCGATTGATTTCCAACATCACCCCGATGAGCTCGGACAGGGTCGCGACGACTCCCGGGACACTTTCGCAGGCGCTCTCCTCGTCGTGAGGGCGGGCGATCTCCACCGCGATCTCGCCGCGCGCCATGCCCAGGCTGGAGAAACTAAGCCGCCCCAGATCGATGCCCTCAAGACAAAGGGCCGCGTCGATCTCCGCAGCGGAGTTCTCCAGAAAAAACCGCATCCCGCGAAGATCCCCGCGGCCGAAGCTGCGCGTCGTTCCCAGGAGAATCAAATTTGCATCGAGTTCGACCCCCAGCTTTTCGAGAATGAGCGGGAGGCTCGCGAGGACAGCGACTCCGAGACTGTTGTCAGCGAGCCCGCGTCCGCTCATCATCCCGACCCCGACCGAGACCGTGTGGTCCTCGGTCTCGGCCCAGATCTTATCGACGTGCGCGGCGACAAGAAGAGTGCGGCGGCCCGCCTTGCCGGGGATCACCCCGGCAACGTTACCCGCCTGATCGAGCGAGATATTATCGAGCCGGGACTCAGTGAAGCGGTCACTCAGAAAACGCGTCATGCGGCGCTCGTATCCTGTTGGGGCGGGAATCTCCCCGGCCATCACGACGTTCGCAAAGAGGATCTCCCGCAGACTTCGGAGTCCCTCCCGATGGGTCAGGAGAGTCTTGTGAAACCCCCGATTGACGGTTTTTCTTGCCATGAAATGATAAAGACGAACCTAAGTTCACTCCTCATTTCAACAAGCGGGAAAGAGGCGCTCCTAACAGTACTTTGTGTATACAATGGCCGGAATCGCCTACGGGGTAAAAGCGTTTTCGCGCGCTTGAAACGGAGCGGCCGAAACGCTTACGATACACGCTGTCTTTACTTTTTTATGAAAATTCCCTTATCTTTCGCCCTCGCGTCCGTCCTCCTATTTCCGTTTTCACCGCTCATCCATGCCGATGAAACGGGAAGTCCGGACCGATGGAGTAAGGACATGGCGGCCTTCGAAGACCGGGACGCGACCACACCACCGCCGACGGACGCTCTCCTCTTCACCGGCAGCTCGAGCATCCGCATGTGGGATCTCCCGGGCTCATGGCCGAATCATAAAACGATCAACAACGGCTTCGGCGGTTCGACCCTTCCCGACGTGATCGCCCGTTTCGACCGGCTCGTGAGGCCTTACGACGCTCGCGCCGTGATCATTTACTCAGGGGATAATGACATCAAGACAGGACAGAGCGCCGCCGAAGTCATTGCCAGTGTAAGGGCTTTTCACGCTCTCGCTGCCGCCGCCAAACCGGGCGTGCCGGTGATCTTCATCGCCGTCAAACCCAGCACCGCACGCTGGAACCTCTGGCCTGTCATGAAAGAAGTGAACGAAGCGATGGCGTCGATGGAGGGGGAACTGGCCGATTTTTACTATGCGGACATCGCCTCCCAAATGCTCCCCGAAAACGGCGAAGCTCCCGGCCCGGAGTGGTTCAAAAAAGACGGACTCCACCTTAGCGAGCTGGGTTACGCCGGGTGGACCTCTATCGTAAACGAGGCCCTGAAAAGGGCTCGAGCTCTTTAGAGAGGAAAAAGAGCGCCGCGAGAGACTCCGCTCAGTCGGCCCGGTCCACCCCTTTCAGCTCTCGGCACCGGGTCATCCATCTGCACTTGCCTCTGTTGCCTGAAGGCCCTATTATTAACTTTCCTTAGCGATTATGGTTTCTTCAATACATCGGGTGATTTGGGCCTCCATCACTTTTCTTGGCGTGTTGAACAGCGGAAAGGCGGAATACATTTCCGTGAAAGCCGAGGTGCCTGAGCCGAAGCGCGAATTTCGCGCCGCTTGGATTGCCACCGTTCACAACCTCGACTGGCCCTCGACCTACACGCTTTCCCCTGCGCAGCAGCGCGCCGAAATGGTCGCGCTGCTCGACCTAGCCGCCGCGACCGGGCTGAACGCGGTCATATTCCAGGTGCGGACGGAGTGCGATGCCTTTTACAAATCGAGCCTTGAGCCGTGGTCTTTTTTCCTTACCGGAAAAATGGGATCCCCTCCTGCGGACGGCTATGACCCGCTCGCCTTCACCATTCACGAGGCTCACAAACGGGGCATCGAGCTCCATGCCTGGTTCAATCCCTTTCGCGCCAGCGCCACGGAACGTTCCGCCAAGTCAGCGAATCACATCACCCGCACGCATTCCTCGCACATGCTCGCCTCCGGGAGTCTGAAATGGGGTAATCCCGCCTCCGAGCTGGTCCGCAAGCGGGCGATCGACGTCATGGTCGATGTGACAAAACGCTACGACGTCGATGGTATCCACATCGATGATTATTTTTACCCCTATCCCAAGACTGTCGCGGGAAAATCAGTCGATCAATTCAACGACTCGGCTTCCTTTCAGGCTTATCGGGCCAAAGGTGGCAAACTCGATGTGCGCGACTGGCGACGCAGCAACATCAATACCTTCGTCTCTTCCCTCTACGGAGCGATCAAGTCGACCCGTGCCTCGGTCGATGTGGGGATCAGTCCCTTCGGAATCTGGCGCCCCGGATCCCCGCCGACGGTGAAAGCAGGTCTCGACGCCTATGATCATATCTTCGCCGACTCGCGTCACTGGTTGCATCAGGGGTGGCTCGACTATTTTTCCCCCCAGCTCTACTGGCGCATCGAGTCCGACCAGAACTTCACGAGCCTGCACCGCTGGTGGTCGGCGGAAAATACAAAGGGGCGCCACCTGTGGCCGGGGATCGCCTCGAGCCGCATCCTGAGTTCCGAGGACAAAGGCCGCCCCGCAACGGAATCGATTCGTCAAATCGACGTGACACGGCAGCACAGCTCGCCATCGGGTCCGGGCCACCTCCACTGGAGCATCGAAGCGATCAAGAAGGACCGCGGCGGGCTGCGCGATAAGCTCCGCAGCGCCTACGCCGAAAACGCTCTGCCCCCTGCCTCCCCCTGGCTCGGCTCGAGCGCTCCCGGCCCGGTCTTTGTCGCGCCGTCCGAAGAGGGCGGAAATCTTACCCTGACCTTCAAGTCGGCCCCCGAGGCCCGCTGGAGAGTCATTCAACTTCGTGAAGGCAACCGATGGACGACCCTCCGCGCGATTCCAGCCGCACAGGAGACCTTCCGCATCGAGGGGAATCCTGCCGCTGTCGCGATCCGGCATGTCAGCCCCACCGGGATCCTTTCGATTCCCACGGTGCTTGCCAGAAGGTAACTTTCCCGAAGTGATTATCCCCGATTGAAGGAAGCGCCCCGCAGACGATAATTCCCCCCCATGAGAGGTCTTTTAAATTCCACCCGACTGTCCCTGACGGTCCTCCTCGCCCTGTCCCTTTGTGCCTGCGACAAGGACCTCCAGCAGCGCATCGATCGGCTTGAGGCCGAACTTCGCGGGATCCGCTCGGACACCCGCGACTCGGTCGAAGAACTGAAAAACCGCGTCATCGCGGCCGAATCGAAAGTCGGCGTCTCCGGAACCGGGAAGCCCCTCACCGAACGCATTGCCTTGCTCGAAGGTTCCTTTGGCGAAGTGCTCTCGATGAAGTCGCGCGATAACGAGATGGTCTACCTGCGCGCGAATCTCCAGGGCCATGCCCCGCTTCTGACCGACCACGGGACCTTCCTTGTGAGAATGGAGGGCATCGACCTCAACGTGGCCTCGGGCGGCTACACGGTCCATCTCAACATCGGCAACCCCCAGGCGATCGCCGTCCAACAGTTCACCCTGCGCGGTGACCACGGCGGAGGCACTCCCGAACTTTCCGAGGATGAAGATTACACTCTCCGCAATGAAAAAATCCAGGCGTGGCAGGAGACTCTGAAACCCTTTGAATACCGCGTCGCCAAAGTCCTCGAACCTTTTTCCTGGACGCCCTTCGACATTGAGATCATGGCCGACACCCGCGAAGAACTTGAGATGATACGCTTTTCCATGATCATCGAAAACGCCCAGCTGAACCGCCTGATGGCCGAGAGCGGCGGCAACTCGAATCAGTTTGCCCACATCCAGATCGACTCCACCTCCGCCTCCGTTCTGAAGACCGATTACGGTGCCTTTCTCATCGCCGTCAAAGGCACCGAGCAGAGTCAAGCCGGAACAACGGTCCACCTCGAAATTGGAAATCCCTACGGCTTTACCCTGAACCAGTCCCGCCTTGTTGGAGACTACGGAGCCGCCCTCCCCGCTCGGGAGGACAGCCTCACCGAAGAGGATTATACCGAAAAGATGCAGGTCTGGAGCGCCTCCCTGCAGCCCTTCGAATCGATGATTGCTTCGAAGATCTCGAACTTCCGCTGGAACAAGACAAGCATCCTTATTCCAGGGCCGGTCGAAACGGTGAAATTTCTCCGCTGCCAGCTCCGCGTCGAAGACGTGACCCTGCCCGCAGCGACAGGGATCAAACCGGCAAATTGAGCGGAACATGCCAATGTTCCCCCCGCGCCCACCGGACCGACGCGGGGAATTTTGGCAAATGCCGCTACGGGTATGCCGGGAAAGGCGGACTCCACCGCGACTTGAACGCGATTCCCCCCCTCTTCCCCTCTTATCACTCCACCCCATCCTTCCCCGCACCGGGGGCGTGATCGAAGTCGCCTCCTAAAGCGAGGTAGAGATCGACGCGATTGGTCACCAGCGCGAGCCGCACCGAGAGCAGGGCGCTCTGAGCATCGAAGGCGCGGCGCTGGCTTTCGAGGAGAGTGATAATGTCGACCAAACCCTGTTGATACTCTTCGAGACTGAGCTGCTCGGCGCGGCGGGACTCGGTCACGGCACCGGAAAGGGCGGCAACCTGGGACTTCAAATAGCGCTCGGCAGAGAGGGCAGTCTCGACTTCGCGAAAGGCCGACAGAGCGGTCTCGGCGTAATTCGCGATGAGCTCATCTCGCTCGTGCTCGTCGAGGCGGATATTGGCACGGAGTCTGCCGCCCTGGTATACCGGACGCGTCAGATTTTGCCCTATACCCCAGACAAGATTCTGGATGTTAAACAAGTCCCCGAAGTCATCGGTCGAAGCCGTTCCCGCCGATCCGTTGAGACTAAGCGCGGGCAGGAGCGTCTTGCGACTGGCAGAGAGTTCTTTCATCGCCGCATCGACTGTCGCCTCGGCGGCAAGGAGGTCGGGCCGCCGCAGCAACAACTCGCTCGGAAGCCCGACGGGAACCTCCCTGGTGAGGCGCGGCAGACCAGAGAGAGACTCGATCTTTCCCGAAGGATAACGCCCGAGGAGCGTCTCAAGAGTCCGCTTTGACCCGTCGACCTGGCGCTGAAAGCTGAGGATAGCCGACTCGGCGCGAGCGATGTCGGCGCGACTGAGGCTGATTTCCAGGGCACCGCGGTCGGCGACCTCGCCGGCCTCAAGTTTGTCATCGAGAATTTTCAGGTTGGTCCGCAGGCTTGCGAGAGTGCGCCGGGAGAGCTCGACCTGCTCGTGCCCCTCAATGATCACAAAAGCCGTCTTTACGACACTGGCCGCAAGAGAGAGCCGCGAGGCTTCGTAGAGGTTACTCTCGGCGGTGATGCGGGCGAGCTCAGCGTGGTGCAGGTCCCGCACCCGGCCCCAGAGATCAACCTCCCATGCCATGTCGAAACTTAGATTGAAATTGTTCGCCCGCACCGTCTGAAAGGCGGCCCCTCGCAGGTTCTGCGAGCGACTCACCTGCTCGGAGAGATCGGCAGTGGGAAGCCGGTCGGCCCCGACGATCTTCGCGCGCTCCTGTGCCCGGGCGACCCGGGAGCGGGCCGAAGTAAGATCGTAGTTTTTACCCACCGCCTCCTCGACGAGTTGGCAGAGTTGCGGCGAACCGAAGTCGCCAAGCCATCCGGTGACCGAGGCACCGGGGATGTCACCCCCGCCGGCGGTCCAGCGCGACGGGAGATCACCGACGACTGCTGCGGAGTTCATTTTCGGCGACTCCCATAGGGTGCAGCCGGAAAGCAAAAAAGCGACGCTGAGCGTCCCGAGGGATCTCGGGGAAAAGCGCGGCAGTCGCAGGCAGTCTGGAGGCGGGAGGTGCAAGGGGCCTCATTCAGCAGCCGATTGCGGCCTTTGTCGAACCGGAAATGTTACAAATATTTCTCCACCCCCGAAAAAACCGCGAATCCGATGAGGACGATCGCGACCGGCTGGACGACAGAGCGACGATACCATTCGAAGCGGCTCAGGGGCAGCAGCATGGCCGCACTGACGAGGGCGACAAGAACGAGGGCACTCTCGGTGCCGAGCAGGTACAAGATCACCTCGCCCGTGCCGGCATCCTTGTTTCCGAAGAGTGTCGCGAAAGGCAGTGAGCCGGCGAGGTCGAATCCCGCGAGCAGTCCGCCCGCCGCCACGAGCGGCAGCCGCCACGCCCGCACATGACGGTGAAAGAGGGCCTCGCCGCAGATCACGGCGATGACGAGGACCAGGACGGTCGGCGCCCAGGCGGGCACGGGGATGAGCTTCCAGGCGGCGAGGACAACGACGAGGCTCTGCGCGACGAGGAGCACGGCAATCTGGGTGACGACCGTCCTGCGGCCGAGCGTCAGCAGAAAAATCCCGACGGTAACCAGCCAGGGCAGCCAACTGCCCAGGAGGAAACTGCGCCATCCGGCGAGGAAAGCGACTTTGCCCAGGCCCTGCGGGGGCGCGGCGCTTCCGTTTTCCGGCTCCTGTGCCGTCGCCACAGCCGGCGCGGGGGCGGGCGTTTCCCCCGCCGCGTCGCTCTTTGCCGCTCCGCCCTTTTCCCCGGCAAAGGGATCTCCCTCGACAATGGGCACGACGCTGACGGGCCGGCTGTATTCCCCGGCGAGGATGACCTGCATGCGGCGGCTCGGCTGCTCGTCCTTGATCACGACCATGACGACGGCCATGGGGCAGCGTGGATCGAGGTAAAGAAGAAACTCCTTCGCGCCGTCGGGGATTTTTCCGGTCAATTTGGTGAGAACCTGACGGCGACGCAGTTCTTCGGGCGTCTCCTCATCGCTGGAGTCGACGGTTTCTATCGTCATCGCCGGCTCCTGATCCTGCCGATCAAACATGACAACAAGATACTCCCGGGCGAACTCACGCGCCGCATCCTCGGGCGAAATCTGATCGTTGAGAGCCTGCTCTTCGCTGGGTACGACCTCCATCGCCGCATCAAGGACGTAGGTCTTTTCCTTTGTATTTAAATAAGAGATGAGCGAGACCGACGAGACCCGATGGGCCTGGAGCGCGGCCGGGAGCAGGGCGAGCGCACCTGCCGCAACGAGGCATCGGGCGAAACAGGATCTCAGTCGTGGCGGGGTCGATCTCATGCGGAAGTCACCCCGAAAGGTAAGGAGTCCCCCGCCCCTTTGCACCTCCCAATTTTGTAAATCGCGCCAGCCTGATCGCGTCATTGCGCCGTTATTGTCTGGAATCGAGCTTGCGGATGTCTTAAAAGATAGGAAAACCATTTCATGACCGCTAAAAAGAAAACCTCTTCCGAATTTGATCGTCGCAACTTCCTCCGCACCGCCGCCGGGGCCACCGCTGCGGCGGGAGCCTTCATCGGCGCCGCGAGCGGCCAGGGCATCGACCCGTCGAAAAAAATCAAGGTCGGCTTCATCGGTACAGGCGGTCGCGGCACCGGCGCGGCCCAGCAGGCTCTCTCGGCGGATGACAACGTCGTCCTCCACGCCGTCGGCGATGTCTTTCAGGAAAAAATCAACGGCTCGCTCGAGTCGTTGAACAAGGACAAAACTCTCGCCGGTAAGGTCGATGTGCCCGCAGAGCGCCAGTTCGTCGGCCTCGACAGCTACAAACGCGTCCTCGACTCGGGCGTGGACGTCGTCCTGCTCACGACGACGCCGGGCTTCCGCCCTCTCCACCTGCGCGCCGCGATCGAAGCGGGCAAACACGTCTTTGCCGAGAAGCCCATGGCGGTCGACGCCGCCGGGGTCCGACACTGCTACGAGACGCTCAAGATGGCCGAGGGCAAACCGCTCTCGATCGTCGCGGGCTTCTGCTGGCGTTACTCGCAGAGCCGTCGCGAGGCGTTTAAAAAGGTGATGGAGGAAGGGCTCATCGGTGACGTCGTCGCCGTCTACGCGACCTATTACTCGAACCACTCCAAGCCCCATCTCGACCCCAGCCTGCGCATGGACGGTGTCAGTGACATCGAGTGGCAGATCCGCAACTGGTACAACTACACTTGGCTCGGCGGCGGCGGTCTCGTCGAGCAGGCGGTTCACAGCGTCGACAAGATCGGCTGGATCATGGGGGACCAGAGCCCGATCCGCTGCCGCGCCACGGGCGGTCTCGGTGCCCCGCAGGCGGGAGGCAATATCTTCGACCACTACCACCTCGCCTTTGAATACCCGAACAATGTCTGGTGCCACCTCGCCTCGCGCAAGGCCCCGGGTTGTTTTAACGAAAACGCCGACTACATCCGCGGCACCAAGGGCACTCTCGTGATCGGTCGAGGCGGAGATCCCTACATCGAGGACAACGACGGCAAGCTGCTCTGGCGTTTCCGCAAACCGCGTGAGGGCGAGCCTAACATGTATCAGGTCGAGCACGACGAGCTTTTCAAGTCCATCCGCACCGGCCAGTTCATCAACGACGGCCAGCGCATGATGCACTCCACGATGATGGCGATCATGGGTCGTCAGTCCTGCCACACCGGCAAGGAAGTGACCTGGGAAGAAGCGTTGGCGGCCAACGAAGATCTCTTCCCCGGCGAAGAGTCGCTGCAGTGGGATCAGTCCTACAAGCCGCATCCCGTCCCGATTCCGGGCGTGACCCAGATCGAAGGCATCGGCGGAGTGGAGAAAAAGGCGTAATCCTTCGGTTTCCCAATCTTACTCTTAATCTTACTCTTAATCCCCGTCGGCCCCGCGCTAAGGCGGCGATTAAGAGTAAGGTTAAGGATTACGATTAAGAGGACAGAAAAGGAGAAGAATCAGGACTCACCGCGTCAACCGCACGATCACCCTATTGTCCTCCCGCAAGTACCTCTCCGCCGCTTCCCGCACCTGCTCACGGGTGAGGGCGCGGACGGTCGCGGGCGTCTTGCGGTAATGATCCCAGCCGAGGCCGATGAGTTCATCGACGGTCGCGGTGGAGGCGAGTTCTTTGGCTCCCTGGAGATGGATCGCCTCGCGTCCGAGCCACGAGGCTTTGGCGCGGTCGAACTCTTCCTCGGCGAGACCTTCGTTGATCATGAGATCGATCTCGGTGAGCATTTCCTCCTGCACGAGCTCGAGTTTCTCGGGTGAGGTCGAGGCATAAAAAACGATAAAGCCGGGCTCGAGACCGGAGAGTCGCGTCGCCCCGACCGAGTAAGCGAGTCCGAGTTCTTCGCGGATGCGGATAAATAGCCGCGAGGCCATATCGCTGCAAGCCTCGTCTATCATCTCTAGGGCGGGATTGTCAGGGTGCGTGAGATCGACGGTGCGGTATCCGATGAGGAGCACGGCCTGTTCTTTCTCGTGGACGAGATCGATCTCGCCGGCATAGTTCGTCGGCAGCAGGATGCCCCCACGGGTCGTGAACTCGCGGGGGCCGGCCGGTAGGTTTTTTTCAAAACGGGCGAGGATGAGCGCTTCGGCCCTTTCCGGATCGAGATCGCCGAAGACACCGATGACGCCGTTTCCTCCGCGGACGAGCCGGGCATGGAGATCGCCGAGAGTCCCGCGATGAAGCGCCTCGACCGACTCGGGGGTGCCGCTCGACTCGAGACCGTAGGGATGGGCTCCGTAGAGTCGCCGCCGCATCGCCTTCATCGCCACGGAAAAAGGACGGTCCAGCTCGGCTTTGATCTGGGTCAGTTGATAGGATTTCTCCCGCGCCACAACTTCGTCGAAAAAGGCGGGCTCGAGCAGCGTCTCGCCTAACAGATCAATCACGAGTTCGAGATCGGGGCGCAGCGCACTGAGCGAGACGCCGAAGGAGTTGTTGCCGACACTGGAACCCACCCCTCCCCCGACCGATTCGATCGCGAGGGCGAGATCTTCGGCGGAGCGCTTGAGGGTGTCCTTGGTGAGCAGGCGCGACATCAGACGGGTCGCGCCGTTGTTCTCCGCCGTCTCCGCGAGCAAACCGCCTCGGAAGACGCCCGAGGCCTGGACAAAGGGAACACGATGATCGCGCAGGAGCAGGACGGTGAGCCC
>DIVG01000046.1:23458-31964 GCA_002422425.1 Akkermansiaceae bacterium UBA6138 | reverse complement strand
CGAACCGCCTCGCGATCGACCCGCTGCACGGCGGCGACGTAGTCGCGGGTGTAGTCGAGATTACGGGTGAGGAGCCAATTCGTCCCCAGGTCCGAAGCCTGGCCGCGCATGTCGGTGAAGGTGGAAAACTGCGAGCTCAGGGTCTGGCGACAGGCCTTGGCGAGCTCCTCATCGGTCACGCCTTCATTTTTAAATCGCTCGACTTCGTCGAGGATGGCCTCGTAGGCCGGACCGCTCTTCCCGGGCTCGGTGTCGAAGCTGACCATGAACTGCCCCGTGAACGAGGGCGTGTAGGCATAGGCCCCGACCGAGTGGGCGAGGTGCTGCCTTTCGCGGATGGACTGGAAAAGCCGCGAGCTGCGCCCGTCGCCGAGGATCGCGGCCATGAGATCGAGCGCCGGCACTTCGGGGTCTGTCCCCTGCGGCAGGGGCCAGGCGAGGCGCTCGCGATGGAGATCGGTCGGGAAGGTGATCTCCTCGTGACGATGACCCATCTGCACGGGCTCGTCGGGCAGGATCACAGGCGAACGCCGCCGGCGGGTCAGTTCGCCGAACTTGTCGGTGATGGAGGCCACGACTTCGTCCGTGTCGACATCGCCCGCGACGACGATGAAGAGATTGTCGGGCGAGTACTTTTCCCGGTAATAATCGTAGAGGTCGTCGCGTCGCAGTTGGTTGAAAATATCAAGGTGGCCGATGACCGGGTAGCGGCAGGGATGAACGGCGTAGGCGGTGCGGAAAAAGGCCTTGCTGAGGACCTGATCGGGATTGTCCTCCCCCATCGCGATCTCGCGCCGGATCACTTCGCGCTCGCTCTCGAATTCATTCTCGGGTATCGCCGCAAAACCGATGACGTCGCAGAGGACGTCGAGACAGACTTCCGTCCCGCTCGAGGGCGTGTCGATCCAGTAAACGGTGCGATCAAAGGAGGTGTAGGCGTTGATGTAGCCGCCCTGCGACTGGACCGTCTGCGCGATCTCGTTGGCGCTGCGCCGACCCGTGCCTTTGAAGAGCATGTGCTCCAGATAGTGCGACATGCCCGCGCCGAGCCAGGCACCCTCGTGGATGCTGCCGGCACGGCACCAGGCCTGCAGGCTCACGACGGGGGCGGAACGGTCCTCCTGCACGATGATCTCGAGCCCGTTCGGCAAAGTCGTGACCCGGGCCGTGGACGAGGGGAAATCGAGCGAATCAATTTCGGCACTCAAAGCTCGTTCGAATTCGCGGGTTGATTACCGCGGGTCGGCGGTTCCGGCTCAGCCACACGACCCGTCCGCACCAGTACTTCGCGGGTCGGGCGGTAGGGTGCCTGCAGTTCGTCCCGCAGCTGCATCACCCCGCAGAAATCCGAGAGTGAGTCCTCCTCGGACCGGCCGAAGGCACCGGCCTCGATGAGATTAAAAACGATCGCCCCGATATCCTCCCCTTCCCGAATCCCCCAGGACTCAAGGACAGCCGCGGCCATAGGCCCGAACTTGGCAAGGGCGTACTCGACCACGCCACGGAGGAGTTCCGGCCCGCTCACGTGCCGATGTTCGATGAGTTCATCTTTCCGGAGAGTCTTGATCGTGTGATCGAGCGCCTCCTTGAGGAAATGGTATCCGTCACTCTGGTAACGCCGATCCCGGCTCGTGATGGTTTTGACGGCGACGTCGAACTGAACTTTTTCCATAAAACGGGGCAGAAAAGTAACCTACACCCCTTTCGCCAAAAAGCCCGTTCGAGTCAAGGGACAAAGCTTCCCGGAAAAAATCCCGGGAATCGTTCCTCACTGTGGATTCGACAGCTTCTTGATAAAGGACTCGAAGAGGGTCTTCGATTTTTCGGGGGTTGCCTCCTCCGCCTGCGTCTCCTCTTCGATCACGAAGCCCAGCTCTTCAGGCAATTTCGGGCGCACGGTCTCGCCAATAGCGGTGAATTCAGGCATCTCCACCGCATCGGTCGTGACCCGGTTCGGATTGCTCTTGAGGAAGGTATTGATCGGCACACGCACCGTGCGGTCCTCAAAGCGCAGACTCCGACGCAGGTTCATGAAATGTTTCGGCACATGGTAGGTCTCATAGGTGCGGGGATAGAGGTCCCTTCGCATTCCCACCCGAAGATCCTTGCGAATCTCAAAATGCAAGTGGGCGGCATACATACGATAGGGGCCGCAACCTATCGTTCCGACGACCTGACCCCGCGAGACCTGCTGTCCGAGGCTGACCGAGCGGACCTTGAGATGACCGTAGAGCGAATCAACAAAAGCGATTTGGCCGTTCTGTTCACGATACGCGTGACGCACGATCACGACGTTGCCCCAACCCTTCTTGACGTCCTCAGACAAGACCACCACCCCGTGAGCAATCGAATAGACCGGGTCCCCCTCGTCCGAGTCTCCGCCGCCATTTCCGTTCCAGTCCTCCCCGAGATGGCCGTTTGGAGAAAAGCCCCGGAAGATATAATACCCGGCCCCGTCCGGCTTGCCCACCGGGAAATCGAAGCCGTCCGCCAACTTCGTTGTGGAATACGATTGCGCCGCCACCGGACATATCATCGCCGCCTGCAGCAAAAGAGCCCACATGAGAGGCGCGACCGGGCGGAGGCAGGGGACGGCATGAGAGAGGCGCGACATGAATCGTGAAAAGAGGTCCGGTTAACAGATTCGGAAACGCTTTGAAGAACAATGATCTTAGGCGGAATTAGTCGTAAATCTCCGAGTGAAAGCACCACCGGCGTAGAAACAGCCGCTCATCCCTGAGGCCCGGGCTTTTCCCGTTCCGCCCGGCAGGCTGAGACGGAATTTATAGAACAGGACACCAAATTATCCAGTAATCTTGCGTGTTTCAGCCCTATTTCCGCAGTTGACCACCCTCGAGTCACGGACCTACCTGTTTTCGTCGTTCCGTCACTGGCCAGCGCCATGAACCGGTCCCCTTTCCGTCACCTCCCCGGTTTTTCTTTTTAACGCAACAGGGATCGATATTGAAAGTGCCGACTGCACTAAGCTTTTCTACTGGGCCTCACTTCATACCGAAAAGCGGAATCGCACTCACAAGTCTCATAATTGAAATATTTCTCATTTATCACTTGTATTCCTGCTGGAATTGACCAAAACTGCCAAAACCGAGTGTTTTTCCTGATGATTGTGGTTTTTACGACCACGAAAGTTAACGGAGACGTGACACCGACCGGAAACCGCCTCGGGCAACCCTAATTTAGAAACATGGCAGACGAAGAAGCACCAGAATTGATGACCGTAAAGGAGACCGCAGAGTACCTGCGAATTCCGCTTCCGACGGTCTATTACCTTGTTCAGCGGGGACAGTTGCCTGCAATCCAGATCGGCGGACGCTGGAGGATCAAGCGCAGCCTGCTTGACCGCGACATCCTGAAAACTGACGAGGGAGGCCAGCCGACCGTTCTCGTTGTTGATGATGACCCGGCTCTTCAGACCCTCTTCAAGCAGTTTCTCAAGAAGGCCGGATTTGGTCGCATCGTTGTCGGCACTGGAGCGGAAGCCCTCACCTACGCCGAGAAGCAGCGCTTTGACCTCGTCTTCCTTGACCTGAAACTTCCGGATATTCCGGGCGACGAGCTTTACGCGAAACTGAAAAAGATGTATCCCGACCTCCCCATCGTGATCATCACCGGCTACCCCGACAGTGAGATCCTCACCAAAATCCTCTCGAGCGGTCCGGTCACGGTCATCAAAAAGCCGATCGAATACGAACAACTCAACCGCACCGTGAAGATCCTCGGCCACAAAGGTGCCGACGCCGCCTGAACCACATTTCCCTTAACCTGTTTTGGAAAAAGGCTCCCTCTCGCGAGGGGGCCTTTTTTGTTTCGGGCTTTCACTCGCCGCGAGATTCGCTTAAACTCCTCCCATAACCGTGCTGGAACATTCACCAATCGCTTCTTCTCCAAATATTTTAATTCAGCTGGAAAGTGAGATTGCTCGGGCATTGAAGAACTCTTTTTCCGGCAATTACCTCATCGTAGAAGAGAAGTTTAACGAAGATTCGGACTCCGCCGAAAAAGACATTTGAGCCCGACCCGGGCGAATCGTTGCTTACGCCAAATATCTCACCCATCCAACCCGCGCCGGACCGAGGCAGCCCGGTCCCGACGCGATTACCCTAACGGACACGAAAGAAGCGGGACACTTTCGTGCCCCGCTTTTTTCTTTTTCAGGAGGAGGCCCCTCGAGGAGGTTCGTGACGATTATGAGAAGGTTCGTGACCAGGTCCTTGTGGTGCCGTTCGAGTAGTGGTCGCAGTAGGTCACCACGGTGACGTGGTAGGTGTAGGGGCGACCGCAGGGAAGGTAGGCGGTGCGGCACTGGGTGTAGCGGTTCACTTCAACGGTCCTCACCTTGTAGGGCGTGGCGCAGTAGCCGCCGTTCGAGTAGTGGGGCTGCTGGTGATAGCCGTTGTAGGAGGGGCGATAGGAGTGCCCGCTGTAGCCGTATCCGGCACCGCGGTAGCCGCTCGAGTAACGGGGGCCTGCTTCGGCGGTGGTGATGCTCCCGACAAGAACGGCGGCAGCGGCGACGACTGAGAGGATGATGAATTTCATAAGAGAGGTGTCGATTCGTTTTTGATTGTTTCACCTGTAACCGGAACCCGGCGGTGATACGGGAGGGACGAATCCTCCGATTCTCTTATGCAAAAAATTCAGCCACCCAATGCTGAATTTTTCTCCCTTCTCTCAGCTTCCCAGTCCGGCCCGCATCGCCTCGACGGGCGCTTCGCGATTGAACCAGAACTCGAAGGCCAACGCGCCCTGCCAAAGCAGCATGCCAAGACCGTTCGCGGACTTGGCCCCTTCGGCCTCGGCGTTGGCGATCAGCCTCGTTCGCGCGGGGGAGTAGACCATGTCGTAGACGAGATGATAGGGCTCGATGAGTCGCTGCGGCAGCACGTCGGGATCGCTGCGCTTCATCCCGACCGAGGTGGCATTGATGATCAGATCGATCTGATCCAGCTCGCGCTCCATCGCCCGCTCCTCCCACGGGATCGAGACGAGCCGGTTGGCGGGGCCTTCGAGCTTATCGGGATCGGTCATGAGATCCTCCAACTCGACCGCGAGAGCCCGCGCCTTTTCCACGGTACGGTTCACAAGGACGAGACGTTCGCAGTGGTCCATCGCACACTGCACTGCGGCTGCTTTTCCGGCGCCGCCGCCGGCTCCGATGACCATGATGCGCAGGTCGGTCAGATCCATCGAAAAAGCCTCGCGAACGGCGCGGCGCATCCCCGGGGCGTCGGTATTGTGCCCGACGAGCTGGCCGCCATCGACGACGACGGTATTGACCGCGCCGATGCGGCGGGCGACCTCGGTCATGTCGTCGACGGCCTCAAAAACGCCGCCCTTATGAGGAATAGTGACGTTGACCCCGATAAAGTTCGCCGCTTTGACGAGGTCGAGCGCCTCGCGCAACTCGTCGGGCAGGATGTGGAGCCTGACGTAGGTGCAGTCTATCCCCGCCGCGTTCAGGGCGGGCTGATGCATCTGGGGCGAGCGGGAGTGCGCGACCGGGTCACCGATCACGGCCAGCCTCGCGGGGGCCTCGAGACCCGCCGTTGCGCCGGCCCAGTGGCGGAGATCGTGAATCGTGTAGACGTCTTGGGGTGCTGCCATGGGAGTCACGCACTAAAGCACGTGCGGCGGGTTCCGCAACGCGCCAACAGGCCTCGTCCGCAAGTCGCGCGCAACTGACGGTCTTAAGACGAGGCGTAGTCACTCATCGTCGCGAGGATGATGGCGACACTAACAGCGCCGGCGTCGGGCTTGCCAAGCGAGTTCTCTCCGAGAGTCTTGGCCCGGCCCTTGGTGGCGACCATCCCCTCGCTCGCGTCGCGGCCGGCGGCAGCCGCACCCGCCGCGGCGGCGAGTGCTTCACTGACGGGAAGATCGGCGACTTCCTGCGCTTTTTCCGCAGCGGGGAAAAGCGCATCGACCATGGTTTTGTCACCAGGTTTGGCCTCGCCACGGGTCATGACCCCCTCGGTGCCTTCCTTGAGAATGACAGCCAGTTCTTTCCCTGTCAGGGTCGAGGCATCACCGATGGCCTTGCCGCCGGCGCGGAAAAGCGTTCCGAAGAGAGCACCCGAAGCGCCTCCCATGCTCGACATCATCGCCATGCCTACACCCATGAAAACTTTTCCGACAGTGGGGAACTCCCGCCCCGCAAGAGCTTCTTTGACGGCGTTCATGCCGCGCTCCATCCCGACCCCGTGGTCACCGTCGCCGAGGGCGCGGTCCGCATCGGTGAGGATGGGTTCGGCCTCGATAATTTTGTCGGCGACGGCGAGCATCATCTCGCGGACTTCGTTGATACTGAGAGATTCTTTTGCCATGACTTGAGTTTTAGTGAGACTTAACAGGGTTCCCTGCGGGATTCAACCCGGTTAAGTCAGCCTCCGTAGCGGCCTTCCATCTTGCTGAAGCAGACTGACTGACAGGGCATTTCCCAGTATTTTTTCAGTTCATCATCCATGCGAGTAACCGAAAATGAGATACCCGACATCTCCTGGCAGGTCACGAGAGGTCCGACCATGACGTCGTAAATTTTGATCCCTTTCCCGGTGAGGCACTTCTTGGCGGCGCGCAGAGCGATGAGCAGTTCCATCATCGTGGTGGCTCCGAGGGAGTTCACAAACAGAATCACTTCATCCCCGGCGGCGAGGGCCGCGACCTCATCATCTTTCTCGAAATCTTCGAAGAGGTAGTTGAGCATCCTGGGAGTGAGCTCATCGGCCGGGGCCATCGGGATCTCGCCGACACCGGGTTCGCCATGGATGCCCATGCCGAGGCCGATCATGTCGGGATCGATGTCAAAAGTCGGTTTTCCGGTCGCGGGGATGGAACCGGGGGCCATCGAGACACCGACAGAGCGGGTCTGAAGAACGGCCTTTTTCGCGACCGCTTCGAGCTCGGCGAGGGTCGTGACGGTCTGTGAGGCAGCCCCGGCGATCTTCACGATGGGGACGAGCCCGGCGATGCCGCGGCGGTTCTGCTTTTGCGCAGGCGGGGCCGAACAGACGTCGTCCCAGATCAGGACGGTGCGGACCTCGATGCCCTCGTCATCGGCGAGCTCGGCACCGATGTCGAAGTTCATGACATCGCCGGCGTAGTTTCCGTAGAGGTAAAGGACGCCCTTGCCGCGGTCTACGGCCTCGGTCGCCTCGAGGACAATGTTCGGCGGAGGGGCGGCGAAGATGTCCCCACAGGCGGCACCATCGGCGAGATTTCTGCCGACGAGCCCGTGATAAATCGGCTCGTGTCCGCTGCCGCCGCCGACGAGCAGGGCAACCTTGTTCTCGGGGATATGAGTCTTGACAATGGAGCGGGTGCCGACATAACGGCACTCGCCGTTATAGGCATCAACCAGTCCTTCGACGAGTTCGTCCGCGACTTTGAGGGGATCGTTGATGAGTTTCTTCATCTTGTAAGAGAGGGCTTTGCGAGTCTACCGGGCTCTGTTGTCTCAGAGTTTACGGGGGAAGACAAACGGAAAATAGCGGGGCGACGATTTTGCGGGACACATTTAGCGGAATCCGGTACATTGGGCCATGGTTTCGCCCCCATCCTGTTTTTCGATAACCCTCGCAGCCCTTTTGCTTTTGTTGCCGGTGCCCCCCCGCGCGCAGGAGTCGCTCAAAGCGGATCTCGACGTTTTCATCTCGCTACCCGGTGCCTACCTCCTCACTCCGGATGATCTTGAGAAACAATTCGAAAAAGGCAGCTGGACGCTTAATCCCTACTTCAAGTGGCTCACCGGAGACCGCTCTCGCGCCATTTTCCAGCGAAAGAACCTCGCGAACCTCAAAGTGGAACCAAGCCTGCTGGGGGGCACGGTCCCGATTGAGGAAATGATCGTCGACTTCAAAGACGGGACCCTGATGGGAGTGACCATCTCGGTATTCAATCGCGGTGACGGAGGCAGTATCTCGCTCGATGACTTCGAAGCGAGAAAGCAGGCCCTCGGAAAACACCTTGGGCAGCAACTTCAGATCAGTCCGACCCGGAGGGAAGCAAAGCCAACCCAGGGACTTCTCACCAGCGGCTTCATGTGGATCTCGGCGAGAGGAAAGGCAGTTCTCGAACACAATCACGAGGCCCCCGGGAAGACCGAATTCCTCCGCATGCGTCTCGCCCGCCGCGATGCCGGCGGTGCCTACGAAGCGGCGATGCAGGCACGACCGGGTGCCTCGGTCAAGCTGTCGCAGCTTCCCGAAAATGTCGCGCGCCGGGACGATGCGGTTTTCATTAGAGACATCCCCATGGTCGATCAGGGAGCAAAAGGCTACTGCGTTGTCGCTTCGGCGCAGCGCCTCTTCGAGTATTACGGCATCTCCTGCGACATGCACCAGCTCGCCCAGATTGCCGGCTCAGACCCCGATCGGGGGACAAGCTCCCTCGCCATCAACAAGGAACTGGGAGCGATCGACCACCTTTTTAAAACTCGCTTTGCCTGCCTCGCCGTGCGCGACCGGAACGGCCTCGTCGAGTTACTTGA
>DIVG01000046.1:0-23339 GCA_002422425.1 Akkermansiaceae bacterium UBA6138 | reverse complement strand
CTGGCCTGAAACTCCGCCTTGAGGCGAACTTTAAAACGGGACAAATCAACAAGATGCCATCGCAGGTAGCGCCATTTCCCCGTATTACCGTCGTGTTCGATTCCCACGAGGAGGTGATGCGCATCGTGCAGCACCTTGTTTGTCTCGATCTGCGGGGTGAAATAAAAAGTCCGCAAACTCGACCTCATCGAACCTTCCTGCACGAGCTTGGGGTCGAGGTAGATGATACGACCGCTCTCCCGGTGACGTATCATGAGATCCGGGTAGCCGGCACGCTGCAGATTCCCCGCCGAGGTGCGGGGATAGGTGCATTCAAGCTCGGGAGCCCTGTCCAGTTCCTCGATGAGGGCGTTCTCAACATACGAGCTGACCTCGTTGATGCGGCTAACCGCATAGGTCTCGGAATCGGGCCTGTTGAAACGGACAAGAACCTGCCCTATCGCCTCATCGATCAAAGCGAGGATTTCCCCATCGACGGGATCGTCGGGACTCATCGGCAGGACCTGTTTTCCCGTCGAGGTCTCAATGAGTTCGGCGAAAGGCACGTCACGGAAGTTTCCACCTCCGTTGAGAACGGCGGTGACGAGGGCGGACACGGAGGGTTCCTCCTCAATGACGAACTGAGGCGAGTCTCCGCGATCGCACGAAACGATGAAGGCCGCAGCGGAAAGAAGGGAGAGAGGGAGCGTCACTCGCATGCAAAACCTCCCAGGAATCTCTTTTCCGCCTCGCTCGCGTCGTCTTCGCCGGCCGCATGAACCCGGGCGATAAGATTACCGGCCCTCACCGTCGTGCCGACTTTGACAATTTCATCAAAGCCCACTGCCGGATCTACCGTATCGTCGGAACGACTGCGACCCGCGCCGAGAGCGATACAGGCGCGTCCGACGGCTTCCGCGTCAACCCGACTGACCACACCCGACCCGGGAGAGAGAATCTCGCGAACGACCGGCGCGCAATGCACTGCGGAAAAATGGTCAAGGGAGGAGGCATCTCCGCCCTGACAAACCACCATCTCACGGAATTTCGCGAGAGCACTACCGTCGTCGAGCCAGCGCTCGAGCTGAGCGGTATCGACGAGGCTGACCTGCGAAGCGAGGGTAATGACAAGCTCGCGCAGGTCACGCGGCCCGCCGCCCCTGAGCACTTCGATCGACTCAACGACTTCGAGGGCGTTGCCAACGGCACGCCCGACCGGTTCCTCCATCGGGTTATAGCAAACCCGCATCGTCACCCCCATGGCTTCGCCCACCTCGCGCATGGCCTCACCTAGCGCTTCGGCCTCCGCGAGAGTTTTCATGAAAGCGCCCGAGCCGTACTTCACATCGAGGACGAGCGCATCGAGCGACTCGGCGAGCTTTTTTGACATGATGGAAGCAGTGATGAGCGGCAAACTCGGCACGGTCGCAGTGACATCGCGGAGGGCGTAAAGCTTTTTGTCCGCAGGGCAAATCGCCCCGGTCTGGCCCATCATGACGACCCCGATTGCCTTGAGCTGGTTAACCGCCTCGGAACAGGAAAGCCCCACGCGGAAGCCGGGAATCGCCTCGAGCTTGTCGAGCGTGCCTCCGGTGATGCCGAGCCCACGCCCCGCGATCATCGGGACCCAGAGATCATCGCAGGCGAGAAGCGGAGCGAGAATGAGCGAAACCTTGTCCCCCACCCCGCCGGTGGAGTGCTTGTCAACGACCATCGGGGCATTGGCAGGGTAGTGCATGATCCCGCCCGACTCGAGCATCGCCCGTGTCAGTGAAGCGGTCTCGCCCGCATCCATGCCCCGGAAATAGATCGCCATCGCCAGCGCGGCCATCTGGTAGTCGGGCATCGTGCCGAGCGTGTAAGCACGAATCACCTCGCCGATCTCCTCAGCCGTGAGAGCGTGGCCGTCCCGCTTTCTCTCAATGATCGAGGGAATGTGCATCAAGGGGATGATGGACAAGTTTTTCGTAAATGGGGAGGAAAAACCCTGCAAAATGTGAACTTGCTCTCCGATCTCTCTTCTTTACAATCCCGCCCACATGGCAGCGGAACTGAATTTCAAACAGGAACTGGTGGGGTGCTTCGGTTACCCCGTCGCGGAAAACCCAACTCAGGCAATGATCGAGCCCGCCTTCCGCGATATGGCTCTGGACTGGCGCTACCTCACCCTTGAAGTGACGCCCGAAAACCTTCCCGCCGCCGTCGCCGGGGCACGCGCCTTCGGGTTTCGCGGTTTCAACTGCACCATCCCCCACAAAGTCGCCGTCATCGAACATCTCGACGGGCTCGGCCCATCGGCCGCCCTCATGGGAGCGGTGAACTGCGTCGTAAATCGCGAGGGAAAACTCATCGGCGAAAATACCGATGGAAAAGGGTTCGTCTCGAGCTTCCGCGAACTGGCTGATCCGACGGGCAAGTCGCTCGTCCTCCTCGGTGCCGGCGGGGCCGCCCGGGCCATCGGGGTGGAAATGGCCCTCGCCGGGGTCAGAAAGATCACCCTCGTCAATCGGGGGGAAACCCGCGGAAGGGAGCTCGAAGCGCTCTTTTCCGGCCCGCTGCGCAAAGCCCTTGACCATGATCTTGAGGTCGTATTGGCTCCGTGGGAGGGAGATTTTGCCATCCCCGCAGACACTGACATTCTCGTCAATGCCACAAGCATCGGCCTGTTTCCTGAGGTCGATGCACGCATCCCGCTGGCGATGGAAACGGTCCGTTCTTCCATGATCATTGCCGACGTCATCCCGAATCCTCCCCTCACACGGCTCGTCCGCGAAGCGAGGGAAAAGGGCTGCCGGGTCATCGACGGCCTCGGCATGCTCGTGGCTCAAGGCGTCATCGGCATCGAATACTGGACCGGCCGCACTCCTGACGCCACAGTGATGCGGCGCGGACTTGAGGAAGTATTCGGTTGAGGGAGTCACTCACTCCCGCGCCGCCACCGCCATCCCGCNNGCGGCGCCACCGCCATCCCGCGGCGATGAGCTCAGCCGCCCGCCGCCATTCTGAGAACGACGAGATGCCCCGAAGCGTTTCGGCAATAGACCTGGCCATTTGAAAAGACAGGCACCGTCCACACCCGGGGATCGACCACCTTCCGGGTGAAAGTCGGCTTGAATCCTCCCGGAGACGCCGGAGCAACCTGGAGCTCGCCATTCTCGGTGAGGACGAGCAGCTTGTCCTTCACCGCCATGAGGGTTCCATGCCCCACAGACGCCTCGGTCCACTTTACATTCCCGGTCGCCAGTTCAAGACAACGCAGGCCGGTGCCGTCCTGCCCCTCGTTGCCGCTGACTCCGTAAAGATGACCATCGATGAGGACGGCTGCATTCATTTGCGACTGCAAATCGCGACTTTGCCAGACCTTGGCCGGCTCGCTCTTTTCCTTCCAGTTCAGGAGAACCGCCCCTTTCCCGTAACCACTTGAGATAAAAACCGAATCTCCCGCGATGACAGGGTCGGCGGCATTGACACCGTATCGCGTCATCCACTTATACTGCCAGACCTCGGTGCCGTTACTAGCGTCGACACAAACGTAGGCGCGCTTATTGGAAAAGACGACGAGCCGCCATCCGTCACGCTCAAGAGGATACGGGGTCGAGTAGCCGGCCTCTTCGTCATTCGACTTCCAGATGACCTCACCATTGTTTCTGTTGAGGTTCAACCCGGAAAGCCCGGCATTGACGAAAAGCCAGTCATCCCACACTACCGGCGCACCGCTGAATCCCCAGGTAGGCTTGGTGTAACCCAGATCCTTGTGAAGATGTTTTTGCCAGACCACCTTTCCGGTGGAAGCATCAAGACAAAAAAGCTCCCCCTCCCTGGCAAGATGATAAACGCGGTTGCCGTGCAAAGTCGCGGTTCCCGTCGTACCACCCTGAAAATACAGATCACCGATCGGCTGCGGGTAGGAAAATTTCCACTTCTCAGCCCCGGTCTTCTCGTCAAAACAAAAAACCGTGTCAGTCTCCCTGCCATCGTGGCCGGTGATGATCACCCGGCCGCCGCCGACGACTGGTGCACTGTAGCCCAATCCGACCTCTTTTTCCCAGATTACCGGCGCTTCGCCCGAAGTGCGCAGCCCGTCCTCCCGGGAAATGCCATCCATACCCGGCCCCCGATGTCTTGCCCAGTCAGCCGCCACTACCCCCGACCCGGTGATCAGTAACGCGCTGAGTATCAGAGCCCGTTTGACGCGGGGGGACGAAAAAGGCATCATCATCATAATGTCTAAAGTCATGCAATTCCCTGCCTTCGCAACTCTCATCTTGACCCTCGCCGCGCTTCCCGCCCTGACGCAACCAGCCCCTGCAGGCGAGGTTACCGAGTCGATCTGGGGCACGATGCCCGACGGTCGCGAGGTTCCTCTCTGGACCCTGACAAACCAGCACAAAACAGAAGTCAGGCTGGCTGCCTACGGCGCTCTCCTCGTCTCAATCGAAACGACGGATCGGAAAGGTGAGGGCGGCAACATCACGCTTTCCTACCGTTCGCTTGAAGAGGCCGTTGCCGGAGGCGTCTTCGGGTCTGTCATCGGGAGATTCGCCAATCGCATCGGTGGCGGCGGATTCACCCTTGACGGTCACCGCTATGAACTGCAGTCGATCAACAAAGAGACCCGCGTCCACATCCATGGAGGAACGCGGGGATTTCACCGGCGACTTTGGAGCGGGACCACCGGCACGGACGCCGAGGGAGCCTTTGTCACCCTGACCTTGACGAGCCCGGACGGCGAAGAAGGCTATCCGGGACGAGTCGATGTCGCGGTGCGTTACCACCTCGGAAACGACAACGTCCTGCGACTCGACTACCGCGGCAGGACCGACCAACCCACCCCCCTCAATCTCACGAATCATGCCTATTTTAATCTCGCCGGCGGCGGCGACGTCCTTGCCCATCACCTGACGATGACGTGCCCGGCGGTGCTCGCACTCGACGAGAACAAGGTCCCCACCGGGGAAATCCTTCCGGTCGGGGGAAGTCCCTTCGATTTCCGCTCCGGGAGAACAATCGGCGAAGTGATTCGCGAAGTCGCTGGCGGCGGCTACGACCACTGTTTTGTAATAGACGGAGGAGACAACCTCACCCTGTTTGCCACACTGTCGGACCCGGTGTCCGGGCGCACCATGCGAATAGCGACAACAAAACCCGGCGTCCAGATCTTCACCGCGAACCATTTCAAGGACAATCCCTTCCCACGATGGGGAGGGATCTGCTTTGAGACTCAGTTTTACCCCGACTCGCCGAACAAAGCGGCGTTTCCTTCCAGCGTCCTCAGACCGGACGGGGAGTATCGCCACCGCACCGAGTTTCGTTTCGGGATTATCCCCGAGTGACGGGCTCCGGGCCCGTCACGGATTGCCGGGGCCGGTGTCACCCCGCATACGCGTCTCTTTGCCCTTATTTCCATTGCGGGCTATATTCCAAGATCGCCAGATGATTCAACGCGCCATTCCCATCCACTTTCAACACCGAGTCGCCTTCACCCACGGTGCCTTTGACGCGAAGAACCACACCCTGCGCGATCTCGTGGCCGACGCCCGCGCCCTCGACAATTCTTCCAAGATCCTCGTCCTCCTCGACTCCGGCGTGGCGGAAACCAGTCCTACCCTCGCCGGACAGATCACACGTTACTTTGCGGCGCACGCCGACACCCTCACCCTCGTGACCGATCCGCTCATTATCCAGGGCGGCGAACCCTGTAAAAACAACTGGTCGCTCGTTGAGAAGATCTGGCAAGCGATCGAATTCTTCAAAATCTGCCGCCATTCTTACATCATCGCCATCGGCGGAGGTGCCTTCCTCGATCTCGCGGGTTTCGGGGCCGCAACCGCTCATCGCGGGATCCGGCTCATCCGCATGCCCACGACAACGCTGAGTCAGGGCGATGGCGGGGTCGGGGTGAAAAACGGGGTGAACTACTTCGGGAAAAAAAACTGGATCGGCACCTTTTCCGTCCCTTTCGCCGTTGTCAACGATCTCGAGTTCCTCTCAAGCCTGCCGCCTCACGCCTGCCGCGACGGGATCATCGAAGCAATCAAAGTGTCGCTCATTCGTGATCGCGACTTTTACCACTACCTCCTCGCCAACGGAGCCGCACTAGGCCGCCTCGAGACGCGTTCGCTCGAAACCGCGATACGTCGCAGCGCCGAAAATCACGTCGAGCACATCGCCACCAGCGGGGACCCTTTTGAATACGGTTCCGCGAGGCCCCTCGACTTCGGGCACTGGGTCGCACACAAGCTTGAGCAAATCTCGCAGTTTCGCGTGAGCCACGGAGAAGCGGTTGCCATCGGCATGGCTGTCGATCTCCTCTACTCAGTAGAGATCGGGCTTCTTGACCGGACTACAGCGGAGCAAATCCTCGGCCTTATCGAGACAGTGGGATTCACCCTCTGGTCCGACGAACTGGATCGTGAGGAGCGCGGTCGTCCCGTGATCCTGTCCGGCCTCGAAGAGTTTCGTGAACATCTCGGCGGGCGCCTCACCATCACTCTCATCCCCGCCATCGGCGAGAAACTTGAAGTCCACGAGATGGACGAGAGAGCCATCCTGAAGGCCCTCGGCGAGTTGCGGGCACGGGCGGAGACGCGGGCCGCACTCAGATCCGATCGCTGAGTGCAATACCGGGGCCGCTCGGGCACCCGCCGCGAATTGACAGCCCCGGCGGGACAATCCTTGTCCCGCGCGCGACCTTTATGGTCCCGGGAGGAGCGGGGCGATTGAATGAAAAAGCCCGCAGAGCGAACTCGGCGGGCTTTCGAACCTCCGGGGAAACCCGACTGGCTCAGGGAATGCGGAGAACCTGTCCGGCGCGGATCGTGTCGCTCGTGAGTCCGTTCGCGCTCTTGATCGCGGCAACCGAGGTGCCGTGCTTCAAGCTGATGCGGTAAAGATTTTCACCGTTCGCTACGGTGTGACTGCCACCGGAACCCGAACCACTACCGCCACCGGACCCGACGGAGCCACCCGAGTAGGGGCTCGGCTTGCTGCCGCCCGTGTAAGATGGCGCCGTAGGCTGGTTGTAGGTCGGGACGGACGGCACACTCGGGACCGATCCTCCGGATACGGAGGCCGGCGGCGTGTAAGTGCTTTCGGTGTAGCTCGGATAATTCGCCGACGAGGGCGTGCTCGAATAATCCGCTGCACTGCCCGTTGATCCGTAATAGGGGTTACCGGAGTAGGGATTCGTCGAAGCCGTCTTTGTGCTCTTACAGGAGACAGTCAAAAACGCGAGCCCAAGTGGCAGTAGATAAAAATATTTCATATCAATGGAGGTAATCACTAATCAATCGATAAATTTAAGCAAAGTTAACTAATCAGCAAGCTTTTTTATAATAAATTTCAGTAATTTTTAGATTTGACGTCTCCGGGCGGTTGCCGGGATAGTGATTTCCCGGGTCATTTTTCTTTTCCTGATTTCACCTTGCGTCCCTTCTCTCAGGGTATAATGCTCCGTCGAACACGTTTATGAGCATCACCCGCGCCCTTATCTCGGTGTCCGATAAAACCGGACTCGAGGCCCTCGTTAAAGGACTCCACCAGCACGGCGTCGAGATCCTCTCGACCGGTGGCACCGCCAAATTTATTGCCGATCTCTCCATTCCAGTCACTGAAGTCTCCGACTTCACCGGCTTTCCGGAGCTCTTCGACGGCCGTGTCAAGACCCTCCATCCGAAAGTCCACGGCGGTCTCCTTTTCCGCCGCGACCTCGCCGAGCACCTCAAGCAGGCCGCCGACAACGACGTCAAACCGATCGATCTGGTCGTTGTCAACCTTTACCCTTTTGAAGAGACGGTGAAGAAAGAGGGTGTCACCCGCGAGGAGGCGATCGAACAGATCGACATCGGCGGTCCCAGTATGCTGCGGTCGGCCTCAAAAAATCACGATGCCGTCACCGTCGTGGTCGATCCGGCCGATTACGAAGTGGTCCTCACCGAGATGAACGAGCACAAGGGCAACACGACCCTGAAGACGCGCGAGCGTCTCGCCATCAAGGTTTTTCAGCGCACCGCCGCCTACGACGCCGCGATCGCCGCGCATCTCAACGACCAGCAGGAGACAGAGGCCTCTTTCTCCATCTCCCTCCCCCTCTCCCAGGAACTCCGCTACGGCGAAAATCCGCACCAGAACGCCTCTCTCTACGGAAAGTTCAACGACTACTTCAAACAGCTCCAGGGCAAGGGTCTCAGCTACACGAACGTGCTCGACATCGCCGCCGCCGCCGAGCTTATTCTCGAATTCCGTCGTCCTGCCGTAGCAATTCTCAAGCATACCAATCCCTGCGGCGTCGGAGCCGACGAGAACGACCTCCGTCTCGCCTGGGAAAAAGCCTTTGAAACCGATCGCCAGGCTCCCTTCGGCGGGGTTATCGTTTGCAACCGGCCTCTCGGGATAGGTCTGGCCCGCGTTATCTCGGAGATCTTCACTGACGTGATCATCGCCCCCGAATTCGAAACCGACGCGCGCGCCCTCCTCCAAAAGAAAAAAAACCTTCGTCTCATCAAGATGAACGACGAATTCCGCGAGACGCTCACCGAGCCAGTCATTCACTCCGCTCCCGGAGGTCTTCTCGTAATGGATCACGACGTGAGAGCCCTCGGACTTGAAAACATCGAGCAAAAGGTCGTGACTCAACGCCCCCCCACCGCCGAGGAAATCGAGGCCATGCGCTTCGGCTGGCGCATCGTGAAGCACGTGAAGTCGAACGCCATCGTCTTCACCACAAGCGACCGCACGCTCGGAATCGGGGCCGGGCAGATGTCGCGCGTCGACTCCTGTCGCATCGCCACTTGGAAAGCAGAACAAGCCGGACTGAGCCTCAAGGGATCCGTCGTCGCGAGCGACGCGATGTTCCCCTTTGCCGACGGACTCATCAACGCTCTCAACGCCGGAGCCACCGCAGCAATTCAGCCCGGCGGATCGATGCGGGACGAAGAGGTGATCAAAGCCGCCAACGACGCCGGGGCGGCGATGGTCTTCACCGGCCACCGCCACTTTTTGCATTGAGTGGGTCGGGAACCCGCCCTCGCCCGCCCGACGCGGGGAACTCTCGCGGGGCCCTTTACGCGCTCATTTCCTCCCGTAGAACGAGTCTCCAGGCCCGTTCCAGCGTCAGTGATGAACGGGCCTGGAGACCCGTTCTACTTCCCCGATTGCATTGCAATCCCCTGCCTTGACGCTATCCTCTCCGCATGGCTATCGAATGGCAGATCCTGGGACAGGCGGGGGCGGACAACGCCCTCTTTGTCACGATCGACTCGGGCCAATCGCGTGAAAGCCTCCTCTTTGACTGCGGCGAAGGCTGCCTGCGCGACCTGCGGACTGGAGCGATCCAGTCGGTCTCGCATCTCTTCTTCTCCCATTTTCATATGGATCACGTGGCGGGATTCGACACCTTTTTCCGCCACAATTACAACCGTCCCGAAGGTCCCGTGCAAGTCTGGGGACCGCCCGGAGCAATCGAACTAATGTGGCACCGCTTCCGCAGCTTCGGCTGGAATCTCCATGTCGACCAGCCGGGTGAGTGGATCGTGCGCGAAGTCGATGACGTTCGTGTGGCGATGGCGCGCTTCATCACGGCGGAGGCCTTCGCAATCCGCCATCCCCAGCCCGATCAGGCCCTCGATCCGGTCATTACCTTTCAGGCCGCGACCTGGCACCTCGAGACCCGCCTGCTCCCCCACGGCTCGATTCCCTCTCTCGCCAGCCGTGTTGTCGAAAAAGCAAAGCGAAATATCGATCCCGCCGCGATGCACGCTCTCGGGCTAGTCCCCGGCCCCTGGCTAAAGGAGCTGACAAACGACTCCGTCGCCGACGCCACCCCGGTGAGAGTGAGCGGCCGCCCCTTCACTTTCGGTGCATTGCGCTCGTCCCTGCTCCTCACCACCCCGGGGGATTCGATCGCCTACCTCACCGATTTCCGCGTCGAGCCGGGAAGCCCCCTCTGGGCCGACCTCGTGCACTGGCTCACGGGCACCACGACACTCGTCTGCGAATGTCAGTATCGAGCAGACGACGACACCCTCGCAAGACGGCATGGACACATGACGGCCGATCTCGTTGGACGCCTCGCTGCCGAAGCGTCGGTGGGCAGCGTCGTTCTGCAACATCTCTCACGCCGCTATTCGAACGACGACTGGACGGCGATGCGTCATGAGGCAAAAGCCTTTTTCCCCCGCATCGAATTTCCGGCCGGCTGGATACCCGGTAACTGACCGGAGCGACGGCGTCAGTCTCAATACCAGAGCCTGGACTCGGTCGATTGGCTCACCGCCCGGGCGAGATGGATCGCGGCGAAAATTTTAAAGTCCACTCGTATCCCCTCTGACTGCCGGTCGCGGCACCACGTTGTCACATCGGACTGATGGACGTAGTGGACCTTGATACTCTCCCCACCGACACCCCCGCCCTCACCCATCTTGGTGAGGCCGGTCGCGAAAAAGAGGGAAACACTCTCGTCGGTCATCCCGGCCGAGGACGTTCCCTCAAAGAGCATGGTCCAGTGCTTCGCGACGTAGCCGGTCTCTTCTTTGAGCTCACGTTTGGCCGCGACGAGAAGAGGTTCATCCTCCTGGAGGGGGATATCGCCGACGAGTCCGGCCGGCAGCTCGATGACCCGGCCCCCTACCGGAGGCCGGTATTGCTCGGTCAGGATAACTCGCTTATCATCCGTCATTGCGAGGACCGCTACGCATCCCCTCGCATTGGTGCGGGTCACGTATTCCCAGCCGCGCGAGGTTTTCGCGAAAGTCAGGAAACGCCCGCGATGAATAACCTCGTCGGCAATCTTGTCCGGTTCGGCCATCGAAAAGGTCCTTAAAACGTCGCGTCGAGGACGACCTTGTCCTCTTCGAACCTGACATCGATCATCTGCTGAAGCGTCTGAAACTCATCAAGACAGCTCATGCGCAAGCGCATGAAAAGGTCCATGACGGGCTTGATGTTCCGTTTCCCCAGGTCGATGCGGCCCAGACGCCAGTTCGTCGCGTGGTAGGTCGTCTGCTGACGGAACTTGTCCGTCGAAACGGTCGCGCTCATCGTCAGGGGCATCCCGAAAAGCTCACGCTCAATGATGATGTCGGCCAGACCCGGCGTGAAATCAATGTAGATCCCCCGGAATTTGACAAGGGCACCAATAGGACCGGTCTGCTCGGCCTGAAGCCGGTGGTTGAGATACTGGTTGACCTCCTCTTCGGTAAACGACAAATCCGCCGTCCGGGTCACCATCGTCTTCTGCGCCTCTTCGAGAAGATTTCGCGGGGGCGAGGCTGTCAGGGGATTCACCGGGTAGCCGCTTACCCCCGACATGTCGCGGGGCAGCACGACAAGGGTCACCACCGCCAGCATTACCATCGCCATGAGAGTCAGGAAAACCGTCATCACCGAGATCCCCCCCCCGCTATTGTAGGACGGACGCGGACGCTGGTAGCCCGCTCCGGGAACCTTACGGGGCGTCGCGAGAGGACGGCGCTGGGGGGCGCGGCCGGCCGCTTTCTTCTTCACCGTACGCAAGGGCGGCGGCGACACCTGAAAAACGGGTTCTTCAGACACCTCGTCGTAAACTCCCCCGGGGGCAGAAGCAGGTTCCGGATACCCCGACTCCTGAATCCGGGACGGCTCGGCGTAGACCTGATTCGGATCGTAATAGTGCTCAGACTCGGCGTAGACCTGACTCGGATCATACCCAGGATCGGGGTAAGCCTGCTGGTTTTCATCGTAGCCGGTGTGAGGAGCGGCGTAATCGTAAACCTCTTCGCCGTAAACTTCGTTTTGATCAGCCAGCGCAGCACCGGGATCGTAGGAAACAGTCTCGTCGGCCAGATCGTAACCCTCTACAGGAACGTCGTTCACCTCTCCGGCCGGGTCGCTGCCAGGCGGCGATCCGCTTTCTCGTCTCGGTGGGGTCGGTTTCCGTCGGTGAGGTTTCATGGCATCAAGAACGTTTCAGGGGGGGCGTCCCTTTGGAAGGGAAGGCGGACGGGATCAGGTATCTGACTTGGCGGGAGTGCTGGCGGGAGCCGGGGCGCTCGCCGGGGCAGGCTTGGAGTCTGACGAGCCCGCGGATGATCCGCCGGATTCCCCCGAAGTGGAGCCGGAAGAGTCCGCCGTCTGGCCCTTTTTGTAGGAGGCGCTTCGGTAATCCGTCTCATAGAAGCCGGATCCTTTGAAGATAATCCCCGCTCCCGTTCCAAGGAGGCGCTTCACCGAACCATCGCACTCTTCGAGGGGACAATCGGTAAGCCTGTCGTCCTTCATCGACTGAAACACCTCAAACTGGTGTCCGCACTTCTGGCACTTGTAGTCGTAAGTCGGCATAGGGTATCGAATTTTAAAAATGTTCTCCCCCACTATGGAGACACCGGACCATCCTTCAATTCGATTTTTCTCCAAAAACGGCCTTACTAAAGCTATGCTGCCCACCACCGACGAATTCGAAATCACTCCCGCCGCCCTCGCGGCCCTGCTCCGTTCTGATGAAGCGCCCACCTTTCGGCTCATCGACTGCCGCGAAGAAGACGAGTTCGCCCTCTGCCGCATTGAGGGAGCCGAGCTCTATCCTCTGTCCCGCTTTGCCGACGCTCCTGCAAAACTGCTCTCCGCAGACGACCCCCGCGCCCTCATCGTCTACTGCCACCACGGGATGCGGTCGATGAACGCGACCCTGTTTCTTCGCAACCGGGGGAAAGAGAATGTCTGGAGCCTCGCGGGCGGGATCGAACGCTGGTCGACAAGCATTGATCCGACCGTCGCTCGCTACTAGTCCGGACGATTTCTAATCGCGAAGCTCACGGTCGATTTCGATAAACGCCCGGGCGAGCGCTTCCCAGTCACCTTCCCCGGTGTGCCATCCGCCGCTGACGCGGATGACCCGTCCCATCTCTTCGTAGTCAAGACCCATCGCCAGCATCACCGACGAGGGATTCCCTTTGCCCGCGCTGCAGGCCGAACCCGTTGAAACGGAAAAGCGTCGCGCACCGAGCCGGGTGAGCCATTTCAGATTCTTCGAATGAGGAACGACAAAGAGGGAGGTATTCCAGAGTCGCGGCCCTCCTGCGGCGAGGAAACGGCAGCCGATTTCGCTCCCGATGCATCGCTCAAAGGCATCGCGCGCCTCGGCCTTCGTTGCGGCGGAAGCCTCCCCCGCCGGGTCGATGTGCTCACCCAGAGCCGCCACCATCGCGACAATCCCCGGCAGGTCTTCCGTTCCGGCACGGCGCCCGTCCTCCTGCGGTCCTCCCACCTGACCGTGAAAATGAGTCGTCTCAAAATCCCCGGGCAGAATGAGAAACCCGACACCCTTTCCCCCGCCGAACTTGTGCCCGCTCCCCGTTACAAAATCGCAGCGCTCGAGGCCTTCGAGAGGGCACTTTCCCATCCACTGGGCCGCATCGTTGTGGTAGCGCACCCCCGCCCTGCGGCAGAGGGCGGCAATCTCGCGCCACGGTTGCACGGCTCCGGTCTCGTTGTTCGCCGCCATCACCGAGACGCCGCTCAATTCCCCGCCGCTGATCCAGCGCTCGAGGACCTCAAGATCGATCACCCCGGTTTCGGGAACGACCGGAATACGACGGACGCGATCTTCGGGAAAAAAAGCCTCAACCGGAGCCTGCACGCAGGGGTGCTCCAACCCCGAGAGCGCGATCACTCCGCCACCGGAGGCGAGCTGGCGAATCACGGCGTTATTGGCTTCCGTAGCCCCCGAGGTAAAGACGATGCGTTCCGGCTGATCGATCCCGAAATAGTCAGCCAGCGTTTCCCGGGTCTCTTCGAGAAGATGACGCGCGGCGGCCGCCGAAGGATAAAGACTCGAGGGATTCTGCCACTGTTTTATCGCGGTTGTTTTCCACGCCTCCAGAGCCGCCCCGCTCATCGGCGTCGTCGCATTATGGTCAAAGTATCCGGGATCTTCGCTCATGGGACAGAAGAAAGGTCAGAGGACGGGACTGGTAAGCCGGGCTAAACGAACCGCGACACGAAACCACCAGCTGCGACTCGCGTAGTCCGCACCGCCCACTTCACGGCACCTCGAGAAATCGACTTCGAGCATGGCGGCAACCTGTTTGGCAAAATCCTGACACAGCACTACGGCAGTCACTTCGAAGTTCAGTCGCATCGAACGATTGTCGAGATTCATCGTGCCGACCGAAGCAAGGGCCTCGTCGACGACCAGCACCTTCTGGTGGAGAAACCCGGACTGGTAGCGGAAGACCCTGACTCCGGCCGCCTCCATGTCGGCGAGGAAGGAAAAAGTCGCGAGCCAGGGGACAACCTTGTCCGGCTTCTCCGGGATCATGATCCTGACATCGACACCCCGCAGCGCCACCATTTGCAGAGCGGAACGAATCGATTCGTCGGTTACGAAGTAAGGGGAGGCGATCCAGATGCGCTCCTTCGCCCGGGTAATCGCGTTGAGAAAAAAGATCGTCCCGCCCTCGATGCTCTCAATAGGGCCGGTCGGCAGGGTGAGGACGACCGAGGTCCCTCCCCCGCACCCTGAGCCGTCAGCCGCTGTCACGACGGTCCACTCGAGCGGTGGAATCTCCCGTGCCGCCCAGTAATAATCGGCGAGGAAGACCATCTGCAGACTGAGCACTGAGGGTCCTGCCAGCCGCACGTGGGTATCACGCCACTCGCCGAACTTCTTCGACTTGCCGAGATATTCGTCGCCGACATTGTGACCGCCGACAAATCCGACCCGACCGTCCACCACGACGATCTTGCGGTGATTGCGGAAGTTGATCTGAAAGCGGTTGCTCGGTCCCTGCGTCGAATGAAAATCGTGGACTTTCACGCCGGCCTCGGAAAGGGAACGGAGGTAACGCCGCGAGAGTTTATGACTCCCTATCTCGTCATAGATAAAATAAATTCTCACCCCCTCGCGCGCCTTGCGCACGACCAGCTCGCGCAGGCGGTTTCCGAGATCGTCATCCTTCACAATAAAGAATTGAATCAAAACGTAATCGCTCGCGCCCTCGATCGCCTCAAAGATCGCGTCGAAGGTCCGGCTACCGTCGATCAGCAGACAGACCTCGTTCCCCTTCGTGAAACGCCGTTCGCTAAGCTTTTCGAGCACCCCGCCATATCGCCTTTCATCCCCCTCAAGGATGGCAAAATGAGGCCGCAAGGTCCCGGTGAGGTCTAGAAAAGACCGTTCGTGGGTCTTTTTTGCCTCGCGGAGCCGTTCCACGTAACCCTTGAACTGCTGGCGCCCGAGGACCCAGTAGAGCGGCACCGCGAAAAAGGGCAGCGCGAGCACCGCCATCGACCAGCCCCACGCCCCGGCGGCCGAGCGGGACTTCATCACGATATTCACGATCGTCCCGATCGCGAGCAGTTCCCAAAGAACAAAGACAAGTGTCCCGAGCAGGGCCGTTTCTGACAGTTCATCAAACATCGCGGCGCGTGAACTGATCGATCCTCACGAGCAGATTTTCAAAAGGATAGATCGGTTTTTCCTGCAACGCATCACAACCGGCCGCCGCAATCTTCTCCAGATGCTGCGCCATCGTGTGCGCCGTCAGAGCGATGACCGGGATCCCTGCGGTGAGCGGGTCCGCCTTGATCCGCCGGGTCGCCTCGAGCCCCGCATTGGGGTCAGGCTGGCCATCCGGCATCGGAGGCAGCTCCAGGTCCATCAGAATCAGTTCGGGCATCTCCTCCCGCGCCTGCGTCACCGCCGTCTCCCCGTCCGTCGCGATGGAGAGAATATGGCCATGGTGTTCGAGCAGCCGGGTAAGCAGACTGATGTTATCCTCATCGTCCTCAACTAGAAGAATTTTTGCCATAACTTGTTGATCTCAAATGAGCACTGATTCCATCAGCGCCTTTTTCAGGAAAATGGTGTTTTTTTCTGAAACTTCGAACGTTTCCCCGTGCGGGGAAACAAAGAGTAACAGTAACATCTGATTTGCCGGAGGTCTCCTCCATAAAGCAAGGCGGTCGTTACTCTCAAAACAAGCGGTTCCTTGCAGGGTCCACCCGGTCGGTGGGCCCTGCATTGTTTTCAGCCCTCACGCGTTTCGGCGCTGGCACGGGCGGGTCTCCCGTTTTATCCTGCCCCCATGTCACCCTGCGCCCGAAAGCCTTTATTTTTCATCCGCATTCAACTGTTTTTTATCACCGGCCTGACCCTGTCAAGCCTGGCCCTCGCCGCCGGCGAGTTCAGTGATCCCGCGCCCCCGGTCGTGAGCGCGCCACCGACAGGGGCCGTCGCAGCCGAGCCCGTCGCGATCCCGGGGCTGACCTACCACACCGCGCCGCAGCCACTCTCACCCGAGGCCGTCACCGCCGACTGGCCCCGCTTCCTCGGTCCGACCGACGATGTCAAAACGACCGAAACCCGGCTTCTCGCACGCTTCCCCGAAAGCGGGCCCGTAAAAATATGGGAACTGGAAAAAGGGATCAGCTACACCTCCCCTGTCATCGCCGGCGGCAAACTTGTCATTTTCAACCGCTTCGAGGACGAAGAGGTCATCCAGTGTCTTGAGCCCGAGTCCGGCAGGCAATTCTGGAGCTACCGCTACCCCGTCACCTATACCGACCGCTACGGCTTCAACGGAGGCCCGCGCGCCAGCGCCGTGCTCGATTCGGGAAAAGTCTACACCCTCGGGGTCACGAGCAGGCTCACCTGCCTCGACCTCGCCACGGGGACGCGCCTCTGGCAGCGGGATCTCTCCAGCGAATTCTCACGGGCGAGCTATTTCTTCGGCCATGGTTCCTGTCCCCTCGTCCACGGAGGCAAGGTGATCGTCCCCCTCGGGACCGCCGACAAAATGAGTGTCGCCGCTTTTGATCAGCATACCGGCAAGCTCGTCTGGGGCACGAAACACGAATGGAACGCGAGCTACGCCTCGCCCGTCGTCGCCACCCTGCAGGGCAAAGAACGCCTCCTCGTCTTCGGAGGAGGCGAGAGCGATCCCCCCTTCGGCGGTCTCCTCTGCATCGACCTCGAGTCCGGCGCGCTCCACGACGCCTTCCCCTGGAGACCCGATAAGTTTGAAAGCGTCAACAGCTCCACCCCCGTCGCGGTCGGTGACGATTCCGTCTTCCTCTCCGCCTCCTACGGCAAGGGAGCTGTCCTCCTGCGGCTCAACGAAGACCTGAAGTGGGAGGAGCGCTGGCGCGCACCGGAATTCGGTCTCCACTGGATGACCCCCCTGCTCCTCGACGGGCATCTTTACGGCTTCCAGGGGCGGAACGAACCCGACGCCTGGCTCGCCGCCTTTTCCGTCGAGACGGGGAAAGAAGCCTGGCGGTCCGACCCCGAGTGGACCATCCCCCTCCCGAGTGGCCGCGCCTACCGCATGAAATACCTGCGCGGCAGCCTCCTTCACGCCGACGGGCGCACTTACGCCCTCGGTGAACTCGGATCCCTCGGCATTCTCAACCTGTCGCCCGCCGGGGTCGAAGAGATCGACCGCGCCCAGCTCTTCCTCGCGCGGGCGACCTGGTCACTCCCCGTCATCCACCGCGGGCTGCTTTACATCGCCCAGCACGAGCCCGACATGGACGGCAACGCCCCGCGCCTCATCTGTTACGATCTCCGAAAGGGATCCCCCTGATCCCCGCCTCCGCTCCTGCGGGGGAATCGGGGGGCGCAATCGTATTTGCGAATCAGTTTCGGCTGGCTTATGGGTTGGTTCTGACTTTTAACCTCACCGAATTATGGCTAACGAAAACATCGAGATTACGGCTTACCTGAAGACATTCTGCGGTTGGAGCGAAGGCGTTCGCGCCGTTTTCCGCAAATACCGCCTCGAGTATGTCGAAAAAGACATCATCAAAAACCCCGCCTTTCGCTGGGAGATGGAGCAAAAAAGCGGCCAGCCGCTCTCTCCCTGTGTCGTCGTTAACGGCACCATGCTTGCCGATGTCAGCGGTGAGGAAGTCGAGTCCTGGCTCACCAAAAGCGGGCTCCTCGAAAAAAGCGAGGCCCAGCCCGACGCCCCGATTGACTCCGCCTGCACCGACGAGCAGCACGCCGCCATGGACGCCGCCGCCCGCTTCGGCAGCGGGGCCGGCGGTGCCAATGTCCGCATCGTCGGGTGAGACGAGCGGGTCTGAGTTTTTCCGCCCCCTCGCCCCATGCCCGAGAGTAAATTACCCAAAAAGGGCCTCGGAAGGGGTCTCAATGCCCTGATCAAAGCACCGGGTCAGGTCCCTCTGCGCAGTGACAAAACCTCCGAGTCCGACCCCTCCACGGGAGAGCGCGTCCTCCGCGTCACCCTCGATCAGGTCGTCCCCTCGCCCCTGCAGCCGCGGAAGCGCTTCAACGACGAGCACCTCAACGAGCTGGTCGAATCGATCCGCGAGCACGGCGTCATCCAGCCGCTCATCGTGCGGCCGGTTAACGGCAAGTATGAACTCATCGCGGGGGAACGCCGCTGGCGCGCCTCGACCCTGCTGAAGCTCTCCGAGGTTCCCGTGATCCTCCGCGAGGCATCCGATCAGGACGTCCTCGAAATGGCCCTGATCGAGAACCTGCAGCGGGAGGACCTCGACCCGCTCGAAGAGGCCGAAGCCTACTCCCGCCTTTCCCGCGAGTTCGGACTGAAGCAGGAGGAGATCGCCCAGCGCGTCGGCAAAAATCGAGCCACCGTCTCCAACGTGATGCGCCTGCTCGACCTTGACCCCGAAGTCCAGACGCTCGTCTCCCGCCGCATGCTCAGCTCGGGCCATGCCAAGGCCATCCTCGGTCTCAAAACCAAAGCCGAGCAGCGCCTCCTCGCCGACATGGTGGTCAGGAAAAAGCTCAACGTCCGCGACACCGAAAAGCTCGTCTCGGACATGATCAACGGAAAATCGTCAGCGCCGAAAAAAACCGCCAACTCCAAACTTTCGCCCCAAGCCGAATCCTACATCCGCCGGATTCAGGATCAGCTGCGCGGACGCTACGCCACCAACGTGGCCATTCAGCACACGGACAAGCGCGGCAAGATCGAGATCGAGTATTACGGCAACGAAGACCTCGGACGCATCCTTGAGCTCATGGGCGTAAGTCCGGACTAAATCCCGCAGATGAAGGCCCCTTTTCTCTCTCTCTTCATCGCGGCGGGTCTTTTCCTCTCCGGCTGCGCCGAAGCGGTCGTGAGCTTTGACGAGTCGGACCCGCTCCACTCAAAAGTCTCCGGAGAGAAAGCCCTCGCCCATGTCGCCGCCCTCGTCGATTTCGGGCCGCGCCCCGCCGGTTCCACGGCCCTCGAAAAATCCCGCCACTATCTCGAGCAGGAATTCGCCGCGCTCGGCTGGGTCACTCGCCGCCAGACTTTCACCGCAAAGACACCCAAAGGTCAGGTCGAATTCACGAACCTGCGCGCCCGCTTCGGCGATGCCGCCTGGGAGGGAAAAGTGACCGGCCTACTCTGCTCGCACTACGACACGAAGGCTTACGACAATTTTGCATTCGTCGGGGCCAACGACGCCGGTTCCAGCACCGGACTACTCATCGAACTCGCCCGTGTCCTCGCGGAGCGCCCTGCCGCCGCCTCAGCGCTGGAGCTCGTTTTCTTCGACGGCGAAGAGGCCTTCGGCACCAACATCACCGCGACCGACGGGCTCTACGGCAGCAAACACTACGCCGCCCAGATCCTCCTCGAAAAGGAGAAAGACAGGCCGCGCTGGGGAGTCCTTCTCGACATGGTCGGCGACGCCGACCTCAACATTCGCGCCGGTGTCCTCATCCCCCGCTCGTCGCTGCGGGACCTCGCCAGGGCGCAGGAAGACGGTTACCTCGTCGACATCCAGCGCGTTGAAGACACCCTCCAGCACATGGCTCGCGATCTCCTCTCCGCCGCCGGTGATCTCGACCTGCGCTCCCACGTCGGCATCAGTCCCGATTACATCATCGACGATCACATCCCGCTGAACGTCGTTTCGGGAATCCCTACGATTAACCTGATCGACTTCGACTACCCCCACTGGCACACGCCGGCGGATACGATGGACAAACTCAGCGCCGGGAGCCTCGGGATCTCGGGCCGGGTCACGCTGATGCTGGTGGAGAAGTATTTGCTCCCGGTGGTGCGATGAGTGGCGTCGGCTAGACCCCTTGCCGGCAAGAAGTCTAAATGAATGCCGGTCAGGGCGCTTCGGCGGTGCGCCGTCCGGGCCGATCGGACCAGAGAAGCGTCTGAACCAGATCGAAATCACCGAGGTCCAGAAGGGCCTCTACTTTCTTCAAATTCTTTGGGACCCGCTTATTGAGACGCAGGATTTCTCCATTGATGATGAATTCCGCGGCCGTGCGTGCCAGTTCGGTATCCGTCATACTCCCCTGCACGGAATCGCGCAGCAGGACCTCTGTTCGGACGGCCACGATCAGGAAGTAAGCCAATGCCCGCCGCAGTCCCCGGATTCTTCGATGAGGTCACGAATGACAGGCGAGAAAATCCCGAGTTCCAGGCCCGACTCAATCGGGTGGGGCTCCGGCCAAAACCGGGTAATTCTCACGAGAGCCATCAGCAGCGCGTAGTGGGCAGCGGGATTCATTGGGGGATGAGAAAAAGGAAGTCTTATGGTCCGCGCCGGTGCAGGCGGCCAATCGTGTTGTCTTATCGTGCGCTCATTCACTCCCTGATCGTTCCGGCTCAAGACACCTTGATCCCGGGAAAAGCCGTCCGTCCCGAGGCGACAGCCGACAGGCGTGGTTTCAAATTCCCGCTGAATGTTTCGTTCGACCGGGCGGTTCCCCGACCGTGCCCCGGGGCGGTTACCCCCGGGTGACCGCCATCCCGGCACCTCCGGCCGACAAATTGCCGAATCCCGCCCCCTTTGAGGCTGAGCTTAACTTACACCACCTGAGCGTGATAACAATTCCGCGTCGTGTCATAAAAACGACGTCACCGAATTTGTCAGGCTAAACCTCCCCGGGCACGCCTGAAACCCTTTGAAAGAACCCCGCCGATACAAAGGTTCAGGCCTGAAAGAACCGAAGCGATGGGCCGTATGCCCAGGCGGCTCTATCAACGGAAGGCGCCACGTTGGTCCTGGCTCATCTGCCAGTTCGTGTAGGCGAAGAAGCCGAAGAGCACGGCGAGGAAAAGGCTGTTAAGCCAAAGCAGCCCCGCGATCGCAACGGTCAAGGCGAGGACAAAACCGATCCGGGGGGCGAGATGGGCGTATTTCGCCGGGAGCAAGCCCTGCATGATGTGTCCTCCGTCGAGCGGCAGGATGGGGAGCAGATTCATGATCGCCCAGCCCACATTTACCCAGAGCATCTGCCCGATGAAAAACCCGACCCACGGATCCCCCTCACCCGGAGTGAAAACGAGCAGAAAAGTCGCCGCCCCGAGGAGCAGGCTCGCGCCAGGCCCTGCCGCCGCGATGATGACCGACTCCCCCCGCGTGAAGCGCCCCGGCCCCGAACAGAGACCGCCCATGCCGTGCAACGAGATGTCCGAATAGGGCGCGCCGTATTTTTTCCTCGCCCAGGCATGCCCGAGCTCGTGCCAGATGATGGAGCAGAAGACCACCGCCGTCATGATCACGAACCGCCCGATACCCTCCGGACCATCCTGCTCCAGATACCGCATCCCCAGGAAGAGACAAAGCAGCCAGAACATCCAATGGACGTTCACGGGGAAACCGAAGAGGCGAAAGGAGAGCATTGGGGGAAAGGGTCACGAGTCACGAGTCACGAGTCACGACCCACGACCCATGACCTCAAATAAAATCATTGATCAGATTCTCGATCATCTCCTGACGACCGCTTTTGGTCTCCGGTTCGTCGTTGGTGAGGGCGTAGGCGGAGAGTTCTTCGAGACCGACTTCGCCGGATTCGATCTTCGCGCCGATACCCGAGTCAAAAGAGCTGTAGCGCTCTTTTTTGAAGGCATCGAGACGACCGTCGGCGATGATCGCGTGAGCGATCTTGAGGCCGCGGGCGAAGGCGTCCATCCCGCCGATGTGGGCGTGGAAAAGATCGACCGGCTCGAAGCTCTCGCGACGGCACTTCGCATCAAAGTTGAGCCCCCCCGAAGTGAAGCCTCCCATGCGAAGGACGCAGAGCATGATCTGGGTCGTGAGGTAAATATCCGTGGGGAACTGGTCCGTGTCCCAGCCGATAAGCTCGTCGCCCGTGTTCGCATCAATCGAGCCCAGCGCATCGGCCGCCATCGCCACTTCGAGCTCGTGCATCATCGTGTGACCGGCGAGGGTCGCGTGATTCGTCTCGATGTTGAGCTTCAGCTCGCCCATGAGGTCATGCTCGCGCAGGAAGTTCAGACATGCCGCCGAGTCCGAGTCATACTGGTGGGTCGAGGGTTCCCGGGGCTTCGGTTCGATGAAAAAGTCACCTTTAAAACCAATCTTCTTCTTGTGCGCCACCGCCATTTTCAACAGGGCCGCGAGGTGATTGAGCTCGCGCTTCATGTCCGTGTTGTAGAGCGTCGCGTAACCCTCGCGACCGCCCCAGAAGACGTAACCTTCCCCGCCGAGGCGGTGCGTCACCTCGAGCGCCTTTTTAACCTGGGCGGCACCGTAGGCAAAGACATCGGCGTAAGGCGAGGTGCCTGCGCCCTGGTTGTAACGCTTGTGCGAGAAAAGGCAGGCCGTGCCCCAGAGCAGCTTGATGCCCGTGGCCTTTTGCGCTTTTTCGAGCTCGTCGGCGACGGCGTCGAGGGCGTCGTTCGAGGCCTGGAGATCGCCCATCTCGGGCGCGACGTCGCGATCGTGGAAGCAATAGTAGTCGATCCCGATCTTCTGCATGAATTCGAACATCGCCCAGACGCGCTTCTGCGCATTGGCGACCGAGTTCGAGCCGTCATCCCAGGGACGGTCCGCCGTCGCTTCGCCGAAGGGATCGCCAAGACCGTTCCGCATCGTGTGCCAGTAGGCGCAGGCGAAACGCAGGTGGTCCTTCATCGTCTTGTCACCCACGAGTTCCTCCGCATTGTAATGCTTGAAAGAAAGCGGATTGCGCGAGGCGGGGCCTTCGAAACCGATCTTGGGTATGCCCGGGAAAAATTCTTCACTCATAGGGGGAGAGTTTTCCAGACCCGCCGATAAGATCAAGGGGAAAGTAGCGCCCGGGGACGGCGCCCGAAAACACACTTCCACTCACCCGGCTCTCCCGAAAACACCGCCGAAGTCCGTGACCGGGAAGAAGCACGCCGGTCGCCCGGAACTCAAAACCGCCTCTCCATTGTTTTCCTTCCCACCCGTCTTGAAGCCCATTTTCCGCGTCATCACGTCCCTCTTTCCCGCCATTTTACGCTTCTGTTTTCCCGTGATCCGGCAAAGCATGAAGCCATGAAACATTTCTTTCTTCCTCTCTTTTTCACTTCTCTCGTCGCCATGACGACTGCGGCGATCGCACAGGATAAGCCCGCTCCGGCCGAACCGGCCGCCAAACCGGCCGCCAA
>DIVG01000043.1 GCA_002422425.1 Akkermansiaceae bacterium UBA6138 | reverse complement strand
CTCCTGCTTTTGGTTGGGTGGACATGCACTGGAATACGTCGCGGCTCAGATATCGTAACCACACATTTTACAAAAACTCGCCTTGGGATCGTGTCCTTCGTAGCCGCACTCGGGACATTTCCGGCGATCGAGACGAACCTCGGAGAGACTCAGGCTGAGTTCGGCCGTCACGATCCCCGTGGGCACGGCGATGATGCCGTAGCCGATCAGCATGATGAACGTGGCGATGAACTTTCCGATCACTGTCACCGGAGTGATGTCCCCGTAACCGACTGTCGAGATCGTCACGATCCCCCAGTAGACCGACTGCGGCACGCTGCTGAACCCGGGATTCCCGGCGATAACCCCCTCGACAAGGTACATCGCCGTGCCAAGGATGACGGTGATCGCGATCACAAAAAAGAGGAAGACGGTGATCTTGGCGAGACTCGCGCGAAAGGCATTCATGATGAGATTCGCCTCTCCGATATGCCTCGCCATCTTCAGAATGCGGAAAACGCGGAGGAGTCTCAGGATCCGGATGACGAGGAGATACTGCGACCCGGCCAGGAAGATCGTCAAATACGTCGGAATAATGGAGAGAATGTCGACGATCCCGAAAAAGCTGAAAATGTAACGCCTTTTCCGCCGAACCACGATCACCCGCACGATGTATTCGATCGTGAAGAGAATCGTGAATCCCCATTCCACGATGAAGAAAAGCCTCCCGTATTCCGCCTGCAGTTCCGGGACACTCTCAAGCATCACCACCCCGACACTGATCCCGATGAGCCAGAGCAGGACGATATCAAAAGTGCGCCCCTCCTTCGTATCGGCGAGAAAAATGATGCGATAAAGCCGGTCCCGCAGGCTGTTACTCTGGTGCTCGGGGGCGTGACTGCTTTGATCTTCAAACATCATCCTTTAAAGCACGCCGGAGCATGGCGATGTCAAGCGGGGAAAGCGCCTCTCCAGCAACCGGCAGGGGCCATTTTCCCCTTTCCTCCGGAGGTCCCCGCCCCTATCGTCTCAGACTTTAACCGCCCACGCCTCCATGCCCGATCCGATCGCCAACGCTCCCGCCCTGCAAGAAGATGACGTCACCGCCATCGACCACCTCCGCTCCACCTACGACGGGCTCAGGGCCGAGCTTTCCAAAGTCATCGTCGGGCAGGACGACGTCGTCGAGCAGCTCGCGATCTGTCTCTTTGCTCGCGGCCACGCCCTTCTCATGGGTGTCCCCGGACTGGCGAAGACCCTCCTCGTTTCGCGACTCGCCGAGACCATGTCCCTGAGCTTCAGCCGCATCCAGTTCACTCCCGACCTCATGCCGATGGACATTACGGGAACCGAGATCCTGCAGGACGACGGTTCCGGTCGCCGCCAGTTCGAGTTCGCCAAGGGCCCCGTCTTCGCGAACATCGTCCTCGCCGACGAGATCAACCGTGCCCCCTCGAAGACCCAGGCCGCCATGCTCGAGGCGATGCAGGAACATCGCGTCACCGTCGCCGGCCACAGCTTTGAGCTGCACCCTCCCTTCTTTGTCCTCGCCACGCAGAACCCCATTGAGCAGGAGGGCACCTACCCTCTCCCCGAGGCGCAGCTCGACCGTTTCATGTTCATGATCGGCGTCGACTACCCTTCGCGTGACGAAGAGATCGCGATTGCCCGGACCACGACCGGCGAGGCCTTCCCGAGGCTCGCCGCCCTCCTCGACGGGCAGGAGGTCATCCGCTTCCAGCAACTCGTGCGTCGCGTCCCCGTGCCCGACCACATCTACAACTTCGTCGTCGATCTCGTCCGCCGGACCCGTCCCGAGTCGGGCGATGCACCCGAGTGGCTCAAGCCGCTCGTCGGCTGGGGTGCCGGACCGCGAGCCGTCCAGTATCTCATCCTCGGTGCCCGGGCGCGCGCCGCTCTGCGCGGAAGCTACATGGTCAGGCTCGAGGATGTCATCGCTGTCGCCGCCCCGGTCCTCCGGCACCGCATCATCAAAACGTTCACCGCCGAATCCGAAGGCATCACGAGCCGCTTCATCATCGCCCGTCTCATCGAAGAGTTGAATAAGGAGGGATAGGAGAGGAGTCAGGAGTAACAATGAAAAAGAGAGAATTTTTTAGAAAGCAATCAGAAGCCGGAACCTCGTAGCTCGTAGCTCGTAGCTCGTAGCTCGTAGCTCGTAGCTCGTAGCTCGTAGCTCGTAGCTCGTAGCTCGTAGCTCGTAGCTCCTCAACTCATGACTCGTGACTCCTCACGCGATTTTCTAGATCCGGCTGTCCTCGGCAAGCTCCTCGGTCTGCAACTCAATGCGCGTTCCCCCATGATGGGGAACGTGTCAGGACGTCACCGCAGTCCCGTGCGCGGCTCGGCGATCGAGTTCGCCCAGTATCGGAAGTATGTCCAGGGCGACGACACCCGTCGCCTCGACTGGCGCACCTGGGGCCGCACGGATCGTTATTACATCAAGGAGTTCGAAGCCGACACGAACCTGCGGCTCTGTCTCATCGTCGACACGAGCGGCTCGATGGGCTACGGCGAAACCGGCGCAACACGACTCGACTACGCCCGCCGCCTCTCCGGGACCCTCGCCTACCTCGCCGGTCAGCAAGGCGATGCGATCGGCCTCTACAGCGGTGCGGTCGGCTTCCAGCGCGAGACCCCACCGCGGCGCGGCCCTCAACATCTCGGACTTGTTCTCGACCAAATTGCCAAACTCAGGGCCGGGGGCGAAACCGGTCTCATCAAGGCCATCCACGAGGCGGCGGAAAAAATCCAGCAGCGCGCCCTCATCGTCATCGTCTCGGATCTCCTCGTTCATCCCGAACCGCTCCGCGAAGCTTTCCAGCACCTCCGCTTCCGTAAGCACGACGTTTCCGTCTTTCATCTCCTCGACCGGCAGGAGATCGACTTCACCTTTGACCGTCCCACGCGCTTCATCGATCTCGAGGGCGGACCCTCGCTCCTCGCCGATCCCACTCTCATTCAGCGGCGCTACCGCGAGGCGGTAAAAGAGTATCTCGATACGATCAACGACATCGTGAACCACTCTGCCGTCGACTACCACCGGACCTTTCTCGACGAAGCCTACGACCAGGTCCTCGCGCGTTTCCTCATGGGGCGCAATCCCAAAACGGCCCGCACCGCGAGATGAGTTTCCTGCAGCCCATCCTTCTCATCGGACTGCCGCTCGCGTTGTTGCCGGTCTTCATTCACCTGATCAATCAGCATCGTCACCGCACCCTGCGGTGGGCCGCGATGATGTTCCTCCTCGACGCGAAGAAGATGACCAAGGGCCTCGCCCGCCTGCGGCAGATCCTCATTCTCGCGATGCGTGTCCTCGCTATCGCCACGCTCGTTTTCGCCGCGAGTCGTCCCCTTGCCGGAGGTTGGGGCGGCTTCGCCGGAGGCAAGGCCGACACGCTTGTCATCCTCCTCGACCGCTCCGCCAGCATGGAGCAGCAGAATCTCGAAACCGGCGAGTCGAAACGCTCCACCGCCCTCGCCCGGCTCACCGACCTGATAGAAAAAACCGCCTCGGGCAGCGAGATCATTCTCATCGACAGCGCCACTCTCGATCCGGTCAGGATCACCGACGCGGACGCCCTCCGTGATCTGCCCGCGACCGCCCCTACCGCCACGTCGGCCGACATTCCCGCGATGCTGCAAAAGGCAGTCGACTTTCTCGTTACGAACGCGAGCGGACGCACCGACATCTGGGTCGCTTCGGACCTCCACCAGAACGACTGGAAGCCCGGCTCGGGTCAATGGCAGGCCCTGCGTTCCGATCTCGCCGCTCGGGAATCCGTGCGACTTTTCCTGCTCACTTTTCCCTCGATCGAGAGCAACAACCTTTCCGTCACCGTCAGTGGGGTAAAGCGCCGCCGCACCCCCGAGGGACTCCGCCTCGTCATGGACCTCGCTATTCGCCGTCAGGGCCCGGCGGCGGAAGCGGGCGATCAAACCGTCCCCGTCGAGATCACGCTGAACGGCACCCGCACCGTCGAGGAAATGACCATCAGCGGTCCCGAACTCGTCCACCTTGGCCACACCATCGAACTCGGGAGCGGCAACGAACTCGGCTGGGGGCGCATTGACCTGCCCGCCGACGACAATCCCGCCGACAACCACGCCTTTTTTGTCTTCGACGAACCGGCCACCCGCCAGACCGTCATCGTCAGCGACGATCCGCTGACCGCCGAGGCAATTCGCGCCGCCGCCTCCGCCTCGATCGATCCGGGAGTGACCCACGAGGCGACCGTCATTGCCACCACCGACATCGCCCGGATCTCGTGGGAGGACACCGCCCTCCTCTTCTGGCAGGCGCCCCTTCCCGCTCCGGACAGCTCCACCGCCACCCTGCTGCAACAACACATTGCGGCCGGACGCAGCCTCGTCCTTCTGCCTCCCGCCGACGATGGCGGAGCCGAAGTCTTCGGGGTCAAGTGGGGCGACTGGATCGGCGACAGCGGCTCCCCTCTCAAGGTCAACTGGTGGCGAACCGAATCGGGCCTCCTCGCCAACACCCGCAACGGCGCGCCCCTTCCGGTAGCGGAGCTCAGCTTCTTCAAAACACGACTTTTCAGCGGGGAGACACAATCACTGCTGAAACTGGAAAGCGGCGAGTCTGTCTTCAGCCGCGTCATTCCCGATGCCCCGTCCGGCAATGAAGACAGTGCAGCGGCGACCTCGGCCGGGGATCTTTATGCCTGGGGCACCCTGCCCCGCACTGACCACTCCAGCCTCGCGACCGAGGGGGTCGTCTTTTTTGTGATGACCCACCGCGCTCTTGAAGAAGGGGCCAACGCCGTCTCCCGCGCGCAGGCCCGCGAGGCGGGTTTGGCAGCTTTATCAGGCTTCCCGAAAGCGGAATCGCTCTCCCTCGGGCAGGAAACGGACAGCCTCCTCGCGCCCGGTCTTGCCGCCGGAGCCTACGCTTCGCGCACCGGCGAAGACGACCGCCGCCTCATCGCCCTTAATCGTCCCGCCAGCGAGGACGACAACCGTGTCCTCAACCCCGAAGCTCTCGAGAATCTTCTCGCCGGAGTCGACTACCGCCAGATCAACGACGAAGTCGGGAGCGGGGCCTCCCTCGCCTCCGAAGTCTGGCGGGCCTTCCTCATCGCCATGGCCCTCGCTCTCATTGCCGAAGCCGCTCTCTGCCTGCCTCCCAAACCCGAAGAGGAATCCACCCCCGTAACACGGGCTTTCAGCCCGTGAACCGCCCCTCAACACTCGACCACTCTTTACACCTATTCACGTTCTTTCCGAACGCGGCTTCCCTCATCCCGCGATACAGGGGCAGGATGCCCATGCTACTTTTCTGACTACCGTGACCCTAACCAACAGCGAACTCACCTTTGCCTGGACGCCGACGATGGTCGTCTTCAGCATCGCCATGCTCATCGCAACCGGCGCTCTCGGGTTCATGATCTGGAAAAGGAGCGCTTACTCGGCCGCGACGGGATCGCTCGAGGTCCTGCGTCTCCTCATCGTCGCCTGCGTTGCCCTCACTCTCAACCAACCCGAATGGCGCGAAACCTTCGAACCCGACCGCAAACCGGTCATCGCCGTGCTGAGGGACGATTCAGGGAGCATGAAAACCGAAGACATCGTCTCTTCCGATGCCGCAGAGACCGCGCCCGCCTCCCGCGAGTCCGTCGCCGCTACTCTGACCGCTCCGGAGACGTGGAACTCACTCAACGAGGACTTCGAAATCACGATCGAACCTTTTTCGGGGGACGCCTCCGCCGGCACCGACATCGAAGGCGCCCTCTCCGGCATGCTCGACCGCTACCCGAACCTGCTCGGACTCGTCCTCGTCTCGGACGGCGACTGGAACAGCGGAGAACCTCCCGCCCGTGCCGCCTCGCGATTTCGCATGGGCAATATTCCCGTCTTCACCGTCCCCGTCGGCAGCGAGACACGACTCCCCGACCTCGCCGTAACCGCTTTCGACGTCCCCACCTTCGGCATCGCCGGCAAACCGGTGCGCCTCCCCTTCACCCTCATAAGTGCGCTTGCCCGCGACCATGGTGCCGTCCTCGAGATCAAAACGAACGAAGGCGAGACCCTCACGAGCGATATCACGATCCCCGCGATGGGTCGTCTCCAGGACACGATCCTCTGGACGCCCCAGGCGGTCGGGGACTTTGAACTGACGCTCACCCTGCCCGCAGCGGACGAGGAGCACGATCCTGACAACAACACCCTTTCCGCCCCCATCTCGATTCGCAAAGAGGAGCTCAAGGTTCTCCTCATCGAATCCTTTCCCCGCTGGGAATACCGCTACCTCCGCAACGCTCTTGAGCGCGATCCCGGAGTCGAGGTCAGCTGCCTCCTCTTTCATCCCGACATGAGCGCCGTCGGCGGCGGGCCCGGGTATCTCGAGGCCTTTCCCGAAGCGGAAGTGCTCTCGACCTTCGACGTCATCGTGCTCGGTGACGTCGGTGTGACCGAAGGCCAGCTCACCCTCGAGCAGGCCAACGCCCTCAAAAATCAGGTCGCGAGTCAGGCCGCCGGACTCGTTCTCATGCCCGGCTTCCGCGGCCATCAACTCAGCCTGCTCGAAACTGAACTCGACGACCTTTTCCCCGTCTTTCTCGACACCGCCCAACCCCGCGGCTGGGGTTCGGCGACGCCGGGACAGTTTGAGCTGACCGAACTCGGCGCCCGCAGTCTCCTCACCCGTCTCGAAGACACCGAGAACGCCAACGCCAATCTCTGGGCCTCGCTCCCCGGCTTCCAGTGGTATGCCGGCGTCACCCGCGCCAAGGCCGGATCCGAAGTTCTCGCGACGCACAGTTCCGAGACAAACCGCTACGGTCGGATTCCTCTCATTGTCACCAAAACCTATGGCACCGGCAAGATCATTTTCATGGGCACCGACGGAGCCTGGCGCTGGCGCAAAGGCGTTGAGGACAAATACCACTATCGTTTTTGGGGTCAGGTCGCCCGCTGGATGGCCTACCAACGGAACATGGCGAGCGACGAACTGATGCGTCTTTTCTTCTCCCCCGACCGCCCCCGCACCGGCGACACGCTCACCCTCAACGCCAATGCCATGAGCGTCGGCGGCGAACCGCTCCAGTCCGCCACCGTCATCGTCCAAATCAAAACGCCTTCGGGAAAAATCGAGACGGTCCGCCTCCAGCCGGGCGGCGAAGAGCAGTGGGGACTTTTCACCGGCAGCTACGTGCCCTCCGAACCGGGCGAGCATCAGCTCACGATGACCTGCGCCGAAAACGGAGGCACTCTCGAGACAACCATCACCGTGCAGGGCACCACCCTCGAACTGGTCGGACAACCGGCCCGCCACGATGTCATGGAAGAAATCGCCCGCATCACCCGCGGCGAAATGCTCGCCACTCCCGATCCCGTCCTCATTAAAGAACGCATCGCCGCCCTGCCCGAACCCGAACCGCTCGAACGCCGCCTCCGACTCTGGGCGCATCCGGTCTGGATCGGCGTGATCGTGCTGCTGCTGACCGGATTCTGGATCGGGCGGAAGGTCGCGGGGGCGGTGTGAGCGACTCCCGGGAGATTGGCACCGATTCAGTTGGCTCCCGATCCGACGAACACTTCGGTCCCGCAGATTTAGACCCCTTGCCGGCAAGGCGTCTAAGTTGGGATCAATGGGTCAGCCAGCGGATCGGAGATCTGATGGCGGAGGGTTCGGGAGCATGACAAAAGGTGACAAACCGCTTGCGTCACCCTGCGAAAAACATCCCGGGACACCCTCGAATCCCTTTGATGGAAGCCCCGCAAACACGAAGGTTCACGCATCAAGAGTCAATCCTCGACACCCCGGCGGGCCTCCCTACCGGTCACTCCGCCACCACATTCCCCGAATCGACGATTCCGCTGGATGCTTCGTCACGGTTGATCCAGGCACCGTCGGCGGGAGGCGTTGTCAGGGAGACGATCCAGTCCTTCACGATAACGTGGCTTGATCCCTCGATGCGGAGACCGCTCGCGGATTCGGTGAGGACATTGTCGGTCAGGCTCATGCGGGTGGAATTTTTCACGACGACGGCTCCGTCTTCGGCGAGGAGGGCGCGGAAGGTGTTGTTCGATAGGATGCAATCCTGACAGGCATCAAAAAAGACACGCCCCGGACGTTCGAATTCGCGGGGGTTGAAGGTGTTGCCGTTGACGATGACCCTCCTGCAGTCGATCACGTGAAGGTTATCAGGATTGGGGGCAAAGAAATTGTTCCCCGTTAGGGTGATGTCGGTGCAGGTGCGCAGGTCGATGTTGAGTTCAGTGTCGCTGAGGACGTTGCCGGTTATCGTGACCGAGTCGATCGGGGCGATCTTTTTGCCGAGGAAGCGGATGTTCGCCCCGCCCGGGGCGAGCATATCAAAGTCCTTTCCCGAATAGTTCGAGCTGTGCTGGATCGTGCAGCCGGTGATCGCGACTTCGGCGATGGAGCGGGACTTGTCATCGGTCGAGCCCGAGAGATCAAGGAGGATGTTCGCCGTCGTCGTGGGCGTGTCGTCACCGGGCATGTTGGACTCGATGTCGCAGCCGGTGATCTGGAGATTCCGCACATTGCCGTCGCGCACGACGATGCCGCCGCCGCGGTTGTAGCTGATATGCGAGTTGCCGACATTGATCTGGTGGAGATTGACGTCGTCGAGGAAGAGGCCGATCCCGCTGTTCTCGTAGAGATTCACATCCGAAATCGTCACGTTGCGGTTGCGTTCGAAGAGCCGTATGCCGGTGCGGCACCATCGCACCGCGACTTTGGAAATGATGGCTTCGAAGGTGCGGACGAGTTCAACGCCGTCGGCTTCGGGGTGATTGCCGACGATCTCGATGCCCTCGACGATGGGCATCCGCTCGTTCCAGGTCGCGGGCTGGAACGAAGCGGGAGAGGCAGTGCCCTCGTGGGATCCGACGATGCGAATGGCGGGTCCGGCGCCGTCCATGATGAGGGTAACCGGACCGCCGGAAGGGCGGACGAGAGCGGTGCCTTTTCCGGCAAGGGCAAATTCGAGGGTCCCGGTAAGCCGGTGCACACCCGCCTCGAGGAGGAGGGTCCCTCCGTTCTCCGCGATCTGTTTGCGAAAGTCCTCGGTGCGATCGGGCATAGCCCCGAGTTCGGGAAACTGCGCGGTCGCCAGCGGAGGTTCCGCCGCAAGGGCGAATGAGAAAGGGAATAGAACAAGGGCGAGGAGGTGCTTCATGGGAGAGAGTAGAAGCGGGAGAGCGGAATGAACAAGGACGCAGACGCGGTTTTTCCGGGGGGACAGGGGCTCCGGTGGGGGCGTGGCGAGTAATCAAGGCGCGGGACTTGTAAGCCCCGTGGCTCTATGCTCCGGTGGGGCGTGGCGAGTAATCAAGGAGCGGGGCTTGCCTAAGCCCCGTTGCCCGTTGCTTCGTTTGGGGGCTTGGCAAGCCCCCTTCCTTGTCCCCTTTGGGCTCGCTGACCCGTTAACTCATACCCCTCACTCCGCCGTCAGCGCGGCGCGCTCATTCCCTGAACCGGATTTTTCGATGAAATAATCCCAGTCGCCGTTGAAGCGCTTCGCGTTGCCGTTGGCGACATGAATGACATCTTTGGCGAGCTTTTTAATGAAGTGCACGTCGTGCGAAATGAAGACGAGCGTCCCGGCGTAGTTCTCAAGGGCGAGGATGAGAGACTCAACCGTAAGGATATCGAGGTGGGTCGTCGGCTCATCCATGAGGAGGATGTTCGGCGGATCAACAAGGAACTTGATAAGGTTGAGGCGGCTCTTTTCCCCTCCGCTGAGGACGCGGGTCATCTTGTAGACCTCCTCCTTGCGGAACATGAAGGACCCGAGGATGCCGCGGGCTTCGTCTTCGCGGAGAGTGGGTGCGGCCTCGAGGACTTCGGTGAGAACGGAGTTGTTCGGGTTCAGGGTCGCGGAACGGTGCTGGGAAAAGTAACCGATCTTGGCGTTGTGGCCCTGGATGACCTTGCCCTGCTGGGGCGTCAGCTCGCCTCCGAGGAGTTTGAGCAGGGTCGACTTACCCGATCCGTTCGGCCCGACGAGGACGGTGCGTTCGCCCCGTTCGATCGTGAGATCGATACCCTCGTAGACCTTGTGGGTGCCGTAGGCAAAATGAATCGCCTCGAGGGTGACGGCCTTCTGCCCGCCGCGCGGAGGATCGGGGATCTGGAAGCGGAAGGGCTTCTTCGGCGCCTGCGGCTTCTCGATCTTCTCGATACGGTCGATTTCCTTGAGCTTGGACTGGGCCTGCGAGGCTTTCGAGGAGACGGAACGGAACTTGTTCGCAAAGGCCTGGAGTTCGGCGATCTGCTTCTGCTGGTTTTTGTAAGCGTTGTTCTGGCGCTCGTAGTTGTCGTAGCGCTGCTTTTCGAAGTCCGAGTAGTTGCCGTTGTAATGAAGGAGGCGGCGCTCCGAGATCTCGTGTACTTCGGTGACGATGGCATCCATGAACTCGCGGTCGTGCGAAATCATGAGGATGGCGCCGTTGTAGGTTTTCAGGTAATCCTGAAACCAGAGCAGCGACATCAGGTCGAGGTGGTTGGTCGGCTCATCGAGCATGAGGAGGCTCGGCTCGATCACAAGAAGACGGGCGAGGTGCGCCCGCATGATCCAGCCGCCGCTCATTTCTTTGGCGGGTCGATCGAAGTTTTCCGCCGGGTAACCGAGACCGCGCAGCATCTTTTTTGCCTTCGCCTCGACGGTGGGGTCGTTGAGAGCGTCAAATTTGGTTTGGGCTTCGTAGTAGGCACGCGAATCCACGGTGCCCGCTTCCTCCATCGCCTTCAGTTCCGTCTCCAGTTCCTCGATCGTCCCGGCCCGGCCGGTCGCGATATCGAGAACGCTGAAATTGCCGACATCCTCGCTCTCCTGCGGCAGATACCCGACAAGGGACCATTCGTCGAGATCGACCGTGCCCTGGTCAGCTTCCTCCTGCCCGAGGATGATGCGAAAAATCGTGGATTTGCCCGCACCGTTGGGCCCCACGAGGGCGGCTCGGGTATCGTAGTTGATCTGGAGATCGGCTTCTTCGAAAAGAGAGCTTCCTCCGTAGGATTTTTTAAGGTTCCGGATGGTGAGCATAACTGGCCCTTCCTACATAGCTGAGTCTTCCCTTTCCGCAAACTGAAAGCGGATTAAGAATGGCCCCCGGACATCGCCCGCCGGAGCGGAGATCACTCCTTCGCCTTCTCCGCAGGCGGGGCGGGAGTGGTCTGCTTTTTCACGGTCTCAAGGCCGTCGCGGACGGTTTTGAGTTCTTTCTGGAGTTCGAGAAGTTCGCGGCGGAGGTCTTTCACTTCGTCGGCCTCGCCGCGTGTGGCGGTGATTTTCCGGATCGCTTCGGTGGCTGCTTTGGAGTCGGGGGAATCGGGATCGCCGGCGTCGACGAAGGTCTGCAACGCGCCGAGGGAGCGGCGATCTTCGAGAGTGCCGAGGGCACCTATGGCGGCTCGACGCAGATTTTCTTTGGGATGATCAAGGTAGGCGGCGATGAACTGCTGCACCGACGTGCGGCCCTCGTCGTCCCGGATGCGGGTAAGGTAGGCGAGACTGTCGAGGGCGCGCCCAAAGTCGCCTGTAGTAAAACAGGCCTCTTTTTTCTGCAGATGCTCCAGGATCGGGTCGGCGGCGCTTTCTTCACCGCGGCTACGCAGCCCGGAGATGGCGGCGGCGGCGATGCGGTGGCGGTAGCTCTCCCGATCGAGGGCGGTGAGGAGGACGGGCGCGGTTTCCTCCTGCAGGTAGGCGGAGATGGCGCCGAGCGCGGTGACGACGATGTCGGGATTCTTCTCTGAACCGATGATGCCACTCAGGGCGGTAAAGGCGTCGGAGGTATAAAATTTCCCGATCGCGGCGACCAGTTCCTTCCGGGCGCGGGCGTCATCCTGTGTCGTCGCGGCAAGAAGAACGGCGAGTGACTCGGGGGTGCGAGTCTTCGCGAGGGCCCGGGCCGTCTCGATGCGGACGCCGTAGAAAGGATCGCCTGTCAGGGTCTGTTGCAAACGCTTGAGGCTCTCGCTGTCGTTTTTCCCGCCGAGGGATTTCGCGGCGAGGAGACGTCCCATCATGTCATCGCCGCGCTCGAGCTGGGCATAGAGCATCGCATTGGGAAGGGCGAGGTCGATCGAGGTCAGCACGGTGAGGTCGGGATCGAGACGCACGATGGCGGGCTTCGCGGGGAGGGAAAAATAGAAGTCCTCGCTCGCTTCGTGGATGCGGACGATGAAGTCGGAGACGGTGCCCTTTTCATCGATGAATCGCACGGGCAGGGGGAAGTCGAAAAGGAGGACCTTGTCACTCGTCTTTTGCGTCTGCTGGATCGTGAGCTTCGCCTGCCCGCGCTCCTGGTCCCAGGCGTAGGCGACCTTGAGGAGCGGTTCGCCGCCGTGGTAGACCCACTGGTCAAAGAACTCGTCCCATGACCGGCCCGTCATCTCTTCGAAGACGGCGAGGAGATCCTGCGTCACGACGCTGGTGTTGCGATGGCGTTCGAGGTAGGTCGTGATTGTCTTGCGGAAAAGTTCGGGGCCGGTCTGGCTGCGCAACATGTGGAGGACCCAGCCGCCTTTGGGATAAGCGCGGTAGTCGAATTGCTCGAAGGGATCGACGTAGCCGCGCCAGACGATGGGCTTTTCGTCCGGGTTGTCGATGACCTGGCGACCGTCGGTGTGGAGCTGATAGAGCATCTCGTCGGTGCCGGATTTTTCCGCGTCGTAGAGATGCGTGTAGTAAGTCGCGAAGCCTTCGTTGAGCCAGAGATGGGACCAGTCCTTGCAGGTGAGGAGATTGCCGAACCACTGGTGCGCGACCTCGTGGGCGTCGAGCTGGTGCGAGCTGCGGAGGTTTTCCGAGTCGGCGGAGAAAAGCGTGTTGGTCGTCAGCGTCGTCATACTGGTGTTCTCCATGCCGCCGGCGACGAAGTCGGTCACGCAGACACTGTAATACTTCGCCCAGGGGAACTTGACTCCGGTTTCCTTTTCAAAAAAGGCGAGGATCGCGGCGGTGTCGCGGAAGGAGTTTTCCGCCACGGCGAACTCGGAGGGAGGGGTGAGAAAGGCGAGGGGAAGTTCGCCGTGTTTGGACTCGAGCTTCTTAAAATACCCCCCGACGACGGAGATGAGGTAGTTCACGTGCTCCTCTTCCTGGAGCCAATGAAAGAGGGTCCGGTCGCCCTCCTGCCCCTCTTTAATGAGGCGTCCGTTCGAGAGCACGGTCATGCCATTCGGCACGCGGCAGATCACTTCGCTGGTGAAACGTTCGTTAGGGTAATCGTAGCCGGGGAACCAGTGACGATGGGTCTGGGGCTCGCCCTGGGTCCAGAAATGATCGTCCCCCTGCGGGTAGCCCATCGCGGCGGTGCGGTAATACCAGCCGCCCTCCGGATGGGCGGAGTAGGTCACCGTCACGGTGGTCTCGGCATCGACGGGAACGGGATCGACAAAGGTGATCGTGATCGCTTTTTTCCCCGCGTCCCAGGCCTCGATCGGAGCGGACGACTCGACCTTGCTGACCTGGAGATCGATCGCATCGAGGCGCAGTTGACGCATCGGCTTCGCGATGGGGGAAAAGGTCAGCGTCGCCACACCGGCGAGGTCGCGTTTCACAAAGTCGGGCGTGAGATCGAGGAGGACGTGCTTCATATCGATGACCCGATCGGGCGCGTAGTGGCGTCCGTTCCCCGCATGGGCGGCATCGGGATCGAAGGGGAATCCTTTGCCGAGGTGGCTCTTGCAGGCGCAGAGTTCCCAGCTGCGATGGAGATGCAACTCGGCCCGCAGCATCGGGGTGCTGACGAGTAGGGAAAGAAGACAAAGAACAGGAAAAAGTCGGGACATGCGGGAGTCTAAGCCGTTCCCGGTGAATGTGGCAAGCGGTCTGGCGCGAATGGCCGGGGATTAAGGCCATGGTTCGAATTGAGTCGGGTGATGCTGGCCGGGCGCGAAGCCCGGAAGGGACGGTTCGATGAACCGTCCGCCGTTGATTCTTGTGTGATCAAGGCGGACCTCCCGGCGCTGCGTCCCTACCGGAGAAAATCACCATTTGCCACCCGCCTCATGAATAATCCCGGCGGACTCGCCCGCTGTTAAGACGCGCGCCACAGATCGTGTCACGTTTCACGGCAGGACTTTCAGACCACTCTTCCCCGCCGGACTCCGCTGGAGACTCCGGGACCAAGCACACTATCGCCTTTCCACGTTGCGTGATCACGATCTCTTCGCCAGCCTCAATCCCTTCGGGCGGGGCGGTGTAACGGTTTCTAAGATCACTCACGGTCGCCGTTTTCATCGTGCTTCTTTTTCTGTGAACAATACTCCAAGGTTAATCCCCTTCCCCATTGACTCCCCATTCTCTCTCCCGCATCCTTTGGCCATGACGACCGCACCCCTTCGACTGCGACGACGGGCTTTTTCACTGCTGCTGCTTCTCACCTTCGTCGCCTTCCTCCTCGCTCCGGCGCTGGCGCAGACGGCTCTGGCCGAGGCGACGCTCGCGCCTGCCGCGACTCCAGTCTCTGCAGACGCGCTCCGTCTCCCGGGCGTCTCGCTCGCGGAAGGAATCACGCAGGTCACGGGGGTGGCGATCTCGCCGCTCCTGGGCGTTTGCGGGGTGGGAACCTGGCAGTATTTCATGGCGAGTCCCGAGCAGCGGCAACTGCTGCCGTGGTTCTGCCACCCGGTCGCCTGGGGCATCGGATTCGGGATCCTCGGTCTCGGCTTCACCAAAGACCTCTTCGGATCGGCGATGCCGGCGATTTTGAAAAAGCCCTTTGATCTGGTCGAGCTCTTTGAGGACAAACTCAGCGCAATCGTCGCGGGCACGGCCTTTCTTCCCTTCCTGACGAGCCAGCTCTCGCAGCACTTTGCGGCAAAGGCTCCGGCAACGGCGGAGTTCTCGTCGGCGCTTTCGGGTTCGGGGCTGGCGTTCATCACGCCGGAACTGGCGGGCTCGTCGATCTTTCTACTCGCGGTCTTTTTGCCCTTTGCGCTGATCGCTTTTTTTGCGGTCTGGCTCACGAGCCATTCGCTCAACGTGCTCCTGCTCCTCTCGCCCTTCAGCATTCTCGACCTCCTTCTGAAAGTCTCGCGCGGGCTCCTCTTGGGATTAATGGGACTGCTCTATTTCATCAGTCCGATCATTGCCGCGATCCTTTGCGGTATCGTTATCGCCATCGCGATCTACCTCGCTCCGCGTTCCTTCCGCCTCTGTGCTTTCGGCACGGCGATGTCGGTCGACTTCCTGCGATCGCTCGTCCGGAATGAATCGAAAAGCGGCAAGACGCGGGCCTTTCTCGCCCGTCAGGGAAGCGAGCTTTTGCCCGCCCGGACTTTCGGCACGCTCAGGAAAAACGACGAAGGACGGATTGTTTTTTCGAGCCGCTTCCTCCTCTTCGGTCCCGCCCGTATCCTGGCACTGCCCGACGGTGAAAAACTCTCGATGCAGAAAGGACTGCTCTTTCCCTCGGTCCGCGTGCGTCTCGACGAATCGGAGAAAACGGTGACGCTCCTCCATCTCCTCCCCCGCCATCGCCACGACCTTGAGGCGGTTGCCGCGACTCTCGGCATCGGGGCCATCCACGATCATTACGTGGGTCGCGGGATGAAGGCAATCACGCGCTGGGCGGCGGAGACCTTTCCGGCGAAAGCGCTGCCCGGCCCGGGAGATTCGACGGTAGTGTCGTGAGGCCTCCTCACTCCGGCAAACGCCGATCATCGCCTTCTCTTAAGGTAACCTTTTCCTCGTCGAGCTTTTCGAGCAGGGGCATGAGAATGCGCCTGACCGTGCCGGTGTGCTGCCGCAGGTCGCTCGCGGTCGCTTTTCCATGTGACTGGAGATACTCGACAATCTGTGTTTTGATCCTCTCATACCCGGCGCTGGAGATGACCGTCTTCGCATCGAGATCGATCACTTCGCCCATGTTCACGAGAAAGCGGAGCGCTTTTTCCTCGGCCGCATTCGTCGCCGTCTCACCCTTGTTGGGAGGCGCGATGAGATCCGAGGCGAGGCGCTGGCGCACGAGTTCGCCGGCCTTGATCAGTTCGGGCGGGAGTTTGGGCTGGTGGTTGCGGTGGCGGATGTTCGGCCCCGCCTTGGCGAATTCTCCTCCGAGTAATCCGGCGAGGAGCGCGTCGAAAAACTTCGCCGAGGGCAGTTCGGGACTCATCATCGTGCGGAGATCCCGCAGCGGCAGCCCGAGATGATCGGGATGCTCGCGATGGGCGGCTTTCACCCTGTCCCCGGCGAGGCGCGAGAGACGCTTCCACCATCCGCTTTCAAAGACCCACTCTCCGCTTTGCACGACCTCGCCGCTCCCGATCATGGCGTCGATCCCGGCCCGAACCTGCGTGATACTGAACCGCGACTTGGCAAGGAGCGAGGCTCGCTGGACGGCTTTGTCCCGGACCAGTTGCGTCCGCAAGAGCACGTCGAGATCGTCGTAGTGATCGCGTCGCGCCGCGAGAAAGTCGGCCTGGAAAGCCTTGCGAAACGCTCTCCGGTTTGCGTCCTCGTCGAGGACAACGCCTCCGGCGAGGGTGAGTCCGGCCGAGGCATCGCGGAGGACGAAGCTGTCGCCGATGAAGACGTAGACTGGATCACGAAAGCGCAGCTCCGCGAGGACGGATTCGCCCGGCTCGAGAGCGCGCTGTCCGAGAAGATGAAGTCGAGCCGGACGTCCGGTGCTGCCGTGGTGAAACATCACTTCGCGTCCGGTGCGGAGGGCACGGGTCGACTTGCGCATCCCGCGAATTCCCCGATTCGATTTGGTGATGAGGACGTCGATCGCGGTGACGGCGGATCCGAGACTCGGCAGGGTAAGAACGTCCCCGCGCGCCACCCCCGTTCGTGCGGCGTCGCCGGAGTCACGGACCGCAAGGCCGGCGAGATTCAGCGCGGTGCGGGTGCCGGGAGTGACGAGATCGGTCGCGCTCCCGTGCGACTGGGCGCTGCGAACGTGCGCCGCGAGACCGCCGGGCTGCACGACGAGATCACTACCCGTTTTGATCGGTCCGTCGATGAGAGTTCCCGTCACGACGGTGCCGACGCCCTTGAGAGAAAAAGCACGGTCCACCGGCAGTCTCGGTTTTCCACTGTCCCTTACCGGACCCGCCTCCGTGAGCAGTCCCGCCAAGGCGGCGCGCAGCTCGGGAATCCCCTGCCCCATGTGGGAAGAGACGGGCACGACCGGGGCATGCTCCCACGCGCCACCCTCGAGATTTTCCCTGAGATCCTCGAGGACGAGTTCGAGATCCTCGGCGAGATCGACCTTGGTCAGGGCGATAACGGCCCGCTTCACCCCGAGATACTGGAGGATCTGATAGTGCTCCTCGGTCTGCGGCATCCAGCCGTCGTCGGCCGCGACAATGAAGAGGGCGAGATCGATCGCGCCGACCCCGGCGACCATGTTTTTGACGAAGTCGGAATGCCCCGGCACATCGACGACGCCGACGACAAGCTTGTCCCCGCTGCCGTCAGTCGCTTCGAGATCGAGTTCGGCAAAGCCCAGTTCGATCGTCATGCCGCGTCGTTTTTCCTCGGGGAGACGATCGGGGTCCGTCCCCGTAAGCGCCACGATCAGCGAACTTTTGCCATGATCAATGTGGCCGGCGGTTCCGAGGATGAAGTGACGGGTGGACATGGGGGGGGCGAAAAGGGTGAAGGAAAAGCAGGTTCGGGTCTACCGCAACCAGCGGCGAAGCGCCATCGAAAAGAGGTCGCCGACGACGATAACGGAACCGCCCAGGAGCACGTAGAAGAACATCTGATCCCAGAAGAATCCCTTCGAGAGGGCGATGAGTTTCCCGAGCGTCAGCAGCCCCAGCATCCCGAGGACGGTGGCGTCTTTGACGCAGGTCTCCCAGCGGTAGAAAAAGTAGATGAGGAAGCGGTTAAACACGCCGGGCAGGATCGTCGTGGCAAAGGTCGAGGACCGCCCCTGGCCTGCGGCAAACGCGCGGACGGCTGGGGCATCGTCGGCGTTTTCCACGACCTCGCCCCAGAGTCGCCCGAGGATCCCGAGATTGTGAATCGCCAGGGCGAGCACGAGCGGCCAGAACTGAAGTCCGAGCATGGAGATGAGGAGAAAGGCGATCAGATATTCCGGCACGGAACGGGAGAGGACAAATCCGAAGCGAACGAGCGGACCGATCATTCTCCAGAACATCGCCGCGAGCGGTCCGGTCTTCCCCGCCCGAAGCCCGAAGGGATCGACCCGCGCGAGGCGACGGCTCGCGAGCGGCAGCAACGGCAGGACGAGCGTGCCCGCGAGAATGATCGCCGCCGTCGCGGCCGCGAAGGTCATGAGGAGCGCGAGAAAACCCTCGTCAGTGAGGAGATTCCACGCCCATGGCAGGGCGTCGCTCCATTCACCCGACTGCCGCACCGGAGCCGGAACGAGCTCGTTGAGAAAATTCTTAACGTTCAGCCAGCGCCTCTCCGCCGGGAGCCGGCCGAGCAGTGGAGTGCTCGAGAGCCAGGCCCACACAATGCCTGACACCACCACCACCGCACTAAGTCGCAGAAAGGGACTGCGGGCGCGCTGCCGCTTTAATTCGTCCACGCGGGCGAGACAATCGTCCGGAGATGTCACGGTCCCGCTCATATCGCGCAGCCTCCCGTGCTCGTGTGCAGCCGCCGCCGGATCGCCGCGCCCCAGAGATCGACGACGACGATCATCGCGATGACAAGATACAGATAGGTCCAGACCTCACGGTAATAGAACTCCTCGTGGGATAGTTCGATATAGAGGCCTATCGTCTCGATCCCGACAAACCCAAGCACCGCCGAGGAACGCAGGGCGCATTCGAAACGATAGAAGCTGTAGCTCACGAGATTCGGCATCGCCCGGGGCAGGATGCCGACGAGAAAGGTCTGCACCGGGCCATGGCCGATCGCTTTGAGCGCCTGCGACGCATCGCGGGCCTCTTCGTCAATGATTTCAGAAAAGACCTTTCCCAGCGTTCCGGAAAAGGGCAGGGCGAGGGCGATCATGCCGGCGAGCGGGGAAACGCCCATCGCGGAGAGAAAAAGCAGCGCCCAGATCAGCTCGTGGATGGACCTGATCACGCTCATGAAAAGACGGCTGACGAGATAGACCGAGCGCAGGAGCGCGCGCGCCCGCCTACCGCAGGGCTCGGGCCACCAGGCCGAGGATCCGAGAAACCCTAACACCAATGCCGTCGGCACCGCGAGACTCATCGCGCCGAAGGCGAACTTGAGGGTCAGAAAGACGCCTTTGATCCCCTTCCACCAGATCGGATCGGCCTCATCGGGGACGTTCTCATCCTCGTAGTCGAAGGCCGGATCGAGCGCGGCGGCAAAGAACGCGCCGGTGCGCTCCCAGTGCCCGGCATCGGGCGGAATGAGACCGCCAGGAGTGAGCCCGAGCGCCCGGGCACAGAGGACAAAGGCGACGATGAGGCCGGCTCCGACCCATCGTTTCAGTCCGTATTTTCCCGTGTCCGCTTTCATGGGTAAGACCGGTCAGGCATCCGCCATCATCTCCTCATCGCTGAGATCATAAAGGGCCCGCTGATCCTCCTCACCGAGTTCGTCCGGCGCGCCGTCGAAGACGATGCGGCCTTTTCTCATGCCGATGAGACGGGGGAAAAATTCCCGGGCAAGGGCGAGGTCGTGAAGACTCACGCAGAGCGTGAAGCCGTGCTCGGCGGAGAGTTCACCGAGCAGCTTGACGGTGTCACGCGCTCTCGCCGGATCGACGCTCGAGACCGGTTCGTCGGCGAGAAGAGCGGCCGGATGCTGAAAGAGAGCCCGCGCGATCGCGACGCGCTGCTGCTGACCACCGGAGAGCCGGGCGACCCGGGTGTAAAGCTTTTCCTCGATCCCGACGCGGTCGAGGATCGTGTGAATCTCCAGCGCATCGGCGCGGGACGGAAAGAGGAGGTCGCGGAGCGATCGCAGCGTCCCGCGACTGCCGCCCTGCCCGAGGATGACGTTTTGAATCGAAGTGAGGGTCGGCACGAGCCCGAGGTGCTGCGGGATCGTCGCGAGGGTCGTGCGGAGACGGCGCAGCTCCCCGGCATCGCAGGTGTCGAGGTCGGAATCAAAAACACGAATCGCCCCCTCGTCGGGGGACAGCATTGCGTTGAGGAGGCGGATCAGAGTCGTCTTCCCGCTCCCGCTCGGCCCGATCAGAGCGACCTGTTCCCCCCTTTTGATTTCGAAAGAGACTTCTTCGACGGCACGCAACGACCCGTAGCGGCGAGTCACGTTGTCGAGGCGGAAGGCGGAGGGCATGGGCAAAAAGAAACGATCCGCCTGACGAAAAGGGGGACAGGAATACCCCCCTCCTTGTGGTCTCAGTAGAGGTCGAGGAGCTTGAGTTCGACGGCGGTGTTTTTGATGCCGTCGAAGTCCTCGTTCTTCGCGGCGATGATGGACTCGCGATTGATGGCTTTGAGGGCATCTGACCCGGCGGGAGCCTCGATCAGGGCGGCCTGCACTTTGGCGATGAACCCGGCGCCGAAGAGCACCTCGACCTCGGGATGAATCGTGAAATTGTAGTCGGCGTAAAACGGAGTTGTCCAGATCTTCACGGTGTTTTCAGCGACCTTGGGATCGTTCTTGACCATATCGTCATAGGTCTTGTAGTTCACCGCGCCGACCTGATACGTACCGTCGGCAACCGCATTGGTCGTCGCGACGTGTCCGCCGCTCATTTGGAATCCGGGCTTCTGCGAGAACCACTTGTCAGGATCGATCCCGCCATTGTTCTGCATGATAAAGTAGGTCGGCATGAGACGACCCGAGGTCGATCCGGGAGACCCGAAGGTAAAGGTCATGTCCTTGATCGCCGCAGGAAAGATCTTGGACGGCTCCAGCCCGGTCGATTTGTTCGCGATGAGGTAAGACTTGTATTTCGGGTCCTCCGACCCCTGCGCGATCGCCACTGCCCCCTCGACGGCGAGACGCGCCTGCACCCCGGAGAGCCCGCCGAACCAGACGAGGTGGACTTCTCCGTTTTTAAACTTGGTGACTGAGTCGGCGTAGTCCCTTGAAAAAATGAACTCCACCCCGACGCCGAGTTTCTCCGAGAGATAGCCGGCCAGCTTGTCAAACTTGGCTTTCTGATCGGTGATCTTTTCGTCAGGAATGGCGGAGAGATACAGGGTCGCGGCCGCTTTGTCGGCGGACGCGGGATCACCGCCGCAGCCGCTCAGGGCAAAGGCGGCAACGGCACTAAGGGCGGGGAGAAGCAGGCGGGTCATCATAGGTTTAAGCATCATATATAGAAAAGGGCTTGTTCACTGAATGGCGAGGAGATTTTCCACCAATACCACATCCTGCCCAGGGAAGACAGTACGCAAATCAATACGGTAGGAGTCGTCAGTGATGTATCCCATCAAGGGAAATTCACGCTTACGCAGGAGCTCCGCCATTCGGTCCACACTGAGCTGAAGCGGTCGCAAATCGAGGGCGAGCGAGGGTATCTCCGCCTTCGGCATGGTGCCGCCCCCGCAGCGCGCGACGGAGTCGACGAGGGAAACGTCATACCCGCCCGCGGCGGCGAGTCGCGCCATGATGGCTTCGCCGCGCGGCCGCAGATCCTCTTCCACCGAGGCGCTCAACATCGTCATGAGCGGCAGGTCGGGTCTTGTCCCGGGGCCGCAACGCAGGTATTCCAG
>DIVG01000019.1:3447-13327 GCA_002422425.1 Akkermansiaceae bacterium UBA6138 | reverse complement strand
GCGTCGCCGCCGCGTAGACGAGTTCACCCTGGGGGAAAGTTTTGAGCTGTTCTTCGAGCGGGGCGAGTTCTTTCCCTATTGCCTCGAGCCGGGTGACGGTTCCAGGCGAGCGCAGCGTCTCCTCGATGGCTCGGCGTTCGCTCTGCAGGGCATGGAGTTCGGCGAGCGCCTTGTCGTCGGATAGCTCGCGGTGGTAAATGCCGTCGACGAGGTTTGTCTTTCGCCAGCGCTCGCCCGATTCGATGCTGTCTTTCGACGTCACGATCGCCGCCTTCGCGAGGTTGTCGGCATCGGCGGCGGCGATGACTTCGATCTCGGCGAGCGCGAACATGTAGTCGTCTTTCCGCTCGGCCAGTTTCGTGGCGGTGAGGCGGACAAAACGAAAGGCTCGGCCTGCGGTCGGGATCGTGATCGGTGCGGTGCGGGGATTGGCCTGGTCGCGGTCGGTCGCGTCATGGACGATGACAACACCGCTTTTGAACTCCGCCTCGTCGGAGACTTCGACGCGATATCGCAGGGGAAAACCGAAGCCGCCGCCGATCCCGGCGAAGTCGTCGTAGGCGGGGCGCAGGCGGATCTCGGCGACGGAAGCGGAATGCCCGAGATCGAGTTGTACCCATTTTTCCACGTCGTTGTTCTTTGTGATCTGGCTGTGGAAACCGTATTGCGGCTTGAGTTCCTCGGCGCCGTGCTGCGCCTTCAGTTCCTCGATGCGGCGATCCACTTCCGAAGCTTTTTCGGCGACGAGCTTTTTGAAATCACCCTCGAGCTTGCTCTTTTCATTCTTTAGCGAGTTGATTTGCGAAGTCAGCTCGAGTCGCGCTTTCTCCCGGTCGGGCGGCAATCCGGCGTAGACCCGGTCGGCGCGATCGACGGCGGCGAAGACGGCGTGGAGACGGTAGTAGTCCTCCTTGCGGATGGGATCGAACTTGTGGTGATGGCATTGCGCACACTGCACCGTCGTGCTCTGGAACGCGTTGAAAGTGGCGGCGATCATCTCGTCCCGGTCGAGGTGCTTGGCGATGCGACCGTCGAGTTTCCCTTCGCCGACTTCCCAGTGTCCGATGAAATCCCAGGGGCCCGCCGCGAGGAAGCCGAGGGCAACGACACCGTCGGGATCGCCGGGAAAGAGAATGTCACCGGCGACCTGCTCCTGCACGAAGCGGGCGTAGGACTTGTCCTCATTGAAGCTGCCGATGACGTAGTCGCGATAGGGCCAGGCATTGATGCGCGGCTTGTCCTTGTCGTAGCCGTGCGTCTCAGCATAACGTGCGAGGTCGAGCCAGTGCTGGGCGAACTTTTCGCCGAAGGCGGGCGAGGCGAGGAGTCGGTCGGTGAGATTTTGGATGGCGGATGGCGGATGGCGGATTGATTCGGCTTCGAAGGCGGCGACTTCTTCGGGTGAGGGGGGCAGGCCGGTGAGGTCGTAGGAGAGGCGGCGGATGAGCACGGTGGGAGTTGCCGTGACGACGGGTTTCAAGCCCTCTTCGGCGAGGCGCTTTTCGATAAAATAATCGACCGGATTCCGACCTGAGAGAGCTGACTCATCGACCAAAACCTTTTTGATCGGACGCAGGGACCACCAGTCGAGATCGCGTTCGGGGTTGTAAACGAGAGTTCGGTCGGCAGGCCAGGGAGCCCCGGCGGCGATCCAGTCGGAAAGGATGTTGACTTGAGCGTCGGTGAGCGGCGCCTCCTTTTTCGGCATCTGCGGTTCGGGTCCCGAGACGATGTCGATGAGATCACCGATGGAGCCATGGGAAAAGGCGGCGCTGCGGGAGGAGAGGTCGAATTTCCCTTTTTTCGCATCCGAGTCGTGGCAGAAGAGGCACTTCGCTTCGAGGATGGGAGCGACGTCTTTTTCGAAGTCGGGAGTTGCCCCGAACAGGCCGGTGGTGGCGATACCGGTCGAGGCCACGCAAAGCAAAAAGAGGCGCTGCATCTTGAACATCCCTCAAGATGAGGGATTTGCAGCCGTACCACAAGCCACGAAAACGCGTCACACGGCTCCAGCGATCACACAAGCCCCTCGCGCAGGGCTTTGGCGACGGCTCCGCCGAGGGTATTGACGTGGAGCTTGCGGTAGATGCGGCGCACGTAGTTGTCGATGGTGTGGACACTGAGGTCGAGGCGGTCGGCGATCTCTTTTTTGGCTAGGCCCTCGACAAGGCATCGCAGGACTTCCTCTTCGCGCTCCGAGAGCCGCACTTCGCTGCCGGACGGTTGGAGCTGACTGAATCGGGCGACGACGAGGCGGGCGATCTCCGGTGTCATCGGTGATCCTCCCTCGATGACCTCGCGGACGGCCGCAGCGATGCGCGCCGGTGATTCGGACTTCAGGAGATAGCCCGAGGCACCGGCGCAGAGAGCTTCGAAGATTTTTTCCCTGTCGTCGAAGACGGTGAACATGACGATCTCGGTCGCGGGAAAGCGCTCTTTAAAAAGTCGTATGCCCGCGATCCCTGACATGCCGGAAAGTCCGAGGTCGAGAACGATCGCATCGGGAGCGGGCGCGTCTGAGGCGAGGGCCGCTTCGCAGGAATCGAAGGTCGTTGCCGTGCCCGTGCCCGACTCTTCGATAATCTCCGCAAGAGTGGCCCGCAGGAGATCGTGGTCTTCGACGATCCAGACGGCGGGCAGGGAAATTGGGTCAGCCATGGTCAGGGGCGGGGTAGAGGAATCTCGAGAATAACGGAGGTGCCGACTCCGGGAGCGGATTCAACACGGCAGCTACCGCCAAGGACTCTCGCCCGCGCCTGGAAATTGAGAAGTCCGCGACCGCGCCCTGACTCCGCCGAACTCGGGTCAAAGCCCGATCCATCGTCGCCGACATGAAGGGTCAATGCCGCAGTTTCCCAGATAAGGTGCACGTTGATCGAGGTCGCTCCGGCGTGTCTTCGAGCGTTTGTTAGTGATTCTTTGAGGAAAAGGACAATCTCCCGCGACCACGCGATCGGAGGGTTCCCGGCGGGTGGACGACCTTCGGTCTTAACCTGATGATTGACGCTCTCGAGGAGGCGTTCGGCGATGTTTTCCAACCGCGTTTCCAGATCGGTCCAGCTCCCCGTGACAGGGTCGAGGAGCCAGACGATGTCCCGCATGTTGTCGAGAGCGTTGCGGGCCGAGTCGGAAAGGGAGGCGAGACGCTCCCCGACCGGATCACCGTCTGCGATGCGGCTGCGGGCGAGGTCGCTTTGCAGGGCGAGGTGGCTGAGGTTCGCACCGAGTTCGTCGTGTAGATCACTGGCGATGCGCCGCTTTAAATCCTCAGCCGCAAGGGCGGAGCGGCGCCGTTGCGCAAGGATGGCGATGACCGACCCGAGAACGATGAGAACGGCAGCGAAGGTGGCACCAATGATCCGCCGGCGCAGAGTTTCCTGGCGCTTTTCTTCGATAAGGGTGACGAGATCGTCGGCCTGCGACTGCCTCTCTTCGCGCGTGGAGAGCGCGTCGAGCCAGGCAGTCCAGGAAAGCAATTCCGAGCGGCTCGAAAACCCGTCGGTGAGGGCCTCAAGGCCCCAGATACCGCTCGTGGTGGCGTCAGAGGCGGTAACGGCTTTCTCTGCGGCGGCGTTTTCACCTGCCGACCGGATGCGCAGTTCGGCGAGAGCGAAGATGTAGTCATCGGTTCGTCGCCAGAGTTCACGTGCCTCGATGCGGAGGTAGCGAAGCGAATCACGAGTGCCGGGGAGGATCACGGCGGCGGCGCCGGGATTGGGATAGGGTGTCTCTCCGGAATCAAAGATGACCCTTGACACCCCGCTTTCGCTTCTGCCGCTCACGCGGAAGCGCGGAGGAAATCCGAAGCCCGCCGTATCGGCGAAGTCCCGCGGATGGGCCGGGACGAGATGGAGCTCATCAATTCTTGTGTCTTTGCCAAGATCGACCTCGACCCACTTTGGCGGCTTCTCTCCTCTCGTCTCGATGAGGCTGTGATAGCCGTTACTGGGAGAGTCACTTTTTCCGGCGAAGGGCAGACACCAGAGGAACCCGTCGGTGAGATTCGAGAGTTGCCAGCGCGGGGCATTTTCGATTGAGGCAGTCGTCGTGACGGGCCGATGCAGCGCAACGTTGACGTCTTCCTCAAGGACAACGATTTCGCCCAGCGTGAAGAAGTTGCCGCGTCCGGTGCTGCGCGCTCTTCCGCCACTGACGGAAATCCTGACAAAGTGGCCGTCAGCGCCGTTTCCGGGAAAGCGGAGGAAAGGCAGGCGGGTTCCTCCACCGGCGGACTTTTCGTTCCACCGGGCTATCCGGATAGGTCTCTCAAACGTTGCTTTGTCGGCAATTTCCACGGTGATGCCGGGCGGAAATCCGTTCGACGCGTCGTTTCCGGGGGTGTCAGTGGGAAGGCGGGCGGGAAAGAGGATGATCTCGTCGGGGGTGACGAGGCGACCGAGATCGACGACGAGTTCATTCGGTTCCCTCGGAATGCCGTAGAAACCGATGCGGCCGTGGACTTGTTCCGACGGAACCGGTGTCGGAAGCAGGTGCAGTGCCTCGATCATTTGGCGCAGTTTTTCATCCGGCCGCGGCTCGTCTGGAAGGACCGCCTTCGGAAGGATCAGCAGCAATGCCAATATTGGAAGGATTCGCTTCAATAGATCCAGTCTAACACCATCAACCCGGGAAAAACAAGAGGCGCGCACAAACGCAACAGGAGTGCCGGGTGCTTCCCGCAGGTCGGTGAAAGTGGTCTCTCTCCCGGCATGACGAAGCCCCTGGTCGGCAGCTTTTCCTCACTCGGGATCCCCTCTCGGCCGGTCAGAGCATTCCCGCAGCGAGGAGGGCGACGACGGGCAGAGGTATGACACCCTCGATGGTGAGAAAGCGGCTGCTCTGGTAGCGCGCGACGTGTTCGCCGTCCCATGTGAAGAGGCGCTTGCCCTGATAGGCGCTCACGCCGCGCTCGTCGATCTCAAAGAGGCGTCTGCCCTGATACTGAGAGAGGTAACGCCCGTCCCATTCGTAGAGGCGATTTCCCTGGTATTGAGAGAGGTAACGCCCGTCCCACTCGTAGAGACGTTTTCCCTGGTATTGGGAAAGGTAGCGTCCGTCCCACTGGTAGAGTGAGCGCCCCTGGTAGGCGCGGATCTTTGAATCGGAAGCGTTGGAATCGAGGGCCCCGGTGAAGAGGATCGCGGCGAGGACGGCAAAGACATTTAGAGAGGCAGCCGGTTTCATGAGTGATCGGTTTTTTTGGGGGTTCCGGTATGGAGGACGAACAGGACAGGCGGGTAATGCGTTTTTCCGTCAACTCGGGAGGCGAAAAAATTCGTGATACAGGTAAGAAGAGAAAACAGAAACACAGTCTATCGAAGTTCACTATTCCTTCCCTAACGCCGCGTGCGGGGGCTGTAGCGGAGACTTGAGCCATCTGCCGAATCAGCCCAGAATCTCGCGAACCACTTTCCCGTGAACATCGGTGAGGCGGAAATCGCGGCCCTGGAAACGATGCGTGAGGCGCTCGTGATCAAAGCCTAATTGATGCAGAATCGTGGCGTGCAGGTCGTGGACGTGCACGGCTCCGTCGGTGACTTCGTAGCCGAAGTCGTCGCTGCTGCCGTGAATCTTGCCCGCCTTAAACCCCCCACCCGCGATCCACATCGTAAACGCGTCGATGTGGTGGTCGCGTCCTCCGGCACCGCCGTCACGGACTTCGCCCATCGGGGTGCGCCCGAATTCCCCGCCCCAGAGGACGATAGTGTCATCGAGAAGTCCGCGCTGCTTCAGATCGAGGACCAATGCGGCAGAGGCTTGGTCGATCTCTCTGCAAATTTCGGGGAGATGTTTGTCGAGGTTCTCGGTGGGGCCGCCGTGGTGGTCCCAGTTCGTGTGGTAGAGCTGCACGAAGCGCACGCCGCGCTCGACCAGGCGGCGGGCGAGGAGGCAGTTGTTGGCGTAACCGTTTCCGCCTTTGGTCGCTCCGTAGAGATCGAGGGTGGCCTGGCTTTCGCCTGACAGATCCATTAACTCGGGCGAACTGCTCTGCATGCGGTAGGCCATCTCATAGGCGGAGAGGCGTGTGGCGATTTCGGGATCGCCGGTCACGCCGAGACGCTCGCGGTTGAGGGTGCCGACGAGGTCGAAAAATTCGCCCTGGCGCGCCGCGTCGATGCCCCGGGGATTGGCGAGATTGAGGATGGGATCGCCGCTGCCGCGGAAGGGCACGCCCTGGTAGCTCGAGGGGAGGAAGCCCGCCGACCAGAGCGCGTTCCCGGCGCGCGGACCGCGGGGGCCTGACTGGAGGACGACAAAGCCGGGGAGGTCGCGCGATTCGCTCCCGATCCCGTAGGTGACCCACGATCCGAGACAGGGGCGGCCGGGCACCTGGAATCCGGTGTTCATGAAGAGCTTCGCGGGGCCGTGGTTGAAGACATCGGTCTTCATTCCGCGCAGCCAGGTGACCTCGTCGACGATCTTGCGATGATGGGGAAGGAGATCGCTCAGGGTCATGCGCGCTTCGCCGTAGGTAGCGAACTCGCGCTGGCCACCGAGGAGCTTGGCGTCCTTCGGGAGAAAGGCGAAGCGTTTCCCCGCGACGAGCGACTCAGGCGGGAGCTGTCCGTGGAATTCGCGGAGGCGGGGTTTGTCCTCGAAGAGCTCAAGCTGGCTCGGCCCACCCGCCATGAAGAGGAAGATGACATTTTTAGCCCTGGCGGTTTGGTGGGAGCGGCGCGGGGTCATGGGATCACCGGCAGGCAAGGCCCCCTGAGTCTCGCGGGCCAGCATCTCGCTCAGGGCGATGGACCCAAGACCGAGGCCGCAGCGTTCGAAGAAGTGACGGCGGGTCTGGCGGTGAAGTGGTGAAAGGCACGGATCCGGATCCTGACACTCAGTTCGAGATTTCTGATAAATCGCGTTCATTCGTGGTCAAAAAGGCAAGAACTGGGGGAAGTCAACAAGAACTGAGGAACTGGTAAACTGAGGTCAGTCAAAAAATCCGAACTTTCATCCATTTCCTGATCTCGGGATGGAGTTTTGAGTCTTGATTTATTCGGAACTTCCGAATCTGTTGGCAAACGTTGGGTGCGCTTCTTGTTCCCAGGGCTTCCGCGATCCAATCCTGGCTGACGGTCGTTTCCTTGCAGAGCCGATAGGCGACCGCCGCGCGGGTGTGGTCGCCTCGCACCGGAGACTTCAGTTGTTCCCTCGTCATTCGAAAATGAGCCGCAGCGCTTTCCAGAATTGCGATAGCGGATCGTTCTCCGTGACCTTTCACGAGTTTGCTGCTCTGGTAGGTTCTGTTCCTTCCACTCCTCGTCTCCAGTTTCACCCCCTCGTTGAGGAAGGAGAGCATCGCCTCTTTGAATGACTCGGTTCCCCAGAGTCAGCCTTCTTTCGCACGGCTCTCCAGGGACGTTCCAGCCACGGCCGCCCCCCCCCTTTTTCGTGGCGAATCCAGTCGTCAATACGATGAATGAACTCCCGGCGTCCCTTTGCTGTGCCATTGAGACCGAACAAGCCCAACACCTCCGGGACCACCTGCCATGCGGGACGCTGAGAAGCGGGAAGCTGGCAGGAGGAAAGGCTTGTCTCTGTTGGGTCCCCTCGCCGGCAAAATCATCCGCGCCGCCAGCCCCTGAACATGCCCGGGGCCGAGTGGCAGGAATACTTCGAATTGATGCAAAGGATCACGGCGCGGGTGGGGAGGTGAGAAACTCACCTCCCCAGCGCCGTCATCACCGACTTCTCGATCCGGGTAAGATCACTTGGCGAAACGTGCCCCCATTTCTGAAGGAGCCGCTCCTTCGAAATCGTGAGCACCTGCTCGCACTTCACCCAACTCTTTTCCCGGAGTCCGTTCGTGGAATCGGGCTCCAGTTGCACATGGGTGGCAACCCGGAGTCCCTTGGTGCTCAAGGTCAAAACAATCGTGTTCGGATAACGTGGATTCGAGTTGGCCGCATCGGTCTGAATGACCAGTGCGGGTCGCTTTCCAAGCTGCTCCGAACCCCGGCCCGGATTCCAATCCAAGAGCCAGATTTCGCCTCTACGGAGTTGGTTCCGGCTCATGACTCGGCAACAGCAACTACCTCAGCTTGCGCTTGAAAGGCAAAATCCATGTCGTTGTCTTCCCGGCCAAACTCGGCGATCGCCGTGAAGTCATCAAAAAGTCGCTTTTCCGACTCTTCCGCCTCGATCGACTTCAGGCCATCCTGAACCAGTTTGTTCAGGCTCTGATGCCGCGCCTTCGCCAAGTCAGTTGCGCGCTCGTAGTCTGCGAGGGGCAAACGGATCGTAAGCGTTTTGGTTTCATTCATGACGTCAAATTACGGTTTCATTAAACGATGTCAACAAGCGGTGGTGGGCGACTGCGCGAACGGAAGAGTCGATCTACAGCACACATCGCTGACACTCCTCGCTCGGATACAAAAGCCCGTTTCAATTCGAAGTTCTTTTCCACTCAAAAAAATAACCAACTACGGTCCAAAAATCAGTGGTATCTCACGGTGACGGACGAGCGACTTTAGAATCACCCATTTCACGTGCGACTGGGCGGAGCGTAACGGTCAGTCTTCGATTTCGTCCGACGCCGAAAGGACGGTCGAATTTTGCGACACGCACTGCCCCGTTCCGCTACGTTCTCCCGAGTGAATCGAGGACATCCATTTCAAATTTAAACTTCCGACCCGTCCTCGGACACAACCCAATGATGGGATACGTGTGGTTTTTAAGCTTAAAACCGCACAGCAGATAGGTCTTCCCGTGCGACCGGAACGGCTTGTGGAAATCCTCTTCGGACAATCCGAAGATAAAGGCGTGTTTTTCAAAGTCAGCCTGATCCGGGGTTTTTCCTTCAGGCAATCCGGTCCGGAATCTGAGGCTCAGATTGTATTCGTAGTCGTTGAACGATCCCTTCGTTCTCTCCACCGTGACTCCCCTCTCGGCAAGGACGGGCTCGATCGCCGCCATGATCTCGGCGCTGAATTGCTCCAGGACCGGGCGGGAAAACGATTCAATTCTGGCCAACCCGGCGGCGCGAATCACCAGCTTTCCCAGCGTTTCCTCCTTGCGCCCCCGAATCCATAGCTTGGTGAAGTCTTTGTCAGGCTTCCGAAGGTAGGAGGCAAACACTTCTCCGGTCTCGGCGTGAGCAAGGACCCATGGTGCCTCCGGCATCACCACCTCGTCTTCCCCGTAACTGGCTTCCGGGCGGGCCCCGATGCGACGACAGATCGCCTTCCATCTCTCATCATGACCGCAATCGGCATCATGCTCCAGAGAGGCGAGAGCGTGCGCGATTTCATGCAGAATCGTATCGAGCACCTCGCTTTCCGGATTGGCTTCGGTAAGGGTGCGGCTCAGGGAAATCACTTTCTTACCGACAGAACAATAGCCAAAACGTTTTTTGGCATCGTCCCAATTCATCTTCCAGCCCAGGTCCACCAGGCCGTGTTCCGCCATTTTTTCGAGTAAAAGAGTTTGGGCATCCGCGAGCTTCATCGTCGGAAAAGCTACGGATGAAGGGTCTCCTGTCCACTCTTCTTGAGCCCGAACCAAGACGGATCACGGCACCCCCGGCACCTCGCCCGGAATCACGGCGATCGCTACCTTGCGCCAGTCGCCCCTGGCGGTCTTTCGCCCGCCCCCCTCGTAACGATTTTCATTCTATCAGCTCCTTTCCATGCGATTTCGCTTCGCCAATTTGTCTCCGCTTTCGCGGCGTGGCATTGCTGCCCTTTCGGCGGGATGTGCTCCACGGTCGCGGCCAGAAAGTCGACGGCCTCGAAGATCTGAAAGTTGCGCTTGGTGTGCCAGCTCCTTTTGGAGCGGTAGATGACCTTCCCGGTCGATTCGTTCCAGGTGATTTTTTCGAGCGAGAAGGGCGCGCGCAGCAGATACTCCGCCAATCGTTTCCTCCCTTCGACATCGTAGG
>DIVG01000019.1:0-3435 GCA_002422425.1 Akkermansiaceae bacterium UBA6138 | reverse complement strand
GCCCTTCGCGGTCTACCAGACCGTAGGCCGCCAGCACGTGGAGGTGGGGATGGAAGTTGAGGTAGTCCCCGAAAGTCTGCACGGCGGCGACGGCGGCAAGTTGTCCATCAGGCAGCTCAAGCCTCGCACGCATCCAATCACGTAGGCTCTCGATGGCGGTCGTGAAGAGGTGGTCGAGAAGTTTGCGCCGTTTGCGGAAGATCCCGCGGAGGGGTTTCGGCATCGTAAACACGAACTGCCGGTGCGGCACGTCGAAGCAGAGGACGCGCGCGATCCAGTCGCCGGTCTGACGGACTTTGCGCTGATGGCAACTCGGACAGAAGTGGCGGGTCTTGCGGGTGAAGGCAAGGAGGCGTTCATGCCCGCAGTCAGGACACTGGAGCCGGGTGAATCCGGCGGCGAGGTCGCCGCAGCGGTGGAACTGGCGAACGACGGCAACGGCGTTGCGTCGCAGCGGGCCGTGAATGGGGCGGTGGCGCTTCTCGTAACCGGATTCGAAGTCGGACCAGCGGTGGTGGACGAGTTGACTCAGTCCATGCAGTCAGGCTTCGCACGGTTTAGTTGCTGCTAATCGCAGCATGGCATTGCCAGAGGGGCGAGGCTCGGGGACGGCGCGGGCGATAGATGGAGGGCATGATAATTGTTCTTTAGAACAGTTTTCATGCGTTGGGCGACACTAAACACGGAATTTCACATTGGCCGGAACCTCGATCCGCACTGAAATCAGGCCGTGGCCAAGGGGTGGATGGAGGAGATATCTTCCGCGTTCTCGAGTTTGGCCTTCCGCAACAACCACTCGTCCTGCAAGGCAAGCCAGTACTCGGGACGATTCCCGAAATAACGACCGAGGCGAAGTGCCATGTCGGGAGTGATGAGGCGCCGTCCGGCCAACACGTCGTTGATTCGCTGCGCGGGGACATGGATGGCCGACGCCAACCCTCGCTGGGAGAGTCCGTGGTCCTCCAGAAAATCACCGAGCAGACCGGCTGCGAAGTTGTGAAGGGGAGGGGTATCGGTGTTGGGATTGCTTTTCATATTAGTGGTAATCGACGATGGAAACGTTTTCGGCGTCCACACCCGTCCAAACGAAGATGACGCGCCATTGTTGGTTGATTCGGATGGAGTGAAACTCGTTGAGGTTCCCGCGAAGTTTCTCAAGGTGATTCGAAGGGGGCTGACGGAGATCGTCAAGAGACACGGCTCTGTGGATCTGAACTAAACGACGCAGGGCACGCTCTTGAATTTCAGAGTGCAGCTTCCGGGTCCTCCTGCCTTCGAAAAGGCGTTGGGTTTCCTTGTCCCCGAAGCTCTTGATCATGTCTTCAAAGTAACCGGAAATGGTTACATTGGCGACAACAATTGTTCTCCCTTTTCGGGAACTTGAATTTCTTCGCTATTTCCGTCCCTCAATCCTCACGATTCGGTGCCAACCACTTCTTGGGCGCTTCGCGCAGCGGTTTAGCAGTTAGCTGTTTGGCTTTTAGCATTATAGGAGGGAATGCCAGATCTTTCTCAATCTTCGAGATTCGGTGCCAACCATTTCTCCGCCAGTTCGAGGCTCATTCCTTTCCGCCCCGCGTAATCTTCAAGCTGATCACGCCCAATTTTCCCCACATTAAAATACCGCGCCGCCTCATTAAAGAAGTACAAGCCGCTCACACTGCTCGGCGGGAACATCGCGTAGCTCGTCGTCAACTGCATCCCCACCTTCGCCTCGACATCGAGCAAATCCCACACCGCCTGCTTCTCTGTATGATCCGGACACGCCGGATAGCCCGCCGCCGGACGAATGCCACGGTAGCGTTCCTGGATCAAATCCTCGACGGCGAGATCCTCGGTAATCCCGAAGCCCATGAACCTCCGCACCTTGCGGTGGAGGAGCTCGGCGAGGCCTTCGGCGAAACGATCGGCGAGGGCCTGGATGATGATGGCGGTGTAGTCGTCGCCTTTGTCGCGGAAGGTCTTGGCATACTCCTCGACTTCGTTGCCGGCGGTGACGGCGAAGGCGCCGAGGTAGTCGGCCCGTCCGCTCGCAAGGGGGGCGACGAAGTCGGCGAGACTCTGGAAGGGGGTGCCGGGCTTCACTTTCTCTTTCTGCTGGCGGAGGAAGTGAAAGGTCCGAAGCAACTCGGTCCGGGTGTCGTCGGTGTAGAGGGCGATATCTTCTCCGGTGGAGGCGGCGGGCCAGACTCCCCAGACGGCGCGGGCGTGGACGCGGTCGTTTTGGATGAGATCCCCAAGGACACGCTGGGCGTCGTCGAAGAGTTTGGACGCTTCCTCGCCGTGGGTCTCGTGCTTGAGGATTTTGGGGAAGACGCCCCGTAGTTCCCAGGCATGGAAGAAGGGGGACCAGTCGAAGACTTCGGCGATCTCGGCAAGGGGGACCGGATCCCAGAGGTGGGAGCCGATGGACTCGGGAGTGGCGATGTCGGCGGTGGCCCAATCGATGATGAACTTCTGTTTTTTCGACTCCTCGTAGGGGATGTAGACGGCGCTGGAGCCTTTGCCGGCGTGGAGATCGCGGTCGGCCTGCTCGCGCACGATATGCTCGGCGAGGAAATTCTCACGGAGATTGTCGGAGAGGAGGGAATTGCAGACGCCGACGACGAGGGAGGCGTCGATGACGTGGACGACGGGCTGGGAGAAATGCTGGCTGATCTTGATGGCGGTGTGGGCCCGCGAGGTGGTGGCGCCTCCGATGAGGAGGGGAGTTTTGACGCCGCGCTTTTCGAACTCCTTCGCGTTGAAGATCATCTCGTCGAGACTCGGGGTGATGAGCCCGCTCAGTCCAATGATGTCGGCCTTGTGTTCGGCGGCGGCGGCGAGGATGCGGTCGCAATCGACCATGACGCCGAGGTCGACGACTTTGTAGCCATTACAGCCTAACACCACACCGACGATGTTTTTGCCGATGTCGTGGACGTCACCTTTGACGGTGGCGATGACAAAGACGGGCGCGTTGTCCTCCTCGCCCTCGACCTTCTCGGCGAGCATGAAGGGCTCGAGGTAGGCGACGGCCTTTTTCATGACGCGGGCGCTCTTGACGACCTGGGGGAGGAACATCTTGCCGGCCCCGAAGAGCTCGCCGACGACCTTCATGCCGTCCATGAGGGGGCCCTCGATGACGAGGAGCGGCTTGCCGAGGGCGGCGCGGGCCTCCTCGGTGTCCTCTTCGATGTAGTCGGTGATGCCGCGGACGAGGGCATGCGTCATGCGCTCGAGCACGGTGCCCTCGCGCCAGCTGAGGTCGGGTCCGCTGTTTTTATCGCGCGACTGGGTCCCGGCGGCCTTGAGCTGCTCGGCGTGGTCGATGAGGGCCTCGGTCGCGCCGGGGTGGCGGTTCAAAAGGACGTCCTCGACCAGTTCCTTGAGCTTCGGCTCGATCTCGTCGTAGATCTCGAGCATCCCGGCGTTGACGATGCCCATGTCCATGCC
>DIVG01000040.1 GCA_002422425.1 Akkermansiaceae bacterium UBA6138 | reverse complement strand
GAGGAGGGTGAGGAGGGTGAGGAGGAGACGGGTCATGGGAAAGAGGATCAAAGGAAAGGGGACAGGGGAATGAATGGCGGGATAAAGGAGGGGGAGAAGAACGTAGCGGCATTTCCTTCCCATTCCCCTGTCCCCATTCCTGTGTCCTTACTTCCCCTCCAACAACGGCTTCAGCTTCTCCGCATACACCGCATAACCCGCTGACGAAAGATGGATGTGGTCGGGGGTGAAGAAGTCCTTCTTCAAAGTGCCGACGGCGTTGGTAAAATCGGTCGTCAGGTCGAGGACGCGGACCTTGGGATCGCTCCCGAGTTTCAGGAGATCGAGGGCGGCGTTGGTGAGTTTGATATCCTCATAGAAACGATTCCCCGGCGCGTGGGCGGGAAGGATCTTCGCGACGACGATCGGTGTATCGGAAAACTTTTCGCGGAGGTTCTTCACGCACATGTAGATTCCCTTTGCCACGGCCTCGATCCCGGTCTCGGGAGTGAAGAACATGTTGTTGTTCCCTATCATGAGCACAATGGCCTTCGGCTGGAGTCCTTCCACCCCGCCGTGGTCGAGGCGCCAGAGCACGTTCTGGGTCTTGTCGCCGCCGATGCCGATGTTGACGGCCTTGTGATCCGGGAAGTGTTTCGCCCACGAGTCGCCCCACTGGATCGTGATGCTGTCGCCGACGAGGAGGACATCCACCGGTCCCTGGTTTTCCTGCACGGTCCTGACATGGGCCTCGTGAAGCTTCATCCATGCGTCTCCGCCGAAATGGCCGGCGGTGGGGACGACGGGCCAGAGTTGCGGAAGGTGCTTATTGATTTCGCATCCGGGACGGCGTTCGTGTTCGGGTTTGTCGACGACGTAGGCGCGCTCCTCGGCCGTGAGCGGCCATCCGGTCTTCTGCGGCTCGTCGGTGACGTGCGGGTACTCGAGGGCGTGAGCCGCGGCGGCGAAGTGAAACCACAGTGGCAGGGAAAAGAGGAAAGCGGGGATTGCTTTAACGGATGGCATGGTTGTATGGAGTCTTTTCGGGTTAAAGCGGGAGTGGTCGCATGTTCTCAGCTGCGCAACCCGGTCAGAGTCCCGGTGCTGCTGGCGAACTGATCCGCCTCGATCTCGAGTCCCTCGAGCATGCTGAGGAAAAGGTTCGACAGGGGGGTGTTGTTGACAGCGTCGAAGGCGAGATGGCTGCCGTGTTTGAAACCGCCTCCGGCGAGGACGATGGGGAGGTTCCGCGTGCTGTGCGAGTTCGCGTTGCCGAGGCAGCTTCCGTAGAGGATCTGGGTATGGTCTAGCAGGGTGCCGCCGGTTTCGCCCACGGAACGGAAGTCCTGCAGCAACTCTCCGAAGGCGCTCATCTGCGCCTCTTCGATCCTGCGGAGTTCGGCGATTTTTTCCGGCTCGTTGCCGTGGTGGGTGAGCCCGTGGGTTTCGTTCCTGACACCGGGCACGTGCGGCACGACGGAGAAGGTGCTGAGCGAGAGCGTGACAACCCGCGTGCTGTCGGTCTGCAGGGCGAGTCGGATGAGGTCGAACATGAGCTTCGATCTGGCGATGACCTCGTTGGCGTCGGCGATGTCCTTCGGCTGCGGGTAGTCCACGGCGGGCTTCGGGCGGTTTTCCCACTCGATACTGCGCTGGAGGCGGCCTTCGAGTTCCCGTATACTCTCGAAATACTGGTCGAGACGATCGCGGTCCTCCGGCACGGCGCTGTTTTGGAGGCGCGTTGCCTTGTCGAGGATAAGGTCGATCACGCTGCCGCCGGACCCGATGCGCCGCATCGTGGCGGCCTTCTCCGCAGGAGTCCCGGCGACAAAGAGCCGGCGGTAGAGATTTTCCGCGCTTTTTTCCGCCGGGAGCATCACACCGGACCGGGAGATGGCGACGGAGTCCCCGTAATGCTCGCCCTTGCTGACGGTGACGGCGAGGGAAGGGAAGCGGGTCTCGAGACCGACGCGCTCGGCGACGAACTGGTCCAGCGAGAGGCTGTTGCGAAAGGTGGGCTGCCCCGGGTGCGGTGCTCCGCTGAGGAAGCACTGTCCGGCGTGGTGGTTTCCGTCGACGCCGGGGTGCGAGAGGCCGCTGAAGGTGGTGAAATAGGGGCGATGCGGCGCGACGAGGTCGAGGTAGGGACTGGAGGATCCGCTCTCGTCCGGGAAGAAGAACTGCGGCATCATGCCCAGCGGCACGTGGATGGCGAAGAGGCGCTTCGGTGGCAGGGTCTCGGCGGCGCGACCGATGGAAGGCAGAGCGAGGCAGGCGCCTGCGGCGCGAAGGAAGTGGCGGCGTGTGGTCATGATGGCTATCGCAAAAAGAATGGAGGCGGTAAAATGGTTTTTCGGATTTCAGGTCGTGGCTATTCTTTCTTCTCAAATGAGGCGCTTCGATCCCCTTCGGGAAAGCTTCGTTTGTCCTTCGCGCTGCTCTTGTTTTTCCTGTCTAAAAACATCGGGCTGGCAGCCAGAGCATGGATCAGGGACCTCATGCCATGCCCGCTTTCCGCAGTGCTCTCCACGATGCGGCGAATCGCAGCACGATCAGCGTAGGTGACCTCTGCCCCTGTCGCGTAGCGCGAGAGATGGGAAACGAAAGCCGTCGCGAGCGCGCCGGGATCGGCAGTGAGGAGGTCGGTCAGTTCAAGCGGTCCGGTGAACTCGCGGCCGTCAGGCAGTTCGCCGCCGGGATCGACCGCAGGACCGAGTTTATAGGTCACCCGCCACGCGGTCCTGCCTTTTTCGGGCGGATCTTCGCCCTGTCCGTTGGAGCGATAGCGGTCACGGAATCCACCGACGGGATCGAAGGCTTCGAGGGCGAAGCCGGGCGGGTCTATCCTCGCATGACAGGCGGCGCAGCTGGTGTCGGCACGGTGCTTGTCGAGCTGCTCGCGCACGGTCGTGGCGCCGCGGGTGTCAGGATCGATCAGGCTCACGCCGGGCGGCGGTGGCGAGGGAGGGCTGTTGAGGAGCCGGTCCATCACCCAGACGCCGCGCGTCACCGGCGAAGTCGTGGTGCCGTTGGCGGTCAGCTTGTGGATCGCGGCCTGCCCTAACAAACCACCACGAAAGTGCTCCGGCGGCAGCGCGACCCGGCGCACCTCCACTCCGGAGACGCCTTCGATGCCGTAGTGCTCGGCGAGACGCTGCGTGAGCATGGCGAAGCCCGGATCGAGCAGAGCGGTGACGGGGAGGTCCTCGCGGATGAGCTCGCGCAGAAAGGCACGCGTTTCCCCCGCCATACCCTCGTGCAGGAGAAAACGATACTCGGGGTAGAGCTGCGGATCGGGGGTGGTCTCGTCGAGGCGACGGAGCTCGAGCCACTGGTCGGCAAAAGCCTCGATGAAGCGCTCGCTGCGCGGGTCGGCGAGGAGACGGTTGACCTCGGCGCGGACGACACCGGGACGAGTCAGGGACCCATCGCGCGCTTTCGCCAGCAGTGCCTCGTCAGGCGGGCCGTTCCAGAGCCAGTAGGAAAGGCGCGAGGCGAGGGTGAAGGCCTCTGCATCGATGGAATGGAAGAGGAACTCGGGCGAGGTGAGGACGGCGACATAGACCCGCCGCATCGCGTCCTCGAAGCAGTCTTTCGCGGCAAGCCGCGAACGCAGCAGCGCGAGGTAGGGCTCTATTTCCTCAGGCAGGACATCACGCCGAAAGGCTTTCGGAAGAAACGTCGTCAGCAGT
>DIVG01000066.1:115495-119426 GCA_002422425.1 Akkermansiaceae bacterium UBA6138 | reverse complement strand
CTGTCGCCACCGAGGTTGGTCTCAGGAACGCGGGCGGTGCCGTCCTGGGTGACGATCTGAAGGACTGATTCCCCTGCCTCCCCTTTTCCATATCAAGCGAATAAGCCTCCTGGCTGGTCAGTGGTCACGTTGGGAAACCGGCGGTCACACGAGATGAAGGCCGGGGAATCCCGTCGGCAAGAAAAGGGGACTCCTACACGGTCCCTCTGCGAGCCGTGCTCGGGTTACGCGGCGGGTTTGCGCGTTGTCGCGACTCAAAGCAATGCGACATGGCGGTGAGTCGCCGCTGTCGTGAACTGTGACGTTTAGGTTTATTCGCGACAATTTTCGCCCGTATCGAATCACGACCTTAGAAGAAACCTGGGAGAGTTGGGAGACTTCTTTTCGACTTACGCGGGAGCGAGATAAAAAATTCGAAGCGGTGCCGGATCAAATCCGACTGAGGCGAGGTCGCGATTCTCGCGCGCGTGTAAGATCCCTTTAGGTCTCCCAAGTCTCCCGAGATTCAGGAGACTTTTATGCTACGCGGGGGGGGATCGAAGTTTACACACGCTTTGGCGGAGTTTGCCCGATTAGCGCAAAGACGTGCGCGATTTGACACGGTAGCGCGGCCATGGCGAAAAACATCGACGATGGAAAAGACGGGCGCTTGCTTAACAAGCGCGAAACGGCGGCGAGGCTCGGGCTCGGGGTTCGCGGCGTCGAAGGACTGATGTCGCGGCGGGCTCTGCCGTTTCATCGAATTTCTGCCAGAGCGGTGCGCTTTGCGGAAGCTGATGTGGCTGACTTCCTACTGAAAACACGGGTGAAATGATGCGTGGGGAACAAACATTGATGATAGGCATAGCTGCGGCTCGCTCGGCTGGCGCATCCCGATACTTGCGGCGGAAGGGCTGGGTTTGCCCGCGCTGCGGAAAGTCACAGCACCGGGTAATCAGGGGCGAATGCCAAGGATGCCGGGCTCTGAAACGTCCGCTATTGGAGATCGTCCGACAAGCTGCCTGGCGTGCGATAGGGGGACGCCCGCTCAACGGCCTGATGGAGTATTCAATCGGTGCGTCGGATCGTGTCTTTCGCGCCTGGCTGGTCGCTGAGTGCGAGCGAAACGGATTCAAGCTCGGGGACTACGGAAAGACTTGGCAAGTCTACCACCGGCGTGAGCTTCGCACTTTCGACCTGCTGAAAAATTCTGATCGAGTGCAAGCGAACCAACTCGGGAATCTGGAGGTGAGGGAAAAACACAATCGGCAAAAGGGGGACGGCCTATGAATGACGGCCCCTCACCACTGTCGGAGGCGCTTGCGCGGCTGTCCATTTCGGATCTGTGGAAGCGGCGGGGCTGGCCGGGAGCACCTGGTAAGTGCTGCCGCGTGCCGTATCGGCCCGAGGACACTCGCGAGGCTGGTTCGGTTTTCGCGGCTGCGGATGGAGCGGAAAAGTTTCATGATTTCAAGACCGGGCAAACGATGGACGGCCCCGGCCTGCTGGCTGTTGTCGAAGGTATCGAGAACGCAGAGGCTTGTCGGCGGTTTATCGAGGCAGCCGGAGTGACGAAAGAAAATATCGGCGGTGCTACGCGGTCGCGACGCCCCCGGCGGTCTCTCCTGATCCCAGAGCGGCGGCCTGTCGCCGTCGTGGAAATTCCGAGAATCAAGCCGGGCATGCCCGCGCTGCAAATGATTGATGGTGCGGAGATAGATGCCCTTGCCCATCGTCGCGGGCTGGACCCTGCCGGTCTCAAGCTCGCTGCTGTGGCCGGGCTACTGCATAGTGTTGAATGGACGGGTAAACCCTGTTGGGCAGTGAGTGACCGGAGCGGATGGAATGCACAATTCCGGCGGATGGATGGCCAGTCTTTCCAGCGTCGCGGGCGCGAGGCAAAGACGCTTGGCCTACCGGGCGGGAGAGCTGCCTGGCCGCTGGGGCTGCCCGAGGCTGAGTCCTTCGAGCGGGTGCTGCTGGTCGAAGGTCTCCCCGATCTGCTGGCCGCTTACCATTTCATCTTTCGTGAAGGCTGCCAATCGGAGGCGGCGGCGGTGACGATGGCCGGTGCCTCGCTTTGGATTCCTGGCGACGCGCTGCCCCTATTCGCCGGGAAGCGGGTTCGGATTTTCCCGCATGCTGGCGACGCCACCGGGGCGGGTATGGCTGCGGGGCTGCGATGGCAAACCCAGCTTGAAGGAATCGCGGCCCGCGTGCGCTGCTTCGATTTCGGCGGGCTGGAAACGGCGGGCGGCGTGCCTGTCGGAGACTTGAACGACCTGGCCGCGATGGCCCCCGAGGCTCTAATCGAGCTGGGTTCTATTTCAGATTTTTGAGCGATGGGTAAGAACACACAATCCGGAAACGGCAAGAAACCGAGGGAGTATGATGCCCGCGAAAGAGCGACAAGCGAAGGGCTGGCGAATCCGGCGGCGGTGCGGGCGGATGCCGCGCTTCGAGAGGAGATTGCAAAGACCTACGGTGAACCGTTTCTTTTCAGCGTTGATCGAGGCGGGGAGACACGACTAGCCAAGGTGCGCGAGCTGCCCCTGGCAGCGCTATACGCGGCTCGGAGTCCTGGCATCCTCTACGAGATCGAAGAGGCGCGGCTGTATGGCTATCGGCCATCTTCGGGGCTCTGGCGTCCGCGTTCACCCGAGGAGAATCTCGTTGAAATCGCCGCGTTCATGCTCGGGGAAAGTCGGCTGCCCGGTCGCGAGGAACTGGAAGCGAAGCGGTCGATTTCTCAGGAGAGGGTCATGCAAGAATATCTCAAGGGATTGCCTGACGTGGCCAAGCGCGGCGTGTTTGCATTCAAGCCGGAGGCAAGGAATCGAGTCATCCACCTGGCCAATGGAGTGATTCCAATCACTGATAATCGGCTCGGAAAATTTCGAGCGGAGTTCCGGCGCGAAGACTATTCACGCAATCAAATTCCAGTGGCCTATGATCCTGCGGCGGGGTGCCCGCGATTTATTGAGGAGCTGCTTTCGCCTTCACTTTCGGAGAAAACAAGAGAGGAAGACCTTGAGCTTCTCGCCATGTTCTTTGGGCTCTACCTGCTGGGAATCAATCTGCCTCAAAAGATGCTGATTCTCGACGGTGCGGCGGGCTCGGGGAAAAGCACGCTGGCAAAGATCGCCGGGCTTCTGGTCGGAGAGGAAAACCGCATGATGTTGAGAACGGATCAACTCTCAACCCGATTCGAGCTTTCGGCATTTGTGGGGCGAACCCTGTTGATGGCTGCCGACGTGAAAGCGCGGTTCCTGTTGGAGCCTGGCGCGCTCATGCTGAAGAGTCTGGTCGGAGGCGATATGCTGCACGCTGAGACCAAGCACGGCCAAGACCGAATCCCGATTCGGGGCTGCTTCAATGTTGTGATCACTGCCAATGCTCAGCTTCGGGTTAAGATCGAAAGTGACAGGGGGGCATGGCGGCGGCGCTTGGCTATTGTCACTTTTCAAGAACACGTTCCGGAGCGTAAAATCGTGGACTTTGAAAACGTGCTTTTCCGCGAAGAGGCACCGGGGATCCTCAACTGGGCTTTGGCTGGACTGGCGCGCCTGCTAATCGCGCTGGACGAGACGGGAGACATGCCCATGAGCAACGCCCAAGTCGCGAGAGTCGAAGAGCTGCTGGCGCAAAGCGAAGCGCTCGAATCCTTCCTTCGTGATCGTCTGGAAAAGGCGGATGGCTGCAAGCTGACGAAAGGTGAAATCCGAGAACGATTCTGGGACTACTGCCGGGAAAATCAATGGGACTTGCCAACAAAAAACGAAATCGGCTCAGCTCTGCCCGCGGCGATGAAGCGCCTTTTCGGAGTGAGTGAAAGCCATTCGATTCCGGACGGGGCAAAGCAAGTCTACGGATATTCCGGAGTCGGCTGGCGTGAAGTTCACGATTGATTTCGGGGCAGCTCGGGGCTGATCATCCAGCGCGGCACCTGTCG
>DIVG01000066.1:3677-115444 GCA_002422425.1 Akkermansiaceae bacterium UBA6138 | reverse complement strand
CGTCCTGGGTGACGATCTGCGGATGTTCGACGGTGCCCTGGTCCCCGGCGAGGATCTGGGGCAGCCCGAGGTTGATCATCCAGCGCGGCACCTGTCGCCACCGAGGTTGGTCTCGGGAACGTGGCCGGTGCCGTCCTGGGTGACGCTTCGCAGCTTTAATAAGTTGCGCTTATAATGGCGTCTCTGTCCGCGGGCGGCACACGGGATCTTCGGATGCTTCGACGGTGCCCTGGTCCCCGGCGAGGATCTGGGGCAGCCCGCGGTTGATCATCCAGCGCGGCACCTGTCGCCACCGAGGTTGGTCTCGGGAACGCGGGCGGTGCCGTCCTAGGTGCCGACCTTGCGCACTTGCTAATATACGGCACTTCGCACTTTGTTCCGGCGTCGGAATATACTACTCCAGCGAAGAGTGAGCGCAAATGTTTTTTCCGGGGAATGAAGCTCTGGCAGCCCGAGGGATACCCTACAGCGTGGCCGGTTGTGCCGCGCGCGGCACACCGTCTGACGTGGCGCTTCCTCCTTATCCAAAAATTAGCCAAGAAATAACGGAAAAAAACGCCAATCCGCGCAAGAAAACGAGAGACAAGAATTTGACGAAAAGCTGAAGGACTTTCGTAAGTGGCTCATATTGAGCTGATTCCCTTATTTTATAAAGCACGCCCTACTGGACTCGAACCAGTGACCTACGGATTAGAAATCCGTTGCTCTATCCAGCTGAGCTAAGGGCGCTTTTTTCCGGGGGAGGGAGTATCGCTGATTTGAGGCGATGCGCAACTGAAGTCAGGAGTCATGGGTCATGGGTCATGGGTCAGGAACACGCGAAGCGGGTAGACGGAGTGAAACGAAGTCAATCACGGGCCAATCCGTCCAAAATGGGCTGACAGATTCCACCACTGCACCCGGCGCCCCATGATTCCGCCCCCCTCAAACCTTCTGCAACTGCCGCTTGAGACTGGCGCGGAGCGCGAAAAACGCGACGACGACGAACATGACCATGGCAAAGAGGTTCAGGTTGAGGGTGTTTACGGTCACGGTGATGAGGGGCGTCTCGCTGTTGCGGGGAAAGCGGAACTGGCGCTCGGCTCCGAAGAAGATGTTGGGCGGGTTCGTCTTTTTGCGGTAGTCCTCGCGCTCGACTTCGGCCCGGACGAAGAGATCCTGGACTTTGTTGTTGAGGTAAAGGTCGCCGACGGAGTAAGTCTTTTCCCCGGTCTCCGCCGATTCGTAGTAGGGTTCGGGGTCAAAGGTGCCGTTCTCAAGGGCGGTGCGGATCCGTCTGAGCTGGCGGCTGACGCGGTGCGGCGATTTCTCTTTGATCCCGTGGATCACGGCGAGGGCCTGCTTGAACTGGTAAAGGCGCTCGTGCTGCGCCTCGGTGAGTTCCTGATCGAGGGGGATGCTGCTGTATTCCTGGATTTCGCCCTCAATGAAGTTGGTGAGAGTGCTGGCGGGATTGTTTTCGGCGTGGGAGATGATGACGGCTTCGTAGCTCCAGCGCAGGGGCATGAGGTGGCAGATCCCGGGCACTTTGAGGCGGCTCGCCTCTTCTTTCTCATCATCGGGCACGAACCACTGGCGGATGTTTTGGATGATGTCAAAGCTGCGGTTCATCTCGTCGTATTTGATGAGCGCCCCGCCGAGAATGATGTTCGGGATGAGGATGAGCGGGATGATGTTGATGGCCGTCTTGGGGCTGCTCACGATACTCGAGATGAAAAGGCCCGCGGCGATCCCGACGAAGGAGGTGAGGAACATCCAGAGGAGGTTGTGGAGGAACATGTCCCGGATCCCGAGGATGGCGTTGCCGATGAGCAGGTAGATGACGCACTGGATGAGCGCGAAGAACCCGAGGGAGAGGTATTTCCCGATGATGTAACCGCTGATGCGGAAGCCGTGGTGGCGCTCGCGCTGAAGGAGGTTGCGGTCGCGGATGATCTCCTCGGCGGAGTTTGTCATGCCGAGAAAGAGCGCGGTGACGAGGCCGAGGAAGAGGTAGGTGGGAATGTGGAAGGCGTTCGCGAAGTTGTAGGAGCCGTCTTCGGAGTAGCGCATCACCATGGCGATGAGGACGGCGAGGGCGGGCGCCTCGAGCAGGGTCGTGGCGAGGTTGGCGCGGTTCCGCAGCTTGCTGAGGAAGGCGCGTTTGAACTGGTTGGAAAAGCGAACCCAGTCATGTCGCAGTTTTCGTGGCGGCGCCTGCGGGGTCTTCTGCAGGGATGAGGTCTGCGAGGTGTCGGAGTCGAGCTCGCGCAGATTGACCTCTTCGAGGAGGCGGTAGGTCTGGAAACGGTCGGACCAGAAGGCGGAGTTGAAGCGCCGCGCGGGGATGAGGTTGCCGCGGACGTCGCGTTCGAAGATGACATCGCCGCCGAGGTCGCGCAGGGGTGTTTCGAGGACGTCGAAGATGAAGTCGGGGGTGAGATTGATGCTGCTGTTGTCTCCGTCGCAGAGCGGCGCGGCGCTGGTGTAGATGCCTTCCTGCTTTCGTGCTTCGTGGAAGTATTCAAGGATCTGCGCAGGCGTCCCGAAGAAGGCCATTTTCCCCCCGTTGTCGAGAAGGAGCGCCTTGTCGAACATGTGGAAAAGGCGGCTGCTCGGCTGGTGGATGGAGACGAGGGTGATCTTGTTGTGGGTGAGCCCGCGGATCATCTCGAGGACATGCTCCGAGTCTTTCGACGAGAGCCCCGAGGTCGGTTCGTCGAAGAGATAGATGTCGGCGATGCCGATCATGTCCATGCCCGCGTTGAGGCGTCGGCGCTGACCTCCCGAGAGGCTTTTGGTTTCCTGATCCCCGGCGAGACGGTGGCGGATCTCATTGAGCCCGAGTTCGATGAGCTTCGAATCGACGCGGCGGCGGCGTTCGTGGATGGGGAAATGCGGGGCGCGGATCGCGGCGGCGGTGTCGAGATTTTCCTCGACAGTGAGGAGCGGGTCAAAGGTCTCGTCCTGCGGGATGATGGCGATGTAGGACTTCAGATTTTCGTGCTCGGCATAGAGATCGACCCCGTTGAGATCGATGCGTCCGCTGCGCGGCTTGAGCTGGCCGCCGAGGGCCTTGAGAAGGGTGCTCTTGCCGCAGCCGCTCGGGCCCATGATGCAGACCATTTCCCCGCGCTGGATCGAAAAGGTGACGCCGTCGAGAGCGGGAATCTTGCGGTCGTAGGAGTGGCTCACGTCGCGCACCTTGAGCGTGCTGATGACGTTGCGCTCCTCTTCGATGATGCCTTCGGAAAAGTGGCAGCGCAGGTATTGATCACTTCCGAGGGAGATGACGCTGCCGTCCTTGAGCGGGGCCTGGCCGCGCACGAGTTCGCCCTCGACGGCGACGGGACGCTCGGATTCGAGGACTTCGAGGAGACCGGTCTTCGTGCTGTTGTCGCAACGGATGCGGAGGAGGATCTTGCCGGCGGTGCCAGGGGAAAGGAGAATGTCGCCGGGCGCAAGCTGGCCGGGATCGTTCGAGACGAGGTAGACGGTGCGGTTCGGCGGCAGGCTGAAGCGTCCGCCGAGCTCGCGGGCTTTGCGTCTCAGGTCGTCGAAGGAGATCTCGGTATGGTCGGGGAAGTCAAGCCGCTCGCGCGAGGTCACCTCGAAGACATCGCCTTTTTTGAGAGCACGTTTTCCGATGACGGCCTCGGTCGCGTTGAGGACTTCGACCTGGATTCTGAGCCCGAAGGAGATGCGCAGGTAGCTCTGCTTCGTCCGCACTTTCTCGATGAAGTGATTGCGGTTGTTGTCCTGCGCGAGGTAGATCTGGACGGAGGAAAGGTTCTTCTTGGTGTTGAAGTAAAAGACGAGGTCCTCAAAGGCGAGGACTTCCTCCCCGATAATGAGGCGCTGGCCTTCGTAGACGCGGCAAAACTCGCCGGCATTGACCTGACGGCCGCGGGCGAGGATGGGACCGGGGCCGAGATTTTTAATGAGGAGCAGACTCTGGAAGCGAAAGGCGACGACTGAATGCTCGTCGTCTGATGTCGCGATGGTGATATCGGCCGGCTCGCCGGTGGAGAGAATGAGGGACTCAAGTCGATGGCTGTCCTCTCCGGAGTGGTGTCCGTCGCCGTTGAGAGCTCCGGTCTTGCCCAATTGGGAGAGTTCGCTGGTGTTGAGCTGATAGACGATGTTGATCGCCTCGGACGCGACCCCGAGGGTCGTCATGAACTGGTAGAAGGTGATGAGGTTTTCCTTGGGGAGCCCCGCCCGGCTGATGAGGACGTAGAGTTGCACACCGAGGAGGACTTTATCCTCAAGCGGGAGGCGTCCGGCCAGGTCCGAGGCAATCGCTTCGAGATCCTGACGGCGACGGAGCGAGCGGATGAAGAGTTGTTTCAGTTCGGTGTAGACGGTCTCGGGAAAGTCGTAGCGGAGAAACCCGAGGATGGAGTCGATCTCCGCCTCGATGACACGCCCGTCGAGTTTGGTGAAACCGGCGAAGACTTCGATGAGCATCGGCAGCATCGACTCTTCGGTGCGCGGCATTTCGCTTTTAAAAAAAGTGCGCGAAAAGCGATCCCAGAGTCGACTGCGACTGCGGGGCACGCCGGATTCGGTGCGAGATTTTTTCCCGGGTGAAACCGCGTCATGGATCGGGTTTCGCAGGGTGGAGGAGGGTTTCGACATAATTTCCTGGGGAAATGCTACGGAACTTATACCACTTTCGGGACGCTTTAAAACCGGTGATCGAGCCGGAATACAGGGAGGAAAATCCGACAGGTAAACGTGAAAGAAGGGGTGAGTTCGTTAAAAATTCGCTTTAATTTATAATTATTATGATTATTATATTAAAATAATCCAGCAATGAAGCCTTTTCTCCATCCAGACATTCCGGCCCCGGCCAAAGTTCTCAGCCTTGTTCGCCTTCATCATGGTTTGCCGTCGGGAGCGAAGGAAGAGATTCCGATGAACGCCCTGATGCGGGGCTCAGGCCTGACGCGGATTTGGCACAGCGGAGCGAAGTTGAATCAACTCAGCGCCCGCCGCCGCCGCATCGAATTGGAGGATATTCCTGCGAGTGCTTTCCCGGTTGTGTTGGAGCTCGGTCGGGGGAGTCAATTTCTCGTCCTCAAGGAAAAGCACTTCAAGAGCGGAAACGACTTCTATATCGTGCAGTTTCCCGACGCGCGCGAGAGCCTTGTCCGCGCGGAGCGTATTCGCGAAATCTATGACGGCACCTGCGTTTTCCTGCGCCCCCGCGCGGCGGTGCCTGGTGGCGGAGGTGCTCTGATCCGGGGGGGGTGGGTTGATCATTTTGGACCCTGTCTTACCTCTTTCCTTTTGAAGAGGGGAACCGTTGCCGCAATCTTTTGTCATTTTCTCACGCTTGCCGGTGTCGCCGGTGTCGTTGTTTCTCACCGGCTCGCCTTTCCTGAAACGGTCGGGGGGGCGATTCCCGTTTCCGTGACGGGGGTTTTCATGGCCGCCGCCGTCGTGATGGGGATTCTCCGTCTCCGGCGCGAGGTAATCACGAAACATTTTTCGTCCGCTCCTGCCGATCGGGTTTTTCTTCCCGTCTATGGTCTGTCGCTTTTTCTGCTGCCGGGTTGGCTTGCTGTTCCTTTTTTCGGGGTGGCTGGTTTTCTGATCGCAGTGCTCCTGCTCCCGGCCCGCCCCGGGCAGGCTGCTTCGCGGTTGCGCCAGGTTCGACGGCGGGTCGTCGCCGGCACTTTTTTTACCGGCGCGTTTTTCGGTGTTGCGGTCGCTTCGTTCGGACTTCTCTCTCCGGCGCTCATGGCCGGGGCTCTCGTGCTCGGCACCTGTCTCATCAACCTTCTCATTGAGAGCGATGTGTTCCCGCGAAAGCCAAGTCTGGCTACGCTGAACGGGTGAATCAACCCGCTGATGCTGATCTCTCCCGCTTCGGGTCATCCTTGACGCCCGGGGCGTAAGCCTGAGAATGACGCCCGCGAAAAAGCGTGGCCCGCCCTGCCTTAAGTCTGTTTTTGCTCGCAGTGGCCTATTCCCCCCGCTACGATGCCCCCGATGGAGCTGATCACAATACGTGAACTGAAGCAGCAAGCTGGTCCGGTGCCGCTGATGGTGCGCTTCCTTGCCCAGCTCGAGAAGTCGCTCGAGCGCACCACCAAGACGGGAAACCCCTTTTACGAACTCACTTTTGCCGACGCGGAGGAGACCCTCGTGCTGCGGGTCTGGAACAACTCGGCGATGTTCGCGACTTGCGGGCAGATGCGCGGCGGGACTTTTTTTGAGGTCTCGGGGGAGTTCGGACTCGGCAATGACGGCCGCTCGATCGACGGAAAAAGCTGGACCGCACGCGCCCTTAATGAAGACGAAACTGCAGGCGTCCTCGGCGGCTCGCCCGAGCTGCGCCGCAAGCAGGAAACGGACTACGCTTTCATTGAAGCGGCGGTGGCAGATCTCGCCGACCCGCGACTCCATCATCTCTGCCGCACTTTTCTTGGACGCTTCGGAAAACGGCTGCGCCGCACCGGGGCGGCCCGCGACTACCACCATGCCCGTCGCGGCGGTCTCGTTGAGCACGTCGCGCAGATGATGCGCTCGGCGATCCGGATTTGCGAAGCCTACCCGATGCTCAATCGTGACCTCCTCGTCGCGGGGGTGCTCTTTCACGATGTCGGTAAGCTCTGGGAAAACGCCTACGCGGAGAACGGATTTTCGATGCCCTACACGGAGATCAGCGAGTTGATCGGCCACATCCCGCTCGGCATGGAGATTGTGAACAAGATGTGGCGCGAGATTCATGAGGACGAAGCGCTCTGCGCGGGCTGGAAGGAACTCGATCCCGAGAGCGAACGGGTCCGTCTCCATCTCCTTCACCTCATCATCTCGCACCACGGCGAGCTCGAGTTCGGTTCTCCCGTGGTGCCGAAGACGCCCGAAGCCCAGGCCCTGCACTATATCGACAATCTCGACGCCAAGATGGAAATGTTCGAGCGCGGCTACCAGGTCGCGACGGAGCTGGGTCGCCACGTTTTTGATCGTGTGAGGCCACTCCCGGGGAGGCTCGTCGCGCCGCTGGCGGCGTTTGTGCAGATGCCGACGGCTCCCGAAGGCGCTGGCGAAAGAAGGATCACGGATGAGTCTGAACCGGGGCCGGAGCAAAACCGGGGATCCGGCGCTCCTTTTTAATCCCGGGCCGGCCCACTTTTCACCTCGATCATCAGATTGAGGGCGATGGCTTTGACCTCGCGTCGGACGGTGTCATGCCCGGCGGGGAGGACGAGTTTGGCTCCGGTTTTGAAAAGTCGTTCGCCCGACCATGGTGCCCGGCTTACTCTTCACGTTTTCCCGACCATGATGAAACGAAGCGTTTTCACGTTCCTTCACGGAAANNGGGCCGGTGGGCCGGTGGGCCGCGAACCTACCCCTCGCGTTTCGGCAGCGTCGCGAGGTATTTGGCCCGGAGTTCCTCGATGTGCTTTTTCTGATCGGCGAGGGCCTGCTCCTGGCGTTTGCGCTCAGCTTCGGCCTCGGCGAGTTCCCTCGCCGCCTGTTCCTCGGCCTTGGCGCGCTCGGCGATGACCTGGGGAGTCTCCCGGGCGACCTGATCGGCGGCGAGAACGGTGGTCTTTGTCTTCGTTGCCTCAACGTAGGTGTTGGCGAGGAACTGTTCGAGCTCGGTGAGCCGTGACTTCAGATGGGAGACTTCAGCGGTGATCTCTTCGGGTGTTTTGTAGGAGAGCGTCTCGGCGGCTACGATGCCGATCCCGGCCTTGCGCTCGGAGGCCTCGGTCGCGGGAGGCATGTCGGCGGCGGAGATGACACTCAGGGCGGGCTGGTGCTGGATCGCTCCCTCACGCAGTTCGGCGACAGCGCGGCTCGCGACAAGTTTCAAGGCGCGATCAAGGACGGAAGCGGATTTTTCCTGGAGGGCGAGGGTGCCGGTCTCGACCGTTTTCCTGGCCGTGGCGAGGGTGGTCTCGGCCTCGGCGCGCGCCACTGCAGCCTGCTCGACGCTCTTCTTTGCTTCGGTTTCTTCACCGACCATGTCATCGAGTCTCACGGCCATGTCGTCGAGATTCTCGGACTCGCGCATCGCGGTCAGGTTAATCGCGGCGGCCTGCCACTTTTTCTGCAGGAACTGGCTGTTTTGGAGATCGGCTTTGGCAAGCTCGACGGACTTTTTCGTCTCGGCTTCCTTGGCGACAACGGCGGCTACTTTGGCAGTGGACGCTTCTTTTTGTTTCGTAGTCGCGGCGATGAGCTCCTCGGCCTTCTTCTGCTCGGCCTGGGCGGTGGCAAGGGCGGTCTTCGCATCCGCCAGTTCCTTCTGCTTCGCGGCGAGAGCGGCACCGGCGGCGGTCGCTTCAGTCTGGGCGGGGGCGACCTTCCCTTTCAGCTCAGTGATTTTGGCGCTGGTCGCGGCGACGAGGGCGGCGGCCTGATCGGCGGCCGCCCTGGCATCGTTGCGCGCCTTTTCGGCCTGCTGGGAGGCGGTAGTCTTCGCGGCGAGATCGGCCTGGGCTTTTTTCAGGCTCTCTGCCCCGGCGGCGGCGAGGTCGCGGAGAGGTTTAAGGGCGGCGTCCGCTTTGGCGAGGGCGTCGGCCCTGGCTGCCTGATCGGTTTTCGCGGCGGCGAGGGCGGCGGCGACAGCCTTCATTTTCGCGTCCGCCTGCTGCATCACTTCGGCGGCTTTGCGGTTGTTTGCTTCGGCTGCGGCAAGGTTCGCGGTGGCGGTGGTGTTTGCCGCAGTGGCGGTGTTGAGACGGTCAGTGGCGGCTTTGGCGGCAGCGGCGATTTCAGGAGCAGGGGTCTGACCGTTGGCGGAAGCGGCGGCGAGAGCGGCGTCGGCTCTTTGTTTTTCCGCCGTGGCGGTTGCGAGGGTGGCAGCGGCTGCATCGGCGGCGGCTTTTGCCTGAGCGGCACCGGGCCCGGCAGCGGCGAGGAGTTTTTTCGCTTCCTCAAATTGTCCTGCCAGGGTGGTCTGCTCGCTGGTGCGCGCGGCTACGACCTGATCAGCGGCCTGACGGGCCTTCGCGGCAGCATCCAGGGCGGCGGCAAGGGTATCGTGTTGCGTTTTCTGTTCAGGAGTGAGGGCTGGTTTGGCGGCAGCCGCGTTCATTGCGCTGAGTGCGGCGATGGCAGTCTGAAGGGAGGTTTCTTTCGTGGTGAGAGCGGCGGTGGCGGCGGCGGCGGCGTCCTCTTGAGGCTTAAGACCGGCGGTGGCGGCAGCAAGAGCCTCGTTGACCGTCTTCAAAGCGGCGTGTTTCGTATTGGCGGCTTCCTGGAGTGCGGCGACTGCCGGGGTCAGAGCCTTGATCGTCCCGTCGAGCTTGGCCACGGCAGCATTTTGAGCCTCCCGGTTCTGGGTAGCGGCGGCGAGGCGCTTGTCGATCTCGGCCAGCTCAGCGCGGGCGGCGGTCAGTTCGGCCGAGGCGGCCTTGATGCCTTCTTCAAGCGCGGGTAACCGACCGGTGAGCTCCCCGATGCGTTTTTCGGAGTAGGCGAGCTGCTGCTCGATCGGGGGGGGGTTGGAATCCACTTTCGCCAGCTCGGCTCCGGTGGCAATATCCCAGCCCTTGATGTTGCCGTGGATGTCGCCGGTGAAAACCCGCTTGCTGTCCTCGCTGACGGCAACGCTCAGGACGATGTCGTCCGAGGCGGCGATGGTGCGGACCGCTGTGCCGTCGGCCTTCCAGATCTTGACATTCTTGTCGCGGCCGACCGTGGCGATGGTGCCGTCAGGGGCGAAATCGACGCCCTGGACGCCCCCGGGGTGGGCGTCGATTTTCCTGATCTGGGTGCCGCCGTTCATCTCCCAGAGCATCACGGAACCGTCTTCGCTGCTCGAAGCGAGGACGTTGCCGTCCATGCGCCAGTCGAGATCAGTGACGGCGAGGGTGTGACCCCTGAGGGTGTAAAATTCGTAACCGGTCGCCGCCTCCCAGACGTAGAGGCCTCCGTTGCGGTCGCCGGTGGCGTAAATGACGCCGTCGGGGCTGTAGGCGGCGGTGAGAAGCCAGTCGGTGTGCTTCTTGACCGCGTTGAGCTGTTCGCCGGCAACGGTGTCCCAGAGCTTGATGACCCGGCCGGGACCGCCCATGACGGCGTTTTTCAGGTTAGGGGAGACGTCGGCACCAAGCACGATGTCGAACTCCTTGCCAACTTCGAGGACGCGCTCACCGCTCTTGATGTCCCAGGCGACGACATTGCCGGACTTGCCGGCGCGGCCGCCTCCGCAGAAGAGATAGGCGCCGTTCGGGCTGAAGGAGAGGGTCTGGGGAAACCCTTCGGGGTAGGGAAGGACGCCGAGCAAGTCATAATCGGCGGAGTGGTAAAGGAGAATCTGTTTTTGTCCGGCTACGGCGAGGATGGGTGCCCAGGGGCTGTGGGCAAGCGCAGGGACAGAGTTGGGGCGCTCGGTCACCACCGAGGGCTCGAGAATAAGATGCTCAGGCATGGCCGGGGGGCCTTCGGGCTTGCCGGTTGAGGTGATCGAATTAAGATCGACCTTGGGTTTGTCAGACTTCCGTGCCTTCGAATTTTTGGTTTCGAGGAGGCCGCCGCTGATCCAGTCGGCGATGATTTTCAGCTCCGCATCGGTCGCCTTCGTGCCCCGCGGCGGCATGATCGGCTCTTCGGTGTGGGCCGCAAGAGTATACAGACGGGAGGATTTGGGATTCTCCGAAATGACCACGGCACCACCTGATCCGCCGCTCATCGTCGCTCCAAAGCTGGCGAGATCGAGCCCTCCTTTGGCCTCGTCGGTGTTGTGGCAACTGATGCACTTGCTGTCGAGAATCGGAAAAACATCGTCGGCGAAGGTGACCTTGGCCGCTTCGTCTGCGGCGGTAAGGGCCTGCAGCCCCGTGAACAACAGCGTAAAGGTAAGGGATACGGTGGATTTCATGGACAATGAGCTTTGCGACGGGTGGAATTCGAGAGAGGTCGGTTTTTACATGCCTCTCGGTCAAATCATTCGAAATATTGGAAAAATATACGATAATTTCTTCTGTTCGTCTTGCGGAATCGCATAGCGAAAATGCGGATGGGCCATGGCTCAAATTGGCCCCCTTCCGTATCCGTAGACGCGCTCTACGTAAAGACGTCTCTTGAGATTAGGGTGAAAAGAGATTTTTATAGTCCACCAACCAAAAACTCGAAAACTACTATGAAAGGCTGCACAGGATTCTTTAAATCAGGCATGGCAAATCGCCGTGAATTTTTGCAGGTCGGCTTCGCCGGAGGAATCGGTCTGGCTCTTCCGGAGCTCCTCAAGGTCGAGGCTCGCGCTCAGGCGAAATTCTACGAATCCAAGGAGGGCGTGGCCAAGTCCCTGATTCATATCTTCCTGCCCGGCGGTTCAGCCCATCAGGAGACCTGGGATCCCAAGCCGTATGCTCCGGTTGAGTACCGCGGCCCTTACAATGCGATCAACACGAATGTGGACGGTCTTCAGTTCAGTGAGAACTTCAAGCACCTCGCCAAGGTGGCGGATAAAATGACGGTGATTCGCTCGATGACGCACGGTGAGGCGGCGCACGAGCGCGGCACCCACAACATGTTCACCGGCTATCGTCCGAGCCCTGCCATCCAGTTCCCCAGTTTCGGTTCGGTCATTTCCCATGAGTTCGGTTCACGCAAGAACCTTCCTCCCTATGTTTGTGTCCCCAATGTCCCGAATGAGTTCGCCGGCACCGGCTACCTTAGCTCGATGTATGGCCCTTTCTCGGTCGGGAGTGATCCGGCAGCCGACAAGGGCTTCCAGGTCCGTGACCTGACTCTTCCCGGCGGGGTAGACAATGCTCGTTTCGAGCGCCGTCGCACCATGCTTGAAGCGGTTGACAGCCACTTCCGCAACATGGAGCAGGCTGATTCGATTGATGCGATGGATAGTTTCTACCAGAAGGCCTACAGCCTGATCGGTTCCGCCGAGGCCCGCGAGGCTTTTGATCTTTCGAAGGAGGATGAGAAGATGAAGGAGCGCTACGGCAAAAACACGGCGGGGATGCGGATGCTCCTCGGTCGTCGTCTTGTTGAGGCGGGTGTTCGTCTTGTTACCCTGACTTACGGTTCATGGGATATGCACGACCGCATTCAGGCCGGTATCGCCAGCCAGGTTCCGGCCTTCGATCAGGCGCTTGCCGCTCTTCTCACTGATCTTGACGAGCGCGGTCTTCTTGACTCTACGCTCGTAATGGTCTCTTCCGAATTCGGCCGCACGCCGAAGATCAACAAGACCGACGGTCGTGATCACTGGCCCAAGGTTTTCTCGACAATGCTTGCCGGTGGCGGAATTAAACGCGGTTATGTCTACGGCAGTTCCGATTCGCTCGCGGCCGAGCCTGATGAAAATCCGGTCGATGTCGAGTCCTTCGCCAAGACGGTTTATGCCCAGATGGGAATCAATGCCGATAAGGAACTGATCGCTCCCGGGCCGCGTCCGATGGAGATCGTTGATGGTGGTAGTGTCATTGATGACATTATTGCTAAGGCTTCGGCTTAATTTTGATCCTATCCAACCACCTATCATGAAACGTATTCTGTCTCCCCAGAGTGCAGTTTCCCGAAATCCCCTCAAGCAGGTGCTGGCAGTCTTCGGGCTGGCGGCACTTGCCTTGTCCGGGGATTTTGTCGAAGCTGCTTCGCCTGACTTCAGCACCTCAATTCCCCGTGGCGGTCAGGTGGGGACTGAAGTGAAGATCAGTCTCATCGGCAATCGCCTTGGCGATGCGGAGGCAGTTGTGTTTCATTATCCCGGTATTACCGCCAAGGATCTCCAGGTCGTCGATGACAAGAAGGTGGATGTCACCCTGGTGATTGCTCCTGATTGCCGACTGGGTGAACATCATCTCAGGGTTCGCTGTCGCAGCGGGATCAGCTACGCTAGGAACTTCTGGGTATCGCAATTTCCCAATGTTGACGAGGTTGAGCCGAATGACGATTTCGCCGCTCCTCAGAAGATCCCGATGAACGTCACGATCGAAGCCGAGGCAAAGCCTGAGGAGACCGATTATTATCAGATTTCAGTCAAAAAAGGGGAGCGGATTTCGGTCGAGGTGGAGGGCCTTCGCATCAACAACATCAACCAGAACATCGCGATCGACCCCTACGTGGCGATTTTAAATAAAGACCGCTTCGAAATTGCCTCAGCCGATGGGTCCGCCCTCCTGAAGCAGGAGTCGATCCTGTCGATCGAGGCTCCGGATGATGGTGACTACATAGTCGAGGTTCGTGATGCCGCCTACCAGGGGCGCGGTCGCTATCGGGCCCATATCGGGAATTTCCCGCGTCCCACGGCGATCTATCCCGCCGGGGGGAAGGCGGGCAGTGAGATCGAGTTTACGATGCTCGGAGATGTTAAAGGTCCCTATTCATTCAAAACGAAGCTTCCCGAATCGGCGCTCAACGATAAACTCGGCCTTCTTGCCCCGCACGCGGGCATGACGCCCCCTTCACCGAATGAGGTCCGCCTCAGTCCTTTTGATAACATCCTGGAGAACGAACCCAACAACGTCCATACCGAGGCGACTCCCGCCGGGGCTTTGCCGATCGCCTTCAACGGCGTTCTTCAGACCGAGGGGGATGTCGATTTCTTCCGGTTCTCGGCAAAGAAGGATCAGTCATTCCAGTTCCGGGTCTTTGCGAATTCCATCGGGACGCCGGTGGACCCTGTTATCACTATTTTTAACGACAAAATGGGAGCGCTTGGCTCCAGCGACGATGCGGACGGAACGAAAGACGGCAGGGTTGATTTCAAGGCTCCGGCTGACGGGGATTACTTCGTTAAAATCAACGATATGCTTTCACGCGGCGGGGTAGATTTTGTCTACCGGGTTGAGTCGGTGGTTTCCCCTCCTGGAATTGATGTGACCATGGGGGAGATGCTCCGGAACGACTTCCAGTATCTGAAGCAGTTCAATATTCCCCAGGGTGGCTACTACACCATGGTTGTCAGCACTGCCCGGCGCGGGGTGGCCGGCGATCTCCAGTTCGAGATGCCAAGCCTGCCGGCCGGAGTGACTCTTGAGAGCGGAGTGATCCCGAAATCGGTGAGCCAGTTTCCTATTCTTCTCAAAGCGGCTCCCGAGGCTCCCCTCGGAGGAGGCATGTATGAGTTACTCGTTAAAACACTCGAAGGAGACAAGCCGGTCGTTGGGAAGTTCACTCAGGCCCTTGATTTCGTGAGGGGCCCGCAGAACGGGGTTCCCTACTATACCCGCTACCACCCTGAGGTGGCGGTTGCCGTGGTGGAAGCGCTTCCTTACTCAATCACCATCGATCAGCCGAAGGTTCCCATCGTGCGCAATGGTTCTTTGAAGCTGAAGGTGCGGGCTCACCGCAAGGAGGGTTATGAAAAGCCTATCACGGTGCGCTTTCCCTGGCTTCCACCGGGCATCGCAACGCCCGCCACAATGATCTTCAAGGAGAAGGAAACCGAGCTTGAATACGAGCTCAACGCCAACGAAAATGCGGAGCTCAACACTTGGAATCTTGCGGTTCTCGCTGAATCGGACGGCGGTTCGGGGAATGCGTTCACCGCTTCGCCGTTCATCAGTCTTTCGGTGGAAGAGCCCTTCGTTCAGTTAAAAATTAGCATGGCAACCGCGAAGCAGGGGGAGACTGTTGAGATGGTTGCGGAGGTTGAGCAGCTCCGTGAATTCAGCGGGGAGGCGGACGTGCAGCTTTTCGGGCTTCCCGCCCACTCGACGGCGGCGATCCAGAAGCTGAAGTCCGATCTTGAAGGGCTCAGTTTTCCGGTCGTGACGACCGATAAAACCCCCGTCGGTCAGCATAAAGGCGTCTTTTGCACCGTCACTGTCGTAAAAGACGGTGAGCCGATAGTTCATCGCCTGGCGATGGGTTCCGTCCTCCGGGTGGATCCAATGCCGAAGGTGGCGGTGGCGGCTCCTCAGGCGGCCCCGTCCCCGGTGGCGGCGGCGGCCGAGAAGAAGGAAAAACCGCTGTCGCGCTTGGAGCAGCTCCGCCTTGAGGCTCAGAAGGAAAGCGCAAACAAGTAAGTGCGGGAATCGAACACCGCGTCCCCTTTTCGGTCAAACACAACTACCCTGTTCATGAAATCTCGCCTGTCCATTTTGAGCGTCGCTGCCCTAGTCGGGGGATTCACGGCGCATGCAAACGATGCAAAAATCGACTTCGTTCGTGATATTCAGCCGATCCTGGAGTTCAATTGCGTCAGTTGTCACAACGCCGATGAGGCCAAGGCCAACCTTCGTTTTGATAAGGCGGAGCTTTTTTTCAAAGGAGGTGATGGCGGCCAATCCCTGGTAAAGGGCAAGCCCGACGAGTCACTCATGATTGAGCTCGTTTCGTTGCCCGAGGATGACTCGGATGTGATGCCTCCCAAAGGGCGTCCGCTTCACGAAGCTGAGATTGCAAAGCTCCGCCAGTGGATCGCGGAGGGGGCTGAGTGGCCAGCCGAGCTTACCCTTGTGGCGAGGAATGAGGAAGACTTTAAAGGGGCCGAACCTCTTAAGGACAAGGGTAAGAAGATTGTGAAAGTAGAGGCGTTTCCGCTCGACATCACCCTGGAAAAAGCCCGCGACGTCCAGTCGGTCGTCGTTATGGCCACTTACGACGATGACACGACTCAGGATGTCACGGCCAATGCGACTTTCACTCCGGCTGACCCGTCACTTCTCGGTCTCAAGAAGCGCAACATCTTTACCCCTCTCAAGGATGGGCAAACCGACCTCGAAGTGAAGGTTGCGGGGCATTCCGTGAAGATCCCCGTCATCGTCAAAGAGGCTGCGGTCGATCGTCCCATCGACTTTCACCTTGATGTAGTGCCGGTGTTCATGAGTGAAGGCTGTAACGTCGGTGCCTGCCATGGCTCGGCCCGCGGGCAGGATGGTTTCATGCTTTCGCTCTTTGGTTATGATCCCGACGGGGACCATTATCGGCTTACCCGCGAGATGGCGGGTTACCGGATTAATCTGGCGATTCCCGAGGAATCTCTTCTTGTTGAAAAGTCAATTGAGGCCGTGCCGCACACCGGCGGCAAGCTCTTCGAGAAAGATAGCCCCGCTTACAAGACCATGGTGGAATGGATCGCGAACGGGGCAACAAAACGCCCCCTTGCTGAAGTCCCCGTGGTAACCGAACTTAGTCTTTACCCGCCGAAGCTCGTTCTTGAGGGTTCGGGGGCGACCCAGCAACTCACCGTTCGCGCCAAGTTTTCCGATGGCCACGACCGCGATGTGACTGATCTCGCTGTTTTCATCACGAATAACGAGCCCACCGCCGGCGTCACCACGACCGGATTGGTCACCGCAGGCAAGCGTGGCGAGGCCTTCATTATGGCCCGCTACGAAACTCATACCGTGGGGATCCAGACCATCGTCATCCCCGAGGGCCTCGAATACACTCGCCCGACCCCTCAGGAAAACAACTACATCGACAGTCTTGTCCATGACAAGCTTCACAAGCTTCGTATTCTTCCCTCGGACCTTTGTTCCGATGAGGAATTCCTGCGTCGGGCGACCATTGATATCGTGGGCCAGCTCCCGACGACGGATGAGTATAATGCCTTCATGGCGGACACGTCTCCTGACAAACGCAGCAAGGTGATTGATACACTTGTCGATCGCAAGGAATTCACCGAGATGTGGGTCATGAAGTGGTCCGAGCTTCTCCAGATTCGGTCGAATCCGAATCTTGGTCTCGGTATTTCCTACAAAGCCGCGCTTCTTTACAACTCATGGCTCCGGGAGCAGATCGCGGCGAATCGCCCGTTCAATGAGATTGTCATCGACATGCTCTCCTCCGAAGGCGGCAGTTTTGCGAGCCCGGCGACGAATTTTTATCAGGTTGAGCGGGACACGCTGAAGCTCTCCGAGAACGTGGCTCAGGTCTTCATGGGGATGCGGCTCCAGTGCGCCCAGTGTCACAACCATCCTTTCGACCGCTGGACAATGGATGATTATTACAGTTGGGCTGCCTTCTTCGCCCAGGTCGGTCGCAAGGAGGGTGTCGATCCCCGCGAGCAGATTGTCTACAACCGCGGCAGTGGTGAGGTGAAGCATCTTGTGGGAGGGCGCAACATGCCGCCCAAGTTTCTCGGTGGAGACTTGCCCGACGTGGCCGGTAAGGACAGACGCGAGGTCGTTGCCAACTGGATGGCTTCTCCGCAGAACGACTACTTCTCGCGCAACATCTCCAACCTGGTTTGGTCACACTTTTTTGGGGTCGGAATCATTGATCCAGTCGATGATGTGCGGATCAGCAACCCGGCCTCCAACCCGGAGCTTCTTGCCGCGATGGCCGGAAAGTTCCAGGGCGAATATGAGTATGACTTCCGTCAGCTCGTGAAGGATATCTGCAATTCGGCCACTTACCAGCGGACGACGAGAGCCAATCCCACGAACAAGGACGACCTGAACAATTTCGCGAAAGCCCGCATCCGCCGTCAGCGCGCCGAGATCATGCTCGACACGATTACTCAGGTGACGGAGACGAAGAATAAGTTCCAGGGTTTGCCGCTTGGGTCCCGCGCTGTCCAGATCGCCGACGGGAACACGACTGACTACTTCCTCACGACTTTTGGCCGGGCGACGCGGGAAACGGTCTGCTCCTGCGAGGTCAAAATGGATCCGAGCCTTTCTCAGGCGCTCCACCTCCTTAACGGGCCTACCGTGACACAGAAGGTCGAGCAGGGCGGTCTCGTTAAGCGCATGGTCGCTGAAAACAAGACTCCCGAGCAAATCATCGAGGAGATCTACGTACGCAGCTTCACCCGCAAGCCGACAGCGGAGGAAATGAAGCAGCTCATGGCGCAGGTTAGCGCCGTTGGTGAGGACAAGGCGCAGCGCGAACTCGTTCTGAACGATGTCTTCTGGGCGGTTCTGAACTCAAAGGAGTTCATGTTCAACCACTGATTCTTCGACTCTTTCGCCTTGCTCCGTTCCGCTCTCTCGGAAGGAGCGTGCGGCGGCTCAAAGCGGTCCGGTTTTCCGGGCCGTTTTTTTTACCCGAGAATCAAGGCCTTGTTGCGGCAGGCTCGTGCGGCACGGGAAAGGACTGCTGCAAACAAGGTGGTGGGTGGCCGGCAAATTCTTTGCAACTTAGTGCTTAATCATTCGTCCGGCCCTGCGTTAAAGTAAGAAGAACCCATCCCCGCGCCACGATGATGATACCGCCCTTTCCGCTGCGTCTCCGTTTGTTCCTGCCTCTCATTATTTGCTCCGTTTTCGTTCTGCGGTCGGCAGGGCAGAGCGGGATCGGCTTCGTTGAAAAATTCGCTCTCGCGGCAGACCGGGCGGAAGCCCTGCGCGAGCTGATCCCGGGAACCGAAGACTTTTATTTCTATTCCGCCCTCCACGCCCAGCAGCGGGGCGCTCTCGATGAGGTGGACGGCATTCTCGAGCCGTGGACAGCGCGCTACGGCCGCACGCCGAAGCTTGTCGAGATGCAGCACCGCCAGGCGCTTCTGCGCTATCCGGCGGATCCGGCCGGGACGATGCGTTATTTAAGAGATCATTTCGGACTCACCTTTAGTCACGAGCAGGAAAGACTCGATGCAAAGCCCGATTTCCCGTCCACGCTCAATCCCGATGAGGTCACGCGGGAGGCTTTCCTGCGACAGGCCTTTAAACGATCCGACCTCAGCGGGATCAGTGAGGCCGGTCTCGACTTCCTGCTTCGGGGGCGGGTCGAGATGACTCCCGGGCAGCGTCGGGAGTTGCTGAGCCGTTTGCGTTATCCTGATTACGAGTCGCTTCCCGGGATCATCGCGGCGGACCTGCGCTCGCGAGAGAGCGGCGGGTTCGGCGAGTTTGAAATTCACCGTCGTCTCACCCTCGCCCAGCTCGACGCGCTCGCGGGTCTGCGTCCCGAGCTTTCCAATGATCCGCGTTTCGTCGAGGCGCGCCTGCTGCGTTTGCAGCCGTCGAACAACGAATCGACCTCGCGCAACCCTGAAGCGGAACGCGCCCGCCTCGACCGGCTCTGGAGTTATGTCAGGACTCTGCCGCCTGCTTTCGGATCGCTCAAGGCCTCTGTCCTCTATCGTCGCCTCGATGAGGCGCGGCGGCGCGGGGATTACTCGCGTGAGGAATTTCTGGCCTACCTCGAGCTGCCGCGGGCGGTGCCCTACATGAATCCCGATTACCTTCGCGAGCAGCAGACGCGCGGATTTGTCGTCGACCTGGCCGCTGATTTCACGGCGGGTGCGGGTCTTCCTCCGATCGGGCAGGACGAGGTTCTCGTGCGGGATTATCTCGAGCATTTTTTCCTCACTGACGAGACCTTCCAGCGCTTTTCCCCCTACGTGCACGAGCCCTGGCTGAAGGAGGTCTTCGCCTCGACCAAGTTGTTTCATGGCATCGGGGATCCCGAAGAGTGGTTCTCGATGTTGAGTCCGGCGCAGGTGCAGCAGCTCAAGGACCGCGTCGAGATCATGTTTTCCCCGTCGAATCACGAGCACCTCGCTGCCGCCGACGAAGTCTCCCTGACGGTGGTGTTGAAAAACGTGAAAGAGCTCATTGTGAAGGTTTACGAGATCAATGCCCTCAATTTCTATCTCGATCGAGAAGAGGAGATCAACACCGACATCGATCTCGACGGCCTCGTCGCCAATGAGGAAAAAACGTATCGCTATGACGAGGCTTCCATCCGCCGCCACGCGGCGACCTTCTCCTTTGATTCGCTCAAGGATAGAAGGGGCATCTGGGTCGTCGAGCTGATCGGCAACGGGATCAGCTCGCGCGCCCTCGTGAGAAAGGGAAAACTGCAGAGCCTTTCCCGCACGACGGTAGGCGGGGAATGGCTCACCGTCCTTGACGATGAAAACCGCCCCGTCAAATCGCCGACCGTGTGGTTCGGCGGGAAGCACTACTCTGCGGATGAAAAAGGCTTCGTTCTCCTGCCTTTCTCAGAGTCGGGGACCGTCCCCGTCGTCCTCATTGATGGTGACTTTGCCAGTCTGGACCGGGTCGAGCTGCCGCAGGAATCCTATCAGTTCGATGCCGGTGTCCTTCTCGAGCAGGAGACCCTTCTCCCCGGTAGCGAGGCATCCGTCGCGCTGCGCCCGATCCTGAAGCTCAACGGCGGGCAGGTCGGGATCGGAAACGTGAAAGACGCCACTCTCACGGTGCGAACGACCGACCTCGACGGGATTGATTCCATCAGTAAGGCTAAAGATTTCCCTCTTTTTGACGATCGCGAGTCCACCCACGCCTTCCGCGTTCCGGGCCGGCTCCGCTCGGTCGAAGTGACGCTGACGGGCAAAGTGCCCTCGGTAGTGCGTCCCGGCGAGACGAACGAGCTGCGTTTTTCCCGTACCTACGAGTTGAACGGCATCGACGGGCAGCCACTCGTGGCGGATTCCTATCTCAGTCGGCTGGGTGATCGCTATGTGGTGCAGGTGCTCGGCAAATCGGGCGAGCCCCTCGCGGATCGTCCCGTGGCGTTGACGCTTGATCATTGGGGCTTTACCGTGCCGGTCTCCGTCACTCTCAAGACCGATCCTCAGGGGCGCATCGATCTCGGTGGTCTCTCGGGCATTGTTTCTCTGACCGCGCATCCAGTCGGCTTTCCCGTTCGCCGCTGGGAGCTGTTGCAGGATCGAGTCTCGCGGCAGGAGACGATTCATGCCAGGGCCGACGAGGTCGTCGCGATACCGTTTTTCGCGACGGATGGCTTCGGCCGAGACGACCTCGCGATTTTTGAAACACGCTCGGGCACCCTCGTCGAAGATGTCTTTCCGCTCGCCGCCTATGAGGACGGATTCGTCCGCCTCACCGGGCTGAAACCGGGCGACTACGAAGTCGTCCTGAAGTCCGAAGGCCGGTCCGTCACGCTCAAGGTCACCGATGCCGGAGCGGCTCATTTTGACTACGTGCTCTCGGATGACCGTCATCTTGAGCTCACCCGCTCACCCGCCCTTCAGATCACCTCGCTTGAGAAAAAGGGGGAGAAAATCTCCCTCGCTGTCCGGAACGCCGATGCATTGACACGGGTGCACCTCGTCGCGACTCGTTTTCTCCCGCAGTTCGATCCTTTCGCGGGACTGGATCACGGATACCGCGACGCTCTCATTGAGATCCGACGGGGGGACAATGTCTCGCGCTTTGTCTCGGGTCGGGACATCGGTGAAGAGTATCGCTATATCCTCGAGCGTCGCGGCTCGAAGAAGTTTGCCGGCAACATGCTGAGCCGTCCGGGACTCATCCTCAATCCCTGGGAGCTCAATGAAACCGAAACCATCGTCGATGAAGCCGCCAGTGGCGAGGCCCATCGCAAGAGCGAAGGCATGGCTGCGGGGGGACGCGCCCCCGGTGCTCCCATGCCCGTCATCGGTGCCGCGGCAGGGTCGGTTCCGGGAGGTGACAGCCCGAGCCTGAATTTCTTCGCCCGTCAGGCCATCGTTCTCACCAATCTCGAGGTCGGAGAAGATGGGACTATCACTCTCGACCTGGCTGATCTGGGCGACCGTCAGCATCTCCACGTCGTCGCGGTGAATGCCCATGGCACCGTCTACCGCCAGCTCGCGCTCCCTGAGCCCGACGGCGGAGCCGCCACCCGCGACCTGCGGCTTGAGACCACGCTCGATCCGGAGAAGGACTTCACCCGTCGCCGCAACGTGACTCTGTTGAGGGCCGGTGAGACGCTCGAGGTGGGAAATTTCCGTGCCTCCGAGGTGCAGACCTACGACACCGTCGGCGGGATATACAGCACCCTCCTCGGCATTAATCCCGACACCAATTTTACGAAGTTCGGTTTTGTTCCCAACTGGTCCACGCTCGGGGATGAGGAAAAGCGCGAGCTATATTCGGAGAACGCGTCGCACGAGCTGAATTTCTTCCTTTCGCGAAAAGACACCGCCTTTTTCGAAGCGGTCGTGCAACCCTATCTGAAGCATAAAAAAAACAAGACTTTTCTCGATCAGTATCTCATCGGGGCGAACCTCGAGCGCTATCTCGAGCCCTGGGAATTCAGCCGACTTAACATCGTTGAGCGCATCCTCCTCGCACGCCGTATCGGGGAGGACGAGCGCGGCCGCACCGCCGGGCATGTCGTCAGTCTCCACGAACTGATCCCGCCCGATCCGGAGCAGGATGCCTTTCTCTTCCGGCGTGCTCTGCGGGGCCGCCGTTCCGATCTTTCGGCCTCGACGATGACGGGTGACGTGGCCGGCAGTGGTGGTTTCGGTTTTGAGGATGCGTCACCCATGGCCCGACGCAACGTGACGGTCGACGCCTTGCAACGCCGCAGCATGCCGATGGCCGCTCCTGCGCCTGCGGCGGAATCGGCCGTGAGCGCGGAGATGGCAGCTGATGCTTTTGTCGCACCCGCACCCGCCGCGCTCGCCGTCGGTGCCGACATCTCCGATGCAGAGCTGCTTTCAAAAGCCAAAGCCCAGGCCCTCTACCGTGCCCTCGAATCCACCCGCGAACTCGCCGAGAACAACTACTACGAACTCCCCATCGCCTTTCAGAACGCCGATCTCGTCACCGTGAACGGATTCTGGAAAGACTTTGCCGAGTGGGACGGGGAGGGTGGATTCTACTCACACGAGTTCCCTGCCGCGACGCGCCATTTCACCGAGATGATGTTTGCGCTCAGTCTGCTCGACCTGCCCTTCGCCTCGGAGAAACACGAACTCACCGTCGAGGACAATGTCTTTTCTCTCAGCGCCGCTTCACCGCTCGTCGTTTTCCACGAGGAAATCCAGCCGGCGGAGCGGGCCGGGGGCGATGCCCCCGTGCTCGTGAGTCAGAACTTCCTGCGCGTCGATGATCGCTTTCGCCTCGTTGAGGGCGAGCAGGCGGACAAGTTCATCACCGACGAGTTCCTCACCGGCGTTGTTTATGCCGGGCAGATTGTGGTGACGAACCCGACCTCGTCGTCGCATCGGCTCGATCTTCTCGTCCAGATTCCCGAGGGAGCCGTCCCTGTCGGAGGCAGCGATTACACGAAGTCTTACCCGGTGCGACTCGAGTCCTTCTCCACCGAACGGCTTGAGGTCATGTTTTATTTTCCGTCCTCTTCGGGCGAGGGGAGCTTCGCGGTTTATCCGGTCCGGGTTTCGAAAAACGAAAAAGTCATCGCTTCCGGAGAGACGATGACCTTCAAAGTCGTCGATCAGCTTTCCCGATTCGACGAGGCATCGTGGGAGTATCTTTCGCAGTTCGGCTCCGGCAAAGACGTTCTCGATTTTCTCGCCGCGACCAATCTCCACCGCCTCGATCTCAGCCGCATCGCCTGGCGGGTGCGTGAGGACGTCGATTTCTTCAAAAAGGTCACCGACCTTGTCGCCTCTCGACACGCCTACGACGATATTCTCTGGAGCTACAGCATTCACCACAATGTCGCCCCGGCCGCCAGGGAGTTTTTGAAACACCGTGAGGATTTCCTGCGGCAGTGCGGCCAGTGGCTCGAGAGTGAGCTCGTCTCGTTCGATCCGGTCGAGCGGCACTGGTATCAGCATCTCGAGTATGCTCCGCTCGTCAATGCACGCACCCATCGACTCGGTCAGGAGAACAAGGTATTGAACGATCGCTTCCGGGCCCAGTATGGAGCTTTCCTCGAACTTGCTGCCTACAAACCCGTCCTCTCCGCCGAGGACAGGCTCGCCGTGAGCGCTTACCTCTCGCTCCAGGATCGAGTCGCCGAGTCGCACGAGTGGTTCGACTCCGTCGCGGCCGACGAAGTCGTCTCGCGCTTGCAGTACGACTACCTTAAGGCCTATCACGCCCTCTCGCGTGAGGACGTTGCGACGGCGAAGACGGTCGCGGCCGCCTACAGTGAATATCCCGTGGATCGCTGGCAGACGAAGTTTGCCGCCGTCGCCGCGCAGGTGCGCGAGATCGAGGGAGCCGCCGCGACGCCCGACGGCGAAACCCGCGAGGGGCAGATCGAGCAACTCAGTTCCAAAGAGCCCTTCATCGAACTCACCGCGACCGGGCGCGAGGCCAAACTGCGCTACCGCAATGTGAAGGCCGTGACGGTGAATTACTACGAGATGGATCTGGAGTTCCTCTTCTCGAGCAAACCCTTCGTCTCGGGCGGGAGCGGGCAGTTCAGCTTCATCAAACCGAATCTCTCCGAGCAAAAGGAATTGCCCGGCGATGCGGAGGGGCTGACCTTCGCCATTCCCGAAGCCTTCGCGAGCCGCAATGTTCTTGTTGAAGTTGTCGCCGCCGGACGCACCGAGTCCGTCGCGATCTACTCGAACAGTCTCAAAGTGCAAATCACCGCCGCCTACGGGCAGATCGAAGTGCTCGGAGAGCAGGACAGCAAACCCCTTCCCCGGACTTATGTGAAGGTCTACGCGAAGATGAAGAACGGCGAAGTCCGCTTCCTCAAGGACGGTTATACCGACCTGCGCGGCAAGTTCGACTACCTCAGCCTCAGCACCGGCGGGCTCGATGAAGTCGAAGACCTCAGCCTGCTCGTCATGAGTGAAGGCAACGGTTCCCTCGTGAGAGAAGTCGCGCCGCCGCAGCGATAGATTCTCCTTTGTGGCTTCGCGTCTTTGTGTGAAAATTCCTCATGCGAATCGATTCCCATCATCACTTCTGGAACTACTCGGCCGAGGCCTACGACTGGATTGGTTCGGACATGGGGATCCTCAAGCGCGACTTCACGCCCGGGGATCTTGCCCTCGCGACGGAGGAGTTCGGGATCAACGGAGTGATCTCGGTGCAGGCGCGAACGGACGAGGCGGAAAACGCCTTTCTCCTCGAGTATGCGGAGGCTCACGAGATCGTTCGCGGCGTCGTCGGCTGGCTCGACCTGACTGACCCCGGGGTCCCTGACAAGATTGCCCGCTTCGCGGAAAATCCGAAATCGGTCGGGATTCGCGAGGTGCTCCAGGGGCTCGACGACCGCGAGTATTGCCTGCGCGACGACTTCAATCGGGGGGTCTCCGTGCTTCATGACTTCGGGCTGGCCTACGATATTCTCATCTTCGGTGATCAGTTGCCGGCGGCGGCGCAGTTCGTGGATCGGCATCCGGCGCAGACCTTTATCCTCGATCACATCGCCAAGCCCGTCATCGGTCCGGCCGGGGTCGACCTGACGTGGGAGCGGGACATCCGCGCCCTCGCCTCACGCGAGCAGGTCTTTTGCAAGCTCAGCGGTATGGTCACCGAGGTCATCCCCGCGCTCGAGGACTGGACGCCCGATCTCCTGCGTCCGTGGTTCGATGTCGTCCTCGATGCCTTCGGACCCGACCGGCTCATGTTCGGGAGTGACTGGCCGGTCTGCCTGTTGCGCGGCGAATATGCGGACTGGGTGCAGTGTGTCGATTTCTGGATTCAGGATCTCACTGCCGATGAAAAGTCGGCCCTCCTCGGCGGCACCGCAGCTCGGGCTTATGGACTATCTCAGGAAGCGGAATAGCATTTCTGTCAGGGTCTCGATGCCCCAGTGAAAACCCGCCACGGGGATGCGTTCGTCGTCGCCGTGGAAGAGGGAGGCGAAGTCGAGATCGGGCGGGAGTTGCAGGGGGTAAAAGCCGTAACAATGGGCGCCGAGTTTCGCGTAGTTGCGGCTGTCGGTGAAGCCGGGGATGATGGATGGCACGACGTGTCCGGCCGGATCGACCGATTGCATCGTCGCGACGATTTCGCGATAAAGCGCCGTATCGGTCGGGAACGAGACCGCCTCGGACTCCTGCAGCACATAGAGGTCGTAGTCGTTCCCGAGGACGGGCCGCACCACGGCGTGCAGCTCGCGGATGAGATCGTCCGCCGTTTGTCCGGGGGCGAGGCGCCCATCAATATCGACTGAGGCACAACCGGGCAGCATGTTAATCGAGTCGCTCCCGTGGAGACAGGTCGGGTTGGCAGTGTTTCGCAGGATCGCCTCGACCGAGGCCCGTCGCGAGGGATCGCTGATCGCGAGGGGGAGGAGACGGGGACCGATCACGGGGTGGGCAAAGAGCGGAGCGACCATCTCCGCGAGACGTCCCTGCGGTTTCGCGAAGCCCTTGAGGAAATTCATCGCCTCCGGTCCGGCGTGCCAGGGCAGTTTCGCGGCGGCGATCGCTTCGATGGCTCGGGCGAGTTTGGAGACGGCGCTGTCCTTCGCCGGCAGCGAGCTGTGGCCGGGTTTTCCCTCGATCGAGAGAGTCAGCCAGGCGACGCCCTTCTCGGCGACCTGGACGGGGTAAAAGCGATGCCCGTTCTGATGCACGGTGAAGCCGCCGACTTCGTTGATGACATACTCGGGATCGCCCCCGAGGAGGTCGGGGCGTTCTTCGACGAGCCATTTCGACCCCAGTCGTGTGCCCGCCTCTTCGTCCGAGACCGCCACAAAGATGACGTCGCGATTGATCGGGACTTTTTCCCGGATCAGCTTGCCCAGGGCGGTGATCGCCATCGTCGCGAAGCCCTTCATGTCAATCGCGCCGCGGCCCCAGATGCAGGTGCCGTCGTCGTGTCCGGAAAAAGGCGGGTGTGTCCAGCGGGCCGCGTCGGCGGGGACGACGTCGATGTGACAGCTCAGGATGAGCGGACGCCCCGTGCGGCGGGCTGGGTCGGCAGCGAACTTCGCGACGAGATTGGGACGCTCTTCGTAGGCCCCGACGATCTTAGGCTCGAGCCCGAGGGCGCGGCAGTGTTCGGCGAGGCGGGCGATCGCGGCGGCCTCGTCCCCGGGCGGATTACTCGTGTCGAAGCGAATCAGCTCCTGGAGAAGCGTCGAGGCTTCCTCCAACTCCGCCGCAGTGAACCAGGCAGAGGATCTCACCTTTTCGGTCCGGTTGATTTGGGGCCTCCGAGGTTTTCGCGAGTGAAAAGAGTCGCGGGGAAAGAGCCGATCTGCACGTCGGTAAATTTAAGCGTGATTGTCGTGCCTCCGTCGATGATGACCATCTGGGAGAGGAAGGGACGGCCGTTGCTGGTATTCCCGTAGTCCATCGTCGAACGGCGGATAAGGTTGCCGGATTTTGCATAAAATTCCGCCTTTCTTCCGAGGTTCCCTTTTGTCGTGACCCAGTATTTGATCATCGCGTAGGTGTCGCCGGGGGAGTTTGCCTTCATCGTGTAGACCGTCGCGGCCTCACCGTTCACTTCGCCCGTTTCGCTGTTCTCAACCTTGTAGCCGTCGACAAAGCTCGTCGAGGCGATGTCACCGATGGCGGCGTCACCCGAGAGTCGCTGGCGCTTCGAGACGGAGACAGGACGGCTCAGGCCCGGTTTCCAGAACCACATGTTGCCGTCGGATTCGGCCAGGTAGCGGCGTCCCGTTGCGTCGGCCGGCTCGATCACCTCGGCAAAAATTTTCCCGCCTTGCGAGGTCGCGACGAACTTGGCGTTCTTCGTTCCCGAGACATTGACGGTCCACTGCACCCCCTGATTTCCCGTGAGAATGCCGCGGGCCTTCTCCGCTTCGAGGAGGGCGGCATCCTGCGCCGTGGCGGCGGTGAGTCCGGTGAGGAGAAACAGAAAAGAAGAGAGGGTGCTTTTCATAACGAGGAAAGTTAAACGTGCCCCAGAGAATCGACAATACTCTGTTTCGCAGCCCGCCGGGCCGGGGCGATCGCTGCGAGTGAGGTGAAGAGCACGAGGAGGAGAAAGGTCACGAGAAGGTAATCGGGGAGAATGCGGATCTCCCACACGATCTCCCGCGCCGTGACCGGGGGTTCCCAGGTCGGTTTCACCGCCGCGACGGTGAGGGCGAGGGTCACGGTGATGATCAGTCCGGTGATCGCGCCGATGATGCCGAGGAGCGCACTTTCGATCCCGAAGAGACGAATCACGCCCGGTTGTTTGAGCCCGAGGGCGCGGAGGGTGCCGATCTCCTTTGTCCGCTCGACCACGGCCATCCCGATCGTGTTGAGCACCGACATCGTCACGATCGTGGCAATGATCGCAAAGACGAGTCCGAAGATGATGTCGAACATGCGCTTTGTGCGGAGGTAGAGCTTCGAGACATCATACCAGGGGATCACGTCCCACTGCGATTCGGGAAAGTGCTCCCGCAGTGAGGCGGCCACCGCGTCGGTCATGGCGCTGTCGGTCAGAAGAAAGCGCACACAGCTTACCGCCTGGGTGTCGTAGAGGCTCTGGCCGAGTTCCAGCGGCATGAAGACGTAGCGGTTGTCGAGCGCCTCGGACGCGACATCACTGATCTGGAGAATAGTGGCGTCGATCGCGTTCATCTGCCCGCTGATGGAGGGGGACATCAGGATCACGTCCGAGTCTATTGTGAGGTCCATGTTTTCCGCCATGCCTGTCGTGATGGCGATGCCGAAAGGCGTCTCCTTTGAGAGGGCGCGCCCCTCGTAGCCGGTGCCGTCGGCGCTGCGAAGGGCGGTGGACCGCTCGTGGATGGCGTCCCGTTCCTCGGGCACCATGGCCTGGCCGATGAAAAATCCCGGGGTTCCCCCGGAGTCGACATTTCCCTTCACCTCAAGAAGGCCCGCGCTCAGGATGATGCGGGGATCCTCCGCCGCGAAGGCCTTGATCGATGCGAAGTCGTCGGCTGAAATGAGATATTCGCCCGGGTCTGCCCCGCCGTAGCCGCGGGCTCCGTTTCTCCAGATCTGGACATGGCCGTTGACCTGCTCGTAGATGTGCGCGTCTTCGATGCTCGCGAACATGTAGGCCGTGAATCCCGCGAGGATATTGATCGCCGCATAGCCGAGCGCGACCGCCGCGATCGTCGTGACCGAACGGCGGGCGTTACGGAGGAGATTGCGAAGTGCTAGGGAAAACCAGGTCACGGGGCGTAAGAGTGAATCGTTGAAGCCTTATCCTTAGCGGAAAAGCCCGAGGGCTCAAGGGGCAATTCACCATTCAGGCCCCCGGCCTGCGGAACGGGGGACGCACCCTTGGTCGCACCCGGTAGTAGAGCTTGCGGCAGCGGGAGAGAAAAGTCAGTCGGCTCCGCCGCGTCGCGAGGATCTCGAGCAGCTTGAGCGACACCCAGATGAGGATCGCTCCGGTAACGAAGGCGGGGAACACATAAGTCTCGTAAACCTTCAGCCATTTCAGAACGACTTCGCCGAGCCCCATCGAGCCCCAGGTCAGGAGCGCTGCCGAGAGGCCACCGGCCAGAGCCATGTAGATCGCAAACTTCCAGAAGGGGTAGCGAAGGACTCCCGCTGCCGCGTAAATCGGAAGACGCGAGCCGGGGAGAAGGCGCGAAGAAAAGATCAGTTTAGCACCGTGTTCCTCAAAAAGCGCCTCTGCCTGGCGAATCTGGTCCTCGCGAATTAACCAACGAAAGGGTCTCCGCCGCAGTAGGCTCATCCCCCCGATCCGACCGATGAGGTAAAGCGGGATATCGCCGAGATAGATAGCCAGAAAAGACCCCGTGATCGCCCAGCCAAGCGTCAGAACGCCCTCGCTTGCGAGCAGACCGGCGCCGATGCAGGCGAGGTCTTCGCTGAGAAGGCTGAAAAGGAAAATCGCCACAAGAATTTGCCAGAGAGGCAGTTCCGCCACATTGGCAAGGTGGATCGACGGGTCCAGGTTCTCCCGACACGAACTCAGGAGCAACGCGGCGCCTATCGCGGTGAGAACGAGTGATGTAGATCGAAAACGGAAGGTCATTACTCAAAGAAGGGAGACCGGCGCAGCGGGCAGAGGCGCGCGATAAGATAAACGGCAAGCACCAATTCGGCGAGTGATTGTTTCCTGTCAGGGATGAGCGGTTGTTTTCCTCTCGTAGATCTCCAGGCGCATCGCCGCCGCATTTTCCGCATCGGCTGGCCACTTCTCCGCATGGATGAGGCACCACTCGCCGGAGTCTTCGAAATTCGGGAAATAGACCCCACCGACGACCTCGTAGCGTGCCTCGAGGCGGGTGAGGATAAGCCGCGTCGCCATCGGAAGGCTCGTGGCGAAGACTTGTGCCCCGCCCGCAACCAGGACCTCACTCACTCCGCTCGCCCGGGCGAATCCGAGAGCGGCCCCTGCTCCGGTGAAAACGCGATGAAACGGTCGTTGCGGCACGTAACCGGCATCGCGGGAGAGAACCAGAGGTGTCTGGTTGGTGAACCATCCGTCCATTTCCTCGTAAGTCCGCCGGCCGATGAGAAGCCACTTTCCCGCCGTCGTTTCGCGGAAGTGAGCGACGTCCCGGGGTAACCGCCAGGGGAGATGGCCCGCTGCCGATCCCATCAGCCTTCCCCTGTCCAGCGCCGCGATCAGTGATACCTGCATTCGCCACAATACGACCAAAGAGGGGCAAGTGACAGGTCAAAGCGAACTGAGTGGCAAAGCCGCCGTGGAGGGCACCTGCGGGGTTCGTTGAAGCGATCGCGATGGGCCCGTTTTGAACAATCCACTTGCCCTTCCCGACCAAACTATGCGATGAACCCGTATCATGGATGAAGTCTTGCCGGGTGAACAGGTTCAGTCTGTAAATGAAATCATGGCGCGGGCGCGTGCCGAGGTCGCAAAGGTCATCATCGGGCAGGACCGTGTCGTCGATTTCTGCCTCATCGCCATCTTCACCGGCAACCACATCCTCATCGAAGGCGTCCCCGGCGTGGCGAAAACCCTCCTCGTGCGCACCCTCGCGAAGGTCCTCGGGGCGGACTTTTCCCGCATCCAGTTCACTCCCGACCTGATGCCCTCGGACATCACCGGGACGAACGTCTTTAATTTGCAGGAGGGCTCTTTCCATCTTGTCAAAGGCCCCGTCTTCACCTCGTTCCTCCTCGCCGACGAGATCAACCGGGCCCCCGCGAAAACCCAGTCGGCCCTGCTCCAGGCGATGCAGGAGCGCCTCGTCACCATCGACGGCGTGACCCATCGCCTTCCTGACAGCTTCACTGTTTTCGCGACGCAGAACCCCATCGAATACGAGGGCACCTACCCGCTCCCCGAGGCACAAAAAGACCGCTTTCTCCTGCGGGTCGAGATGGGCTATCCCGACGCCGCCTCGGAGTTGCAACTCGCGATGCAGTCGCTCGGGTCAGAGACCCCCGAGCACATCCTCAACGGCGGAACCGTCGAGAGTGTCCTCACCGACGCGCAGATCCACCAGATGCAGCGCGCCCTGCGGGCGATCACGATGAAGGACGAGCTCGTCTCTTACGTCGTCGAGATCGTGAGACACTCGCGCGATCTCGACAGCATCCAGGTCGGGGCCGGCCCCCGCGCGACCCAGGCGCTCCTCCTCTCGAGCCGTGCCCTCGCCGCGATCGAGGGGCGCGACTATGTCACCCCCGACGACATCCGTGCAATGGCCTACCCCGTCCTTTCCCACCGCATCGTCCTGCGGCCCGAATACGAGATCGAAGGCGTCACCGTCGCCGAGGCNNCGCGATGCGACCGGTGCCGAACATCCCCCTGCTCTGGATCGCCCTCGTCGTCGTAATGCCCGCCTCGAGCTGGGTTGTCTATGCGGCCGGAGATCCCCAGCTCGGCGTCCTCCCCGGCGTCGCCGCAATCCTCGCTTTTGTTCTTGCGGCCGTCCTCGATATGGTGCGCTCGACCTCACGGCTCGCGGGGCTCTCCGTGACCGTGCCCGATCTCCTCCGCTGCACCAAGGGCCGCGAACTGCCCGTGCCGGTGACCTTCGCCAATCGCGGCGCCACGATCGCCACGCTCCGATACGGCATCGCCACCCCCGTCGACTTTCGTGTCGCCGGAGAACTCATTGGACGCCTCACCGCCCTTGAGGAGGGAAAAAGGCGCTCCGTCACGTATCCTTTTATTCCCCTGCGGCGGGGACGTTTTTTTCTCGAATCTCTTCACGTTGAGATCCCTTCGCGGTGGGGCCTATGGCTCCTTCGGAAACGCTTCGACCTCGCCACCGAGGTTCGTGTCTACCCCGACCTGCGCGCCGAGCGCAAGCGCCTTGCCAGTCTTTTCCTGATGCGGGGCCATGATGGCAACCGCGCTCTTCGCCAGGTCGGGAAAGGACGCGATTTCGAGCAACTGCGCGATTACCAGCCCGGCGATGACTATATCGATATCGACTGGAAAGCGACCGCCCGGCGTCAGCGCCCCGCCACCCGCACCTACCAGATCGAGCGCACCCAGGAGATCTACGTCATCGTCGATCACTCGCGACTGAGCGCGCGTGAGATTCGTGTCGGTGTCGCGAAGGCCGCCGAAGACGACTGGCTCTACCGCGAGGATTCCGCCGGAAGCGAACACCTCGTCACGACCCAGCTCGAGAAATTTCTCCATTGTTCCCTCATCCTCGCGTCTGTCGCCGAGCGGCAGGGCGACCACTTTGGTTTCATCAGCTTCGCCGACAAGGAGGATCGTTTCATCCGCGCCCGTAACGGAAAAGACCACTACAACACCGTCCGCGACGCTCTCTACACCCTAGAGCCGAAGCCGGTGGCCCCCGACTACGAGCAGCTCATGATTGCCCTGCGGCGGCGTCTCACGCGACGGGCGCTTCTTGTCATGCTCATCGATCTCAGTGACCCGCTCACCGCCGGGCATTTTTATGAAGCCCTCCCGCTCATCAGCCGGCAGCACCTCGTCATCGTCAACATGGTGCGCCCAGAGAAAGCCAGACCGCTTTTTTCCCCGGAAGAAACGCCCGCGACCGTCCCGCAGATTTATGAGCAACTTGGAGGCCACTTCCAGTGGCAGGAGCTCCGCGAGACGGCCAACCGTTTGCGCCATCTCGGCGTCGAACTTGGTCTCCCGGCGCATGAAGAACTCTGCGCCGGGACTGTTTCTCAATATTTGGCGGTGAAAAGGCGGCAATTGATCTGAATTTGCAGCAAGCGCCGACCGTCCTCTCGTCACCCTTTCCCAACCTGTTTGGAGCGCTTGATTCTCTCACCATCCTCGCGTAAGAAAAGAAAGTTGAGCCGGTGTGGCGGAATGGTAGACGCTGCGGACTTAAAATCCGCTGGTTATTGCAACCGTACGGGTTCGAGTCCCGTTGCCGGTATTTCAACGAGTTACGACGATTTTAAAGGCGGTTTTTTAGGTTCGCAAAAATCACTTAGGGCCAATTTAGGGCCACTTTTTTCCTTTACCTCGCCACGGCTTGCCCGTTCTGAGCCGTGTTTTTCCCTTCGGTTTTCGCCTTCCAGAGAACCGGAAACGATTCTGTGAGCCTGCTTTTCTTCGCGGTCGGGATCCGGGGGGAACCGGAGCGGCTGGCGTTCGGTGTCCAGGCTTCACCGGGATTGAAACTTTCCCCGGTTCGCGGGTTCCCCGGAGTTCGCCACCTCGAAGGCGCGGGCGGGGCGGTGTGAGCGCGTGGCTTCGCGTCTCGTGAGGCGTGGCGCTCCCGGCTGTCTTCACCCTCGAAAGATGCGGCGGCGCGTTGAGCGCGATTCTGTGAGCCTGCTTTTCTTCGCGGTCGGGATCGGGGAACCGGCGCGGCTGGCCTCCCGTGACCAGGCTTCACCGGGATCGAGGCTCTCGCCCTTTCGCTGCTTCATCGGAGAGCGCCACCTCGAAGGCGCGGGCGGGGCGGTGTGAGCGCGTGGCTTCGCGTCTCGTGAGGCGTGGCGTTCCCGGCTGTCGTCACCCTCGAAAGATGCGGCGGCGCGTTGAGCGCGATTCTGTGAGCCTACTTTTCTTCGCGGTCGGGATCGGGGAACCGGCGCGGCTGGCCTCTGCTCTCCCGCACCCTCTCACGAGGATCGGGGCTCTTCTCCACCTCTACATTTAGGGGACTCCTAGAACCGTTCTTTCGCGAGCCGTGTCAGGGTTTCTTGGCGTTCGTTCGCCCTGTCGCAAACTTCCACAATGCGACACGAACAAAGCGACTCTTGTCGCGAGCGCGCCTTTCGGCTGAGATCGGAGCGCTTCCGGCCCCCCCCCATTAAGGAATCTATTCGATTTGTGCCCCCGGCGAGCGGGGAATAAGACCCGTCGCCTTTTTCGCGAGGGGCGGAAAAAAATGAATTGTCCCCCATTGTTTGTCCCTCTTCCCTGTCATCGCGTGAAAGGCGGGGACATATTCGGCATTTCTTCCGCTACAACGTCACATCTACATCACAACTACATCGTTCGAGGCCTTATCGGGCTTAGGATTGTGTTGTTGTGTTGTTGTAGGGGTTGGAAACCATGACGAAGAAAAGGAGTCCGGTTCAAGAACGCGAGCGGAGCGCGGGGGCGCGGGCCGGAAGGCACAACGTCACATCTACACAAATCGAGGTCTGATCGGCCTTTGAGGTTCTCAACAACGGCACGGGAACGCCATCGCAAGGGCACGAGAACGGCGCACAAGGCCACGGACCTTCACTCCTCGCCAGCTTGCTTGAATACGGTCACGGGGTAGAGCGCTCCGTTGCCGTTCCGCTTCTTCCCGAATTCGAATTCCCTTCCCTGATTGTCGAGAAAGCGCCTGCCTCGCCACTGGCGTATTCTTTGCCCGAAGGTCTTTCGTTCATCCCGCCCGCCTGCGGTCAAGGTATCGAGAACGCCAAGCTCTTCTGCTACCTTCATCGCATCGTCTACCGGGTAATCGTGAGTGCTCCCCGTAGGCACGCGATCGGCGAGCGCTTGAAGGAGAAGACGCCAGGCCTGTCCGGTTTCGTCCATCTGCGTTTCTGGCGCTTCAATCGGGTTGGCGAAGTTCGCGGTTGTCACGAGACCGCCCACGATAGCGGAGAACGATTCAAACGAGGGAAGGAGACGCTCCGTGAGTCGCGGGCAACCTTGCGCCTGCCAGTGATTCATGAGGGACCAGAGAGCGGAGAGAAAGCGGGAGCGGGTTTCCCGGCGGGAAGGCCATGTGTCCGAGATCGGTGAAGAGATTTGCCGCTCCGTGGCCTCGTGAGCGCAAAAAAGGTCACAAACGAGAGAGCGTCTTTTCATATCGGCGGAAAGGCGTAAATCGTTCCCGCTAATGAAGACGATAGCGAGGTTCGGCCCCGTCATGTTTTTGCTTGCGCCTAGAATTCGTCCCGTGATTCGCTCCGCTGTCAGGAATTGTTCAAGTGGTTCAGAAGAGAGATAGCCCTTCACGTTGTCGAAGAATGCGTAAGTTCGGCCTTCCAAGACGAGGGTAACGAGTTGCTTCTTTTGCTCTTCCTCGCTTCGGGGGAAGGTTTCCACGGCAACGGGACCAAATACGGGAGCGATCGCAAGCCGTGCGAGTAGGGTTTTTCCGCTTCCCGGCTGGTTCGCGAGATAGACGAAAGCGGGGCGGAAAACATCCATGAGAAGGAGACGCCCGAAGGCTGTGAAGTGAGCGGCCATCTGGACGGCAAAAGAGCGGTTCTTTTCGAGCGGCGTCCCTTCGGAGAAGGGGAACTGTGAATAAAGTTCGAGGAAGAAGTTCCAGGCTTCTTCGGGCGGCATGTCCGTTTTATACTCGAAGGCGGGGGCGGTGAAGATTCCGCTTTCCTCGTCGTATCCTGCGGGAAGGAGCCTTACGGCCGTATTCTCCGGGTTCGCCCACGTCGGAAGCGCCACGTCGTGAACGCCCCGGAGCGGTCGCAATTCACGGCGGAAAGGATCGGCGGCGAGGATCTTCGAGGCGAGTTCCGTTGAAATGGATTTCGGTTTGAAGCTCTGAGCGTCTCCGCTTCCTTCGTATTGTCCGAAGGAAAGAAAGCCTTCCGCCCACGACACGAAGCGCGTGGCGTCCATCGGATCGGTTCGCCCTGTCTCTTCGTCCACGGTCACGAGGAAGTCTCCCCGGAGGAAGAGCGGCGTCATTCGGAGAAGTTGCCCGCATTGGCGGGCGAGCCCGGAGACAACGGTTCTCGTGTCGAGTTGCGGGGCGAGCCTGTCACCTTCGAGGACGGTAGCGCCGACGGACTGAGCCACGGGCGCAAGGCTTGCGGCGAGCTGGCGAGCCTTCTTTCCCTTCGCGGGTTCCTTCGGTTCAGTCATGGCGCGATACGGTCGAGAATGGGAAGGCCTGCGGGCGGTTCGGGATCGAGCCACACGAGGCGTTGAAGTTGGTTCCCCCGGAGACAACCGGGAAGGCGGGAGAGTCGAACGCCTGTCGTGGCGGCGGGATCGGCACCTATCACGGGGAGAACACTTCGGATCACGTCCCGGCTGGCGTCGTAATCGGCCTTCGAGCTGGCGTCTACTCTGATGAGCGCGTGAACGCTTCGCCCGCCACTCGTGTACATCGCTGAAATTCTGATCGGCAATTGAACCAGGCAACGAAGCCATACCGATTCGGGCGCTTCATCGGATTCTAGTAGAAGGTAGCGCCACGAGGTCACACAACCGCCGTGGCGTCTACCGTAGCGCGTGCCGTCTCCCGTGTTCTGAATGGACCACTCGCCCGTTACCGGCTGAATGAGGAACCACACGCCTTCCTTGGCGCTTCCCGGAAGGCGGGAAGGAACCGGCGCAATGTTCCGCTGGCGTGAGAGTCGGAATCCGCCCTTGCCCACGGTCCAGAGAAAATCCCCCTGTGAGCGGAAATCGGTAAACACGAGAACGCTTTCACCTTCCGGGTAGAGCGCGGAAAGAAAGGCCTCGGAAGTCGTAGTGTTCTGATTCGCGGGCGAAGGTATCGCCACGGGCGAGCGTCTCGCGAGTAGGTCCAGCGTGATCGGGAAACGACAAGCGGCGGCGAACTGCTCCGCTTTCGCGGAATCGTAAAGGGGAATCCGCGGCCTTTCCGGTCCGGTCGGAAGTGGTGCTACGCCTTCGCCCTGTGGCGCGGGTTTCTCGGTCTTCTCCCGTAGCAGGTACCCCCTCGGATACTTCGAGGGAGCGGCTGCGGCTGAGTCGATTTTGTGAGAGAGTTCGGCCTCACTCCAAGGCGGGTTGGCGCGTTGTTGGTTCCATTGGCGCATCACGGAAAGCGCCTGTTCCCGGCTGAGATCGAATCCCCAAACGAGACACGAGGCGACACGAAAGGCGGCATCGTGCCCGCCCTGCTTCGCCACCGAAGGCGGGAGCGTGAGCGCGTAGGAGAGAGCGCGGGATTCAATGTTCATGCCGTGAAGAGTTCGGGCGAGGTCGGTTCGGTTGAGGCGCAATGAGTCCCGTTGTGAAGCCTACTCACGCGAAGGTTGGCGAGCCGGTTCGCGGCGAGGAATCCGGCCTCGGTTTCCAAGGCGAATTTGTGAAGCGGTTCTATGTGGTAGACTCCCCAGGTTCGCCCGTGATCGGAAAGCCGGTAGCCTTGTCGCTGGCACCCTCGGCGGAGAAAGGCGCCAAATTCGGAGGGCGTGGCACCGATAACGCGGGAACACTTCGGAGAAATCGCGCCACCGTGAATTGCGCTCTTTACGGCGGTTCTGATGATCTTCCACGAAGGCGAGGAAATGTTTCGGCATTTCGCGCAATCGTGTCTTGAGTCGCGAAACGGTCCAGTGTGCCCACGAGAGCACGTCCGGCCATCGTCGCGAAGGTGATAGCCTTCCCGCCCCGTTATTGGGGTGAAGCCGGGAAGACACGGGGAACCGGTTTGAATATTCATTCCGGTTCCCTCAACAAGTGGCTTCGGCCTCGAAGCGTTCGATTTCCGAAAGGGGAATTCGAACGCATGTCTCCGAGAAACGCATCACTCGGAGCTTGTGGCGCTTCACCATACGGCGAGCGGTCGGAATGGAGATTCCCTCACGTTCGGCGAATTCTGAGTAAGAAAGCGCCTGTTTGATCGGGCCGGTATCAGGGTTGGGTTGTCTCTTCATATGTCTGAACACATGAAGGTTCAGCATTGAAAAGAGCGGTGTCCCTCCTTGAATTCTTCGAAAGGCCGGTTTCGGATTCCCTCAACTCCAGTTGAGGGAAAAGTCACTCCGCTAAGACTTCAATTCGAAGTTGCGGAATGATCTTTTTTTGAAAGTTTGGGACAGTAAATCCTTTCTCGTCATCGTCGTGTTTCAGCTGTTCGCCAGTTCTGAACTTCGCAAGTTTTCTTACGATTTCGTAAGGTTTGAGCGGGTTGCCCGCCTTTTCGTATGTTCGGATAATTTCCTTGGCCTCACGTTTGAGATTTTCCGTTTTCTTGCGTTTCACTTCGTGTCTCTGCCGTCCCTTCGGCGGGCGCTTCCGGTTCGGATTTTTGAGAGTTTCCGGGGCGCGGGCAAGGGATAACATTGCTTCGGCATTCGTTGCAAGCCTGAGCCCAAGTTCGAGAGCCGTTACAATTGCCGAGCCCTCTCCGCAAGTTTCAACGACTTCGAGCGCGTGAGCGGCATCGGAAAAGATTCTCATTCGAAACGCTTCGAGCGGGTGCTCCTTCGGGGTAATCTCCCGAACAATGCTTCCGAATTGGCCTTGTCGCTCTTCGTCTTGTGTTTCCTCAAAGTGTTTGGCGAACGCCTTGAAATCGTGAATGCCCTTCCCCCGAAGTTCCTCATCTGAATAGAAATTGTCTCCGAATTCAAACGGAAGCGGAACGGAACAATCCGCCTTCAATTTCCTTAACCATTCCACGAGAGACGTTCGCCCGATTGCGGGCGGCGGCGTGCCCTGCTTCAACGCGACGGATACACTTCGAACAAGCCTAGTCCCATCCGTTTCTAAGGTCACTGTTGAGACGTTCCTGTTCTCGAACCGAAACTCCGATTGCCCGGATAGAGATTTTGAAGGTTGAAAGACGGTAAACTCAAGCCAGCTCGCTTCGGGGGAGAGTAAGTGGACGGAGAGCTTTTTCCATAGGGTCTCCCGGTCTTTTCCCGTGAACTCCGTAGCCTGTCCGGTATCAGATAAAACAGAGGCGCGGAATTCACCGGGGATCGCTTCGGCGGGGTCCGAGAACCGTTCGAGAAGGTTGCGGAAGTGGTCCAGTTCCTCACGGGAAGTTGAGCGATTCACCCGCTGAACTTCTCCAACGTGTTCAAGAAACTTCTTCCCCTTCCATGTCGTGTCTTTGTCCTTCTTGCTCATTCTGTGGATCCTCTCTGCGTCGGGAATGGAATCACGTTGGCCGGGAGCGTCGCGCCTTTCTTGTTCGCGGCGCGGTTCAGGGTGGCGTGTGCCCACGGTGCCAAAAGTAAGGTTGCGCTGTAGCGAGTCGGCTTCCTTCTTCCGGCTACTCTGCGACAAAGCGCGGGCGGATACTCTGACTTGAGCGCGGCGAGAAGCTGGCGCGTGAGTGAATGTGAGGGAAACTCCTTGAGATCAAAAACGAGTCGGTCGCGTGCCTGCCATGGGTCGGGTTCCGGGAACTCTTCGGCGGTGAACGTGGTAGCCTTTTCGTGGCTTGCTGAATCGAGAGCGGCTTTGATCCAATCACCTACCCGTTGCCGATTTGAGAGCGCGGCGCGGTTCCATTTATCGAATTCTGAAAGCGTCGGTTCGAGGACGAGAAAAACGTCCCCGGCTGTTGTAAGGGTTCGGGAATTCATAATATCATCGGGTTGCGGCCTTCCTGCGGCCGGTTTTCTTCACGGTGAATTCTCCCTCAACAATCTTCTCCCCGTCCCCCTGATCGGCCTTGAAGAACCCTCCGATTCCCGGAGGAAGGGATTCCCCGTCTGAGTAATAGCGGGCGGTCACTTGTGGCGTTGTGTGTCTCGCGTGGCGCATCGCGGCAAAAATCCCGTGCTTCTTCGCCATGTAATCCGTTATGGCCTTGCGGCAATAGTGAATAGGCTTCGAGTCTGATAGCCCCTGTTCCGCCAGCCATTCCCGAAGCGCCTTCCAGGTCGGTTCGGCGCGGTAATAGGAATACGTCGTGGAAACCTTCGCCTTTCGCTTCGAGCGGAGAAGGAAGCGGTCGGTCGGATACTGAGCCCGGAAGCCCCGGAGGATCTCCACGGTTTCGGGATCAAGCGAAACGGATTGCTCGGAAGCGTCGGTTTTCGGTTTGAAATACTGGGTTGTCTCTACCGTGAGTTCATTCGCGGTGAAGTTCACCGAATCCCATTCCAGCATATCGGCCTCACTCTTTCGAAGGCCGGTCGCAAACACGAGGATAAAGGCAAGGTAGCTTTGGCGTCTCGCTTCGTAATCGGCGCGTTCCTCATTCTCGCCCTGTGGCGCGTCCAGTTTCCCCACGGCGGCGGCAATCAGTTTCTCCGGTTCAATCTTCCGCTTGAACTTCGAGCTGGTATCCTCCTTGAAGAAATTCACGCCTGAGAGCGGGATCGGGTTCGGGATCGGAATTTCCGCCTTCCGAAGAACCGGAAGGATCTTTTTCCCGAATAGCGCCTTCGCCTGTCGCAAGATCGTGTTTGCCGTGATCTTCGCGGTTTTCTCTTTCTGCGGGTTTCCTCTCACCTTCTGAACGCGGCTGGCCTTCCATCGCTCAACGCGGCGGTCAGTGACCAGTTCGAGCGGAATAGCGCTTACCCTTTCCTTTGTCGGCTTCGTGCCCTCGCTTTTGAGGATTTCGGAGAGAATGAGGCGAAGGCATTTCCCGTAATCGTGAACCGTACGCGGGCTCTGCTCCGTGGCGAGGCTTTCCACTTCGGCGATATACTCGCCCACGGTGAGCGCGTTCTTCTCCGCTGTGACCTTGGCTTTCTCTTCTCCGTATTTGAAATGAAGAATCGCGGCTTCCCATCCGTGAGCCTTCACAAATTCGAATCGCTTTTTCGCTCGTGCCGCTGCGGTCGTCTTGTTCGGAGTTTCGAGGGTGAACCATTCGCGTTTCCCGGCGTGTTGAATTCTCACGCTCCAATCCTTGTCTCCGGGATTGTGTAACACGAGGCGAGCTTTCCAGTAATCGAGGTCACGCCCTTTGCTGCGAAGTGGAGTGAGATTTTTTAGGGCCATTTTAGGGCCACTTTTTTCCTTTACCTCTGCCATAAGCCTGATGAAGTCTGAGTATGTAAACGGAGCTGAAACCCTTTAATGGCAAGGCTTTCGAGTCCCTAGAAATACTCATACCCTATCAGACTTAATCACGCAAGGCCAAGACTTAAAATCCGCTGGTTATTGCAACCGTACGGGTTCGAGTCCCGTTGCCGGTATTTCAAGGAGTTACGACGATTTTTAGGGCGGTTTTTTGAGGGGCTGAATTTCATTCTGAGCCACTTCTGAGCCACTTTTTCACTTCAACTCTCCAGGGGTTACCCGTTCGGAGCCGTGGCTTCTCCTTCGGTTTTACTCTACCGGGGGAGTGTCTGGCCTGCCGTGTCAGGCTTCACCGGGATCGACACTTTCCCCGGTTCGCGGGTTCCCCTGAGTTTCCGAATAATGGAGCGAAGCCGCTGTTAAGCAAAGACTTCCATTATCGGACCGACTGCCGTTACCGGCTTGTTTCCGTCCATCTTGTGCGTCGCCACGGTAAACGGCCTCCCCGAGGGTGAGGTTACAGCCCGGTTCAGGTCCATTCCAAGAGCGTATGCAATAGTGGCGTTGAGATGCTTCGGTTCGTGATGTTCGCTCTCGAGTCGATCACCTGAGGCGTCACTCTTGCCGATAATGTGTCCGCGTTTGGACCCGCCTCCCGCAAGAACCGTTGAGAAGGCAAGAGAATGGTGATCCCGGCCCGCATTTCCATTAATTTTTGGAGTGCGGCCAAATTCCGTTGCGATGACGACGAGGGTTCGGCCAAGCAGTCCTTCCGCCTCAAGATCGGCGATAAGATTTGCGGCGGCGACGTCCATGATTCCGGCGAGGGTAGGCACGCGTTCGAAATTATCCGCATGGGTATCCCATCCGCCGTGGGTTACCTCGACAAAGCGCACCCCGCCTTTGACTAAACGCTTCGCAAGGAGACAACCCTGACCGAACGGATTGCGGCCGTAACGGTCTCTCTGTTCGTCTTTTTCCCGGGCGAGATCAAAAAGCTGCAAATCCTCGCTGCGAAGAAATTTCAGGGTTTCATCGTAGAACTGTGTGTAGGCCGATACCCTTTCACTGGGCACTTCCGCGCGGAACGTCTCATCGAGTTTTTCGGTTAAATCAAGTCTTCGGTTCAGTATTGCCTCGTAGCGGGCTCCCGCCTCTTTATTCCAGGCATACCCGTGCGGGCGCATGTTTGGTATGCCGCGCTCGGCTGAATCGACCGGCATTGGGCTGAAAGAAGGGGGCATGAACCCCGCACCGGGATGGGCTACCCCTGCGCCGATCGTGACGCTGTCGGGGAGGGAAGGGTTTTTTTTGCCCAGAATTTGCTGAGCCCAGGGCCCGATGGTGGGATGAATGATGCTCGGGATCGGTGCGTAACTCGTTCGCATGGTGTAGGTCGCCTGCTGGTGGTCCGCGGTGCGCTGATACATGCTCCTGATCACGGTCAGTTTGTCGGCGATGGCGGCTAGTTTCGGGACGTTGTTTGCGAAAGGCTCCCCGGTGAGTGACGACTTGACCACCCCGGTGGGCCCCATCACCCCGCTGTTTTCCGGTTTAGGATCGAAGGTATCGAGATGAGGCATGCCTCCTGTCATAAGGAGTAAAATGCAGTGGTCCGCTTTCGCGTTTGGCGAACTCCCCTGGCCGAAGAGCGGATTTTTCAGGCCCGAGGTGATACTCACCCCGAGTGCTGTTTTTGCGAGGCGCTCCACGAAGCGTCGTCTGCCAATCTCGTCGGTGTTGTGCGGATGCCTCATCTTCAGTTTGGTTGCTTAGTCAGTGAAAAACCGCTTCGGTCAGCGGATGAATAGAAACTCACGGGTATTGACCAGAGCCCAGATGAGGTCTCCATATCCCTCATCGTCGTTACGGATTGCTTTTGCGCAGATGGCCTTCTCCTTGCCCTGGGGGTGACGGCTGAGAATACTGAGAAAAATTTTCTCCATCTTGTCACCGGTGCCGCGCTCGCTTCCGGCATTCTTGAAAATAAGCGAGTCCGGCTTGACAAGCATCTGGGTAAAGGGGCCGTTGATCATCGTTAGGATCTGGGGAATTGAGCCGTTCTCACTGCTCCCGTCGACAAGGGCACGATCTCCCTGCCCCCAGGCGCGAAGGAAGTGCGCGGCAGGTGCCGGTTGCGCAAGCTCGGAAGCCCGCGCCAGGTAGGACCCGGCATATTTAACGAGAGATCCGTCTGATGAATCGGTGACCGTTGACTCCGATGCCCAGACGGAAGCATAGGGGGCGGAGCCGTTGACCGTCCGCATAACAAGGTTGTTGAGGAGTGCAACCCGACCGATAGAATCCTCCCCGCTTACCTTCTCGATATCAAAGTTGAAAATTTGTCCCAGTTCGTCGGTCACACTCCTCCGGTGCCGCAAGGGGTCCGGAACCGTCAGGGTAAGAAACGAGTCCCAAAGCTGTTGTGACGTCATTCGTTTGAGCACCGGCCCCGGGAAGTGATAACCGTTTCCGTCGATCTCCGCGAGGGTTGGTCCTTCCAGCGTGGCGCGACGCTGCCAGGCCTCGGAATAGTAGATGGCCCGCAGAAACTCTTTCACGTTGAAATCGAGGTCCTTGATCGCCTGTTCGAGAAAGAAGAACAGCTCCGGATTCTGAGCGTGTTTGCCATCCCTGACATTATCAAGTGGCTCGATCTGGCCAATACCGAATGCCCTGCTCCACAGGCGATTGGCCAAGGTTTTCGCAAACGTGGGATTATCCTTGGAGGTCAGCCAATCGGCAAAAGCCATTCTCGGGGTTTCGTAGGACGAGAGATCAACATCCTTGCCGAAAAGAACCCGCGGGACCACCGTATCGCCGGGTTTGCCGTCGTCGTATTTGTAATCATCGGGGAGGACGAACTTCCGCTCGGGGTTGTCCCAGACTTTGCTCTGGTTTGCGGCAACAAGCTGACGGAACGGCTGACTGAAACCGTCAGCTCCCAGTGCGGGATCTTTGGCCCTCTGCTCGGCCTCGATTCTTGAGGTCTCCCGGGTCATGATCCCGGAGTATGGTTTTCCGGTCGGTCGATCCTGGCGTTGCCCGAGAAACCCGGCAAGCGAGTAAAAATCCATCTGGGTCCATTCCTCGAAGGGATGATCATGGCACTCGGCACAAGTTATTTCGGTGCCGAGAAAAAGAGACACCGTCGTCGCCAGATTGCCCAGCGGCATGCCGCGATCCCGAAGAAAATAACCCGAGGCTCCGTTTTCCCACATCCCTCCCTCGGCGGTGAGCATCTCCTCCACGAAGAGGTCGTAGGGTTTGTTCTCACGAATTGAATCCTTCACCCACTGGATATAATGCTCGAAGATATAAAAGTCATTGGTGCGGGAAACAAGGCGGAGAAAGTCGGCATACCAGTTGAAGCTGTGGCTCGTGTAGCCGTCGCTCTCAAGCAGGACATCGATCAGCTTGCGCCGTTTATCGGGTTCGGTCGATTCGAGAAAGTCGAGAGCCTGATCGAAGGTGGGTATCGTGCCCGTGATCTCAAGATAGGCCCGGCGGACAAACTGTTCGTCTGTCGTTTTCGGGTTGGGAGGCACTTCCTCGACAGCAAGTTTTTTATTCACGTAGGCGTCGATCTGTGCCGATAGCCCGGCGGGATTAGATCGGTAAAGTCGTTTGGCTGCCTCTTGATCCGCTTCGCTGAGCCTCTCGAATGGGAAAGGCAGAATTCTGCCATCGGGCAGTTTCAGGTAGACGTTTCCGACCTCGACCTTGACGAATGCCGCCTCCACAGACCTGCCGTCTTTGTCCGTCCATTTCCGCTGACCTGTGTGAGCCTCCTGACCTGACGAATCAAAGGTGGCAAGTAAAAGGATCGAGGGGATGATCAGGGGAAGAAGAAAAGACGGTATTTGTCTCATAGGCGACCAGCAAACGGTGACTCGTTGAACAATCGATAAAGCGTTCGAACAAGTTAGCTTTTCGAAAACCATAAATTATTTTCAGCTGAATTCATACCATTATCTTCAGCTGAATTCATACCAAGCGACTCGCGGAAAATGACTCCTTATCGCTTCACCTCCCCGATTGAGTCGAAACGTCTGCGGCTGCTCCGGCCGCGATGGTCTGCCGCCTCTTTGAACGGCGTCGGCAGTAGCGCCTGCTTTGCCGAATTGCCACCCTCGCCGAAGCTCTCCGCGTCATCGACGAGGATGGCTACTGCTGCTTTTTCGGGTAAATGACAATTCCGGCCGTTCCGGAAGGCTTGGACCCGCAAGTGGAGGCGGGGAGAACCCAGGTCGTTTCTTGTCCAACCATCCCGCGAGGCCGGGGGGTTAGCCCTGGGCTACAGAATGGGGAATAATTCGCCGTAGTTAAAAAAGATCTCATCGCCCGGGCGGATCGGGTTGACGCACTCAAAGCGGGCGGACTTCCAGCGCGTCGAGACGATCAGAAACGCGTTCGGCTCGCTGCTGTGATTGATATATCGCGTGTAATTGGCCCGGGGGCCTTCGCCGACGATGATGTGATTCGTGCAGACCCACATGAGGTAATTCGATCCTGCAAACTGGCTTTCCTCATACCATTGGGTCTCGGTGATGACTTCACCGGTGTAGTAGCCGATCGTCTCCTCCAGCTCGATATCCACCCGCGAAAACAGACCCATGCCTGCGCCTTTGATCGTGGATGGCCGTATTTCAAAATCGGCTTCAGTGTAGATGATCATAGCACTCCGGAATCTTCCCGCTGCGCTCGTTGCGCGCAATCAGGCGGTAAGTTATCGGTCGCGCCCCGAAAGTCATGAGTAAACCCGAAGATATACTTCTCCGCATCAACTTTTCGGATTCCGGAGTTCGTGGAAGAAGACGGGCAAACCGGGTAGGTAGCATGTAGCATGGGCTTCCAGCCCATGTGTCGTAATGGGACGCCGGAGTCTCCAGAAAGACCATCCCGCTCTTCCTGCTCGCCTTCGATGAGCAAGTCAGGGTTCCCGCCGTTCCTCCGCAAGCGCCCCGCCGAAGGGCATGGGCAGGATGCCCATGCTACATTCAGAACGCCAATTTCTGTGTCTGGGGAAATCCGAAAAGTTGATGCGTAGAAGTACAGTGTAGGCAGGATGGAGCGGGAGCCCAATCGTTCGCTCGGGCCGAGCTCCGCTACCTTAACAAAATAGTCCGCGCACTAAGCACTCACCCCAAATTGAGCGCCCCGCCCTCGCAGAATTTGGCATTACCAAAGGTCTGAATGCCGTGTCCCATGGACTGGGCGATGGAGAGCCAGAGGCGGTTGTGGGAGACCCCGCCGAAGTTGAGGGCACGACCGGCTTTGACGCCGTGGGCTTTGCCGCCGAGGAGAACAAACGGGATGTCGTTGAGGGTGTGGCTGTTGCCTTTGCCGAGTTCGTTGAGCCAGACGACGAGGGTGTTGTCGAGCATGCTGCCGACGCCGCCGGGTTCGGGAGTTTCGGTGAGGCGTTTGGTGAGGTAGGCGAGTTCACCGGCGAACCATTCGTTGATTTTGGTGAGGCTCTCGACGGCTTCTTTGTTCTCGTCGGACTCGTGGGAGAGAGAGTGGTGGCCGTCTTTGATCCCGAGCCAGTTCATGCGGGCCTGGCCGACGGAGCGCATGAACTGCAGGGTCGCGACACGGGTCATGTCGTTGGCCATGGAGTTGACGAGCAGGTCGATCTGCATGCGGCTGAGGCGCGGGGTGTTGTCGTTGACGAGTTCGATGTCGGGATCGATCTCGGGGACGGGGTGGGTGAGATTGAGCGATTCGTCGCCGCGCTGGAGCTCGGCTTCCATCTCGCGGACAAGGGTGAGGTGCTCTTCGAGACGGGCGCGATCTTCGGCGCCGAGCTTTTTCGAGACTTTGGCGAGGTCGTCGCGGACGCCGTCGATGATGGAGGTGAGGCTCTCTTTGTCCTTCATGCGGCCGTAGAGTTTGCCAAGCATCTGCTCGGGATCGTCGACGGGGGCGATGGGCTGGTTGGGGCCGGCATAGGACATGCGGGTCCACGGGTCGGCGCGGTTGGGCACGGCGACGCCGAACTCGAGGGAGCCGAAGCGGGTGCGGGTCTCGTCGCGGCTCTGGAGGAAGTTTTTGATCTCCTGATCGATGGAGATGCCGCTGGCCCAGCCGGCCGGGGTGTCGGATCCGCCCTGGATGTTGCCTGGGAGCAGCTCGGTCCCGGTGAGGAGACAGCTCATCCCGCGCATGTGACGGTCGCCGTCGCCCTCGACTTGGTTGTGGACGCCGCGCAGGGTCACAAGTTTGTCCTTGAAGGGTTCGAGCGGCTTGAGAATGCGCTTGAAATCGAGCGTTTCGCCCTCGGGCCAGAACTCCCACGGGATCGTGCCGTTGGGGGAGAACATGATGATGAGGCGCTTGCCCTGTCTGCCATCGGCGGCGTTCAGTCCGGGCAGACCGGAGAGAAAGGGGAGGGCGGCGGAGGAGACTCCGAGGTGGCGGAGGAATTCACGGCGTGTTTTCATCGTTGGGGTCGGGTGAGGCGTCGGAAAGGCGATTATTTGGCGGCGAATTGTTCGTTGGCCGCCTCATGGGTTACGGTGCCGAGGCTGATCTGTTTCAAAAGATCGGGGATTTGGTAGCCCCCTTTTTCAAAGGCCGCACGGAGTTTTTCCATCTCGTTGCTGCCGTAGGCGCGGACGGGCTGCTTGATGAAGTGGTGGAAAAGCTGCTCGATGAAGGTGCGGTGGGCGGAGGGGGTGTTGGCGGCGAATTCGGCGACGTCGCGGGCTCCGGCGAGGGGGATGACCTGCCCGCTCTCGGTGGTAAAGTCGCTCTTCGCATCGACGGGCTTGTCCCGGTCGCGTTCCCGCCAGCGGCCGATGCCGTCGTAGTGTTCGAGGCTGAAGCCGAGCGGATTGATCGTGACGTGGCAGCCCATGCAGTCGCCGGACCTGGTCATTTCGGTGACTTTCTGCCGCATCGTGAGGGTGGGGTCGAAGGCGGCGTCCTTGAATTCGTTGGCCATGGGCGGGGACTTCAGTGGCATCCCGACGATATTGCGCGTGAGGAAGACGCCGCGATGGATGGGCGAGGTGTTGTTGTGATAGGCGAGAGAGGAGAGGAGGAAGGGGTGGGTGATGATGCCGGCGCGTTTGCCTCCGTCGAGGGAGACGGGCTGGAAGTCACCTTTGACGCCCGAGCCATAGACTTTGCCGAGACGCTCGTTGAGGGGGATCTCGGCGGAGAGGAGGAGTTCGCGGTAGCCTGCCTTTTTCCCCCAGGTCGCCTCGTCGAGGAAGAGGTGGAGGGAGGTGCGCAGGTCGGCGGCGACGGCGGGGTCGAAAGAGGGGTAGGCGCCGTCGTCTTTGGCGAGTTCGTCGGCCCGTTCGAGTTCGAGCCAGTGGTGGTAAAAGCCGCGCATCTTCGCCCGGGTGCGCCAGTTCCAGACGGCCTCGTTGGCGATGCCGTCGAGTTTTTCGGGCTTGTCGAGTTCGCCTTTGTTGGCGAGGTCGAGGAGCCGTTCATTGGGAACAGAGTCCCAGAGGTAGCGGGCGAGGCGCGAGGCGAGGGTCCAGCGATCGGGCGTGCCCGGGCCGCCGGCATCGGGATAGAGAAAGCGCGGGGAGGAGAGGGTCTGGAGGACAAGCCGCTTGATCGACTGCGCGGGAGTGAAGCCCTCTTTGAAATGCACCCTGACAAAACGCTCTTTCTCCTCGTCGGAGAGCGGGCGGCGGTAGGCCCGGGCGACGAAGGCGGCGGCGAAGTCGTTGATCTTCTGCACGCGCTCGGGCTGGTCGGGCTTGGTTTTGGCGAGTTCGTCGAGATGGCTGACGACGTAGTCCGAGGCGGCGACGGCCCCGGCGGTGACGGCGTCGAGCCAGGCGCGCGAGACCATCGTGCCGCGTTCGTAGCCGACGCTGCGGTCATCGGCGGGGAAGGGGACGTCGACGATGAGGGATTCGTGCGACCACTCGGGCGAGAGACTGCGGACAGGGATGGTCTCGAGGACGCCGTGGGGCGTCTTCCACATCAGTTCGATGGAGGCGGCCTTTTCTTTCCAGGTGAAAAAGTCGAGGCGGAGCGGGTAGGGTCGTCCCCCGATGAGGTAGAGGCTGCCGCTTTCCTCGCGGACTTCGTTGTTGGGGGCGACCCAGCCGTCGATGACTTTTTTACCGGCCTCTTCGCCGTGCTGGTGCTCGTTGACCCAGAGGGTGACGCCGTTCCGGGTCTTGATGACAAATTCGTAGACGCCGGTCTCGGTGGGGAGAATGGTGCCGTCCCAACGAATCGAAAAGCCGTCGGGGGTAAATTCTTTGGCCTCTTCGTGCTTCGGGATGCCCTCGCCGAAGTCGAAGCGGACGAGGTCGTCGAGGCGCTCGAATTTATCGGGCTTTTTCTGTTCGGCGAATTCCTTGCGCTCGTTGAAGCGCTCGCCCCCGAAGTAGCGGGCCTTGAGACCGCGGGTCTCGGCGATCCGGTTGTCGCCGCGGAAACTGAGGACGAGGTCGGCGACGGAGTTGCGGTACTGCGGCACGGTGAGTCGTGAAAGGTCGATGCGGGCGGGGGTGTTGCGGGCGCGTGCCTCGACGGAGTAAAAGGCGTCGTAGAGGTAGGCGGCGACGGTTTTAGCGTCTTCGCCGACGCAGAGGTGCGCTTCGTCCTCGGGCATGGTTCGGTCGATGCGGTCGGCGAGGGACTCCAGGGTGCGGCTGCCCTCGAGCGGGTCGTCGGCCTTGTCCTTGACGCCTTTGCCGTCGGGTCCGTGGCAGTCGAGGCAGAGTTTTTGATAAATGGCTTTGCCGGGATGATTCTCGAGGTCGGGCATGCCTTCGGCGAACGCGGCGGGGAGCGCGACGGCGAGGAGGGCCGGGAAAAGGAGGATGGAGGGGGCGCGTTTCATGCCTGCAAAGGGAGTTTACGCCGGAAAATCGCTCTGGTCAGGGTACGTATTCTGGGGGGTGATTCTACTCGATCGGGCGGAAAAATCGCGAGAGTTCGGTTTCGGCTCGTCAAGTTAGCGCGCCCCGCCTTTCGGATGCTCTTTTGACGGGGCTGCTTTCGTGGACGAAGATCGGCGACATTATGGCCGGTCTCGTTATCAAACCCCGTTCGCGCATCTTTCACGGCCACGACTGGATCTATTCCAGCGAGGTGCAGAAGATCTTCGGCGACCCCAAACCGGGTGACGTGATTACCCTGAAGGACTTCCGCGATCGCCCGCTCGGATCGGCGATTTACAATCCCGACTCGCAGATCGTGGCCCGCCGCATTTCACGACGGAAGCAGGATCTCGACGCGGACTTTTTCGACCGTCGTCTTCGTCGTGCCCTCAATTTGCGCGAGACGATGGCTTTCGCCGAGCCGGTTTATCGCCTCGTCTGGAGCGAGGCGGACGGGTTGCCGGGCATCGTCATTGACCGCTACGGCGACGCCTTTACCCTGCAGACGCTGACGCTGGCGATGGACCAGCGAAAGGGACTCATCGTCGAGGCGATGCAGCAGCTCTTCGGGTCGGAGATCACGGTAATCGAGCGCAATGATTCCTCGATCCGCAAGGCCGAGGGCCTCGAGCCTGTCGTCGGTCTGCTCGCGGGCGCGTGGAATGGTCCGATCACGATCAGGGTAAACGGTCTGATTCAGGAGGTGGATCTGCTCGAGGGGCAGAAGACGGGGATTTATCTCGATCAGCTCGACGCCTACGCGGCGGTCGCGGCGCTCTCGACGGGAAGAAATGTGCTCGACTGCTTCTGCAACCAGGGCGGTTTTGCCCTCCACGCGGCGAAGGCCGGGGCGGCCTCGGTCCTCGCGATCGATATCAGCGAATCAGCGGTCGCGGCGACGCGGGTCAATGCGGAGCGCAACGGACTCACGCTCGAGGCGCAGGAGGCGAATGTCTTTGATTTCCTCAAAGAAGCGGAGACGGCGGAGCGTAAGTTCGACCTCATCATCCTCGATCCGCCCTCGTTCACGAAGAGTCGCAAGGCGGTGAGCGGGGCGATGCGCGGTTACAAAGAGATCCACCTGCGCGCTTTGAAACTACTGACGCCCGACGGGATTCTCTCGACCTACTGCTGTAGCCACCACGTGAGCGAGCAGGAGTTTTTCGACGTCATTGTTGATGCCTCGGTCGATGCGAAGCGCAACCTGCGGCTCATCGCGGCGCACGGCCAGCGGCGCGATCACCCGGTCATTGTGACTTTGCCCGAGACGAAGTACCTGAAAGGGTTCACCCTCCAGTGCGTCGCGGGTTTTTGATCAGACAGGAGCATTTCCCGGCCGGGTGCCCGGAGCGGGGGATGATGACAATGCCGCCATCGGCATTATGGTAGGGGATATGAGTCGTGTCATCATTGCCGGGATCCTCGTTCTACTGCCTCTCTCCGTCTTTGCGGAGAAGCCTGAAGCCCACGAAGTTCACGAAATCGAGGGATGGACCGTGCCGGTGGACCGGCGCCTTCTTGAGGGGAAAGGAAGGGAGACGGGGAATAAAGCGCTCGCGCTGCTGCGTTCCCGGCTCGCGGATATCGTTCTGATAGTCCCGTCGGACAAAGTCACCAAACTGCGCGAGGTGCCGATCTGGCTGGACCTCAGTCACGGGGAACTCACCTCGATGCAGTATCATCCCTCGGCTGAGTGGTTGAGGAACAACGGGTATTCACCTGCGATGGAAAAAGCCGTCCACATTCCCGTCGCTGCCCGCTTCACCGAGGCGCGTCATCAGCATACCCAGCCCTGGTCCGTCCTTCACGAGCTCGCCCATGCCTATCATGACCGTGTCATCGGTTTCGACGACCCGCGGGTCATGGCTGTGTGGGAAAAATATGTCGCTTCCGGCAGGGGTACTTTTGCGCTGCATGTCTCGGGTCGGTCGGTGCCGCATTACGGACTGACCAATCAGAAAGAGTTCTTTGCCGAGATGACCGAGGCTTATTTCGGCCGCAATGATTTCACCCCCTTTGTTTACGGTCAGATCAAACGTGACGAGCCTGACACGCACGCCCTTCTTCTCGAGATCTGGGGACCGACGGCGCTGCACTGAGGCTTATAATCAGACAGGTCGATTGTAATGGATCTTCGCGGGTATCTTGTGCCAGAATGAGTGATCTCTGAGAAAGGAGTTGATTCGTTGCCGGTCTCTCTTGACTTGCGGGGCCGGGAGCGCCCATCATGACCTCCCCTTCCGGAGGAATCGACATGAACGCCGTTTTACAGGAGGCCGTCAGCGCCAACAATCTCCCTCTCACGATCCTTCTGGGACTGGTCGCGTTTTACTGGATTGCCGCGATCGTCGGACTGATGGACTTCGATGCGCTCGACGGTTTCCTCGGGCTCGACCATGAGAGTTCCGGTCCTGCGGGGGCGGAGAGCGAGGGCGGATTTCTCAATGGACTGCTCAAGGGAATCGGACTGTCCGATGCCCCCGTCTTTTTTATCCTCACGCTCTTCTCGCTTTTTCTCTGGGGCGGAAATGTGCTGGGAAATATTTATTTTAATCCTGATGGAGCCGCTGCCACGGGGACGCTCATCCTCGTGGCGGCGCTCGTGCTCGCCTTTGTCGTGACCCGCCTCACGATACGGCCGCTCCGCCCGCTCATGCGTCTGATGCGCGACACGGAAAAGCGGGTGCCTCTTGCGGGGCTAACCGGGACGGTTCGCTCGCTTGAGGTGACGAACCATTCCGGCCAGGTCGAAGTGGAGCGCGACGGTGCCTCCATCCTTCTTCATGCCCGTGTCGGCGAGGGCTCGGATGCTCTGCCGCGCGGCACCCGCGTCCTCGTCGTGATGGAGGAAGGCGAGCAAGGCGCCTACCTCGTTCGTCCGCTCGAAAGCGATCTCAGCCTGCGCTGAATCGTCCGCTTTTTTACTGCCTGAATCCACTATCTCTTTTCTGAACCGAACCGACCCCTCACATGAAACCACTGCTTGCCTTCGAGATCAGTCCTGTCGTCCTCGTCATCGCCTTTATCCTCGCGGCGATCATCGGGGCTCTCATCGTCACTGCCCTGCTCTATGCGTCGCTCTTTAAAAAGGTGCGCAAGGGGACGGGCCTCATCCGGACCGGCTTCGGGAAGACGATGGTGGGCTTTGACGGCATCTGGGTGCTGCCGGCCTTCCACCGGGTCGAGGAGATGGATCTCTCGGTGAAACGGCTTGAGATCGACCGGACCGGGTCGAACGGACTCATCTGCAAAGACAATATGCGGGCCGACATCAAGGTGGCCTTTTTTGTCCGGGTCAATCCGACTCACGAGGATGTCAGTCGGGTCGCGAACTCGATCGGATGCCAGCGTGCCTCAAGCCCCGAAGCGATCGAACAGCTCTTCGATGCGAAATTTTCTGAAGCCCTCAAGACGGTGGGGAAGCGCTTCAACTTTATCGAGCTTTATGAAGAGCGCGACACCTTCCGCGATGAGATTCTGAAACTGATCGGCACCGACTTGAACGGCTTTTCACTCGAAGACGCCGCGATCGACTTTCTTGAGCAAACCCCGCTTGAGGCGCTCGACCCTGACAACATTCTTGATTCAGAAGGCATCAAGAAGATCACCGAACTCACCGCGACCCAGGCGAAGCTGGCGAACTTCATCCAGCGCGACAAGGAAAAGGTCATCAAACAACAGGACGTCGAGGCCCGCGAGGCCATCCTCGAACTTGAGCGGCAGCAGGCCGAAGCCGAGGCCAGGCAGGCCCGCGAGATCGCCTCCGTCCAGGCACGCGAGGAGGCTGAGTCGGCGAAGATCCAGTCGGAGGAGCGGCTCAAGTCGGAGCGTGCCCGTATCGCTGCGGATGAGGAGATCGAAATTGCGACCGAGAACAAGCAGCGCCAGGTTCTCGTCGCGCAGCGCAACAAAGAGCGTACCGACGTGGTCGAGCAGGAGCGCGTCAAACGCGACCAGGAACTTGAGTCGATTGAGCGCGAGCGCGTCACGACTCTGAAAGAGATCGAGAAAGAGAAGTCTGTCGAGGTTGAGAAGAAAGCCATTCAAGATGTCATCCGCGAGCGTGTCATCGTGGAGAAAGCCGTCGTCGAAGAGCAGCAGAAGATCCTCGACACCGAGGCCTTTGCCGGGGCGTCGCGCGAGAAGCAGGTCGCCGTGACGCTTGCAGAGAAAGCCGCCGAGGAGCAGGTCATCCGCCGGGTCAAGGAGGCCGAGGCCTCGAAGGAGGCTGCCCGGCTCCAGGCGGATCAGAATCTTTACGAGACCGTGCGAGTCGCCGAAGCGGAGAAGCAGGCGGCCGTCCTCCATGCCGAGGAAGTTGTGATCAAGGCCGAGGCCGAGCAGACTGCTTCCGAGAAGATCGCGGTGGCGAAGAAGGCGCTCTCGGAAGGGGTCACCGCCGAAACCGCCGCGGCGGGACTGGGCGAGGCTGAAGTTATCGCGGCCAAGGCAGATGCGGAGGCGCGCGGTATCACCGCGAAGGCCGATGCAATGAAGAAATTCAACGACGCGGGGAAAGAGCACGAGGAGTTCAAGCTGCGCCTTGAAAAAACCAGGGCCGTCGAACTCGCCGAGATCGAAGTGCGGGCCACGATCGCCGCGAAGCATTCCGAGATCGTGGGCGAGGCGCTCAAGAAGGCGCGCATCGACATCGTCGGAGGCGACAGCGCCTTCTTCGACCAGATCACCCGCTCCATCGGGCAGGGCAAGGCGGTCGATCGCCTCGTCGAGAATAGCACGACTCTCTCGGACGTGAAGGAGACTTTCTTCAACGGAGATCCCGACTATTTCCGCACCCAGATGCGCGAGTGGATCGACCTCTTCGGCGTCTCAAGCGAGGATCTGAAAAACCTTAGCGTATCCGCTCTCCTTACCCGTCTCATGGGTCAGGCCGACGACAGCGAGACCAAAGGGAAAATCGGGAGCATGCTCAACGTCGCCAAACGCTTCGGCCTCGATGGCGAAGTTGCCGGAACCGCTCTGAAGCGGCTGGGGTGAGTGGGGGGAAATCAAACCCACCTCTGCCGGACCGCGGGCGTCCCGCCCGCTTCATCAGCCCTGCCGTAAATCTCTCATGAACGATCACCACAACGAGTCATCACCTTCCCCTCATCGGGGCTGGCACTCACGTGGTTATCTTCCCCACTTTGATCAACCCGGTCTCATTCAAAGTATCACGATCCGCCTCGCTGATTCGCTCCCTGCGATTTTGCGTGAGCAGCGGGAGTCAGAAAGCGACGAAAAGCAGCGTTCCCGCAGGATCGAACAACTTCTGGATCGCGGTTATGGCGCCTCCCATTTGCGCCATCCGAAGGCAGCCGAACTGGTGGAAAACGCCTTGCTCCACTTCGACGGCGAGCGATACCGGATGCTGGTCTGGGTGATTATGCCGAACCACGTGCACTGTATTTTCGAAATGATGGACGGCTTTCCGCTTTCGAGCCTGCTTCATAGCTGGAAATCCTTTACCGCACACGAAGCGGTGAAGCTGGTCACGTTCGAAGCTCCTTTCTGGTGGGAGGACTATTACGATCGCTGCATGCGGGATCTGGATCACTACAAAAGCACGGTTCGCTACCTCCATCGGAATCCGTGTTCCGCCGGGTTGTGTGATCAACCGAAAAATTGGCGGTGGAGCAGCGCGGGTCGTCAGGAAAAGAGAAATCTCTCGAAGGTGATCATGCCGGATGGAACCTTCCGTGAAATGGATGGCTTCGAAGAGCCGGGCTTGAGAAGCGGGCGGGACGCCCGCGGTCCGGCGGAGGATCTTTTTTCTTAACCTTCCATGCCGCCCAATTTGTTATCACCCCCTGCCAGCGCGCCTGACCGGCTTGAGGGCGGGGCGTATGAGATCATTCGCAGCCGCCTCGCCGGTCACGGGGCGGAACTGCGGTCGCGCCTCGCCAGGCTCAATGCGGAGCGACAGGCGGTCTTCGGGGCGGTCGACTCGGCCCTGCTCGCGACGGAGCGGGTCAACACGGCCCACGCCTGTGTCCCCCGGGACATGGTCGCGGTGGGCAGGAACCGTTTTCTCTTCGGCTACAACGTGCAGTTCGGGCTGAAGTCCACGACCGCACTCGAGGATGTCTTTGCCGTCTACCAGTATGACCCCGCCAGCCACGCCTTTGCCGATCTCGGGCTGAAATTGATTTCGGACCCGAAGTTCACCGAGGACTTTGCCTACCTCTATAAATACTACCGAGAGACGAGCTTTCTCAAGCTACACCGCATCGGCGTCCATCTCTACATGGTCTTCCGCGTCGGCAAGAGCGTCGAGGATGTGAAGTGCTTCAAATGGCTCATGCGTGACGACACGCTCGAGTATCTCGGCAACCGTTTTGACCACGAGTTTCGCTTTCCGCCGCAGCAGGAGTTCGAGTGGAAGCGGGCCCACCGCGACATGCACCGCGAGGGGATCCACCCGCACATCTCGATCGAGGACAGGCTCTTCGTCGAGGCCGTCGGCGGCGATCTCACGATCAAAATCGAGGATAACACCGCGAGCGGCGAGGGCATCTACGCCGAGGATGTCGCCCATCGCGACCAGACCCTCGACGACGCCGAGATCCACTACGCCATTGTCGGCAGCCTCATTCTTCTGAAGATCCTGCCCTATCAGGAAAAGCACTATCGCTATCTCGTCTACAATGAAAAGGTCCGCAGCGTCTCGCGGATCGACACCATCGCGACCTCCTGCGTCCTTCTCCCCGGCGATCATGGCATCATCTTTGCCGACGGGTATCATCTCCAGACCGGCGAAACGAAGCGCTTCGACAGCGGGCGCAACGACATGCTCTTCGAGCGGCGTCTCGCCTCGCCGAACGGGGAGGATTTTCTTTACGTGTTCTACAATCGCCTCACCGGGCTGAACGTGCTGATGTCCTATAACCTCATCAGTCAGACCGTCGAGACGCCCATTCTCTGTCACGGTTATTCCGTCTTTCCCGACGGCGAGCTCGTCTACTTCCGCGCCGACGAGGAACCGCAAAAGCATCACACGCTTCAGGTCTGGCGCACTCCCTTCATGGAGGGGCGTTTCCGCGCGGCCGAGCAGACCGACAGTTACCTCTACAAAATCGGCAACGCCGATCTTGTGCGCTGCATGGCCGAGTGCCACGAGGTGCTCAATCTCCTCGGCAAAGACGACACCTACGCCGATCTCTACATCGATCTCCGCAAGCGGGCCGGTGACATCGCCGATGCCTGGTTCTGGGCCGGGCACGAGGCGGCCTTTGACTTGAAGGCTCCGCTCCTTGAGATCAAAGGGGCCGCCGATGCCGCCATCAGCGAGTTCGACAAGGTCACCCGCCTGCGTCAGGTCGCTGCGTCCGAGACGGACCGTGTCTCGAAAAAGGCAAAGACCCTCGCCTCGGCGGCACGCTCGGTGCGACCCGATGACATCCTGACATTCGTGCAATCGCTCGCCGATCTGCGGGCGGTGCGGGGTGAAATCATTTCCCTGGGCGAGGTGCGTTACGTCAATCCCGATGCCGTCAGCGCTCTGGAAAAGACCGTCTCCGAAGTGGCCGCAGTCGTCTCGGAGCAGTGTGTCGCTTTTCTCCTGAAGCCCGACTCGCTCGTTCCTTACGAAAGTCAGGTCGCCGCGCAGGCGTCCGCCATCCCTGCCGTCACGAGGGTCACCGAGGCCGACGAATCGGGCAAGGCCCTCGACAAAGCGGGGGCCGAACTCGAGATGCTCATCGAAGTGGTCGGTAATCTCAAGATCGACGATGCCACCGAGACGACCCGCATCATTGAAAATATCTCGACTGTCTACGCGACCCTCAACCGCGCCCGTGCAGCCCTTCGCTCCCGTCGGCAGGAACTTGCCAGGAGCGAAGGCGCGGCGCAGTTCGGGGCCCAGCTCAAGCTCGTCGACCAGGCCGTCGCGAATTATCTCGACCTTTGTGATCTCCCTGAAAAGTGCGACGAGTATCTCTCCCGCGCGATGGTCCAGCTCGAGGAACTCGAGGGGCGCTTCTCTGACTTCGACGAGTATCTCGATCAGGTCACGGCAAAGCGCGACGAGGTTTACAACGCCTTCGAATCGAAAAAACTCTCCCTCGTTTCCGCCCGCCAGAAGCGTGCCGGAGCCCTCGCCAAATCGGCCGACCGCATCCTCGCGACGATAGGGCATCGCCTTTCGAGCTTTGACGAGGTCACGGAGATCAATGCGTATCTCGCCGGCGACCTCATGGTCGAAAAGGTCCGGGATCTGATCACCCATCTCACCGGACTCGGGGACACTGTCAAAGCCGACGACATCCAGACGCGCCTGAAGACCCTGCGCGAGGATTCCGTGCGTCAGCTCAAGGATCGGCAGGAACTCTTTGTCGGCGGTCGCGATGTCATCCAGCTCGGCAAGCACCGCTTTTCGGTGAACCGGCAGGAGCTCGAAATCTCGCTCGTGCCCCGTGACGGCGGCATGTATTTCCATCTCGCCGGAACGAATTTCTTCGAACCTGTCCACGACGAAGCCGTCCTCGCCGGACGCGAATTCTGGGATCAGGATGTCATCTCGGAAAACGCCGTGGTCTATCGCGGCGAGTATCTCGCCTGGCGGTTTCTTCAGGAGCTCGAGGCGCGTGCGGGTAACGCCGTTGGTGACTGGCTGGCGCTCGACGACGCGGCGCGACTCGGCGAGGTGCAGCAGTTTATGGCGCCGCGTTACCGCGAAGCCTACCTCAAAGGCGTGCACGATCACGACGCGACGCTCATCCTTACTCAGCTCGCCACCGTCCATCGCGCCGTCGGGCTGCTGCGCTACCCGCCCGCCGAGCGGACCCTCGCCCTGCTTTTTGAAACTGGCTGGGGCAATGATGGCGACGCGGCAACGCGGCTCGCGCAAAAGGTCCGGTCTTTCGGGATGATGCGAAAGCATTTCCCCGGCGAGGGCGGCCAGGGCGAAGCCGCTTACATCGGGGCGCTGCGCGAGGGGGTGACTACTTTCCAGGCGGGAGCCGCCGCGGGGATTTCCGATTTTGCGGCAGCCGATCCCGGGCTTGCCGCGCAGTATCTTTTTGCCGAACTGATCGGCGAAGGCGCCATGGTCATCTCGGCCGGAGCGGCGGACTTGATCAAACGATTCCAGCACACTCTCTCGATGAAGCGGCTCGAGGGGGCCTTTCAGGAGGCGCTCGCGGGAGTCGGGGACGACCCGGTCGGACGATTCGAAGTGACCTGCGACTGGATCGAGGGGGCGCTTGAAGAGGCGGGGCTTGAGAAGCGGGCGGGACGCCCGCGGTCCCGGTATCTTGTCGAGGCGGCAGTACATCTGGTGCGGGGCAAATTCGAACTCACCGCGGTGAAGGCGGTCGAGACGAGCGCGCGCCTCGAGGGGCTGCGAGGCGAGCACGCCCGGATCGCCGGGGGCGTCTACGAATTTGACTACCTCGATCTCAGCAGCCGACTGCGCCATTACCTAGCCAACGACGCGCCGCGATTTGAAGCCTGTCAGGCCGCCAAGGTGGCGCTGCTCGAGTCACGCCGCGCGGCGATGCGCCTGAGCGAATTCAAGCCGGTCGTGATGGCCGCCTTTGTGCGCAACCGGCTCCTCGATCATGTCTACCTGCCGCTCATCGGCGACAATCTCGCAAAACAAATCGGCACGGCCGGAGCGGACACGCGGGTCGATCGCTCGGGCATGCTGCTCCTCATCTCGCCGCCCGGATACGGCAAGACGACGATCATGGAATACGTCGCGAACCGGCTCGGGCTGACCTTTGTCAAAGTGAACGGTCCCGCGCTCGGGCACGAGGTGCGTTCCCTCGATCCCGAAGACGCGCCGAACGCCAGCGCCCGCGAGGAGGTGAAACGACTGAACTTCGCTCTGGAGATGGGGGACAACCTCATGCTCTACATCGACGATATCCAGCATACTCATCCCGAGTTTCTCCAGCGTTTCATTTCCCTCTGCGACGCCCAGCGCAAGATCGAGGGCGTCTGGAACGGTCAGCCGAAGACCTACGACCTGCGCGGCAAAAAAGTCTGTGTCGTCATGGCGGGTAATCCCTACACCGAGAGCGGCGGCAAGTTCCGCATCCCCGACATGCTCGCGAACCGTGCCGATACTTACAATCTCGGCGACATCGTCGGCGGTCATGGCGGCGACTTCGAGGCGAGCTATCTCGAGAATGCGATGGGGTCAAATCCGGTCCTCTCTCAACTCGCGAGTCGGCACCCTGCCGATGGACATGCGATCATGCGCCTCGCCGAGACGGGCAGCCGCGACGGGGTCGACTTCGAGGGCAACTACCGCCTCGAGGAAGTCGAGGAACTCGTCGCGGTGATGCGCAAGCTCATGCGCGTGCGCGACACGATTCTGCGGGTGAACCTCGAGTACATCCGCTCCGCCGCGATGGAGGATGCCTACCGCGTCGAGCCGCCCTTCCGCCTTCAGGGATCCTACCGAAACATGAACCGCATCGCCCAGCGCATCCTCGCGGTGATGACGGACGAAGAGGTCGAGGAAGCGATCCGCGACCATTACCTCAACGAGGCTCAGACCCTCACCACCGGAGCCGAGGCGAACCTGCTGAAATTCCGCGAACTCGAGGGCATCCTCACCGACGAGGAGAAAGAACGCTGGAGCGAGATCAGGCGGAAATTTTCCCGCAACCTTCTTCTCGGAGGACAGGGCGAGAACGATCCCGTGACCCGCATCACCGGAGCCCTCGCCACCTTTTCCGAAGGACTCGGCCGCATCGAGGGCGTGCTCTCCCGCGCCGCCGCCGATGCCTCGCAGCCGGCCACGCTTGCCGAGGTCACGACCGAGCGGCTCGAGAAAATCATCGCCGGACTCCGCGCCGTGCCGGTCGAGGTGGAGATCAAAGTGGTGCCCGTCTACGAAGACCAGAAGGCCGCGCCGCCTGCTCCAGAAAAGCCAGCCACCAAAAAAGGCCGGACCTTCAGCGGCAAGGAAAAGCAGCTCCCCGTCGATATCGAGACTTCGGTGGAACAGGGCGAGGCGGAGGCGTGAAAAAGGGAAAATTGTTCTTGAATTACACGTGTAATTCTGAAAGTATTACACGTGTAATCCGAACGCGCTTTCTTTATGTCCGCCGAACCGCCCCGAATCTCCGATGCCGAATGGACCGTGATGCGGGCGATCTGGGGCCGCGGCGAGGCGAGCGCGACCGAGGTCGTCGAGACGCTCGAAGGGCAGACTTCTTGGAGTCCGCGGACGGTGCGGACCCTGCTCGGACGACTTGTGAAAAAGGGCGCCCTCGGTTTCCGCGAGCAGGGGAGAGAGTATGTCTACCAGCCGCTCATTGACGAGCGCAGCACCGAGCTGGAGGCGAGCCGTAGTTTTCTTGACCGCGTTTTTGACGGAAAATTGGCCCCCTTTCTCGCGACTTTTGTCGAGTCGGGGAACTACTCGGCCGACGACATTGCCGCGCTGAAACGCATCGTCGAAGAATCGGAATCAAACCCACCGACCGCCTCGTGACCCATGAATATCGAAGCCCTCCTCACGGCAGCCGGAACCTGGATCCTCCGCACCTCCTGGGAAGCGAGTGTCCTGCTCCTCCTCATGGGACTGCTTCTCTTTGCCGGGAAACGTTATCTCTCTCCGCGAGTTCGACTCATTCTATGGGGCGTGGTCGGGCTCCGTTTTTTGCTCCCGGTCGTGCCCGAGAGTGACTTCAGTCTTTTCCGGGCTCTTCCAGCGACATCAGTCTTTGCCGAGACTGCGACACCTGTGGCCGTGACTCAGCCCGAACGCCGCCGGGACCGTGAGTGGGCGCGTGAAACGGGTGTGTCGGAGGAAAAAATCTCCCCTGTGATGCCGTCGCCGGTCTTTGTGTTTTCGCTTGTCTGGTTGGCCGGAGTGGTGGCCATGTTGGTCGGCGGTTTTGTCCGCCAGCGCAGGGCATTGAACCAGGTGCGTTCGTGGCCCGCGGTGACGGATCCCGACCTGCTCGAGCTCGTGCGCGAGGCCGGGATTTCGGAGCGGGTAAAAGTGGTGGAACAGAGCGACGGCGGCATTGGTGTCTTCGGTCTGCTGCGGGCGAGCCACCTCATTGTCCCGGTCGGTTTCATGGGGCGCTACACGAAGGGACAGGCCCGCGGAATCCTGCGGCACGAGGCCGAACACATCCGACGCGGCGATCTTGCGTGGAACTGGATTCTCTTTCTGATCGAGGCGCTGCACTGGTTTAATCCGCTCGTCCGGCTCGCGGCACGGCAGTGGCGGAATGAGCGCGAGATCCTCTGCGACGATGCCGCACTGCGCCGCGAGTCCGTCGAGGGCCGCCGCGACTACGGATCGGCACTCATCCGCGCCCTCGAGTGCCACCGCCTCCCCGCCGCACGGGTGGCCCTACTCCCTTTCATTTCGAGAAAGAATGAGATGAAACAACGCCTGCTACAAATCATGAAAAATCCCAGCTACCCTGTCATTCCGCAAGTCGGAGTCGCCCTGCTCGCCCTCGCGGCAGTCGTCGTGACCTTCACCTCCGCCGTGACTCCGGTCCGGGCGGATGAGGGGGGAAAACCCCGCCCTGAAGCTGAAGGCAAAAAGGATAATCCCGAGCGTGAGCGCGAGGGTGATGCCAACAAACCGAAGGAGGAAGAGGGCGCGAAGCGTAAAGAAGGAGAAGGAGACAAACCCGCCGCTGGAAAGAAAAACTCCCGCGAGCAGGAGATCTTCGACGCCTACGACAAGGACGATGACGGCACCGTCACCGCCCAGGAGATGGAGGCGATGATGGAAGGCAAGCAGAACTCTTCGGGACGGCGCGAGATCCGCAAAGCCGTCGATAAGGCCGACAAAAACGCCGATGGAAAACTGAACCTCGAAGAGTTCGAGTTCTGGTATAAGATTGGTCGCCTCGACCCTAAGGCAGAGAATCGTTGAGCGTGAGAGGCCGGTCTCAGAAAGTGCCAATCTTTCCCCGAGATCGCCGGACCGACGGAGGAATTTTGGCAAATGCCGCTACGGGGAGGGAGCGCGAACCTCTCTGTTCGCGTTTGCGCCCGCCATCACCTCACGCCCTCGACTTCGAGATCGATGGCGTAGAATCCGGTCCTCGCGGTGACGTAGAGAGTCTTTCCGACGAGGAGGCAGTTCGCGGGGCCTTCGGGCACGGTGAGGCGCAGGACTTCTTTGCCCTCGGGAGAAAAGGCGATGACTTCGTTTTTCCAGGTCACGTAGAAGTTCCCGAGCTTGTCCATCGTCATGCCGTCGCTGCCGACCGCGGCGATCTCGCGTTTGTGGCCGAGCTTGCCGGGCTCGGCGACGTCGTAGGCGAAGATTTTTTCCGCTCCGGGGTCGGCGATGTAGAGGATGCGGCTGTCGGGGGACATGATGACCCCGTTCGGCTTCACGAGATCGGCCGCGACCTGCGTCAGCTTGCCGCTGCGGTCGAGGTAATAGACCGCCTCGACATCGATCTCGCGGTCGTCTCCGTTGCCGTAACGGGGATCGGTGAGGTAAAAGCCGCCGGTCCCGTCGGGGACGACATCATTGGGGCTGTTGAGTTTTTTCCCGTCGAACTTCTCGGCAATGACGGTGACCTTTCCATCGACATCAGTCCTCGTGACACGGCGGGCGCCGCCTTCGCAGGCGATGAGGGCTCCGGCGGGGGTGAAGAAAAGCCCGTTCGCCTTGCCACTCGGCTCGCGGAAGACGGTGGTCTCTTTGCTTGCCGGATCGTAGACGTGGATGCGCTCGTTCGGGATGTCCGAGAAATAGATTTTGCCATCGGGCGCGAGGGCGGGGCCTTCGGTGAACTTGAATCCTTCGGCGAGCTTGCGGAATTCGGCACCTTCTTTGACGAGAGGTCCTTCGTGGGTGTAGGGTTTCGCATCGGGCGTGCGGTAGTCGGTCGATTCGCCGAGATCCTGAATTCTGATATTGCGATAGCGAACCTGAATGGCCTCTTCACGGTTGCCGATGCCGTGGACCTGCAGGGCAATGAAGCCGTTCGCGGTCATGTCGTCGGTGAGGTCGGCGGCGGGGACTCCGTTGACGAAGGTGCGGATGCGGTCGCCGATCGCCTCGATCCGGTAATGGTTCCAGTCGTTCTGCTTGAAGGCGTAGCGGGCCGCCGGATTATCGGACAGATCATCGAGCCAGCCGCGGCGGCCCTCGTCATAGATGCCGCCGCTCCAGCCGCGGTCGGCGGGATCGATCTCGACCTGGTAGCCGTGGACCTGGCCGTTTTTGTAATCGGGGAGACTGTTCGAGCGGATCTGGACGCCGCAGTTGAGAGTCGGGTCGACCTTGTATTCGACTTCGAGGATGAAGTTCGCGTAATTCTTATCGGTGCAGAGAAACGAGTTCGGCGTTTTCGGGACGGTCGTGCCGACGATGACGCCGTCTTCGACGGTGTATTTGGCGACGCCGCCGCGCTGGATCCAGCCGTCGAGATTTTTTCCGTTAAAGAGATCGACCCACTGTCCCGGTTCGGCAGAATGGGCGAGGAGAGGGAGGGCGAGAAGCGCGAGGAGGAGTTTGTTCATCATCGGATCGGTGGTTTTTGAATTCGGCAGAATGGCGGATTAACACGAAGAGCGCGCCATGACAAGTGAATCCGGAGACGGGATGCGGGTTGCCGGTGGTGTCCGTCAGCGGAGAAGAGGGAGGGAAAAAAGAGACTTTGAAGAAAAATAGTTGAGGTTAAAACGGATCGCCCGAGCGTCCCTACCCAGTCAGCTCACCGGCCTGACCCCGTTGACTTCCTTCATCCCCGTCCGCCTCCCCTCGATGCCATCTTCCGATTTTCCCGTTTCCGCCATCACCGACCCGCTGCAGGTGTCGGGGAAGTTTTTCCGGGCCGGCGGCGAAGTCGTGATGATACGGGCGGTAACCTTCGGTCCTTTCCCGGTGGGGGCTTTTCCCGACGAGGGACGGGCCCAGCTCGGGCGCATCCGCGACCAGCTCGGGGCCAACGCCCTGCGGCTCTACGAGATTCCGTCGCTCGAGTTCATGCACGCGTGCGCGTGGGCTGGCCTGCGGGTTTTCATCACGATCCCCTGGGCTCAGCATGTCGATTTTTTGAGTGAGCGCAGTGCCCTCGCGGCGGCGGATCAGTTGCTGCTCGGAACGGTGGAGCGCTTTCGCGGACACCCGGCCCTGGGCGGGTATTTTGTGGGGAACGAAATCGAGACCACCCTCGTCCGCTGGATGGGCGCGGCGCGGGTTGTGGCGCAGATCGAGCGGCTCATCGATCTGGGCCACGCGAACGATCCGGGCACGCTCTTTGCCTACGCGAACTACCCCAGCACGGAGTATCTGCTGCCGCAAAATCAGGACTTCGTGGCCTTTAATCTTTATCTTGAGGACAGGGACTCGCTCTCGTCCTACCTCGACCGTCTCCAGAATCTCGCAGGGGACAAGCCGCTCTTTATCTCCGAGTTCGGGGCCGATGCCCGCAGCCACGGGGAGCTGGGCCAGGCGGAGATTCTCGAATGGTATCTGGGAGCGGCGGGTGCCGCAGGCGTGGCGGGCTCGACCATTTTTTCCTGGAGCGATCTCTGGCAGCGCGGCGGGGAGACGGTCGAGGACTGGGAGTTCGGCCTGACCCGCCGGGATCATTCCGCCCGACCCGCCGTCGATGTGGTGCGTGAGGCCTGGGGTCAGTGGGAACGGCCGGCGGACGGCATCACTCTGACGGAGACCCCTGCGGTCTCGGTCATCGTCTGCACCTACCGGGGGAGCGCGACGCTGGTGGAGTGTCTCGACTCGCTCCTCGCGCTGGAATACCCGGCGGTGGAGATTATCCTCGTGAACGACGGAGCCGACGCCCGTGTCGAGGAGCTGGCGCGGGCCTATGAGTCGATTCGATACCTCTCGGTCAAGCACGGCGGACTGGGCGCGGCGCGCAATGCCGGGGCCGCAGCGGCAAGCGGGGAGATCTTCGTCTACACCGACGACGATTGTATCGCCGAGCCCGACTGGCTGAAATGGATCGTGAAGCGTTTTTCCGAAGACGCGAGGATCGGGGCGGTGGGAGGCCCTAACATTCCCCCGGGACCTGAGACTCCGACACAGGCGAGGATCGCGGCGGCTCCGGGCGGGCCGGTCCACGTCCTTCTCAGCGATACCCGGGCGGAGCATCTTCCGGGCTGTAACTTCGCGGTGCGCAAGTCGGTTTTTGAAGAGGTCGGGGGGTTTAATCCGATTTTTCGGACGGCGGGCGACGACGTCGATTTCTGCTGGCGGGTTCTCGAGGCGGGTTATGATCTGGGCTTTCAGCCGGCAGCGTTTGTCTGGCATCACCGTCGCTTTACTTACGCGGCGTATTTTCGCCAGCAGATCGGATACGGCCGTGCCGAGGCGCTTCTCATGCCGATACATCCGGTCCGCTTTCGCGGGGCCGGCGGCGCTCTTTGGCAGGGGCGGCTCTACGGCTCGCACGGTCGCTATGGCGGGTCTTTCGTCTATCACGGGCGCTATGGTCACGAGCCGTTTCAGATGATTTATCCGGGAGGAGATTCGGGCCTTTCGGAAGTGGCGCTTCATGTCATCTGGTGGGCAGGTATCGCGGGTCTCGCGATTGGCGGAATCTTGGTGCCGTCATGCTTCGGCTTGGTCGCGTTGATGGTCGCGATGTCGCTTCGCGTCGCGCTGGTGCGGGCGGGTCGGTCAGTGATCGACCCGGAGTTCGACACGACGCGGTCCCGGTTCCTGCTGGCAGGGCTCATCCTTGTCCAGGGAGTTCTGCGCAGCGGGGCTAGGCTCCTCGGCGGGTGGCGGCAGGTGAACTGGGGCGGAAGCGTCCGCTTCGTGGGAGGCGAGGCGGTCGGCGCTCTCGCTTCGGGATGGTGGAAACTCGGGGATGAACAATCCTTCTGGAGCAGCGAGGGGACAGGCCGCGAGGCGCTTCTCGCCGCGATCCTGCGGGAATTCCCCGGTGCCTTCGATGATGAGACCGGCAAAACGGACATTATTCTGCAAAAGGGCCGCCTGTGGAACTGGGCGGTGGTCACGGTGACGGAGTATCACGAGGAAAAGGGGAGATTGACGCGATTGCGACTTCTCGCGAGACCGGAAAAGGTTATGCGCCTTATCGTGCTCCCCCTGATTCTGACGATGCTTTTAGTAGTAATGTTAGTTTTTGGATTCAAGGGAGAATTGCTGACGCTCGGGATGCTCTACCTCGGCGTTTCGATTACCGCGAAGATATTCATGTGGCGGCGACGCCCCCGATTCAGTCTCATCGCTCAATCCGTCGGTCTGAAACCGCTCTAGCCCAGTCCCCTCTGCATCGGGACGACGGGGTTCATCCTTTCACGCCGGTGAGTGACAAGATGACATGCCGCGTATGCGGAGCGCGGCGGTGCTCGAAGAGAAAGACACCCTGCCAGGTCCCGAGGACAAGCCGCCCCCGACTCACGGGGATCAGCTCGCTGGTGCGGGTCAGGGCCATGCGGAGGTGTCCCGGACTGTCGTCGGGTCCTTCGCAGGTGTGGACGAGAAAGGGGAGGTTTTCGGGGACAAGGTGGTCGAAAAAGGCATGCAGGTCGGTGCGCGCTTCGGGGTCGGCGTTTTCCATGATGACGAGGCTCGCGCTGGTGTGCTGCACGAAGACGGTGAGCTGGCCCGTGAGAATCCCGCTGGCTGAGACAAACTCGTGGAGGAGACCGGTGATCTCGTAGGTGCCCTTTCCCCGTGTGGTAACGGTGATCTCTTTATTGAGGATTTGGCAGGACATGACGATGGGGAAAAATATTCTCAAAGGGGCGGCGGCAGCCGGTAGCAAACGGCTTCACGGTCATTTCTTACAAGGAGATAAGGCCCCGCCACGGCGGGCGTGTTCCACGTCATTGAGTTGAGCGCGGCGAGTCGGCCCTCTTCCTGAAATCCCCCGGGGCCGAGGCGGCCGACCACGACATCGCCCGGTTCGGTTTGAACGAGGAGTCTGTCCTTGAAGAGGAGCTGCTGACCAAATCCGAATTTTTCGTTTTTCCAGATTCGCTCACCGGTCGCGAGATCGATGCAGGCGAGTCGCCCCTCGTCGAGGCCGTAAGCGTAGTCCCCGAGGATGGCGGGGGAGCTGAACTTTGTTTTCAACCGTGTTGTTTTCCATTTTTGTTCGACGGTGAAGGGTCCGCCGGATTTCGCTCTTGTCACCTGCAGGAGAAGGCTGCCGGCACCATAACTCGCCGTTACAAGGAGGCCGTCCTTCCCGTAGGCGACGGGCTGGGCCACTTTAGGGAATTTGCCCGGCCAGGGATGTCGCCAGAGTTCCGCCCCGGAGGCGGGATCAATGCCGCTGACATCAGCGGCATTGATACTCACAACCTGGAGAATGCCGCCGAAGGTCATGAGACGAGGCGAGCTGTAACTGGCTCCGCCGCCCTTGTAAATCCAGACGGTTTCGCCGGTGAGCGGATCGACGGCGACAAGAGTGGGGCCGGGTCGTTCCGGGCCGGCGAAGACGATCCCTTTGCCGTCCGGGAGAACGAGCGGCGAAGTCGCCATGCCCCAGCGCTGGATCCCGCCTCCGAGTTCGCGAAGGAGATGGCGTGACCAGAGGAGGCGACCGGTCTCGAGCTCGAGGCAATTAATGATGCCGGTAGCCCCCATCGCGTAGACCTTTCCCCCGGAGAGGGCGGGGGTGCTGCGGGGGCCGTCGCCACCCATGGAGGCACCGCTGTTTTCGGCCCGTTCGAGGAGCAGTCTGACCTGCGGATCGCGATGATGCCAGAGGTCGGCGCCGGTGAGGAGATCGAGGCAGGTGATGTGCTCGTCGTCACCGACCTGCTGCTGGGTGACGGCTCGTCGGCCCGAGACGACAAAGCCGGACCAGCCCCGGCCGATCGACCGTCGCCAGAGGACTTCGGGAGGATGTGTCGCCCAGTCGGGATGGAAGGGAAGGTCATCTCTCATTCCGTCGCGACCGGGGCCGAGGAAGTCGGGGAGCTCCTCCTGCGGAATGGTCTCGTTAACCGTGACTGACCCTTCCCGGGCCGGGGTGGTGAGTGCGACAGGGTCAGGTAAGGATGGCGTTTTTTCCCAGACCCAGGTGAAGAGGGGGAACGAAGACCCGCCGGCCGAGCCCTCGTAGCGGAGGACTCGCGAGGCAACGAAGCCGACCACAAGGAAAATGGTGACAACGATTCCAAGCCGGCGGAAGCGGCATTTTGCGGGTCCCTTTCCGAAGGTGAGATACCAGAGACCGAAGAGCACGAGCCAGAGGAGGAAAACAGCGGGGAGAAACCAGTTCAGATAGGTCATCTCCTCAAGAATCACCCTGATAAAGAGCGCCGGGCCGAGTAGAAGAATGATGAGGAAGCTGACGAAGCGAAGATTTCGGTGCATCGGAAGCGGAGGGCGAGGGGACGGACTCATCCTAACACAGGATGCGTGAAGGGCGGCTGAAAAATCCCTTGTTTAGAATGCCTGATACGGGATGTTGAACGGATCAATGCCGGAGATCCAACATAGCAGGAAACAAAGCGGGAGCGGATTGCGCATCCTCCTCTCGCTCGCCAGTGTCGTCGTGATCGTGATGGGGTTGAAAGCTTCGGCGGCGGTTTTTGTCCCGGTGATGATGGGGCTCTTTCTCGCGCTGCTTTCCCTGCCCATTCTCAACTGGCTTGACGACCGCGCCCTTCCCCGGCCGCTCGCAGTGGTGGCGACGGTGCTGATCGATCTGCTCTTCCTTTTTGTGATCGTTTTTCTGCTCTCGGGCGTGATCGGTGACTTGCAGAGCAAAAGTGCCGATTACGCGGAGCGCATGCGGAAGCAGGCTGCCAATTTCTCGACGTCGATGGACGAGCAGATCGCCCGTTTCGGGAGTTTCTGGACTCGCACGGGCGAAGAGTCCCTTCCGGGGGTGACGCCCGGGTCTGCCGTGGAAGGGGCAGCGGAAAAAGGCTTGTCTCCTGTGGCGGTCACTCCGGCTGCGGGCAACGATCTCTCTACCGTGCTCGACACCTCGTTCCCGACCTTTCAGGAGCTTTTCGAGCGCTATTGGGATTCCAACCGCCTTGTTGCCGTGATAGGCCAGTTCGACGTCGTCTCGCGTTTCACTTCGTTGGCATCGCAGAGCATCTTCGCCCTCATTGTCATGATTTTTGTTCTCTCCGAGTCGGGGCGATACGCGCACAAGGTTCGTGACGTGCTTCGGGTCAAGGGGCCCGACTTGAGTCTTTTCCAGAACACGTCGCGGGATATTCAGAAGTATCTCGCGATCAAGACGGTGGCGAGTGCCGTGACCGGTATCCTCGCGGCCGTCTCATGCATCATCTTCCGCGTGGATTTTCCGCTGCTCTGGGGCCTTGTCGCCTTTCTCTTTAACTACGTTCCGGCGATCGGCTCCATTTTTGCAGCGGTCCCTCCAGTCATTCTCGCTCTTATCATGCACGGCTTCTGGCCCGCTGCCGGGGTCCTGGCCTGTTATCTGGCGATTAATTTTAGCATAGGCAATTTCCTCGAGCCCATCTTCCTCGGTGATCGCTTCGGCATTTCGACGGTGATTGTGGTGCTCTCGGTCTTGTTCTGGGGTTTTATCTGGGGACCGGTCGGGATGCTCCTTGCCGTCCCGCTCACGATGCTCGTCAAGGTGATGCTCGACAACAATTCCGACCTGCGCTGGATCTCGGCCTTTATGGGAAAAGGCCACGCTGATCCGCTGGAGGAAGAGTGCCCCGGGGCAGGCGGTACCGAGCTGCCGGGAGACAAGGCCGCCACGCCGTCGGAGTGATTCGGAAACGCTTGCTTCCCGGCGCTCCGGGCCGCACTCTGGGAGAGTTTCCCATGACACGGATTTTCGCCTTCATCTTCACAGTGTTTTCGCTGACCGCGCCGATTCCCGTTCCGGCTGCCGGGGGGCCGCTTACGACGGCGCTGGAGTTGCGTTCACTGAGCGCGGAAGAGGCCGGCTCGGGGGTCCCCGTGGACCTGCAGGGGATCGTCATCTTTGCCGAGCCGAGGGGCACGGTCTTTTTTCAGGACGCCACCGCCGGCACTTTCTTTCAGCTCAAAGGGCAGACCGCCCCCGCGCCGGGCGACGAGATCAGGGTGCGGGGTGTTTCCTACCCGGGGCTCTACCTGCCCGGCATCGAGGAGGCAAAACTCGAAGTTCTCGGCCATCCCGGTCTTCCCGGGGCTGTCGCGGTGAACTTCGATGACCTCGTCTCGGGACGCTATCATTACCAGTATGTCACTTTTGAGGGCATTGTCAGGACGGTCGAGCCCGATGAGGAAGGGGCCAGTCTCGTGCGCGTCGCGCTCGGTTCCCGCGTTGTCGAGATTCGTATGGAGGAGCCGCCGCCCGGGGAAACAACGCTCATCGACAGTCGCGTCCGCGTGAGCGGGCTCGCGGCGGGTGAGTTGAACAACCGCCGCCAGCTCGTCGAGCCCTACCTGCGCTGTCGCAGCTGGGTGGACCTCGCAATGATCGAGCCGGCGCGCGACCTGCGATCCGTCCCCGAAGTGTCGCCCGAAGAAATTCTGACTTTCGCCGTGGGCGGGCAGGAGCGCCGCCGCGTCAAGGTGACCGGGACCGTTCTCGCCTCTTTTCCGGACGGCGAAGTGTTCCTCAGGAGCGGAGAATCAGCCATCGGGATACGCCGCACCGCGAGCGAACCTCTCCTTGAGAGCGGTGATTATGTTGAAATGGTAGGCTTTCCCGAGATGGATCGTTTCAGCGCGCGCCTTGTCGATGCCGTCACCCTCGACCACTTCCTCGGCGACGGTGGCGCGGTCGCGGTCGAGACGGCGGTGGCCGATCTTCTGGAGGGGGCGCACGACAGCGATCTCGTCACCTTGACCGCTGAACTCAGCGAGCGGTATCGCCATGAGAGGGGCGGGGTTCTCGTCCTGCGCGACGGCGCGAGGACGATTCGGGCCGACACTCCCGGGCTTCCCGACGATTTCCTCCCGGGAGCCCGGGTCAGTGTCACCGGCATCGCCGTGGTCGAATCGACGCGGCGGTCCGCTCAATACCGTTCCGAGCCCGATCGCGTCTCTCTGCGGATGCGGTCGCCCGCCGACCTCGTCGTGCTGCGGCAGGCCTCGTGGTGGACTTCGCCTCGACTTGCCGCCGCACTGGTGCTGCTGCTTGTCGCAACCGTTCTCGCGGGGCTCTGGATCACCCTGCTGCGGCGTCAGGTCGCGAGGCAGACCGGAGCGCTCCGGCGCCGCATCGAAATCGAGGCAGCCCTGGAGGAGCGCCAGCGCATCGCCCGTGAGTTCCACGACACTCTTGAGCAGGATCTCGCCGGTCTTTCTCTGAGACTCGACGCGGCGGCGGCGCGGGGCACCGACGAAAAGCTGCGCGTTTTCATCGAGGGCTCGCGCAATCTTGTTTCGCGGATCCAGGCAGAGACGCGCAATCTCGTCTCGGACCTGCGGCAGGTGCCCGGCGAGGCGGTCGACCTTATCAGCGCCCTCGGCGAGCTGGTCAGCAGCGAGGGCGGTGAAATCGGTCCCGAAATTGTTATGGTATCGCCCGGTGGCGGCATTCCCGCTTTACCCTCGCGCACCGTCCATCACCTCCGGATGATCGCGCAGGAATCCGTCACCAACGTGATCAAACACGCTGACGCGACGAAGGTGATGATAGCGGTCGGGCGGGCCGGGGATGAACTCATCATGCGTATCGCCGACGACGGACGCGGCTTCGAAGTGGAGGGAAATACCACGGGCCGGCCCGGTCATTTCGGCTGCATGGGGATGCGGGAACGCTGTCGCAAGATCGGGGCGGCGATCGCGTGGGAAAGCGAGCCGGAACGGGGGACCACCGTTGTCGTGACCCTGCCCCTGCATGAGAAAGGAGCCCTCCCATGAAAGTCATGATTGTCGATGACCATTTTGTGGTGCGCAGCGGTCTCGTTGCCTCGCTCGAACTTGAGGAGGACATCACCGTCGTGGCCGAGGCCGAATCCGGGGAGGTCGTTGTCGAACTTTTCCTCAAAACAGAGCCCGATGTCGTGCTCATGGATCTGCAACTGCCCCGCTGGAACGGGATCGCGACGACCGAGCGTCTTCTCGAAGCGGCTCCGCAGGCGCGTGTCCTGATTTTTTCGACGTTCGCGAGAGACGACGAGATTCAGGCCGCCCTGATGAGCGGGGCCCTCGGCTACCTGCAGAAAACGGCCGGACGTGATGAGCTCCTCGCCGCGCTGCGCCACGTCGCAGCGGGTCAGTCCTATCTTCCCGCCGGAATCGCGACCCGGCTCGCGGGGCTGAAGCTCGGTCCCGCCATCACTCTGCGCGAGCGGGAGATTCTCGCTTTCGTTGCAAAGGGCCGCGCCAATAAGGAGATCGCGGTCGAACTCAGCATCGCCGAAGACACCGTGAAGCGGCACATCAGCAACGTCTTTCAAAAGCTCGAAGTGAGCGATCGAGCCCAGGCCACCGCCGAGGCGATCCGGCGGGGGATCATACGAATCGATGAATAGATCGAGGCAGGGTTGGGGATGTTTCACACGACTCTGCCGGCGGAGACGCTGAAGTGGCTGCGGGAAAGGGGATGAAGCTGGCCTTTTAGCGGTGAGACGCTCTCGTGCCTCATTCGCGGAAGGACATTCCAGTTGGAACCGTTCGTTCAGTGATTCGCCAAAGCGGTCTCCCGCAGGAGATTTTCGATTAATCAGCGTGCCCATACGCAATCAAGCCACCCCGAAAGTGGTAGTGTTCGGGGCGTGCTTTCCGGTATCCTGCCGTGCTAAATTGCTAACGTGAAAACTCCCCTAACCTGTTTGATCGTGCTCGCTTCCCTTTTCTCCGCCGTTGCGGCTGAGGACAAAGTGGTTCTGCAATGGAAGTTCGACGGCGCGGAAGAAGCCGGGGAATGGCAGGGCAAAAAGGGCAAAGGGGAAACTCCCGAAGCGGGACCCCGTGCGCCGCGTTATCCGAACTTCGACGCGACAAATCAGGCCGGGTTTTTCCAGGGGCACGAGGGATTCCTCGTCGTGAAGGACAAGGAGCGCGGGGGGACTGACGACATCCGTTTTGCCCTCGGCGACTCGATCACGATCGAGACCTGGTTGAAGGTAAAGGATCTCAAGAGTGGCGAGATGGACTATGTTCTCGGCAAGGGGCGCCATGGAAAGCTCGGGGCCGACCTCGGCGAGATGAATCAGAACTACGCGGTCCGCCTCAAGGGCACCGGCGGCGGGGCTGAGATCGGCTTTCTCTTCACCAGCATCGACCCGGCGAACGGGAACAAGCGGGACTGGCACCGCTGGTGGAGCAAGGCAACCCTACCGGCCTCAGGCTGGCACCATGTCGCGCTTGTCTACACCTTCGGGAAAAAGGATAGCCTGCGGGCCTACATTGATGGCAAGCCCACCGACGGTATCTGGGACATGGGCGGGGCGACCGATCTCGGCCCGGTCACCGACGCCGACGACCTCGTCATCGGGACGGGCAACAAGCGCTCGGCAGGCGAGTCTTTCTCGGGTTGGCTCGACGATCTCACGATACACCGCGAGGCACTTTCCGCCGACGAGTTGCAGTCGCGATATGCCTACCATCCGCCGCCCCCGCCGGTCACGAAGGAGATGGTCCCCGCTGGTGAGGTCCTCATCCAGATCAGCGAGAAAGGCGTGCCCGAAGTCAATGCCTGGCCCGAGGAACCTGAGGTCACCGAGATCTATCGCGAGGATGTCTTTGGATTTTTCGATTGGCCGCAGAAGTATGTCGGGACCGGCGTGCGCGGCGACCGGGCGATGCCGTCCCATTTCCGGGCCACCGCTCTCGTGAAATTGCCCAAGGGAAAACACCGCCTCCTCCTGCGCAGCCGCGGGGCCTCGAGGCTCTACATCGACGGGGCGAAGGTCCTCGAAAATGACTTTCCGAGCGGGGATACGGGCGGTCATGGAGTCGTCTCGTCCCAGGACGAGTATCTCGATCTCGGGCCCGACTTCCGCTTCGCCCCTCCCGGGAACCGGGAGAACTGGTGCGAGTTCGAGTCCGACGGACGCGAGCATTTTGTCATCATGGAGACGATGGTGGGCGGTGTCGCGGGCAAGAGCAAACGACGCCCCGAGTTCGGCGAGACCGTCGTCGCGATCTCGCCCGGGGGCAGCGAGCACTGGTCGCTCCTTTCTCCCGGCAAGCGCGAGGTTGCCTACAATGACGAAGGCTGGGCGGCCTATGAGAGCGAGCGGCGCGAGTGGCTCGATCGGATTAACGCCGAAGCCCGCGCCGAAAAACGGGCCGAACACGCCGCCTACTGGGCGACCCGTCGCGAGGCCGCGCAGAAGTGGCTCACGGTTGCGAAAGAAGTCGCCGTCCCGGCCCTCCCGGCAGGTTATCCGGCGAACAACGCGATCGATCATTTTATCGCCGATCGCATCGTCCAGGTCGAGGCCGAGTCAAAGGCGGCCGGTGAGGGAAAGGTGAACTACTTCGAGCAGATCCAGCCTCTCCTCGAGGCGAAATGCTACAGCTGCCATCAGGGCGGCAAGGCAAAGGGCGACCTGCGTCTCGATCAGCCTCACTATGCCCTTGAGGGCGGTGAGGCTGACGGTCCTGCGGTCGTGCCCGGCGATGTTGACGGTAGCTCGCTGCTCTATCGCATCAGCGAAGACGCCGGTGACGACATCATGCCACCGAAGGGGGATCGCTTTTCCGCAGAGGAAGTCGCCCTGCTGACCCGCTGGGTCGAGGAGGGCGCGGTCTGGCCGCAGTTCGATGTCGATCGCTTCGAACTGACCGATCCCGCCGATGATCTCTCCTTCCTCCGCCGCGTTTCACTCGACACCGTCGGGGTCCCGCCGGGCGAGGCCGAGATCGCGCAATACCTGGCCGATCCGGCGGAAGAACGTCGGGCACTCGTCATCGACCGCTTCCTCGCCGACGAACGCTGGGCCGATCATTGGATGGGTTACTGGCAGGATGTCCTCGCGGAAAATCCCAACATCATCAACCCGACGCTCAACAACACCGGTCCCTTCCGCTGGTGGCTGCACGAATCACTCGTCGACAACAAGCCGGTCGATCTCTTTGTGACCGAGCTCATCCGCATGGAGGGGAGCGAGCGCTTCGGCGGGCCCGCCGGATTCGGCACTGCTTCGCAGAACGACGTCCCCATGGCGGCAAAGGGCATGATCGTGAGCTCGGCCTTCCTCGGTATCGAGATGAAGTGCGCCCGCTGCCACGACGCCCCCGCCCACAAGTCGAAGCAGGAGGACCTCTTCCAGCTTGCCGCGATGATGAAGGAGGAAATGATCAAGCTGCCCGAGTCGAGCAGCGTGCCGATGGATCGTCTTCACCAGACGGGGCGGGCTCCGCTTATTGAGGTGACGCTCGCGCCCGGGACGGAAGTGCAGCCGGCCTGGCCCTTCCCCGAGTTCGTCAAAGCAGAGGCGGCCGACCTCCTCGCCGAGCATCCCGAAGACCCGCGTGACCGCCTCGCCGCGCTCATCACCGCGCCGGAAAACCAGCGTTTTGCTCAGGTCATCGTGAACCGTCTCTGGGCGAGGCTGATGGGGCGCGGCCTCGTCGAGAACGTCGGCGACTGGGAAAAGGGCGCTCCCTCGCATCCCGAGTTGCTGGCATGGCTCGGTCACGAACTGGTGCGTTCGGGATACGATCTCAAGGCGGTCGCGAAGCTCGTTCTCACCTCGCACGCCTATCAGCGCGCCGTCGATCCGCTGCTCACGAAGACGAGCCCGCTCTACATCGCGCCGGCACCGCGCCGCCTCACCGCCGAGCAGATCGTGGACTCGCTCTTCAGCGCGACAGGGAAACCTTTCGAACTCGAGGAAGTCAGTCTCGACATCGACAGTGTCCGTGCCCTCGATAATTCCCTCAGCCTCGGCAAGCCCGAGCGCGCCTGGATGCTCGCCTCGACCTCGAACGAGCGCGACCGCCCCAGTCTCTCGCTACCGCGGGTGCAGGCCGTCGCGAGCCTCATGGAGACCTTCGGCTGGCGTGGCGCGCGGCAGGATCCCATCAGCGAGCGCGAGACCGATCCGAATGTGCTACAGCCCGCCATCCTCGCGAATGGGGTCATGGGCACGTGGCTGACGCGCCTCAGCGATGATCACGAAATCACCCGTGTTGTGATGGAGGACCAGACGCCCGGTGAACTCGTCGACCGGCTTTTCATGCGACTTCTCACGCGTGAACCCAGCGCGATGGAGCGCGAGCGTTACGTGACATTCCTCAGCGAAGGCTACGAGACCCGCGTCATTCCCGAAGCCGAACGTGTCGTTGAGGAAAGGAAAGGTCCCCGCGTTCCCGAAAAATTCGTGAGCTGGTCGAATCACCTCGACGGCATCGCGAATACCATCGCCCAGGAGAAAGAGGCCGCCGCCCGCCGCGGTGACCCGCCGACCAATGCCCTTACCCCCGACTGGCGTCTCCGCATGGAGGACATGCTCTGGGCGATGCTCAATGCGCCCGAGTGGATTTACACCCGCTAACAAATCACCAGAATACTACCGCCTTTCAGGCACTCTTAATCATAATCTTACTCCCCGTTCAGCGTCCATTCCCCGGAGACGATTAAGATTAAGGATTAAGATTAAGAAGAGAATCAGCCTCCCCCCCCTCAATCCCTTCCCCCATGAATCGTCGAAAATTCCTCAAGCAAAGCGCCTTCGCCGCCGGTGGCACCTCACTCGGTCTCTCGCCGCTGCTCGCCTCGTCGTCTGTCGTCCATTTTCCGAAGGGCAAGGCCGAGTCCTGCATCTTCATCTGGTTGGGCGGGGGCATGGCACAGGTTGATACTTTTGATCCGAAGCGCAAGGGTAACTCCAAAGCCAATCCGAAGCTCGCCGGGTCCGAGTATGACTCCATCGAGACGATCGTGCCGGGGGTGCGCTACTGCGAGCACCTCAGCCGCACCGCGAAGATCGCCGACCGGGTCACGGCGGTGCGGACCGTGAACCACCACCTCGTCGATGAGCACGCCTTTGCGACGAATTTCGTCCACACTGGACGCCTCATCAGCGGCAGTGATACCTACCCCTCGATCGGCTCCATCGTCGCCCACGAACTGGGGGCGGTGAATCCCGACGTGCCGGCCTACATGCTCATCGGGTATCCGAATGTCAGCCGGGGGCCGGGTTTCCTCGGGGCCAAGGCGGGATTTGTTTATCTCACCGATACCGAGAGCGGGCCGGCCGGATTTTCCCGTCCCGAAGACGTCGATCCCGCCCGGGCCGCGCGGAGACAATCGCTCCTCGAGCCCTTTGCCGGGCAGATCGGGGCGGGTTCGCTTCCCGGCGAGTATCTCGAGTCGCAGCGCGAGGCGCTCCGGCTCGCCGGGCCGGACTTCATGCGCCACTTCGACCTCTCCAAAGAACCCGCCGATCTGCGTCATCTCTACGGCGGAGAGTTCGGGCAACGTTGCCTGCTCTCGCGTCGTCTCGTCCAGGCGGGAGTGCGCTTCATCGAGGTTTCACACAACCTCAACTTCATCAACGGCACGGGATGGGATACCCACAACGAAGGCCAGCAGAACCAGCACCTTCTCATTCAGGAGCTTGACATTGCCCTCTCCGCCCTCGTCACCGATCTTGAGAGCAAGGGCATGCTCGACAAGACCCTCATCGCCGTCGGGACCGAGTTCGGTCGTCCGCCCGAGTATGACGGGCGCGGCGGACGCGGGCACCAGGGCACCGCCTTCAGCCTCGTGCTTGCGGGTGGCGGGCTTAAGCATTCGGGTGCCTACGGAGTCACCGACGAGCTGTCGAAAACCATTGTCGAAAACCCCGTTTCCATCCCTGATTTCCACGCCACGATTCACGCCGCGCTGGGCATCAATCCGCGGAAAGATCTCTTCGTCGGCTCCCGCCCCGTCCCCATCACCGATCACGGCACGCCCATCGCCGCGATGTTTTCTTGAAGCGAGGGAAAGTGGGAAAGTGGGAAGATAGGAAAGTGGGAGGGCGCGGGCCTGCAGGCGCCCCGGCCCCGTCTCTGCAGAGGGAGGAATGAAGGGGGCGGAGCCCTGTAAATACATCGTATTTACTAAAAAATCGACATTCCCGCAAAATAGTCTTGTAAAGCCTTTGTATTTCCTTCAGTTTACATTGTAAAACATTTCCGAGGCGAACAAGCGCCTCTTCTTTCTGGAAATCACCCCCTCCCAGCCCATGAAACTCCCGGAAAAACTCAAGCCAGCCCGCTTTTTTACCAAGGATAAAAAAGGGGTCGCGCTGGTGACTGTCTTGACCGTGACGGCCCTCACCACCATCCTCGTGCTGACCTTTTTCTCCCTCGCCACAAGTGAACACCGGGCCTCGAACACCTATTCGCACGGGCTTCAGGCCCAGCAGGTCGGGGAGCAGGCGGTGAATATGGTCATCGCGCAGATTCGCGAGGCGACCACGGTCGGCTCAACGAGGGCCTGGGCCTCCCAGCCGGGGGCGATTCGCACCTGGGATGACGGGGCCGGGGCGAACGAGGGGATGGCCTACAAGCTCTACTCGGACGATGTCATGAAGACGGCTGACTGGCTTCAGTTCAAGGCGGATTTTGACGATGCCAAGAGCTGGAGTTCGCGTCCCGACAGTTTTGTCGATCTCAACGAGCCTGTCATTCGGGGGGAAAAGGTCTATTACCCGATTGTCCACCCGGCGGCCTCGACCGAGCCGAAATGGCCCAAGCCGCTCGGGAATGACTCGGACGGGGTCGAGGGGTTCCGATACAACGTGGGCACGAATGTCCTCAGTGACGGCGGTCTCATCGGCGAGAAGGCCGCGAGGATCGCGAAGGCGACCGGTCATGTCGCGATGCCGGTCCGCTGGATCTACCAGCTCGCTGACGGCACTCTCGGGGTCCTCAGTGACACGCCGTCAGGCGGCGGTTCGGGCGGTCCCTCCTACCGATTCAACGCGATCAGCGGCAGCGGCGTGCCCACGGAGAAAAACCCCATGGTCGCCCGGTTTGCTTTCTGGGCCGACGACGAAACGACCAAGCTCAACATGAATACCCACGCGGGAGGTCTCGCCTGGGACACCCCGAAAGCCGGCGGAGAGATGGACATGGACATGGGCAAACACCAGCCCGCGCAGAAGGAGTGGCAGCGTTATCCCGGCCACCCCGCCTCGACTCACCTGAGCCCCGCTCTCGCTCCCGGTGTTCTCGATATCGTGAATGACCGCGATGCGATGGAGATGCTTTATAAAGTCGTCCCGCGAATCGTCGGAGGGGGATCCGAGTCGGGCACCCGTATCATTAATACGAGGGACCCCAAAGAGATGAACGGCCTCATTGCCGATTTCGAGCCGCTTTTCCCCTCGCTCGACGATGTCATCATGCGGTCGGACCGTCAGCCCCACGAGTTTCCCGATCCGAGAGGTAATCCCATCCCGGCGGACGAGCTGAGCGAGTATCTTGAGCGGAGCAAATTTTTTGTGACGGTGAACAGCCGTGCTCCCGAGACCAATCTCTTCAACATGCCGAGAGTGGCGATCTGGCCTATCTACAACGCCCCCGAGAGCTCGGTCAAGACGGAGCCCTATCAGAAAAATCTGAGTGCTTTCGACCGCCTCATCCATTACTGCGCGTCGATGGGCGTGTCTTCCGACGCCGCCTACCCGCGCCACGAGTATATCTTCAAGCGGGAGAAGGCCGACAGTGCCACCCACGACTACGACAACATCCCGCGTAATCGGGAGCTCTACCAGTATCTCTATTCCCTCATGAACCGGAGTATTCCCGGTTACGGGAAAAGCTTCGCGCAGAAATACGGCGAAAAGAGCACTGCCCAGCTCCTCACGATGATTTTTGATTATATTCGGACGACCAATCTGCACGACGATACGCTCTACGCGGAGGAGTTCACCGAGGCCTTCAAGCGGGACAACATCAGCAACTTCCCGACCTTCACGAATCCGCGGGACTTTAACGAGAAAGGCTTCGGCCACAAAGGGCACGGTCAGGTCACGCCGATTCGGATCGATGCCGCGGGCACCGAGACCAAGGGGATCGGGCGGTTTTTCACCCTTTCGGGAGCCAATATTCATGTCACCTGCGTCGGGATGCCTTTTCCGGTCCCCAATCAGCGTTACCCCGGGGTTACCCAGTATAATCGCTCGGGATTTGTTGAGGCGCCCAGCGGTGACCTTTACACCAATCTTCCTCCTCTGCCCGTTGGGGTGGAAAAGCCGGTCGGGGCAACTCCAACGGAGGCGGAAAGAGCCCTGTGGCCGTCCTGGCTGGTGGCCCTGGAAACCGAAAATCCCGCCGAGTTTGCGGCGGCGTTCGACCAGGCTCAGTGGAACTGGCAGTTGGCGTTTCTGGACCCGGCCTATCGGGACGCGGTCCTCGCCAGTCCGACGGCAACTAAATTCAACCGCAGCAAGATCACCAAGGCCGGCTGTGAGCTGATGCGGCTGCAGCCGACCGAGCGACTCGCCCAGGCGGCTTTTCACTTCAGTCTTTTTTCCCCGAGCATCGGGTGGGGGTCGATCAACCCGAACATGGAAGTCCATATCAAGGCCGAGAGTGGGATGACGTTTAACGGGATAGACGGCTCGGTGGGTTTCCTCGGATTCGAGGGTCAGGGTGCCTTGAAGTCGCCCGCGAACACCTACATCTGGGCGACGAACTGGGCGAAACCCCACCGTCAGGGGGGTGCGAGGTCGTGGGGCGGCCTCCTCTCGTTCGGTTACACAATGAGCGGCCGTCAGCCCCTTCAGGAGACGGCGGCAGGCAACCCGCGCAATGTCTGGTGGCAGATGTCGAAAGCGGGCCCGGGGGCGGGGGATATTCTGAACGCTTCGATCCGTTCCCGTCTCACGCCGCTCGACAAGGGTTACGACAGGCTCGAGGCCGGGGTGAAAGCGGTTCAGGGGAGGAGCCTTGGGGAAAATTCGGCCTCGGATGTGGCGCAGGCTTATCGCTACGACCTCGTCACGATTCCCTTTAAAGTCAGCGCGACAACGACCTCTTTCGGCGGAGGGACTGTCAACTTCAAGATCTACAACGGGGGAGACCATACCGAAGGAACCGCCCCGGGGAGCAAGGTCGAGGACCTGGTCCAGGAGATCACGATGGAGTTTCCGAATTTCTCCGTTCCCTCCCCGGTCATTCAAAGCAGCAGCGGCTGGTCCGGTTACATCAACGAGTTCAACTCGCTCGGACACGATTCCCACAATGCCCTGGAGCTTGCGAGTCTGACGGCGGACCCGGCGAACCCCCTTTCCAGCAATCAGTCTAAAGCCACGCGGAGGCCGGGGACGGGCCGGCCCGGCAACCTGCCGGCGAACTTCAGTAACATCGGCCGCATGGGCCTGTTGTGCCTCCATTGGGACGGGGCCTCGACTTATATCCGGCCGGGTGATATCGTGCAGTCGGTGGCGATCCCGCACGGGGACGCCCGCATCGCTGCGGCGATGCCGGAGATTCGCAAGTCTGACGGGGTCTTTCGGGAGCATCACAAGTATGGAAGCCAGATGATGGCCCACTCGCTCACGAACTCGGTGGGCCAGGCCTTGCATGGTTATGATCCCGGGAACGCGAATAACTGGCAATACCACATCATTCCCGATCTGCCCAATACCAATCAGGGGACCCCCTACCGCAACGTCATTCCCCTGCCTTTCGGAGGGGACAAGTCTCGCGACGTCCAGCTCTACGGCGACTTTGATAATGGAGCGGGGACGATGCTGGACGGGCCCTATATCAATAAGCCTGACGAAGGGAACGTGCACGCGCTCAAGACCCGCTTCACCCAGGAGGTGGTGGATTACTGGGAGCGGCAGCGGAACTACGGGGACTTTCCCTACTTCAGCAATCCCGACCTCGCCGAGGCCGGAGGTCCCGCTTATTTCTCACCGAACCGACTCGTCTCGGGCCCGGGGATGTTCGGCTCTCTCCCGACCGCGCTCGGTCAGAGCACTCCCAAACCCTGGCAGACCCTGCTCTTCCGCCCGAATACGGTGGGGAACGGTTACACGACCCACCCGGGAGCCGAGTCGCCCCCGGATCACCTCCTCATGGATCTTTTCTGGATGCCGGTGGTGGAGCCCTACGCGATCAGCGAGCCTCTCTCGACGGCCGGGAAGGTGAACATGAATTACCAGATCGTTCCCTTCCTCCATGTGCATCGGGACACCGCCCTGCGGGGTGTCTTCCGCTCGGAATTCATGCTCTGCGTGCCGAACGAGTGGCACCACAGCTACAAGCACGATCATGGTCGGGGGCGCGGCTATCACTGGCGCGATAATCCCTACGGCGGAGCGCTTCAGGGGAAGCGTCTTCGAACGGCCATCGTGGAGGACAAAACGCTCGAGCAGTTCGATACCCGGTTCGCCAGCGGCAAAGGGCTTTTCAAGTCCGCCACCGAGATCTGTGAGATTCACCTGATCCCGGAGGAAGTCTCGACGAGGCTCAACCTCGGGAATAAAGGTCGGATCAACAGCTACACTCCCACGCTCGCGCAAATGCAGAACGGCAAATACTGGCGCGATCACTCGCTCGTGGGCGACAACTCGCGGGAGCGTCCCTACACCAATATTCAGACCCGGCTCACGACCAAGTCAAACACCTTCCTCGTCCATTACCGGGCACAGGTCCTGCAGCAGTCCCGCCGCGACAATCCTTCGGACTACGCCGAATGGCGGCCTTCGATTGATACGGTGCAGGCGGAATACCGGGGATCATCGATCGTGGAGCGCTACGTGAACCCGAACGACAAAGACATCCCGGACTTCGCGACCAGGAACGAGCTCTCGATCGACGAATTTTACAACTACCGGGTCATCAACCCGCGGCGTTTCGCCCCCTGATGCCGTTTCCTCCAGGGTAGAAAGACAGATAAGATGAAAATAAACAGCACAGCCGGGAAGGCAGACGGTTTCAGTTTGATCGAGGTGACGATCGCCATGGCGATCGCTGCGATCGCCCTCATGGCCCTGATGGGATTAATCCCCCAGGGCATGAACACGATGAAAGAGGCGGGGGACAAGGCGATCATGGGTCGCATCCACCAGCAGATCATGAGCGAGTTGCAGATGGCGAATTTTGAAGCCCTCGACACCTTCCAGGGCATGGAAATCTTTTATGATGGACAGGGCGAGGAACTGAGTGACAGCAGAAATCAGGGCTCGGTCGAGGCGGCAAGGCAGAAGGGGGCTTTCGACCATATTTACTCGGCGAGAGTCTCGGTGCCGAAAGCGGTCGGCGGGCGCATGCCTGAAAGTGTCGGCGGGACCGCTTTTGACGGCTACAGCTTTGACGGAGGGACGAGCAAAAACTTCCTCATTCGCCCCGTCGTCATCGAAGTTTCGGCTGTCGGGGGGCTGGCTGAAACCTTTGACTGGGACGATGAAAACAATCGCCGGATGATCGAAACCTACCAGACTAATGTCGTGAAGATGGGGCAGTCCTTCACGGCACCGGCACCGGCACCCTGATTGATCTAATGAAAAACGGAAATCAAATTTCACCGGCGAAGGGCTTCTCACTCATCGAGATGATGGTGTCGATGTCGATCCTTTCGGTCCTCATGCTCATGCTCACGGTCCTGCTGGATCAGGTCCAGAAAAGCTGGCGTTATTCGGAGAGCCGTATCAGCCAGTTCCGGGAGGCCAGGGTTGCCTTCGACCTGATGACCAAGAACATCGGCCAGGCTTCCCTGAATACCTACTGGAACCTCAAGGATGACAACAAGGACGGTCTTTTCGACGGTTACTACCGCACTTCGGAACTCCATTTTGTCGCCCTCGACGCGGATACCCTGGGGAGTTCGGCGAATCAAAAGCCGATCGGGCAGGGGGTGTTCTTTCAGGCTCCTCTCGGCTTCTCGGGGCGCTACCGTAACCTCAACAACCTCTTCAATGGGCGAGGGTATTTCGTCGCCTTCGGCAGTGACAAGAATTTCAAGCCCAGCTTCGTCGATTCGGAGGACCGCTACCGGTTCCGTCTCATGGAGTTCCGCCCGAGGGCGGAGGACAACCAGATCTTCGAGGATGGGCGTGTGGAGCGCGAGAAGGGGGAGGCGCAGAACTTCGATTCCTGGTTCAAGCAGTCACTCGGTGGCATCGGTGAGGGGGATTTTGAATCTCACCTCAACCCCATTGCGGAAAACATCCTCACACTCGTCGTCTCTCCGCGGGATTCTCTGGAAGTGAGCTCGGCTTCGCGCAAGGCGACCTACAGCCGCATCGCTCCCAACTACCGCTTCGATTCGAACAGCAGCGAAGAGGGGTTTTCCGAATTTTCGCAGCAGGTTCCCCCTCTCGTACGGGTGACGATGGTTGCGATCGACGAGGCGGCGGCGGTTCGTTACACCGATCCGGGAGGGGCGTTACCGACGGAGTTCATCGCCCGGATGTCCGGTCTTTTCAAAAACACGGATTCCTACAATGAAGACATTCAAAAGCTCACCGACGCCTTGAACGAGCTTAAAGTCAGTCACAAGGTTTTCAGCTCAATGGTCATGCTGAGAAGCGCGAAATGGAGCAGTTAACACCAATGAGAAAATCGCCATTCATGAAGACCCCAAACAAAACTTCCCGCCGAGGCGCCTTTTCGCTGATCGAAATGATGGTCGTTCTCGGAGTGGTTGGACTGCTCCTTGCTTTTGCCGCGCCCAATCTCTTCAGCCTCATCTCCTCCAACTCTCTTTCCGGGGAAGGGGTCGTCCTGAGAAATCAGCTTACCTATGCCCAGCAGATTGCGGTGTCGAAAAACGCGGATGTCGAAATCCGCTTTTTCAGAATGCCCGACTACGCGAACGCCGCGCCCGAAGAGGCCTTCAGAGCCTACCAGCTCTACCAGTATAATCTCGACGGGGAGCTCGCTCCGATCAGCACCTTCTTCCGGATCAAGGCACCGGTCGGGGTCCACGAGGGCCTCAGCACGATTCTCGATGCGCGTGCGAACACATCTGCCGCCGACAAGAAGTTCGGGTTTTCGTCGCCGACGGTGGGGCGTTCCGACGCGCCGGTCGGTGAGGGGGGCAGGCTTCAAAGCACGGAATACGTCGCCTTCCGGTTCCGCCCCGATGGTTCCACCGATCTCCCTTTCCGAACCGGCAGCGATGACACTTGGTACATCACGCTCGTGCAGGGGCAGGGGGCTTTGAACGCGGACAAGCCCGACAACTACCTCTGTCTGCAGGTGAACCCCTACAACGGGCAGGTGAGCGAGTTCCGCCCCTGAGTCCGGGGGCGCGGTCCGGCTCGCGCCCCGCCCCCGACGGGTCAGTCTCCCGCCCGGCAACCCTCTCCTTCCGGGCGCCTTTCCCGACCTGTTTCGAAGGGGGGGAAGCGCTGGAATTTCACCCAAAAAATCGCTTGTGAAATATTTCACAAGCGATTAAATGAGAGGTCTTCTTCACGAGATGGGCAACATTTTTCCACGTTGGACAAACCTCCTTGCGATCAAAGTTCTGGTGTGCGTCGGCGCTCTTGGAACCTGTGTGATCGCGGTCGCCTGGTATTCCTGGACGCCGAAATACACTCGCGTCGGTTATATGCCGCAGCAGCCGATTCCCTTCGATCACAGCCTCCATGCGGGCCAGCTCGGGATGGACTGCCGGTATTGCCACACCCATGTGGAGAACTCCGCCCATTCGAACCTCCCCGCCGCCCAGGTCTGCTGGAATTGCCACGGTCCCGGTAAGGTGAAGTCCGACTCACCCAAGCTCGAGCCGCTCCGGCAGGCGATGGACGAGAATTACGAAAACTACACGGGCAAGCCGATCGAATGGGTGCAGCTCCACAAGGTGCCGGATTATGCCCATTTCGACCACTCGGCCCACGTCAATCGCGGGGTGAGTTGTGTGGAATGTCACGGTCGCATCGATGAGATGCCGGTGGTCTACCATGCTAAATCCCTGAGCATGTCTTTCTGTCTTGAGTGTCACCGCAATCCCGAGCAGGCGCTTCGCCCGCTCGACCAGATCACCAATCTGGGATGGAAGCCGGAAGACCTCGAGCCCGACGCCTTTTATGCCTACCTCGCCGGCAAGACCGGGACGGGGGCGGATGACTTGAAGAAAGCCGATGAGGGCAAGGTGTGGGGGCAGGAGCTCATCGGTATCCATTTGCAAAAGGCCTGGGGTGTCCATGCGCCGCAGGATTGCGCGGCCTGTCACCATTGATTCCGGATCGGAACGACGAGAAATACGAATTCGAATGAAGCGAAAGTGGCATCATCCAGTTGAGGAGGAAGCGTCCCGGATCCATTGGCGGAGTCTTGGCGAGCTTGAGGGTTCGGGCGAGTTCAAGGGTTGGCTGGAGAGGGAGTTCCCCCAGGGGGCGCAGGAGTTGGCGTTCGATGAGACTTCGCGGCGCAGCTTCGTCAAGTTGATGGGGGCCTCGACCGCGCTGGCCGGCTTCGGGGTTTCGTGCAGTCGTCCCCTCGAGCACCTTGTTCCCTTCAATGAGCATGTCGAATGGGTCATTCCGGGCAAGGCTCTTTATTACTCAACGGCGAAGCCTCGTCTCGGTGGTCTCGGCTGTGATCCTCTCGTCGTGACGACGCACGAAGGGCGTCCGACGAAAGTGGACGGGAATCGCCTTCATCCGGCAGTCAAGGGTGGCTCCAGCGCCTTCACCCAGGCATCGATTCTCGAGCTCTACGATCAGGATCGCTCCAAGGGTTACCTGAAGAAAGGGGTGCTGACGACCCGGGCGGACTTTGAAGAGGCTTTCCTTGCTCCCTTCCGCGAAGCGAAATCCGGCAATAAGGCCGGGGTGCTGCTCTCCGAGTCGACCTCGCCGACGCGCCGGGCTCTTCTTGATGAGGTGGTCAAGGCCTATCCCGGGATGCGCCTTTTCTCCTACGAGTCGCTTAGTCCAGTCGGGGCGCGCACGGCGGCGGCTGACCTTTACGGGCCTTCGGCCCTCCCGGTGGTGAATTTGTCGGGGGCCTCCCGGATTCTCTCCCTCGATTGTGATTTTCTCGGCAACGAACCGGTCGGGGAGGATTCCCTTTCCGAGTATTCGTCGATCCGTCAGCCCGAGCGCGAAGGTGGTCCGGCGCGCCTTTATACGGTGGAATCGGCTTTCACACTGACCGGCGGTCAGGCGGATCATCGTTACCGTCTCGCGGCCTCCCAGGTCCTCCCGGTCGCGGCGATGCTGGCGAAGGAAGTGGGAGTGGCCCTGGGTGACGCTTCTCTCGTCTCTCTCGCCGACGCCATCGTCTCCCGTCTTGTTCCAGTGGTCTACAAGCAGGACTGGATTCGCGAGTGTGCGGCTGATCTCGTCGGACAGAAGGGCGCCTCGGTGGTGTTGCTCGGTGGTCGTCATTCGAAGCCTGCCCACGTTCTCGTGGCGGCGCTCAACCGCGCGCTCGGTGCCTACGGTCCGATCATTTCTCTGGTGGACCACCAGCTGGCACGCTATGAGGGTGTTTCCGCGCTCTCCTCCGCCCTCGAGAAGGGTGAGCTCGAGACGCTTTTTGTCCTGAATGAGGGCGATGTCGCCTTTGATGCGCCCTCGAATCTCGGTCTCGCGGCAAAGCTCGCGAAGCTGAAGAGCCTCGTTCAGGTGGGGTATCGCCTGAACGAAACGTCGAAGCTGGCTTCCTGGCATGTCCCCGGGGCCCATTATCTTGAATCCTGGGGTGATCATTTCAGTCTTTCGGGTGTCTACTCGGTGCAGCAGCCGATGATCAATCCGCTCTGGGGTGGGGTTTCGGAGGGGCGTTTCCTGCTTTCGCTCCTGCAGGAGGATGCCTCGGGCAATGCTCTCCTCGACCGCGTTAAAGGGACTTTTGCGGCGGTCGGTGGCACTGACTGGACGGCGGCACTGCGCGACGGTTATGCTAAGGAGGTAAAGCTCCCGTCAGGTGTTTTCTCCGGTGATCTGGCGGCTCAGCTTGAGCTGCTGAATAAAGCGCCGATCGCGGACTTCCCGCATGCGGAGGGGCTTGAGGTCACGCTCACTCTCAGCAGTGCGGTCTATGACGGCCGTTTTGTCAACAACGGCTGGCTCCAGGAGGCTCCCGATCCCATTACCAAGCTCACCTGGGACAACGCCGCCTTGATCAGTTTCTCCACCGCTGCCGAGCTGGGTCTTGAGGACGGGGATCTCGTGGAATTCGCAGCGGGGAACCGCAAAGTTCAGGCTCCGGTCCTTCGATCGCCCGGTCAGGCTGATTTTTCGGTCAGTCTCGCCGTGGGATATTACGGGGACGCGGCCACTGATACGGTGAGTAAGGGGGTCGGTTTTAATGCCTATCCGCTCCTTACGACCGCGCAGCCTTACGTGGTGACGGGTGTCCTCGCGAGGACTCTCGGCAAGAAGCACCCTCTCGCTCTCACGGCCGAGCATTACAGCATGGAGGGCCGCGCCATCGCCCGCGAAGGCACCGTCGACATGCTCAAGGAGTCCCCGGACTTCGCTCAGTATCAGGGGATGGATTCGCACATCCCGGAGAACCTTTCTTTCTACAAAGGGCCTGATTACATGGGAACCGACCCGACCCCGACCCCGCTCATCAGCCCGATCCCGGGTCATGAGTTCCGGGTCGATCCTCACCACCAGTGGGCGATGACGGTGGATCTCAACACCTGCATCGGGTGCAACGCCTGTGTCATTGCCTGTCAGTCCGAGAATAACATTCCGATCGTGGGCAAGGAACAGGTCATCAACGGTCGCGAGATGCACTGGATCCGTATGGATCGCTATTTCACGAGCCCGAAAGACAAGGAGATCGTCTCCCAGCGGGGCGGCGCGCTCGACTACCTCACCGGAGCCGAGTCTACCAAGGATACCCCCGGACGCCGCACTATTGACGACGACCAGGTCGAGATGATTTCCCAGCCGGTCGCCTGCCAGCAGTGCGAAAGTGCGCCCTGCGAAACGGTCTGTCCGGTCAATGCGACGGTGCACACCGGCGACGGGCTAAATGCGATGACCTACAACCGCTGTATCGGGACCCGTTACTGCGCGAACAACTGCCCTTACAAGGCGCGTCGCTTCAACTATTACGATTACAACAAGCGCCCCCTTGATCAGCTCGAACTCGGCCCGCTCGCTCCCGCTTCCGGACCGGCGACCACGACCCAGCGCCTCCTCAAGAACCCGAACGTCACCGTGCGCATGCGCGGTGTCATCGAGAAGTGCACCTATTGTGTCCAGCGAATCAATGCGGCAAAGATCGGCGCGAAGAAGGCGGCTCGCGATTCGGCCGATATCCAGGTGAAGGCGAACTCGTTCACCGTCGCCTGTCAGGATGCCTGCGGTGCCGGCGCGATCACCTTCGGGAACCTCAAGGCCGACGGAGATAAAATCCACGCGGCAAAGAAAAACCCTCGCAACTACGACCTTTTGAAGTATATCGGCACCCGCCCGAGGACGAGCTACCTGGCCCGCATTAAAAACCCGAACCCGAAGATGCCGGGCGCGGATATGGTGGGTACCGTGACCTCGAAGATGCACTAATTTTGAGTCTTTGACTGACCATGGCAGATACCAAAACAGCGAACACGGCAGTTCACCCCTCGGAAGCAGAAGGGGTCGTTCGCGAGCCGCTTGTGCTCAACAACCGCTCGCTCGGTTGGATCACCGACCGCATTTGCGGGATTGTCGAAAACAGGCAGCCCTTCATCTGGTGGGTGCTTTTTGTGCCTTCGGTCCTGCTTTTCCTCTGTCTCGTCTTCAGTCTCGTTTACCTTGTCTCGACCGGGGTCGGGGTCTGGGGGATGAATCACCCGGTGGCCTGGGGCTGGGATATCGTGAATTTCGTTTTCTGGATCGGGATCGGTCACGCCGGAACCCTGATCTCGGCGATTCTTTTCCTGACCCGCCAGAAATGGCGGACCTCGGTAAACCGCGCCTCGGAAGCGATGACGCTGATCGCGGTGATGTGTGCCGGTATCTTCCCCGGCTTTCACGTCGGGCGTTTCTGGATGGTTTGGTTCCTCGCTCCGGTGCCGAACTCGAACGCGATCTGGCAGAACTTCAAGAGCCCGCTGCTTTGGGATGTCTTCGCGGTCTCGACTTATTTCACGGTATCGGTGATCTTCTGGTATATCGGTCTCATTCCCGACCTCGCGACACTGCGCGACAGGGCCAAGGGGCTCGCGAAGAAGCTTTACGGCTTTTTTGCCCTCGGCTGGCGCGGGGGCAACCGCCAGTGGCGTCACTACGAGATGGCCTATCTCATTCTTGCGGCCCTCTCGACCCCCCTCGTCCTTTCGGTGCACTCGGTCGTGTCGTTTGACTTCGCCACCTCTATCGTTCCCGGGTGGCACACGACGATCTTCCCTCCCTATTTTGTGGCCGGGGCCATTTTCGGCGGCTTTGCGATGGTGCTCACCCTGATGCTGCCGGTGCGCAAACTCTACGGGCTTGAGGATCTCATCACCGCCAAGCACATCGACAACATGGCGAAGATTATCCTCCTCACCGGGACGATCGTCGGTTACGCCTATATCATGGAGCTGTTTATCAGCTACTACGCGGCGAACAAATTCGAAGGGGACGCCTTCCACATGCGCATTCTCTCGGGGCCTTACACCTGGGCCTATTACTGCATGTTCTTCTGCAACGTGATCGCCCCCCAGGTCTTCTGGTTCCACTGGGCGCGTCACAACCTGTGGATGGTCTTCCTCATTGTAAACTTCGTGAACTTCGGGATGTGGTTTGAACGCTTTGTGATTATCCCGACCTCGCTCGCCCGGGATTTCCTCCCCGGTCAGTGGGGGTATTATTCGGCCTCCTGGGTGGAGAAGCTCATGTTCGCGGGTAGTTTCGGGATGTTCTTCATGCTTTTCCTGATTTTCATTCGCTTCCTTCCTGTCATCGCTGTAAGCGAGGTCAAGGGAGTTCTCCCCGAGTCGGATCCCCATTACCACGATTGGAAGCGGCTTCGTGACAAACGGCGCGGCGCGGGCAAGTAAACAGGATAATCTTCACCTTCTGAACCAGTGAGTAATTCAACATCCAGTTCGAGCGAGCTTTTTGGCTACGTCGCCGAGTTTTCCTCCGCGTCCGACCTCTACCATGCCGCTGAGAAAGTGCGGGACGCCGGCTTCCGCCGTTGGGACGTCCACACCCCCTATCCGGTGCACGGGATGGACCACGCCATGGGGCTTGGTAAGAGCTGGCTTTCCGCCATCGTCCTGGTCGGCGGGATCACAGGTTCCTGCGTGGCCCTCTTTCTTCAATTCTTCACCCAGGTGAGTCTTTACCCGACCGTCGTGCAGGACAAGCCCGTCAACATCTTCACCCTTCCGGCTTTCTTTCCGGTGACTTTTGAACTGACGATCCTCCTCGCGGCCTTTGCGACCCTTTTCGGTCTTCTGGGTCTCATCATGCTGCCGCGATGGAATCACCCGCTCTTTAACTCGGCGCTCTTCTCCAGGTTCTCTAACGACGGCTTTCTCCTGGTGATCGAGTCCCGCGACCCCAAGTTCAAACACGAGGGCACGAGGCAGCTGCTCGAGGAAATCGGCGCCGGTAAAATTGAAGAGGTAAACTACTGAACCGGAAACTGGAATGCGTTGGTTTTTTCTTATTTTAGCAATCGCGGTCGTGGCAACGGTCTACGCCCTCGGCCCTCGCGGAGCGAAATTTTCCTCGCCGCCCTTCATGCTGTTTCCCGACATGGATAATCAGTATAAAGTGAAGGCGCAGAAGCCGAGTGACTTTTTCGAGAACGGTCAGGGTGCCCGGGTTCCGGTTGAGGGAACCGAGCCACTGGGTTTCAAGTTTCCTGTCTCCGGCGAAGGGGTCGGAAGGACCGATCTCGATTTCAGCAGGGGATCCGATTATCTCAACACGGGTCTTTTCGGCGATTTCTACGGCAAAGGATTTCCCGGTGAGCTGACAATGGACGCGGCTTTTCTGGAACGGGGCCGCGAGCGTTACCGGATCACCTGCGCTCCGTGTCACGGTGATTCGGGCAATGGAGCCGGGGTTGTGTCGAAATACTGGGCGATCCCCCCGACCGCAAATCTTATCGATGCGAGAGTCAGGGACATGCCCGAGGGACAAATTTTCTGGACGATCAGTCACGGCAAGGGGCTTATGGGTCCTTACAACGGCGTGACCTCGGTCCGTGACCGCTGGGCGATCACGGCCTACCTCCGCGGCCTTCAGGCGGTTGCCGGAAACTGATATCATTTTACTAATCGGAAGACTTATGGCGGGACTTAAAGACGGCGACGACTACAAGGACGGGGAATTTTTCAAATCCCCGACCCTGCTCAAGCTCGTGTGTTTTGCAGTGGGATTCGGCGGCATGCTGCTCTTTTTCCTTCTTCGTTTCGCCATGCCCGAAAAGGCCGGCGCGATGGGTTACAGCTGGCTCTTTGCGGTGATTTTTTTCCTCTCGCTTGCGGTGGGCGGGCTTTTCTGGACGTTGCTCCACCACGCCAGCAATTCGGGCTGGGGCACCGTGATCCGGCGGCTCATGGAGAATCTCGCCAGCCTTATTCCTTTTATTTTTATTCTCGCCGTGCCGCTTTTCTTTTCTTTCTTCGGGTTCCGCGACGCCCTCTGGGAGTGGTTCCCGAAGCGTGAGGCGGTCCTCGTCGCGGCAAATGAAGCCGCTGCGGCGGAAAAAGATGGTTACATCGCCGAGCGCACCGCCGTGATCACGGGGGCGCAGGCGGCGGTGGAGCAGGCCAGGAAAGATCTCGCCGGGGTCGCCTCGCCGAGTCCCGGTCACCGCGCTCATCTTGAGAAAAATATCCTCGCTCTTGAATCGAAGGCTTACAAACTGGCGAAGGAGGACCTCTCCCCCGAGGGGGCGCATGCCACCCTTGTCGATAAGCATTTCCTCGACGGGGCCGCGCTGCTTTTCGCGAAACGCGGCTACCTTAACGAGACTTTCTGGTGGATACGTCAGATCTTCTACCTCGTCGTCCTCACCGCGATCGCCTACATCCTGCGGGGTTGGTCGATCCGTCTCGACAAGGACGGGGATCCCCGGTGGTTCCGCTGGATGCGGCGCGCCAGCTGCGGTTTTCTTCCCTTCTTTGCGACGGCCTGGACCTTTCTTGTCTTCGACTGGCTCATGGCCCTCGACTACACCTGGTTTTCCACGATGTGGGGTGTCTACCTCTTCGCCGGAGCCGCCCTCAACTCGATGGGGGTTCTCATTCTTCTTGTTACGGCGTTGCGTCGGGCGGGTTATCTCCGCGATGTCGTGACCCTCGAGCACTACCATCTCATGGGTAAACTGATGCTCGCCTTCGTGATCTTCTGGGCCTACATCGCTTTCTCGCAGTTCTTCCTGATCTGGTATGCGAACATCACTGAGGAGACAAAGTTCTATCTCACGCGGAACACCGCTTTCTGGAATACCTACACGATCGCGTTCCTCGTCATCGGCCACTTCTTTGTCCCCTTCACGGTTCTTCTCGTGCAGAAGGTGAAAAAGCTCCCTCTCGTGATTTCCTGCGTCGCTATCTGGAATCTTGTCATGCATGCGCTGGATATATACTGGATTATCATCCCCGAGCGCGGGCCGTCTCTGACCGCCCATCTGGGCGAGGCGAATATCGCCATGACGATTCCGGGAGCCTGGGTCTTTGACGTCCTCGCCTTTGTCAGCGTTGCCGGCATTTTCGGCTTCTTCCTTCTCAAGCAACTTTCGTCCGCGAGCCTCTTTCCCTGCCGCGATCCGCGCCTCGATGAGTCGTTGAATGTGGTGAACTGATTCATCGGCGCTAACTATCTATTTCATGAGTGATTCGAGCTACACCTGCTGTTCAAAGCCGAAACTGGTTCTGGGAACCCTGGGGATCTTCGCGGTCTTCGGTTTTCTCGTTCTGATTCTTTCCGGTTACGTCGGCAGGGAATCGCTGGAGGACCGGGCTTACATGGGTGATTTCAGCCCCGAAGTGACCGCACAGCGCTGGGCCAATCTTGAAGAAATCGAGAAGGCGCAGTCCCTCCTTGTCGATCAGGCGAAGGTCGATGCCGCTCTCGAAGCGCTCGTCAAGTCGGCTCCGAAAGCGGAAGCCACGCCGATCGTGGTGCCCGGTTCGCCGACATTCCTCAAGCAAATGGAGCAGCCCGCCGCGCCGGTCGAGGCACCGGCACCGGCATCGGCACCGGTCGAGGCACCGGCACCTGCCGCACCGGCCACTCCCGCACCGGCCACTCCCGCTCCTGTGCAGTAGGCGGTTGAATATCGAGAAGAGATCTCCAGAATTTTATGACAGTGCCACAACCGACACCAGAGGATTTGAACGAGCGCGCCGCGATCGACCGTTCGGCGCGGTATCCTGTGATGTTTTTCTTCACGAGTGCCGCCGCCTGGCTCCTCTTTGCGACGGTGATGGGTTTTGTTAGCTCGCTCAAGCTTCGAGTTCCCGGTCTCTGGGACGCCTGCCCCTTCATGGGCTACGGGCGCCTTTTCCCGGTGCACTTTAACGCGCTCGTTTACGGGTGGGCGATGCAGGCGGGCATCGGGGTGATGCTCTGGCTGATGGCTCGCCTCACCCGGTCCCGGGTGCAGCATCCGGTGGCCCTGATTGTCTTCGGCCATCTGTGGAATCTCGGGGTAATTGTTGCTGTCGGCAGTATCTGGTTCGGCGCGAGTCGCTCGATCCCGCTCCTCGATTTCCCGGCCTGGCTCTGGCCTGTCCTCGCCGTTTCCTACGGGTGTATGGTGGTTTGGGTGATCCCGATGTTTCATTCGCGCCGCAACACTCTCTTCTATGTTTCCGAGCTCTACCTCATCGGGGCAGCGGTCTGGTTCCCGTGGATTTTTATCACCGCCAATCTCATCATTAACAAGGGGACGGCTCCGGTGATGGGGGCCGGGGCGAACGCCTGGTATATCTCGAACCTGATTTATTTCTGGATGGCTCCGGTGGCGCTGGCGGTGGCGTATTACATTATCCCCAAGATTTCCGGTAGGGCCATTTACAGCTACCCGCTCGCCCAGGCGAGTTTCTGGCTCCTCGCGGTTCTCGCCGGTTGGACGGGCTTCTCGCGTTACATGGGCGGTCCCTTCCCGGCCTGGATGCCTGCGGTGAGTGGTGCGGCGGCCATCTTTATTCTCCTCGCGATTGTCGCCACCGTCGCCAACCTCATGCTCACGCTCAAGGGCTGCACGAAGCTCTGGGAATACAGCCCTTCGCTTCGGTTTACGATGCTGGGGATGCTCATGCTTGCTCTTTACGCCGTCCTCTCGGCGATGAGTTCGACTTTTGTCTTCGGGAAGAACCTTCAGTTCAGTCATTTCCTCGTCGGGATCGATACGCTCGCCTTTTACGGCTTTTTCTCGATGACGATGTTCGGGGCGATCTACTTTATCGTGCCGCGCATCACCGGGGCCGAGTGGCCCTCGGGGTCGCGAATCAGGACGCATTTCTGGTTCAGCACCTACGGCATCCTCACGATGGTGGTGACCATGCTTGTTGGCGGAATCGCTCAGGGTGGTAATCTGGCGCAGTGGAACCAGGTTTTCTCCGCCTCTTTCGTCAATTCCTCCGCCTACGTCGTCGGGCGCGCCATTGCCTGGCTCCTCATTTCGTTTTCGAATTTGCTGTTCCTCACTCAGCTGGGGCTCATGTTCCTCGGGAAAGGGAGAAAAACGGAGGGGGCTACTCTCCTGCACAAGGAACCCGGCGAGGCTTCGAGCGCTCGCGAGGTCGTTGGCATTCAATGAGAGGGCAGCTCCTACGATAATTTTTTCATGAACTCGAACAATTTCTGGAAACTGCTTGGCGCTCTTGGCCTTTCCTTCCTGCTTCCGTGGCTCTTTCTCATCGTCATCCCTTTTATCGGAGCATCCAATGCGGAGCCGGTGGCCTACGGGGCGGATGAGGAAATGGAGGGTGGCGTGCTCGCCTATCCGGACAAATCATTCCTCCGTCACGGAGCGAGCGATTACGGGCGTCAGATCTACGCTGCCGAAGGCTGTGCCTATTGTCACACGCAGATGGTGCGCCCGACCTACGCCGGGCCGGACATGTGGCGTCCGGGCTGGGGTGGTCGCGAGGCGGAAGGTCTGGCCCGCGAGACCCAGCCGATGGACTACGTCATGGAGGACTTCGCACTTCTCGGCTACCAGCGCATCGGACAGGATCTTTCGAACGTCGGCCATCGTATTACCACGCGTGAGTTGATGCATCGTCACCTCAGTGACCCGAAAAGTTTTGATCCCGACAGCGGCATGCCTGCTTACCGTCATCTCTACAGGCAGTCGCCCTACGGATCCGGGCTGGTTCCGACCCCTGAAGCAGAGGCTCTCGTCGATTATTTGTTGTCGTTGAAAAAGGATCAGGCGCTCCCCGCGCGCGTCCTGAGCGGGCGTTGAACGTAAATTCGTAAGAGATAAGGAAAATCCAGATGGATACCCCAGACAGTAAGAATATCGACTACCGGCAGGGCACGGTGAGTGCCGTGGATCTGCACGACGCGGTGCGGCGCGAGACCCCGCTCCATCCCGGTGAGCGCGGAACTGTGGGAGTCTCCGTCCTCGTCATCAGTGCTCTCATTCTCATCTTCGGGGGAGGTCACCTCTTCAGCACGAGCAACGGTTTCAATTCGAGTATTTACATCAGCAGTCACTACGTCCCGGAACCGCGTCCGAGCCTTTCCGGAGCCGAGGAGACAGCTGCCAAGGCGGCATGGATCGATCAGTGGATGAGCGACGGCAAAAAAGTCTACGCGAACTGCATCGCCTGTCACCAGGCTTCCGGTCTCGGCATCGCCGGCCAGTTCCCTCCGCTGGTGGGGTCCGAGTGGGTTGACGGAGGGACCAAAAGACTTGGTGCGATTCTCCTCCACGGGGCAAACGGTCCTTTCAAGGTCGCCGGGCAGTCCTACAATCAGCTGATGCCTGCCTGGAGCACCCTCAGCGACGATAAAATCGCACAGGTCCTCACCTACATCCGTCGCGAATTCGGCAGTTTCCCTGAGGGCGAGGATGGCGTAGTAACTACCGAGATGATCAAAGCGGCACGGGACGAGTTCAGTGGCCAGGCGGCTCCCTACACGGAGGCCGAGTTGCTCGCTATTCCCGCAGACGCGGCCCTTTCCGGGGCCCGGGTTGACTTACAGACAGGGGAGCCGCTACCGTAGGGCAGTGGTTCCGGCCTCCGCAACGGGGGTGGATTGAAACTTGGTGACTGGACTCTTCGGTCCGAAGACAAATTTTTGAATTACAGGTATGAGCTCAGCAGCAGAACACACGCACGCGGAAACCCACGGTGAGGGCGATCACCACGAGCATTACGAGCCCTTCTGGAAGAAGTATATCTTCTCGACCGATCACAAGGTCATCGGGCTGCAGTATGGTTTTACTTCGCTCGTTTTTCTGGCCTTCGGTTTTTTCCTCATGATGGTGATGCGGTGGAGCATCGCTTACCCGGATCGCGCGGTTCCGCTCCTCGCGGACTGGCCCTGGTTTCAGGCCTGGCTCGACGACGGCGGTAAAGTGACCGGTGACCTCTATAACATGTTCGGGGCGATGCACGGGACGATCATGGTGTTCCTGGGGATCGTGCCGCTCGCCTTCGGGGCCTTCGGCAACTATGTGACCCCGCTCCAGATTGGGGCTCCGGACATGGCTTTCCCCCGCCTCAACATGGCGAGTTACTGGCTCTACCTCCTTGGTGGGGCCCTCATGTTCGTGAGCTTTTTCCTGCCTTCGGGGGCAGCTAAGGCGGGCTGGACCAATTATTCACCTCTCGCCACGACGACGGATCTTCACTACGGCGATCTATTCTGGACCGGCCAGACGCAGTGGCTTGTGGGCATGGCCCTGCTTATTACCTCATCCCTCCTCGGGGCGGTGAACTTCATCTGCACGATTATCAACCTGCGCTGCCGCGGCATGACCTGGATGCGCCTTCCCTTCTTTGTCTGGGCGATGCTGGTGACGGGCTTTCTTCTTCTTCTCGCTTTCCCCCCGCTGGAAGTCGCGGCGATCATGCAGCTCATGGACAGGCTTGCTGGCACCAGTTTCTTCGTGCCGACAGGACTCAATGTCAGCGGCATGTCTTTTGACGCGGCCGGGGGTGGCAGTCCGCTGCTTTATCAGCACCTTTTCTGGTTCCTCGCGCACCCGGAGGTGTATGTTCTCATTCTCCCCGCGCTCGCGATCGTGGCCGAGATCATTCCGTGCAACACCCGCAAGCCGCTCTGGGGTTACAAAACGATGGTCTATGCGGTCATGGTCCTCGGCTTCCTCGCTTTCATTGTCTGGGCGCACCACATGTATATCACGGGAATGGGTCCGGCGATCTCGACCTTCTTTCAGACGACAACGGTCCTCATTTCGGTGCCCTCGGTTATCCTTATCACCTCGCTCCTCATTTCGATGTGGGGCGGTTCGATCCGGTTTAATGTTCCGATGCTGTTCGCAACGGCTTTCATCCCCATGTTCGGAATCGGGGGACTGACCGGCCTGCCGCTGGCCTTCAGTCTCCCTGATCTGCACCTGCACGACACTTACTACGTGATCGGCCACTTCCACTATGTGGTCGCTCCCGGCACCATCTTCGGTCTCTTTGCGGGAATTTATCACTGGTTCCCCAAGATCACCGGCCGCATGATGAGCACCCGTCTCGGCCACCTCCATTTCTGGCCGTCTCTGATTTTCATGAACGGGATCTTTGCTCCCATGTTTTTCCAGGGTATGGCCGGGTTCCACCGTCGTGCTTTCGACGGGGGCAAGGCTTACGAGCAGATTTCGAATCAGGTCTTCGCCGAGCCGAATAGCTTTATGGCAAACCTCGCCGAGTTACTTCACGTCATCCCGGCGGATGCGCCTCTGCGAATGATAGACCTCAACATCGTTACCTCCGGCTCCGCCTGGCTTCTCGCGGTTTTCCAGGTGCCGTTCATTATTAATTTGTTTATCAGCGTCTTCATCGGTAAGAAGGTGACGAGTGACAACCCCTGGGATGCCACGACGCTTGAGTGGGCGACTCCGACTCCGCCGCCGCACGGGAACTTCCTCGTCGAGCCGGTCGCCTATCGGGGGGCCTACGAATACAGCGTCCCCGGTGCCCCCAGGGATTTCTCCCCCCAGTTTGAGAGCGATCCTTCCTCGGTCGGAGCAGCGGTGCCGGGTCCCGGCGAGACGTCAGCAAACCCGTCCGGTTCTCATTAAGGGCCGCGAGGGAGTGGAAACAGAGTGTAATTATTCAGCGATAAAAATTCAGGATCATGGAAATCCCCTACGAAGTGACGCCGCGGCGTGACACCGGTCTCTACAATGCCAAACTCGGCGTGTGGCTCTTCCTCGCCTCCGAGGTGATGTTGTTCGGCGGCCTTTTTTCGGCCTACGTCTTTCTGCGCCTCGGGGTGCAGGATGGCGTCGATAATCCATGGCCCTGGGGCGTCAGCGTCCACAAGAGTTTTGTCTGGCTCGGGGCGATTAACACCGTCGTTCTGATTGCTTCGAGTGTCGGTGTGGTCTTCGCCTGGGTTTCGCTGAAGGAACGCAACTGGAGACGGTATCAGATTTGGATGTATTTTGTGGTCGCCTGCGCGGTCGTCTTCATGTGCCTGAAGATGGTTGAATACAACAGCAAGCTGAATCACCACCACGGTGTCAAGCTCATCGATAATTCGGTCATGGAGGGGGTCATCCTCGATAAGACCGATCAGGTGCGTTTCGACGGGGAGAAAATCACCTTCAGTCTGCAGGCGGCCCTGCCGGCCGTTTTGAAAGACCTCGACAGCAAGGAATTCCCCGCCTTCACGGTGACGGACGGTCCCGAGGGAGCTGTCGGCACTGAGCTTAAGACCGCTGCGGCTTTCAGATCGTGGTTCCACGACAATCGTCGCGCTTTCTCGCAGGCTCTCGCCGAGGATCGCAAGCGCTATCGCGGTGAGATCGCCTCCGGGGTAGCCAATCCGAAACCGGTTTCGGTGAAGGGGACGGCCACGGTGACGGCGTCGGCCCCCTTTGCCTTGCACGGCAGTCCTCGCAAGATCGTCGGCCACAATGAGACTTCCCTGAACTACCGCGATGGTGTCAAAGTTGAGGGCAAACTCGTCGCCGATCACGTCGTTTTCGAGGTTCACGAGGTCGATATGCAGCTGGTCCTGCCCCAGAAGCAGCGCGAGTCAGTCGTCTGGAATGTTATCAACGATGACGCCGCGAAGCAGAGTTTTTTCACCCAGCAAACCCAGAAGTATCAGGAGATGCTGGCCTATTATGAGAAGCGCGGGGAAGTGGTTCCCGAGAAGATGCTGCGCGGGCGTTTCCTCAACGTGCATTACATTCACGTTGCCGCCGACGGGCACGCGGAAAAGGACAAACATGCCTCCGTTCACACCAGCGAACCGGTTCTCACGGCGGGTTCGATCGGAGGAGAGGGGGAACACGGTCCCTCCCGTCATCTTGAGATTCCCCGGGATCAGATCAAGTTCATGGGCAACCACGGCCCGCGCTACGGGAACTATTACGCGATCTATTTCACGATGACCGCGCTTCACGGCCTTCACGTGATCGGCGGGGCGCTCGTGCTTCTCTTTTTCGTGGTTTTCGGGAAGAAGCTCTATCTCAAGAACCCCGAACACCTTGCGAACCGGGTCGAAGTCGGCGGTCTCTTCTGGCACTTTGTTGACCTGATCTGGATTTTCCTCTTCCCGATCATGTATCTCCTCTGATTATCCCGATCCCGACTGATTTTTATTCACGATTCCAAGGCCATGGCTGAAGCGACCCACGACTATAGCAAGACGAAAAAGACCTACGCAAAGGTAGGGATTGCCCTCGGTGTTTTCACCTGCATCACGGTGGCGCTGGGGCTCTTCCCGCCTCTCGATGTCGGCCCTCCCGGCCCGACCCCTGGTGACTTTGTGATCGGTCTAGCCGTTGCCACGACCAAGGCAAGTCTGGTCGCCCTCATCTTCATGCACCTGAACCACGAGCGTGGGTTGATCTACAAATTGCTCCTCTTTACCTGTCTTTTTGCCTTCGGACTCTTGGTTCTGACGATCTTTGCCGACATGGATCCCATTGTGGAGCAATATGACACCTTCGAGTCGACCGGGGGTTGGCTCACGAACGACCGGCCCAGGTGAACCACCGATCCCGCTGACCTCATGTCCTTGAAATACTTTCATATCGCTTTTGTCACCATCTCGACCCTCTTTCTCTGGGGCTTCGGGGCCTGGTGCCTTCTCGTTGCGGGGCTTCCCGGGATGTTTCAACCGATGGGATGGGCCAGCGTCGCCGGCGGGTTTGTGATGCTGTTCTACGGCATTCGATTTTTCAAAAAGATCAGGACGATGGTCCTGTGACCGTCGTAATCACCGACTGATGAACACGACCCCTCTATTCGACTTTTTCCTCGCCTGTCCCATGTGCATGAGCGGTGTCTCGGGTCAGGGTCTCATGGCCGCGAACACCGCGATCGGGGTCATGCTGGTGATCCTCTTTGCTGTGCTCGCCTCGTTCTTTGCTTTCATCATTTACCTTGTGAAGCGGTCCGGGAGGGTGGCCGCGGAAGACGCCGCCGGAGAGCAGGCCCCTTGAAAACCTGTCCGGTTCACGAGCGGGTGACCGGCTTAAATACTATTACTGAGATATGATCGAGTGGATTAATGAGATTACAGGGATGCACGAAGTGGCATCGAGGCACGGCCACGTGGGGAACCACATGCTGGCGCTCATTCACTGGTTTATGGCCATTCTTTTTGTGGGGTGGACGGCCTTTCTCGCGGTTATCCTCTACAAGTTCCGTCGCAAGAAAAACCCGAACGCGAGCTACCACGGGGTCACCTCCCACTTCTCGACCCACGTTGAGGTGGGGGTGGTGATCGTCGAGGTCGTTCTTCTCCTTGGATTTGCCTTCCCGCTCTGGGCGACGCGCTCTGACGCCAAGGAACGGCCCACCGGTGACGGTGTCGTTAACCTCCGTGCCGTCGGCGAACAGTATCGCTGGACCTTCCATTACGCCGGGGCTGACAACATGGTCGGTTTGACCTCGCACGAGCGCTACAGCGGGGCGAACTCTGTCGGCCTTGTCGAGGAGGATCCGAATGCCGCCGATGATTTTGTCTCGATCAACGAACTTGTCGTTCCCGTGGGGCGTCCCGTCGTGATCCAGGTCACTTCCAAGGACGTCATTCACGGACTCGCCATCGTCCCCATGTTCAGTCAGCAGGATGCGATTCCGGGATCGGAAATTCCGATGTGGTTCGTCCCTGATAAAGAGGGTGAGTGGAACATCGTCTGCGCCCAGCTCTGCGGAGCCGGTCACGCGCAGATGGTGGCCTATGTCAAAGCCGTCAGCAGCGAGGAGTTCGACACCTGGTATGCCGGGCAGACCCCGCTCCTTCCGAAAAAATAGAGGCCGGCCAAACCGGATGATCGAACGGGCGGACGCGGCGGCGCGATCCGCCTTTTTTGTTAAAGGTAGAGATGTCGGCGAACCATTCGCCAGCGTATTCAATTTCAGATGATCTGTCATACCCCCGCCAGCAGACCTTTTCGTCTCTTCGCTAAAATCGTCGTCTTCGTCGCCATTCTTCTTGTTTGGTGGGGCGCGGCCACGACGACAAAACAGGCCGGCATGGTCTTTACCGACTGGCCGCTAAGCCTGGGATCGTTCAATCCGCCGGGATGGCTCGAGCACATGATTCCCTTTCTTGAACACAGTCACCGGCTCCTCGCCAAACTCGTCGGCGTGCTGGTGCTGACGCTCTTTTGCTGGGCCTATGTGCGTTCGTGGAGGCAGGCCCTCGAAGTCGTTCTCCTCGTCGTGACGATGGCGGTTGTCCTAGGCGTCTTCATCGCGGCGGGAAATGAGCGTTTCGACGCGGCGTTGAAACAGAGATGGGTCTTCCTCGGTCTGGCTCTCGCCGCCCTTCCGATCGGATGGCTCGTCTGGAGCTGGGCCCGTCGGGGCTGGACTCTGCTGCAGAGGCTCACCGCCCTGGCCCTGCTCATGGTCACGACCCAGGCCATCTTCGGCGGTCTGCGGGTTACCGAGATCTCGAATGCCTTCGCCGTGGTGCACGGGTGCTTTGCCCAGGCTTTCTTCTGTGTCCTTATCCTTATCGTGATGGTCGCGGGAAAAGAGTGGCAGGGAAATGGCTACCTCACCCCCGGAACCGAGCCTCGTTTTCTCAAGGTTGCCGGAATCGGGCTTGTCGCCCTCGTTGGGATGCAGCTCGTCTTCGGGGCCTCGATGCGGCATTTTCACCGCCACGCCCTCGCTGATGACGACCTTTTTCTCACTCAGGGCCAGTGGATCCCCTCGTTCGATGACCCGATGATCGCGATGCTCTTTCTCCACAAGTTCACTGCGGTCTGTCTTTTCCTCTTCGTCGTCGGAATGGTCCTGCGCCTCAAGGTGAAGTCAGCCCGCGTCGATGCCGCTGCCGGGCGTCACGCCCTCGTCCTGCTATCCCTGCTGGTCGGACAGATCGTGCTGGGACTCTCGGTCATCGGGACGGAAAAGAGCTTCTGGATCACGAACGTCCATGTGCTCAACGGCCTCGCCATCCTCGCTTTCGCCTTCGTTTTTGCGGTGAAGGCGATTCGGGGCAAATCGTCCGATGCCGCTCTCGCCAAATCGTGAAGGAGAGCGTAAGGTCCTTCCGAACCACGGACGATATGGCTGAAGGGCAAGCAACTGAAGGGCAAAATGAGGCGACAGGCATCCTGCGGCAACTGCAGGTTGACCTCTTTGCCTTAACGAAAGCACGCCTCAGTGTCCTCGTTGTGATGACGGCTTGCTTTGGTTACTTCATTGCGACCAAGGGGCTCGATACCTTCTCCCGGGCCATTTTCCTCCACATGGTTTTCGGCACCACCTTAGCGGCGGCAGGGGCGTCGGTTTTTAACCAGCTCATGGAAGTGGATTCCGACCGGCGCATGGTCCGCACCTCGGACCGCCCCCTCCCGGCGAACCGCATGCCGAAGCCGGCTGCTTTCCTTCTTGGCTGGCTCCTCTGTGCTTTCGGGCTCATCCATCTCGGCGTCAAAGTCAATACCGGTGCCTCGGTCATGGCTGGCGCGACCCTGCTCACGTATCTCTTCATTTACACGCCGATGAAGCGGGTCTCGTCCGCCAACACCCTCGTCGGCGGCGTCTCGGGGGCTCTCCCTCCGCTCATCGGCTGGCTGGCCGGGGGGCAGGGGATCCTCAGCGCCGGAGCTGCCTTTCTCTTCGGACTGCTCTTTCTCTGGCAGTTGCCCCACTTTGCCGCAATCAACTGGATGTATCGTGAAGAGTATCTCCGGGGCGGGTTCAACATGTGGTCGAATGAGGATGAAAGCGGTCGGAGGACCGCCCGGATCGCCCTGTTTTACTCGATCATTCTGACCGTCCTTTCGATCGCCTTTCCTTTCGTCACCGGCTCTATGGCGGGATGGGGCGCGGTGGGCGGCGGCCTCCTCGGCCTGCTCATGGTCCTTCTCTCGCTGCGTTTTTTGAAAAGCGGAAAACGTGACGATGCCCGCCGCCTTTTTTTCTACACGCTTCTGTATCTGCCGCTCATGATGCTCACGAGTTACCTGGCGTGGCGCGCCGCGGCTCCCTGACATGCAACCCCCTCAGACGATGGAACCCGACGCAAACGAGATTCGAAACAAGCTCATCGCCTGGTGGGGATCCATCATCGGCGTATGCCTCATTATCGCCTTCGGTTCGGTCTTTGTGACCCGTGCCTATCTCGCCCGTCGTGGCTATGAGATGGAAAACTGGCGTCCTCCCCACATCGCCCGCCTCGAAACCGATCTTGAGGCAGTCAACCGCACGGGGGAGAAAGTGTCTCTCGGTCAGTTGCGGGGCAAGGTCTACGTAGCCGGCTACCAGTATACCGATTGTCCTGCCGGGTGCCTCGGTCTTGCCGCGATCATGAAGATGCTCGAGGAGGAGTTCGGCGACGATCCCCAGTTCCGTCTCGTTTCCATCAGCGTCAATCCCGCAGGGGACACCCCTGAAAAGATGGATGCCTGGGTGAAGGAAAAGGGGGTCGATTCCCCCGACTGGTGGTTTCTCACCGGAGATCCCGAAGCCTTCGCTAAATACATGATCTCGAAATTCAAGTTCTACGCCACGGAAGAGATCACCGATCCCGCCCTCGTCGCGACGCAGGGTCCCTACGCGCACGATCAGCGTCTCGCTATCGTCGATGGCGACGCGAACATCCGCGGCTATTATGATGTTTTGAATCTCCAGCGATCCGACGTCGAATTCCAGCGCCTCCGTCGCGACCTCAAGATGGTGCTCAACCCGAAGCTGAAACTCGCCGACTTCCAGTAACCCTCCCGCTCCCGCGTTTCCCATGAATCCACTTCTCGCCGCCATCAACTACGAGATTTTCCCGCCGATCAATGCGGTGCTGAACTCGCTCAGCACCGTGCTCCTCATCACCGGGGTCATCCTCATCAAGTCGGGACGCAAAACCGCCCATCGCAACGTCATGATCGGGGCTTTGCTCACCTCGGCCGTTTTCCTCGCCTGCTACCTCACCTACCACTACGGGGTCGGGCACACCGAGTTCCCGAAGGAATATCCGCTGGCGAGGCGCCTCTACCTCACGATCCTTGTCCCCCACATCATCCTCGCGGTGGTGAACCTGCCTTTCATCATCCTCCTCGTCGTGGCTGCTCTTCGCGGTAATTTCGAAAAACACCGCAGGATTGCGAGATACACCTTCCCCTCGTGGCTCTTTGTTTCAGTCACCGGTGTTATCATTTATTTCATGATTTACCAGTGGTTCCCCCCGTCGGAGAGTAACTCTTCTCCTGACAAAGCCATGCAGAAAAACGCGGATGCCGCCGCACCCGCGCCTGATTTGGCTGCGGGAGAAGACGGGGCCGGAATCGTCGAAGGCCCTCGTCAGGTTGGTGACTTGATCTTTAATCCGGTCGCACGTACCGTTCGCGCCCGGGCGGGGGAGCAACAGATCGAAGTCGTCTTTACGGTTGAGAACACTGCCCCGGTTCCTCTCCGTATCCTCAAGCTTGAGAGCGGATGCGAATGCCTTGAGGTTTCGATCGATCAGGATCCCATCCCTGGGGGAGAAAGGGCAAAGATCACCGGGCTTTTCGACATTACGAAGTTAAACGGCACTTCCGAGCGGAAGATCTCCGTCTTCACCGGGCAGCAGGATCTGCCCGTTTTTCTCACCACCCGTATCGAAGTCGAGCCTGTCTATCTGATCGAGGAGCAGATGACGACGTGGGCCCTGGGAAGTGAGCCCGTCAAAAAGACCGTTACCTTCCGGGTCGTGCGCGATGAACCTGTCCACGTCCTTCGCGCCGAGAGCCGACGCCCTGAAGTCACCTCCGAGCTTGTTGAGGTGGAAAAGGGCCGTCTTTATCACATTGAACTCACCCCCGCGTCGACGGCGAGCAGTCTTCTCGGCATGGTGAGACTTGAGACCGACTGCGAGGTCGAGTCCTACGCCAACCCGATCGCTTATTTTTCGATCCAGTGACAACATGAACGCTTGGAAGCAGGCCGCCATCATCCTCTCTCTCGCCGCAGCGGCGGGGGCGGCGGCGGCGGTGTTTCATCCGCAGCGTCCTCCCTGGTTCGAAGTAAGGAACCCGGCGGAGCTGAGATGGGCGATCTCGCCGGACGAAGCGCGAAAGCTGATGGCGGAAGGCGAAGTCTTCTGGATCGATGCACGCAGCCGCGCCAGCTACGAGGCGGATCATCTTCCCGGTGCCGTTCTTCTCAATCCCGAGGAGTGGGGCGAACTGCTTTTTAACAACCAGGAGGCATTTCAATCCCTCCTCGATCGCCCTGTCATCGTCTACTGTGACGGCGACGCCTGCACTCGCAGCAGCGAGGTCGGCGAGCGCCTGCGCGAACTCATGGGGCTCGCACCCGTCTACATTCTCCGGGGCGAATGGCGGGAGCTCCGCGAGGGCCTGCGGAACGATTAGCGGTTTATCGACCGAAGGTCGCCGCCCAGAAGTCGTCGAGGGCATGTCTTTCAAACCAGGCGAGGGTCCAGGGTTCGTCGCTGAGGATCGCGGCGGCTTTCTCCTCCGGAACACAATAAACCTCCGCCCCGAGTTCACTTCCATCGGGGAGGCACACGGTCCGGGTCTCTCTCGCGTAAAAGGTGTCCTCGTAAGCATCGAGCCGCTGTATCGCGCGGTCGGAGATATCGCAAAAGACACGCCCGTTCACGGCGGCGCGCGGGTCGGCGACCTTTACGATGCCGGGGTAAACGGCGTTCCGAACGCGGAAATTTGTGTAGCCCGTCAAGACCGCCGGATGCGAGACGAGATTTGGAGAGGCGGTCACCGCGTTCCAGATTTTCGGGACGAGGAGGGTGCCGTAGACAAAGACATTCATGATATGCGGCCCGGGTCTTGATTTTGAGAGACGTATCCCCCAAGCTGACGGCGTGCAAGTCTCTCCTGCCATTCTTCGCTCCGTTTTTGTCGCCGGCCTCTTAATCCTCCTGCCGGGATGCAAAACGCTGCCTGTGAATAAAGCCGCGGCCGCTGATCCCGCCGTCACCGGGGAACCGCCTCCACCACCGCCGCCGATGAAGATCCCGGTCGGCACGATCCACCATGTCGATGCGGAAGGCGGTTTTGTCCTGATTCGCTCCAGTCGGCATCTCCAGGTTGAGCCGGGAACGGTCATCTCGGTGATCGACGACGCGGGTGCGATCGCCGCGTCGGTGCAGGTCAGTCCGGCGCGAAAAGGGCAATTCCTCACTGCTGACATCCTCAGCGGAACCCCCCGCGGCGGGCAACAAACCCTCATGGAACACGTGCGGGTGGCCCCCGGGTCTCCCACCCCGACCCCCGGAAGCGCCGGTGACGACGAGATTCAGGTGCTTGAGTAAGGCCCGGATTGCGAACGCGACCTGACCGGGCGGGGAGGCTGCAGGGGACGGCGGCGTCAGCGCGGCCTCTCAATCCCGCGGCGGTAAAGCGCTTCGACTTTCTCCCGCGCCCAAGGGGTGCGGCGCAGAAATTTCAGACTGGATGACACACTCGGCTCATGGCTGAAGCAGCGTATCGGGATACGACGGGCCATTTCTTCCCAGCCGACTTTCTCAACGAGCTCCCTTAAAATTGTCTCAAGCGTAACGCCGTGCAGCGGGTCGGATGAAGCCATCGGCGTAAATGAGANNCCCGGAAAACGGCACCCGTTTTCGGCGGCGGAATGAGTCTCAGCTTTCGAAGTAAGTGTATCCCGCCATTCCGTTGCGGTAGGCTTCCAGCGCCTTGCGGCGCTGCACGGCAGTGATGCGGCCTTCCGTGATCGCCGTCTCGGCGAGTTCGCGGAACTGGTCGACGAGTTTCTTCGGGTCGTGCTCCACATATTCGAGGACGTCGGCGACGGAGTCTCCCTCGACCTCACGGGAAAACCTGACACGACCGTTCTCGACATCGACGCTGACCGCGTGGGTGTCGCCGAAGAGATTGTGCAGATCGCTGAGCGTCTCCTGATACGCGCCGACAAGAAAGATCCCGAGGAAGTAGGACTCGTTCTCCCTTGTCTCGTGAATGGGGAGGGCCTCCATCACCTCGGATCCGGACACATACTTTTTGATCATGCCGTCGCAGTCACAGGTCACGTCGTGGATCACCCCCTGGCGGGTGGGGCGCTCGGCGAGCCGGTGCAGAGGCATCACCGGGAAAGCACAATCGATCGCCCACGAGTCGGCGAGAGACTGGAAGATACTGAAGTTCCCGTAATACTGATCGGCAAGCAATCCCGAGAGGTCGCGAAGTTCTTCCGGCACGTAGCGCAGTTTCAGCGTTTCGGTGGCGATGTCAGTCATGGCGCGCCAGTAGCACTGTTCGCACACGGCGCGTTCCCGCAGACTGATATCACCGGAGAGGAAGTTTTCGTGAAGCTCTTCGCGGTGGCGGTTCGCTTTGCCGAACGATTCAAGAAGGTTGTCGGCATTGATGCCGCGGGCCACCTCCGCGAGGGCCACGAGAGTCTCGTTGTCCCCGTCGTTGACCGAGAGTTCGTCGCGATTCTCAAAGCGGTTCACATCGAGGATCTCGAGCGCGAGCATCGAGTAGTGGGCGACCATGGCACGGCCCGACTCGGTCACGAGGGTGGGGTGCTCCACCCCGCTTTCATCGAGTACCCACTTCACCGCATCGACGAGACTATGGCAATACTCTTCGATGGAGTAGTTGGCGCTCGACGAGCGCGTCGAGCGGGAGCCGTCGTAATCGACCGCAAGACCGCCGCCGAGATTGAGGAGCCCCATGGGAGCCCCCTCTTTGACAAGGCCGACGTAGATGCGTGCCGTCTCCTCGATGGCGCGACGGATAATCGTGAGGTCGGGAATTTGCGAACCCTGATGGCAGTGCAGCATTTGGAGCCACTTGAGACGCCCCCGCTCGCGAAGGCGCTCGACCGTCTCGACGAGCTGGGCGAGGTTCAGACCGAAAGGACTCTTTTCGCCGCCGGACTTCGCCCATTTGCCCGCCCCTTCGGCGGAAAGCTTCACCCTTACCCCGATGACCGGCTCGACTCCGAGGGCAGCGGAGCGCTCTTCAATGATGCCGAGTTCGTGCGGCATCTCCAGCACCATGACGACACGCAGCCCCATGAGCTGGCCGTAGAGAGCCAGGTCGATGAACTCCTCGTCCTTGTAGCCGTTGCAGACAAGGAGCGCGTCCGAGTCCTTCAAATAGGCGAGCGCGGCAATGAGCTCGGGTTTGCTCCCGACTTCAAAACCATAGTGAAAGCGTCGCCCGTAGGCGGCAACCTCCTCTGCCACCTGCTGCTGCTGATTCACCTTGATGGGAAAAACCCCCCGATACATGCCGCCATACTCAAGATCGGTGATGGCCTTGGCGAAACCGTGGTAGAGTTCCTCGATGCGTCGCTCAAGGATGCGGGGAAATCGCAGGAGAAGCGGCGGCCTGATCCCGCGGGCATCGAGCTCGTCGAGGATCTTCGGGATACTCACCGCGTGGGGTGAACCCGTCGCACGATCGGTGAGATCGACGACCACCTCGCCGCGGCGCGAAATGGAGTAGTAGCCGGCTCCCCAGTGGTTGATCCCGTAGGTCTCGGAGGCATCATCCACCGTCCAGGCGAGCTCCGCCGGTTTATCCTCTCCCTTTTTAGCAGTCGAAGCCGGTTTTCGCGGACGTGAGGTCGGAGTGGCAACAGGGGTATCGGAAGAACGGCGCTGGCTCATTGTCGGGCAGTGTCGGAGAGGGGCGGGAGTGAGGAGTGGAAAAGGACTACGAAGGAAGTGGCTCGAACAGTCACAAACTCAGGGCATTCCCGCAAGTTTCCACTAGGAAATATTTCGAGAGACGAAAGGAGGATGCCCCTGACCCCGGGTTGGTGCGGCGACCGGGTTTGGCGTAGGATCCCGTTTGTCTTCTTGCAAATCCCCGGAAGCCACGGAGCTTCCTCTTTTCTGCGCGAATGACCGCGCCGAAGAGTCTGAAAATCATGGCATTCCGCCCCTTCCTCACTGCCCTCCTTAGTTCCCTCGTCTTCCCCTTCATCTTCTCCGGAGGTGATCTCGCGGGCGGTCAGGACCCGTCCTCGCCCTCCTCCGGTCGGGCCTCAGGCGGACTTCCGGATACGGAAAAGACCACCGTCTATCTTGCCTCGGGTGACGATCTTGCCATCAACGCCGCGATCCGCAGTCTTCCGCCGGAAGGCGGTCGGGTGATTCTCGGCCCCGTCCTTTTTCCGGTCAGTGCCGCTATCGTCATCGACCGGGACAATGTCGAGCTCCACGGCATCAGCAGCGCGACGACCCTGCGACTGACCGACTCGGCGAACTGCTCCGTCGTGGTCATAGGCAGCACCGCAACTCCCGTCGCCCGGATTGTCAAAAATGTTGCGGTGAGAAATCTCGTCATCGACGGCAATCGCGGCGCCCAGCAGTTCGAATGCTGCGGCGGTCCCTGCGATCAGGGTGGACTCTCTCACATCCGAAACAACGGCATCACAGTGCGGGGCACCGAGAACAGCACCATCAGCAATGTCATTACCCATAACTGCCGCTCCGGCGGTATCGTCCTTGAGAAGCACTGCCGCCGGATTGAGATTCGCGATTTTGAATCCTACAACAACGAGTTCGACGGGCTCGCCGCCTATGAGACCGAGGAATGCACCTTTACCCAGATGAAACTCTACGACAACCGGAGTGCGGCGGCTTCGTTCGACTGGAAGTTCAACCGGAATGTGATTAGCGATTCCCTGCTCATCGGGAACGGCGGGCAGGGCATCTTCATGCGCGACTCGATTGGCAACGAGTTCCGGAACCTTTATCTCAACGACAATGGTGAACAGGGGATCTTCATCGCCGAAACCCGCGAGATCGCTGATTCGGCCTGCCGTGAAAATCGTTTTGATCGAGTGGTCGTTCGCGCCAACAGAACTCAGGGCATCCGTGTGAATGACGCCAGTTGCGTGGGCAATGTCATCACCAATTCCATTGTAACCGGAAATAAGGGGGACAATATCAGTCTTGCGGTCGAGGGCATCCTCACCGGCGCAGACACTGTCACGACGGAGGCGGGCGACGAGACTTTTCCTTGAAGCGGGTGAAAATCGACGTAATCTCCCGGAAACGGCACGGGAGCGGTCCGCTTCCGGCATCATTTGGCGCGAATAGCTCAGCGGTAGAGCATCTCGTTTACACCGAGGCGGTCGGGGGTTCAAATCCCTCTTCGCGCACCAGA